>NZ_JBLVPU010000005.1:0-167833 GCF_048286735.1 Flavobacterium frigidum | reverse complement strand
CAAAGTCAAATTAAAATGAGGACATATAAAACAAAAAACACTTGCAAAAACGTTTTTGCAAGTGTTTAATTAAATATTTTTATCTAATAATCTGTATCGGTTATTCAGGACAAGACAATATTTTGATTATCCTAAAGTGGCTGTACTTGAAATTGCTGCATTCAATACTTTAGAAATAGGACAATTTTTCTCAGCTTTAGTTACCAATTGCTGAAAAGCATCATCAGTTATTCCAGTGACTTTTGCCTGAACCGTTAAATGTGACGTTAAAATTGTTCCGTCGACCAAATCAATATCGCATTTGGTGTCGATAGTTTCAATTTCAAAACCAGCTTCGGTAATGTATGCCGAAAGTTGCATTGTAAAACAACCTGAATGAGCCGCTGCAATCAGTTCTTCGGGATTTGTCCCTACGCCTTCTTCAAAACGAGATTTAAAGGAATATTGCGTATCGTTTAGAGTGGTGCTTTGTGTGGTTAATTTTCCGGTTCCTTCTTTGAGTGAACCATTCCAGACTGCTGTTGCGTTTCTTTTCATAATATCTATTTTATATGTACTCAAATTTAAGCTTTTTAAAAAAGAAACCCTTTCAAGAGCTTGATATTTAACGTTAATTTAAAAAATCATTAAACAAAACGACATCAATAGCATGCGGATTCTGTCTATTGACTTTAAAAGTTTCTAGAAGTGTCCACATAAACTATAATCCATTCGTTTTAAACTGTATTACAAATAAATATAATTATTAGATTAGATCTATTTTATAAAATTACGATGTTGCACTACAGCAATAAATGAAATAAGTATAAACTGCAAAAGAATAATGCTACAGTATTTGGTTTGGCATGAAAAAATAAAAAATCGGTATAAATTAAACCACTATTAGGTCAATTTATACCGATTTAAAACTCAAATCAATACTATGTGATGTGTTTTTTAGTTACTGCTTTTACCTCTTAATAGCGCAACTATAATAATTATGAAAACGGCCGCACCTACAACTAAAAGCCATGGTTCTGCATACCAATTATTTCCTCCATCGTTTAAATTCAAATTTACATCTACTTCTTTATCTTGCGCCTGTGCGATCCCTTGAAATAAGAAAAGTGAAGCTATTGCTAAAGTTTTTTTAAAATTTGTGCTGCTGTTTTGTATTTGTTTCATGTTAATTGTTTTTAAATTAATGACAAAAATTATGTTAATAATGATATTAAAACAAATTTATTAATACAATTGAATGGAATTGTTATTCAATTAAATTAAAACATTACATAATTTACATAATCTACTTGATAATCTACACCGCTACTGATATAAAATTTTGATGAGTATTGAAAGGCCTTCGTAAATTTGGGTTGAAAAAAAATGAACCATAGGTGAATCTATAGTATGTTTTGCCAGTCAAAATTTATAGTGAAAAACAACAGAAAAAGTAGCGCCTTGATTGATTCCATTAGTCACACGCTGCCCCTGATTGTAGTGAAAATCCCGAAGTTGTAGGAGCGTAAAAAACCGTGCGAGAAAAGAGCGACCGCAGCAAGCTCCTTTTACCGCCGGTTTTGAGCTGCTGAAACGAGGATTTGCAACGAAAAGCAGGAAAAGGCACAAATAAAACTAGGTGATTTTAAAAAAAATTCCCAATTTGAATTTATAAAACCATTCAAACGCTTATTTTTGCGCTATGGCTAAGAAAAATACAGACAAAGTTGTCTTTCATCAAATAAAAGTCCTTGATGCTGGTGCAAAAGGCGTATCGGTAGCAAAGGCGCCGGATGGTAAAGTAATTTTTATCCCAAATGTCGTTCCTGGCGATGTGGTTGATGTGCAAACGTTCAAGAAACGTAAGGCGTACTACGAAGGAAAAGCAGTTCACTTTCATGAATTTTCTGAACATAGAATTGAACCAATTTGCGAGCATTTTGGTGTTTGTGGTGGTTGTAAATGGCAGAATATGAAGTACAGCCAACAGTTGTATTACAAGCAAAATGAGGTGCTGAATCATTTACAACGCATTGGAAAAGTGGAGCTTCCAGAATTTGAATCGATTCTAGGTTCAGAGAAACAGTTTTTTTACAGAAACAAAATGGAATTTTCATTTTCGAACAGTCGCTGGTTGACCGAAAAGGAAATTGGCAGTACTGAAGATTTAGGAAACAGAAATGCACTTGGTTTCCATATTCCGAAAATGTGGGATAAAATTCTGGATATCAACAAATGTCATTTGCAAGAAGATCCATCAAATGCGATAAGAAACGAAGTAAGGGATTTTGCAAATGAAAACGGATTAACGTTTTTTAACCCGAGAGAACATTCTGGGTTATTGCGTACGTTGATGTTGCGCACGGCCTCAACAGGAGAAATTATGGTTTTGATTCAGTTTTTTGAAAACGACAAAGCGAATAGAGAATTAATCTTGGACCATCTTTACGAAAAATTCCCCCAAATAACTTCCTTGCAATACGTTATCAATAATAAAGCAAACGATACTTTATATGATACGGATATCAAATTATACAAAGGAAGAGATTATATTTTGGAGGAAATGGAAGGTTTAAAATTTAGCATTAATGCCAAATCTTTTTACCAAACTAATTCTGATCAAGCGTATGAATTGTATAAAATCACTCGAGACTTTGCAGGATTAACCGGAAATGAAATTGTGTATGATTTATACACAGGAACGGGTACTATTGCACAGTTTGTTTCGAAAAAAGCGAAAAAAGTAATTGGTGTAGAAAGTGTTCCCGATGCGATAAAAGATGCTAAAGAAAATGCTGTACGCAACGAAATCACAAATTGTGAATTCTTTGTAGGAGATATGAAAGTGGTGTTTAATGATGCATTTATTGCACAACACGGTCATCCTGATGTGATTATCACAGATCCACCAAGAGATGGAATGCACAAAGATGTGATTGAACAAATCATGAAAATTGCTCCTGCAAAAGTGGTTTATGTAAGTTGCAATTCGGCTACACAAGCACGTGATTTAGCCTTAATGGACGAGAAGTATAAAGTAACCCGAGTGCGTCCTGTAGATATGTTTCCGCAAACGCATCACGTGGAAAATGTTGTACTTTTAGAAAGAAGATAATTGATTTTTGATTGTAGATTAACGATTTTTGATTGTAGATTTTAAAAATTGCTTTTGAAATTGATTTTAACATTCCAAAATTTTCTTACGCATACTAATTACGAATCGGTTTCCACAAAAAAATGTAAATGAAAAAAATAATTTTACTGGTATTTGCAGTAGCACTATCCTTCTCCAGTTGTGAGAAAGATGATATATGCGATGCAAATACACCAACAACACCGCGAATTGTGATTGGTTTTTACGATTTTTCGAATCCTTCGGTTTTAAAAAACGTAACGAATTTAAAAGTGGTAGGTGAAGGCATGACGGATGGAATAGTTTTTAATGGTAGTCCAACTACAAATGGCAATACCATTTCGATTCCCTTGAAAACTGTAGGAACCAGCACTGGTTATAGTTTGACTTTGAATTCTGGCAATACAAATGCGGCCTTAGTAAACGTAGATAATTTAAAATTTGATTATGCAACTCAGGAAATATTTGTTTCCAGAGCTTGCGGTTACAAAACGACTTTTACATTAGACGCAACCAATCCCTACACGCATACAGATGGCACAGCAGCAGATCAAAAATGGATTAAATTTATCTCGGTCGAAAAAAATATTATAGAAAACGAAAATGAAACACACATTAAAATCTTTTTTTAGTTTTTGTCTTCTATGGTGGCTGACTCTTGCACAATCACAAGAAACAACGCCTGCTAAAAGTACTCCAAAAAGTCCCGTGAATAACGAAAGGATTCCCGAAGCGCCTTTACCACTAGTGAAAATTAGTCCTGACATTAAAAAGAATGATTCGATTCCCGTTAAAACCAATCGCTACGGCGTTCGTGTAGGAATAGATTTGTATAAGCTGACTCGTGCTTTATATGACAAAGATTATAAAGGAATTGAGTTTGTGGGAGATTACAGATTGACCAAAAAATATTTTTTGGCAGCCGAACTTGGAAACGAAAATAAAACTACCGATGACGACCGCCTCAATTTTACTACAAAAGGTTCTTACATTAAAGCAGGTTTTGATTACAATGCATATGAAAACTGGCTGGACATGGAAAATATTATTTCCATAGGAATGCGATATGGTTTCAGTACTTTTAACCAGCAATTAAACAGTTATCGCATCTACAATGCAAATCCTTATTTTGGTGAAGCACCAGTTATTGAATCCGGTCAAAAATACGATGGGTTAACGGCCAGTTGGATAGAAGTTGTAGCTGGAGTAAAAGCGAAAGTATTTAATAATGTCTTTTTGGGCTTTAGTCTTCGACTGAATAGATTGGTAACTAATAAAGAACCTGAGAATTTCTCCAACTTATACATTCCTGGATTCAATAGAACCTACGATGGACGTTTTGGTGTAGGTTTTAACTACACGGTAACTTATTTTGTTCCCATTTACAAGAAAAAAGTAAAACCTGTTGCGGTTGCTAAAAAAACTAAGGAAAAATAATTACGAATTAAGAATAAAAAAAAATCGCAAAGAAATAATAATCTTTGCGGTTTTTTTGTTGTTAGAATAAACATATACTATCCTATTTCCTTAATTCCTTTCATGAAAATCCATTTCATAAATAATTTTTCTCCGTCTTTGGTTTTTACAGCTTGGAATTTAGGAGCTATAATAGTTCCAATGATAAAGGCGGTCAATGGAATCCAGAAACTCGTTAAATTAGTATAATGCGCTACGATGTAGCGAACAGAGATAAACAATATGGCAAAGCATCCCAATTGGTAAAGAAAAGCTCGTATTTGTAATTTGGTCATTTTTTTAGTCTTAAAGTTGTAAAGTCAAAAGGTCGAAAGTAAAAATTTGAATAATGCCTACTCAACACTATCAGTTACTACCTGAAATTTCGTTCTCTTGCTTCCTTCGTACATTTCATATTTTACCAAACGAGCTTCTAAACCAGCATTAAAAAGTTTAATTTTTCTCGAAGGTTTTAATCCCACATATTTCAATGCTTCTAGATTGGCTGTAATCATCCAGGCATTAGTACCAGGATAATTTTTCTTTAAAGTATCCCCAATATTTTTGTAGAATTCTTCCATATGAATGTCCAATCGCTCATCATACGGGGGATTGAAAACGATATGTAACTTCCCTTCTGAAGTTTTTTCAGTATCAAAAAAGTTTTGTTCTTCGATAGAAATATATTCGTCCAGATTAGCATTTTTGATGTTGTCCTTGGCTTTCTGAACCGCACTAGGTGCTTTATCGTAGCCTTTTATGGTGTAATGAAATTCGCGAACACGCTTCAATAAACTATCTGAAATTGCATCGAACAAATCATTGTCCCAATCATTCCATTTTTCGAACGCAAATTCTTTACGGTTAATATTTGCTGGGATATTACAGGCAATCATGGCTGCTTCGGCTAAGAATGTTCCCGAACCACACATTGGATCTAAGAAATCTGTTTGGCCATCCCAACCCGAAAGCAATAAAATTCCGGCAGCCAATACTTCGTTTATAGGTGCAATATTAGTAGCCGTTCTATACCCACGTTGGTTCAAGGCATTTCCGGAAGTATCCAAAGCTACCGATACTTGGTCTTTATCAATATGGACGTTAATTCTTAAATCTGGATGCACTTTATCGATACTCGGACGTTGCCCAGTTCGTTCTCTGAACTGATCTACGATAGCATCTTTACATTTTTGAGACACAAATTCAGAGTGATTAAAGTATTCTGAATGCACAGTGGTACCTATTACAAATGTTTGATTGGCTCCAATCAATTTTGACCAATTCACACCAGAAATCCCTTTATACAAAGCTTGTTCGTTATTGGCTTTAAAAAAATAAATCGGTTTTAGAATTTTTAATGCGGTGCGTAACGACAAATTTGCTTTGTACATAAACCCTTTATCGCCCTTAAAACTAACCATTCTTACTCCTTGCTCTACGTTTTGAGCGCCCAGCATTTGCAATTCTTTTGCTAATATTTCTTCAAAACCAAAAAAGGTTTTGGCAACCATTTTATAATTATTTTCCATTGTAAAATCAAGTATTCGTTGCAAAAATACACTAAATTTGCCTGAATCGAATTAATTGAAAAAGAATAAATGTCTGCAGCGCAAAATCCTCCTATTGAAAATCAATTGAAATCAACAGAAAACTGGTATACCTCTTGGTTTGACAGCCCGTATTATCACATCCTTTACAAAGATAGAAATTATAGAGAAGCTCAGGTTTTCATGGATAACCTTACCCATTATCTCAATCTTCCAGAAAAGGCAAACGTGCTGGATTTAGCCTGTGGCAAAGGCCGTCATTCTATTTACTTAAATCAATTGGGTTTTACGGTTCTAGGAGCAGATTTATCAGAGAACAGTATTCTTGAAGCTGCTAAAAACACGAACGATAGCCTTCACTTCAAAGTGCATGATATGCGAGAACCATTTGAAGAAAAGTTCGATGCTATTTTTAATTTGTTTACCAGCTTTGGTTATTTTGAAAACGATGAAGACAATTTAACTACGTTAAAATCCATAAAAGAAAGCTTATCTGAATATGGATTTGCAGTTATCGATTTTATGAATGTTGCCCAAGTGCTCGAGACATTAGTTCCCGAGGAGACCAAAACAGTCGAAGGAATTGATTTTTATATTAAACGTTATTTGAAAGACGGTCATATTTATAAAGAAATTGATTTTGAAGACAAAGGACAAAAATTTCATTTTACCGAAAAAGTAAAAGCCCTGACCCTAAAAGATTTCGAGGAGTTAATGGAGGAAGCCGGAATTTATCTATTGGACATTTTTGGCGATTACAAACTGAAAAAATTCCACAAGACTGATAGCGAACGCCTAATCATGATTTT
Source organism: Flavobacterium frigidum (assembly GCF_048286735.1). Lineage (GTDB taxonomy): Bacteria > Bacteroidota > Bacteroidia > Flavobacteriales > Flavobacteriaceae > Flavobacterium. The sequence continues at coordinate 160,910 of NZ_JBLVPU010000005.1, read as the reverse complement.
TAAATAATAATGAATTATCTTTTACCATTACTTTCCGTAATCATAGGTTATATTACCGCATTGATTATACGACCAAAGAATAAAACCAACCTCAAATTGCTATTGGCTTTTAGTGGCTCTTTCCTGCTTTCCTTAACGGTTATGCATTTATTACCTGAAATTTACGAAAGTAAAAATTCACACATTGGGCTCTTTATCATGTTGGGAATTTTATTTCAAATCATCTTGGAATTTTTCTCCAAAGGTGCAGAACACGGTCATGTACACGGACACGAAAAAATGATGCAAATTCCATGGTTACTTTTTGTTAGCCTTTGTATTCATGCCTTTCTAGAAGGATTTCCTGTAAGCCATCACAAGGATCTAGCAATAGGAATAGCCATCCATCATTTGCCTATTGCTATTATTTTGACTACTTTTTTTATCAATGCTAGTCTCGATAAAAAAGCTATTTTTTTCTTTATGACTACCTTTGCCGTAATGACTCCGCTGGGAACTTTTTTATCTGATTATTTGCCAATATTAAAGGTGTATTATACTGAAATCACTGCCATCGTAATAGGAATATTATTTCACATTTCATCAACCATTATTTTCGAAAGCAGCGAAGGACACAAGTTCAATATTGCCAAGGTTTCGATGATTGTGATAGGAATTGCATTGGCTTATTTTATATAAATTTATAAAGCTAAGAAACAGATTTCTGTTTCTTAGCTTTTAATTTTCTAATTACCTTCAGTTCTTTTATTCTCCTCCTTATTCCCAAAATCACGCTGTTGTACATTGATCTTTTTGTTTCCAAAATTATAAACCATAGATAGACGTACAAATCGATTACTTTCTTGCTGCTCATACACCTGTTTTACACCGTTTATAACTGAAATAAAGTCTTTTAAATAAGAGGTATTAAAAATATCATTTGCCAACAATGCAATCTGCATGGTTTTATTAAAAAAATCCTGTTTGAAACTAATATCAAAACTCGAGGCATATCCTACTTCATATAAACCGGATTTAAAAGGCGTTGTGTACGTAAAATCGATTTGCAATTTTGTCGTTTTACTTAATAAAAAAGTATTATTTGTAGAAAAATCAATTTGTAAACTGTTTGATGGTGTAGCATTGATATGTTTAATAAATTCTGTTTTTGCTCCCAAAAAGTACAATGAATTTTCACTAGACCACCAATCTGTAAAACTAGCCGAGTAACTTTCCCCTAATCCATAATTTAAATTTTTAAAATAATTCTCACGGGTTACAATCTGTGTATTGGTTTCCGGGTTTGATGTAAACAAAACTCCATAACCGTTTGTAATTGCATTGACAAAAACACTTGTTCTTAAAATCTCTTTATAAGTATGTGCCAACTCAAAATTATCACTAAATGAAGGTCTTAAAAACGGATTTCCTTCAGAATAACTATTGCTGTTTATGTAAATTCTGAACGGATTCAGTAAATCAAAACGTGGTCTGTTGATTCTTTTTCCATAATTCAAACTAAAAGTATTGTTTTCGTTTTTCTTGTAAGAAGCATAAAACGTTGGGAATAATTTCAAATAATTATTTTCTGTTTCCTGATTTAAAGTTTCAGAAAATCCATTTGTTTGCGTGTTCTCCAATCTTAATCCCATTTGGAAATTCCATTTTTCATTGAGTTTTTTATCCGCATTTACATAAACCGCCTGATTGGTTTCATTGTATTTAAATCGGTTGGATTGATTCAAATCTAATTCTGGAGTTCCTGTAATTGTATTGTAATAAAGTACATCACTTACACTATTTGTAAAACTCATTTTTGTACCATAAGACAAATTCAACGCTTGAAGCGGATGTTCCATATCAGCCTTAAGACTCCAATTGTCAATATCCTGATTCGAAATGTTTCTTCCCGACTGATTTATATCAACAAATATCATATCTGGCGTGAAATTATTAGCGACAAAGTTTCTATCGAATTTTGAACTGTAATTAAAATAATCAACATCAAAAGATAACTTCCTTTTTAAGGAATCTAGTTTCGTAATCAAATGTGCATTATACGTTTGATTTTTTGATCCTTTATCAGTGAAGCTATTGTTCAGTGTAACATTATCCAATTCATTTTGAGTATTGTAACCCTCAATTCTAATATCCGATTTAAAATCAGGGTTATTTCTATCGTTTAAATATTGAAATCCAATAGTAGTACGTTCTGAAAGATCATAATCTATAGCCAATTTCCCGGAAAGATTTTCAGTTTTTACCTTTGTTGTACTTTTCATATGGGAAAGTCCATCAGGAAAATACATTTTTAAATCATCTGTAGCATTCAAATAACCTGTTTTTGCATTAATGCTGGCAGAAAATCTAAACTTATTTTTATTGTAAAAAAAGTTATCTCTAAAAGTATAAATACTATATTTATTTTGATCATAAGAAACTGTAGTCGTGTTTTTCCAGGAATCACGAACTCCTTTTTTCATAATAATATTAATCAATCCACCTGTTCCTTCGGCATCATATTTTGCCGGCGGATTGCTGATAATTTCAATATTTTTAATATCACTAGCCGAAATTGATTTCAGAAAATTATTCAGTTCCTCACCTACTAATTCAATCATTCGTCCATCTATCATAACGCGGGATGTTCCTTTTCCTAATATATTAATTGTGTTATTCTGAACGACAACTCCGGGAGCCGAATTAATGGCACTTAAAGCGTCTCCGCCAACTGTTGTAACATTGTTTTCAAGATTATAAACCAATCGATCCGTTTTCTGCTCGATTGTTTTCTTTTTAGATTGAATGATAACCTCCTTCAAACCGGTTGCGCTTTCTTTTAAAATGATTGTTCCTAAATCCATATCACTTATTATTGTAAACTCTTTTTCATAATCTGTAAATTCTAAAAGGGTGATTCCAATTTTATAAGATCCTTTTTTAATGTTGATTTCAAAACTACCATCTTGCTTAGAGGTTGCGCCGTCTATAATTTTTCCTTCTGAATTCGATATGGAAATATCTGCCCATTCTAATGGAATTGTTTCGCTTACTATTTTTCCTTTTAATTTACATGATGCTTGAGCTAAACAAAATAAAGGCAATAATAAAAAGGCAAGGAGATTTACTTTTTTCATGATTTCTAATTTTAAAACTTGTTTCGATTAATTTGAAGCAAAGTTGCCTTAGAAATTTTCAGAATTCGACCGACAAAAAAAAGTCGAACCAATTTCTATTCAGAAAATCAGTTCGACTTTATCAGGCATGAAGTACGACTTTTTACAAACCACTCATTACAAAGCGTTTCTATAAGCAGTGGGCGTCAAATTGGTGTGCTTTTTAAAAGAGGTATTAAAAGAAGATTTGGAGTTAAAACCAACTTCATATAAAATTTCCAGAACGGTAACCTGACTCCTAGACTGATCTTTCAAAATACCCATCGCTTTTTGAATACGATGTTCATTGACAAAATCAAAAAAGTGCTGATCCATATGATGATTAATTAAAACAGATAAATCCCGAACCGGAATATCAATTTGATTGGCAAGCTCCTGAATGGTTAGCGATGGATCGAGAAAAGGCTCTTCCTCAGCCATATATTGTTTCAATGTCGAAATTTGACTGTAAATCGCATCGTCTTGTACATTTTTAGATGCTGTTTTTTCTTCGAGTTCGGGCAAAATGTCTTTTGCCAATTGTAATTTAGAATTAACGCCTCTAAAAAGTTCGGGATGATTGAGCGCTTTCATTATAAACCAGCATGTTATTAGCAAAGCAATAGCCCCTACAAGTACATTTGTCCAAAGAAATATCTCTCTGAAACCGCTATAACGCAATACATTTTTTAATGCCACAATAGAATGTGCGATAAGCAAAACACAGGTTATCTGAAAAAGCCATTTATAAGTCGCAGTACTCGAATCAGCATAATTTTCTAAATAGATTTCTTTATACTTTTTTAAAATTATAAAAACACTGACGATATAAAATACATATTGAAATTCAATTAAAATCTGAATGAAGTATATCTCTGGCATTTGATTAAGTATTGTAACAAATGTGTCTCTTTCTATGTAGTTACTAAGATAAATCCTTGGAATAAAAACCAAATTGACCAATAAAAAAGGAATTGAATGCAATGCGTGCTTCCACTTTAATCTAAAATCAGAATAACAGACTGCCAGTACCGAAAGATAAAATAAAGGCATTCCAAACAAACAGGCTGTAGATCTAAAAATCTCTAAATTCAACTCAATACGAGTAACCGCATCAATAAAAAAACCAGAAAGATCAATCGCTGAAAAAATAAAAAAACAAGCAAATAAACGATTTGCTAATTTATTTTTGGTTTTAACCGTTACTAAAAAAAATGCAAGCAATAAAGAAACAAAAACGGAGATCCGACCAATGCCCTGCAGTAAGCTTAATTTATCCATTTAACTTATAATATTTAAACAAATATAGTATTTTAGTTCACGTGACAACTATTTGAAATCCATTCGCTGAATTAGAAATTAAAACTGGAAAAATTACTCCAACTTTATAAAACTAAAGAAACCTGAAACTTCTAAAACCTGAAACTAAAAATAGAAAATTTAGAGATTGTGATAAAAAAGGTTAATTTTGGAGTTATCCAATTATAAGAAAAATGACCTTCACAAAAACCACCGAACAATCTTCAAAATACGAACATTTAGAAAAAATGTCGATTCAAGAATTGTTATCTAATATCAATCAGGAAGATCAATCGGTGCCATTCGCAGTTGAAAAAGCATTGCCCCAAATAGAAAAATTAGTAACCGAAATTGTTGCTAAAATGAAACTCGGCGGACGTTTATTTTACATTGGTGCGGGAACATCAGGACGTATAGGAATACTCGATGCTTCAGAATGTCCGCCTACATTTGGCGTTCCTTTTGATTTAGTAATCGGGATTATTGCCGGTGGCGATACTGCTATTCGCAAAGCAGTAGAAAATGCAGAGGACAACACCACACAAGCCTGCTTTGACTTGAAAGCTTTCGATATAAATGAAAATGACGTCGTTATTGGCATTGCCGCCTCAGGAACTACGCCTTATGTTATTGGTGGTTTGCAATCTTGCAACGAAAATAACATTACTACGGGAAGCATTTCTTGTAATGCTGGAAGTCCGCTTTCTAAAACTTCAAAATTCCCTGTAGAAGTAATTGTAGGACCAGAATTTGTGACTGGTAGTTCCCGCATGAAAGCAGGAACGGCACAAAAACTAGTCCTCAACATGATTAGCACTGCCACGATGATTCAATTAGGAAAAGTAAAGGGAAACAAAATGGTCGACATGCAACTCAGCAACAGCAAACTGTTAGATCGTGGGGTAAAAATGATAATGGAAGAAATTCAAGTGCCTTATGATGAAGCTAGTGAACTATTACAAAAATACGGCAGCGTAAGAAAAGCTGTTGATTTTTACCAGTCTAAATAATGGTATTCCTTTTTTATTTTGGATTGTCATTGCTACCCATTCTATGGATCATTATCATCTATTTATTACGAAAATGGAAGTACATCAAGATCTTTTCCTTGTTAAATATTTTTTTAGTAGCAGTATATTTCTTTTTGATTTTTCATTCTATTTTTTACTTTTTTAAAACGGATCCTTTAGGACTAAAAACCATTTTTTTATTCTTATATTTAATGATTTTTCAAACAGTTATGAATTTTATTTTCTCACTTTATTATCAATACAAACATAAATAAATGGCCACGAATAAAGAACTATTATCAAAAGGAATAAAATATCTTGCAGGTGCTTTACCCCTATTATTCTTGGGTCCAGCGGTAATTTATAATGCCTTTATGAATAAAGAAAACAACTGGCATTACCTCGTTTTAGCAATTGGTATTCTTGCATGTGGTGCTGCCATGTATTTAATGTATGCCGGTTTAAAATTTATTATGAAAAGTTTATTTAACGACTGATGGAAGATCTCATTCACATTCAAAAAACATTTGATAAAGTCATCTGGGTTGGAAAAAGAATTAACAATCGCGAATTTGAAGATTGTATATTTAAGAATTGCGATTTCTCGAGCAGTAATTTTTCGAACAATACTTTTATGGATTGCGAGTTTATCGATTGCAATTTATCCATGACTGATTTAACGGGAACTAGCCTAAAAACCGTTAGTTTCAAAAACTGTAAATTACTTGGCATCCATTTCAATACGTGTACTGATTTCTTGTTTGCAGTACATTTTGAACAATGTGTTTTAGATTTCGCTTCGTTTGCGGATAAAAAAATACAGAAAACAAAGTTCAATTCCTGTTCTTTGAAAGAGGTTACTTTTAGCGGTGCTAATCTTACGAATTCAGTGTTTCAAGAATGTAATTTAGATAACACAATTTTTAATGAAACGCAATTGGCAGGAGTTGATTTTACATCAGCTTACAATTATAAAATTGATCCGGAATTTAATCCGATGAAAAAAGCGAAGTTTTCGACAGCAGGAATTATTGGTCTTTTAGACAAGTATGATATTAAAATAGTCTAATCCTAGAAACAAATAAACAATATCTTGACTGTATAAAAAAGCAATTTCAATACCAAATATAAATTAGCCCTGATAGCAGTGGAAATCCTTTTTTGAGGCTTTTTAGCCGATGAAAAGATTGCAACGAATAGCAGGAAATAGCTCCAAAAAAAATGAAAAAAATAATTTTACTTCCCGCACTACTGCTCTTACTATCGTGTTACGATGCAGAACGCAACTGTAAGGACTTTAAAACCGGAAAATTTAAGTTTGATTACGAGGTCGAAGGTGTCAAAAAAACTACTCTTTTTGAGCGCAACGACAGCATTGAAATTGAAACTTTTGAAGGAAAGACAGATACTGCATCCATACGATGGGTAAATGATTGTGAATATGTTTTGCTTAAATTACACCCAAAAAATAGGGCCGAAGAAAAAGCTATTGGAATGAAAATCTTGACAACTACAAAAAATTCCTATACCTTTGAGTTTGGAATGGTTGGCTCTGATGCAAAACAAAGAGGCACCGTTACCAAAATAACCGATTAAATTGTATCACCTATAACGCTCTAACATGGAAGTATTTTTAAATCCTGATGCTTGGATAGCCCTTTTAACATTGACATTTCTTGAAATCGTACTGGGAATAGACAACATCATTTTCATATCAATTGCAACAGGAAAATTACCTGTAGAGCAACGAAAAAGAGCAACAAAAATAGGAATGTTCCTAGCTATGTTTATGAGAATAGCGCTTTTGTTTGGTATTAATTTATTGATACAAATGAAAGAGCCTTGGTTTCATATTGATTTGAGTTGGTTTTCTGCTGGAATAACAGGACAAAGTCTCATTTTATTAAGTGGTGGATTGTTCTTAATTTATAAGAGCACCAATGAGATTAGGGAAAAAGTAGATGAGAAAGGACACGAAGAAAAAGAATTAGGAAAAGCGGCAACAAAATCGTTTCAAAATGTAATTTTTCAAATTATCTTGATTGATTTGGTTTTTTCTTTCGATAGTATTTTAACAGCCGTTGGAATGACAAATGGAGTTGAAGGAGCTCTTTATATTATGATCACTGCTGTAGTTATTTCGGTATTAATCATGATGCAGTTTGCTGTACCTGTTGGGAATTTTGTCAACAAACATCCTTCTATTCAAATTCTGGGTTTATCTTTTTTGATATTAATAGGTATGATGCTGCTAACAGAAAGCGCTCATTTATCGAATGCTTTAATCTTTGGAAGCCACGTAACTCCTGTTCCAAAAGGTTATTTGTATTTTGCTATTAGCTTCTCCTTACTAGTAGAAGTACTGAATATGAAAATGACAAAAAATAAAAAAGTAAAGTAATCAACTTTAAAATTCATAAAAAAAGCTTCCAAATTTGGAAGCTTTTTTTTCATTCTAAAGTTAACGTTATTTGACCATCATCGTCTAACTGAATCGATGAATCATCTGCATTTGTATCCCCTCTCACCTCTAAATCCTCTGGAATAACTTCTACAGGAATATCATAAGGCAAAGGTTCCAGCAGGTTTACTTGTTTCAACTTATCGGTTGTCAATTGATTTCCCATAGCTTTGAATCCTTTTACCGCAATAAACGATTCTATATCTACCGTTATAGTCTCTTTTTGAACTCCTTTTATTTTTGGGAAAATCAGTTCTGCGACAGGACGGTAATCTGTGGAAACGATTTCTAATTGAGAATTTGGATGTTCTGTGATAAAACTCTCCTCTTTATTTTCGGTTTCCACCAAAAAACGTTTGATATAATACCGCTCTTTTTCGCCATCATAATAAATGGCTGAAATTGGTTTTTTAGGAATCCATTTTTCTAAAATCACCATATCTTCGTCAAAATGTGTTGATAACTCCGGTGTAATTGCTTTTAATTTTCCAGTTTGCGAAATAATTAAAATTTTGTCACTTGGTCTAAATTCTCCAAGTAATTCGCCTCGCCCATCTACATTTAATCGTTGAACAGTCTCGTCAAACCAAACTTTTCGTGGTAATAAAGTAGAAATCCCCTTCTCCTTCAATTCTATTTTTTTGATAGGATATTTGGTTACTAAATTCCCCTTAGAAGCACGTCCTTTTATAGCCAAACTAGCAAAATCAATATCGAATTTTAGTTTTTTAACAGTTCCTACTTGACGCAGTAAAATAGTAATTACTTCTGCTTCACCATTTGGATTACACGAAAAATAAACGACTTGAGAACCTGCTGTTTCATTGGTTAAATCGTATGCTTTGTCTCTGGTAACTCCTGAAACATTGAATCTTTTTATATATGAAGGCCCTGATTTGCCGTCACGATAAATCATGTTGTAAATAGTGCGCTTATCACTTTTGTCAAAAATAGCAATGTGAATAATATCTTTACCCACGAATGTTTTCGCATCGACTTTGGTAATCATCATTTTTCCATCACGAAGAAAAACAATTACATCATCAATATCAGAACAATCCGTAACGTATTCGTCTTTTTTCAAGCTGGTTCCCACGAAACCTTCCTCTTTATTGACGTATAATTTAGTGTTTCTTAAAACCACTTTCGTAGCTTCAATATCATCAAAAATTCGCAGCTCTGTTTGTCGTTCGCGTCCTTTTCCGTACTTCTCTTTTAATTTGGTAAAATAGGCAATCGCAAAATCAATCAGATGTTCTAAATTGTGTTTTACTTGCTCGATATCACCTTCCAGCGATTCTATTTTATCTTGTGCTTTATTGCTATCAAATTTGGAAATACGCATAATTCGAATATCCAACAAACGCAGAATATCTTCTTCGGTAACGGCACGTTTTAAGTGTTTTGTATGTGGTTTTAAACCATCATCAACGGCTTTAATTACTGTTTCTTTAGTCGTCATTTCTTCGATGTCCCGATAGATTTTATTTTCTATAAAAATACGTTCCAAAGAAAGAAAATGCCATTGTTCCTCTAGTTCACTCAATTGAATTTCGAGTTCACTTTTCAACAATTCAACGGTTCTGTTCGTTGATATTTTCAACATTTCAGAAACCCCAATAAACAACGGTTTATTATCTTCAATCACACAACCTAATGGCGCTACCGAAGTTTCACAAGCCGTAAAAGCAAACAAGGCATCGATAGTCTTATCAGGAGACACACCCGGAAAAAGGTGAATTAATATCTCTACCTCAGCCGCCGTATTATCTTCAATTTTCTTGATTTTGATTTTACCTTTTTCATTCGCTTTCAAAATACTATCAATCAAAGTTGTCGTATTTGTAGAAAACGGAATTTGGGTAATCACCAACGTATTTTTATCAAGCTGACCAATTTTGGCACGTACGCGAATACGTCCGCCACGTAATCCATCATTGTAATTCGACACATCAGCAATACCTTGTGTCATAAAATCCGGATACAGTGTAAAAGGTTTTCCCTTTAATATTTTTATCGAAGAATCGATTAATTCATTGAAATTATGTGGCAACACTTTCGTCGAAAGACCTACTGCAATTCCCTCGGCTCCTTGTGCTAAAAGCAACGGAAACTTCACCGGAAGATTGTTCGGTTCCGCTCTTCGTCCATCATACGAAACGCCCCAATCGGTAATTTTTGGACTGTAAATAACTTCCAAAGCAAATTTAGACAAACGCGCTTCAATGTAACGAGAAGCTGCAGCACCATCTCCTGTTAGGATATTACCCCAGTTTCCTTGACAGTCAATCAGCAATTCTTTTTGACCAATTTGCACCATGGCATCACCAATACTCTGATCTCCGTGAGGATGATACTGCATGGTGTGCCCAACTACATTGGCCACTTTATTATAACGGCCGTCATCTAATTCTTTCAAAGAATGCATGATACGACGTTGAACAGGTTTAAAACCGTCTTCAATCGCCGGAACAGCGCGCTCCAAAATTACATACGAAGCATAATCCAGAAACCAGTCCTTGTACATTCCCGTAACTTTGGTAATAGTATCGTTTCCGTCTTCTTGATTATCGTAAAAATGATTTCCTCCTGTAGAAATTATATCTTCAAAAGCATCTTCTCCAACTGTATTTTCCTCCTCTTGACCTTCTGGTACTATGTTATCGTCTTCTTCGTCTTTCATTATCTTGATTCCGAAATTAATTGTATTAAATCTTCTCTGCTTGGCAGAATTGTTTTGTATTTACTGGCAAAAATTTGCTCATTATTTTCTGGTAAAGTATATTCAACAACCAAATCGCTTTTATTTTGGCAAAGTACAATTCCTATCGTTTTATTTTCGTCTTCCAAACGCATTTCTCGGTCATAATAATTGACATACATTTGCATTTGCCCTAAATCTTGGTGTTTTAATTCGCCTATTTTTAAGTCAATCAGCACAAAACATTTAAGAATTCTGTTGTAAAAAACCAAATCGATTCGAAAATGTTTATCGTCAAAAGTAATTCTGTTTTGTCTTGCGACAAAAGTAAAACCATGACCCAATTCTAGTAAAAAATGTTCAAGTTTATTGATAATTTCTTCCTCTAATTCCGATTCCGAATACTGATGTAATTCTGGTAAACCTAAAAATTCTAAAATATAAGGGTCTTTAATAAGGTCTTTTGGTTTCTCTATAATCTGTCCTTGTTCCGACAGTTTCAAGACTCCTGCAATATCTCGACTTAAAGCCAATCGTGTATAAAGAGCTGAATCATATTGTCGTTTTAATTCCCGAACACTCCAGTTGTATTTCTCAGATTCTATTTCGTAAAAACGTCTTTCTTTGTCATCGTCAATTCGCATTAAGAATGAATAATGAGACCATGTCAATTTAAAAATCGAAATCAGCGATTGCATAATTTCATTTTTAGAATTCATAGCCTGTGTTGACGAATTTGAATTCTCAAAATCCCTAAACATTGTCTCTGAATTATGAATTTGCAAAATCCTAGACACTGTCTCGGAAATTGAGTAAGCTAAATAAAACTTTCTTATATTCTCTAAATTTGCCACAGAAAACCCTTTTCCAAACTCAATTGTCAACTGCTCCGAAAGTCCTTTCAATAATTGCTTTCCATATTGAGCTCGTTCTTTTCCGCTTTGCTCTTCTACGACAATCATTCTTCCTATTTCAAAATAGGTATACACCATTGTTGAATTTACGGTACGCAAAACCTGTTGACGAGCATTTTGCAATAGCGCGATTACTTGAGAAAATAAAATTTTATTTTGAGAATTATTTGAAACAGTATTTTCTTCGTCTTTCATTACATATATTCTATTGAATAGTAATCATCTCAAATTTTGCGCTAAAAATGCTAAAAAGAATATTTTTCTTTACAAACATACTCTTCCTTTGTAACCTCAATTCCATTTTTATCCATCTCTTTCTTTATAACTAAATCACATTCTTTGTGATCATTTTAAAAAATGAACAACCGTTACAACTGATATTGTTAGTATAACAATAGAGCCTACAATTAAAGTACTTCTGTTCATAATTTTATTTTATACGATTCAATTAAAATATACCTTTACTTTGTAAAAATTTCATTTCTTTTTCTCCTCCCGCACCTTCATATTCGACAAAAAGTTTTATTCCACATTTTCGAAATAACTCCGCCATATCTGTGTAACAATATTTTTGGAATCCATTTAAATTATTTGAATATCTAGAACCTACACAATCTATACAAAACTCATTATAACCGATTATTCTGTTTTTATCATCTCTAAACAGTATCATATGTCTTGGATTATAACAACCCGCTTGCATCTCTTGCGGAACACAGGTATCACTTATTAATAAATTTAAAAGTTCTTTCTCTTGACTTTTATTTAAAACTACTCTCTCTTGTATCATTGTACTATCAAAAGTAAGTTTATAACTGTCAACTAAAAATTTATAAGAAGGTTGCGCCCCCTTATATTTTATAGTATCCCAAAGAACTCTATTATAATAAGAAACCAATTCTATCTTAGAGAAATTCTTTATTGGAAAATCTCTCTTATTAATTATTTTACTGATTGATTTTTCAATCTTAATCCCTTCGCTTTCTGTTGATTTTCGTCTATCTTCATTTTTACATGAAACCAAAAATAACGCACTAATCAAAAATATTATTTTCCGCATAAACTAAACTTCCACTTTAAACTAAATTAATTCTGCTCAATTACATCCAACTCAACCTTCAAATTCTTGATGATAAATTCCTGTCTGTCTGGCGTATTTTTACCCATATAGAAAGATAATAATTGCTCAATCGAAGTGTTTTTGTCCATCATAATTGGATCCAAACGAATAGTTTCTCCAATAAAATTCTTAAACTCATCTGGAGAAATTTCTCCTAAACCCTTGAATCGGGTGATTTCTGGTTTTGGTTTTAGTTTTTCTATGGCATCTTTACGCTCTTGATCCGAATAACAGTAAATGGTTTCTTTCTTGTTTCGAACTCTGAAAAGTGGCGTTTGCAAAATATACAAATGTCCTTCTTTTATCAATTCAGGGAAAAACTGAAGAAAAAAAGTAATCAATAACAGTCGAATGTGCATTCCATCGACATCGGCATCGGTTGCAATTACGATGTTGTTGTACCGTAATTTTTCTAATCCATCTTCGATATCCAAAGCGGCTTGCAATAAGTTGAATTCTTCATTTTCATAAACAATTTTCTTGCTCATTCCATACGAGTTCAAAGGCTTACCACGCAAACTAAAAACCGCTTGTGTATTTACATCGCGCGATTTAGTAATGGAACCAGAAGCCGAATCTCCCTCTGTGATAAAAAGCGTACTTTCTAAATTTCTTGGGTTTTTAGTATCCGGCAAATGCGCACGACAATCTCGTAATTTCTTATTATGTAAATTTGCTTTTTTAGCGCGATCTGTTGCTAATTTTCGAATACCTGAAAGTTCTTTACGTTCTCTTTCGGCTTGAAGAATTTTTCGCAACAGCGCCTCTGCCGTTGGAGGATTCTTGTGCAAGTAATTGTCTAATTTCGTTTTCACAAAATCATTTACAAAAGTACGTACCGAAGGCATTCCAGGTTCTGAACCCATATCTGTCGAACCTAATTTGGTTTTAGTCTGCGACTCAAAAACAGGCTCCATTACTTTGATACTAATGGCCGTAACAATCGATTTTCGGACATCAGATGCTTCGAAACTTTTATTGTAAAACTCCCGAATGGTTTTTACAATCGCTTCTCGGTATGCTGCTAAATGCGTTCCACCTTGAGTGGTATTTTGTCCGTTGACAAAGGAGTGATACTCCTCAGAATATTGGGTTTTGCTGTGTGTTAAGGCAATCTCAATATCGCCTTCTTTTAAGTGAATGATCGGATATTCTAAATCCTCAACATTAATCGTAGCTTCTAATAAATCTTTAAGTCCGTTTTCAGAATAGTATTTTTCACCATTAAAAATGATGGTTAAACCATTGTTTAGATAACAATAATTTTGAATCATCTTCACTACATATTCCATCCGGAATTTGTAATTCTTGAAAATGGTTTCATCAGGAGTAAAAATAACCTTAGTCCCTTTTCGTTTGGTAGTGTCTATAATGTCTTCTTCGAGAACCAAATTTCCTGCGGAGAACTCGGCTGCTTTTTGTTTTTCATCTCGAACAGACTCAACTCGGAAATAATTAGATAGCGCATTGACTGCTTTAGTACCTACTCCGTTTAGACCAACTGATTTCTGGAAAGCTTTTGAATCATATTTCCCTCCAGTATTCATTTTTGACACGACGTCAACCACTTTTCCTAGCGGAATTCCACGACCATAATCCCGAACAGTAACCGTTTTGTCCTTAATTGTCACCTCAATAGTTTTACCGGCGCCCATTGCAAATTCATCGATACAGTTATCGAGAACCTCTTTGACCAAAATATAAATACCATCATCTGCTGAAGAACCATCTCCCAGTTTTCCGATGTACATTCCGGGACGCATGCGAATGTGTTCTTTCCAGTCGAGTGACCGAATGTTGTCTTCGGTATATTGATTTTGTTCGGACATTTTAGAATTTGTGGATTTTAACTTCGTTCAGTTCGGGCTTTACTATGCGCAAAGCTCTCGAGTGTGCTAATGTAGTGTTATTCGATAAAATTTAAAATAGGAAGCCATCAAAGTTATCAAGAATAATATTGACATTTTCTATTGAAAGATTGAAACATTAAAGGATTGAAAAAATTTAAAAGTCTTAACGATTTCTTTCAACTGATTATCCAATTCAGCGTTCGAAATTACACCTTTTTCTGTATCAAAATTAGCCTCGAAACTTGGTAATGAAAAAGTAGCTTTTACATTCCCTCCATAAAAAGGAAAAGCTTTTTTAGCGATTTCTAAAACGTTCGAACCACCTCTTGCGCCTGGTGAAGTTGCCATCAATAACATTGGTTTTTCCTGAAAAACCTTAGCATTTATCCTAGAGCACCAGTCAAAAATATTCTTGAAAGCTGCTGAATAATTTCCGTTATTTTCTGCCATTGAAACTACTAAAATACCTGCTGTAGCAATTTTATCTAGAAACGCTTTTGCTAACTCGTGTTGACCAATTTCTTTTTCGATATCAACCGTAAATATCGGCATTTGGAAATCATTTAAATCCAATACCTCAACCTCGACATTTTCAAATAAATGCGCTGCGTAAGTTGCTAATTTTTTATTGATGGAATATTTACTGGGGCTTGCGCCAAAGGCTATAATTTTCATGACGATTAGTTTTTCTTAAAAGTAGTGAAAATAAAATAGCAACAACATAATTAGCCACAGATTCCCAGATCAGAAAACTGTGTAAAAACTAAAATCTAATATCATATTTTAATACAGCACTAAATTTCTTTGCCACAGATTTCAAAGATTAGCGCAGATTAATTCGTTAAGTAATTTTAAAAATCTTTTAATCCTTGCAATCTGTAGCAAAAACTCTTTTTACTATTTGCGACAAAATATCTTTAGTATTACTTAAAAATAAAAAACGAAATTTTATTTTTCCTAGATCGATTTCTACCCCAGATTGCAAAGGCAAGCTGGATTAGGTACAAAAAAAGTCGAAAGCTATTGCTAACTTTCGACTTTAAGACTTTCGGCTTTAGGACTATTTTACTTAGACATTAAATCTAAAGTGCATTACATCACCATCCTTAACGATATATTCTTTCCCTTCTACTTTGAATTTTCCGGCTTCCTTGCATTTGGCTTCAGAACCGTACTGAACGAAATCCTCGTACGCAATAACTTCGGCACGGATGAATCCTTTTTCGAAATCAGTATGAATTACTCCTGCAGCTTGTGGCGCAGTAGAACCTACATTGATGGTCCAAGCTCTAACCTCTTTGACACCGGCGGTAAAATAAGTTTGTTGTTTCAATAATTTATAAGCTGCACGTATTAAAACCGAAGCTCCTGGCTCAGTCAATCCCATATCCTCTAGAAAAACTTGACGTTCTTCGTAGCTTTCTAATTCTGTTATATCAGCCTCAGCACCTACAGAAAGTACAATAACCTCAGCATCCTCATCTTTTACTAATTCGCGAACTTGATCAACATATTTATTTCCGTTTACTGCTGAATTTTCATCTACGTTACAAACGTACAATACTGGTTTTGCTGTAATCAACTGAAAACCTTCCATCAAAACTTCCTCGTCATTGTTTTGAGGCGTAATTGTTCTAACAGATTTTGCTTGCAATAACGTTTTTCTAATTCTATTCAACAATGTTTCTTCAACAATTGCTTCTTTATTACCAGTTTTAGCAGCACGTTTTACTTTTTCCAAACGTTTTTCAACATTTTCTAAATCTTTTAACTGCAACTCGATATCGATGGTTTCTTTATCACGAATAGGATTTACATTTCCATCAACGTGAACTATGTTATCGTTATCAAAACAACGTAAAACGTGAATAATCGCATTACATTCTCTAATGTTTCCTAGAAACTGATTTCCTAAACCTTCCCCTTTACTAGCTCCTTTTACCAATCCTGCAATATCTACAATATCTACAGTAGCCATTTGCACGCGCTCTGGCTTTACTAATTCTTCCAATTTTTCTATTCTGGAATCTGGAACATTTACCACTCCTATATTAGGTTCGATGGTGCAAAAAGGGAAATTGGCACTTTGCGCTTTGGCATTAGATAAACAATTGAATAATGTTGATTTTCCAACATTAGGTAATCCTACAATTCCTGCTTTCATATGTAGTTGCTATTTATTTTAATGAAATAATATCTCTTAAACTCCATGTTGTAATACTAAAGAATAAGAATATATAAATTTTTGTTCTAGTATTCGTTACTAAAAACATCTTACTATTTGTTCTAAAAATCTGCAAATATACCATTTTAATACTGTTTTAAAATGTAAAAACCATAGTTTAAAATAGGCTGAAATATTTTTTATAAAAAATTATGTGAAGCGCCAATATTGTGTTAAAAAACAATTATATTGCAATCAATTACAAAACAAAAAAAAACCAAACTCAACTTATTATGAAAAAAATTGCATTATTATTAATTTTACTCAACGCTTCGTTTCTTTTTGCACAAAAAGATGTCTCGGGCGTTGTAAAAGACAATACTGGTAACCCTTTACCCGGTGTTAACATTATTGAAAAAGGAACTCAAAACGGAGTTTCTACTGATTCTGATGGATCGTACAAGATTAAGGTGAAAGAGGGAGCCACATTAGTGTACAGCTATGTTGGCTTTTCAAAATTAGAGAAAGCGGTTACTGCCGCTGTAATGAACGTTGTTTTATCTGAAGAAGGTGGACAAAACCTAGACGAGGTAGTTGTTACTGGATCAAGAACAGCGCCAAGAAGTAACACAACCACTCCATTGCCTATTGATGTAATATCATCAAAAGACTTGACCTCAACCGGACAAGCGACTTTTGACAAGGCATTACAGTATAAAATACCGTCTTTTAACACGGTACAAACTCCTGTAAACGATGCAACATCTCTATTAGATCCGTATGAAATTAGAAACATGGGACCAAGCAGAACCCTGATTTTAATTAATGGTAAACGTAAAAACCTTAGTTCATTGCTATATGTTCAAACGTCTCCCGGACGTGGAGAAACAGGCTCTGATATCTCAGCAATACCAACGGACGCGATTGAGAGAGTTGAAATTCTTCGTGATGGAGCATCCGCTCAATACGGATCTGATGCAATTGCCGGTGTCATGAATATAATCCTTAAAAAGAGTACAAACGGTGGATCTGTGACTGCAAGAAGCGGTATAACTTCTGAAGGAGATGGAGAAATGCTTGGTGTAAGTTTTAATAATGGATCTACAGTTGGAAGCAAAGGATTCGTAAATTATACCGTTGAATTTTCTAAAGTAAATTTAGCGAACAGACCAGGAAAAGTCGATGCTGAAGGAGATTTTAACGACTTTGTTAAAATAAACCCTGCAACATACGATGGTTACGTAAATGATAATAATACACTTGGCGGGACCGATTTGTCAAATATGACAACCGCGCAAAAAGAAGCCTATTTCACGAACAGCTATGTAGGAACGGCAGATTACAACGCAAAATTGGCAGCAATCAACCAAGGAAATATTAATGGAAGAAACGCAGTAAATAATTTTTTAAATGAAAAACCAGACGCAGGAAATGTAAATGGATCGCCACAAACTGCAGCTGCTAAATTTTTAGTAAATGGTGCTTTTGAGTTGTCTGATGCTACACAATTATATTATAATGCAGCTTATGTTTATAAAAAAGTAAATTCCTTTGCAAACTATAGAACTCCATATTGGAGACCTGTTACGGATTTTTTTACTAGTGCTTCTATCCCCGACTGGAGAAAATCAACAACTTCACCATACTTGCAGGACTTCTTTGGCAATGGAACTGCATCATCATATAAAGGGTACGTGCCAACTTTTGTAGGTGATCTAAATGACTATAACGCTACATTGGGTTATAAAGCAGTTAAAAATGAATGGAATACAGATGCTAGTATAACTGTTGGTGGAAACTCTCAAACATATTCTGTAGAAAATTCACAAAACAGATCATCAATTTTAGATGCAAATGGTAACAACGTTTATAAAGAAAATAGCCCAATATTTTTTAAACCGGGTGGAACTTCGTTCAATCACATTGTAGGTAATTTAGATATTTCAAAAGTGCTATCTGAAAAAGTTAGTATTGGTTTTGGTTCTGAATTCAGAACAGAAACCTTTGAGGTTATAGAGGGCGATAAAGCGTCTTGGGATGGAATTGGTGCAGATTCTTTTGCAGGAAATAGACCAGAAAATTCAGGAAAATGGAATCGTTATAATTTAGGTGCTTACTTTGATGTTGCATTTGATGTAACTGAAGATTTTTTATTGAACGGAACAGTTCGTTATGAGGATTATAGCGATTTTGGCGGAGCAACTGTTTGGAAATTAAGCTCTAGATATAAGTTTTTAGATGATAAAGTTACATTAAGAGGATCTGTGTCTACAGGATTTAGAGCACCTACTTTACACCAAATTTATACTCAAAAAGCACAATATTCTTTTGTTGCTGGTCAAGGAATTCAAGTAAGTGGAATTGTTAATAACGTATCTCCACAAGCACGTCTCTTAGGTGTTGATCAACTAGATGCTGAAAAATCAACTAACATAACTGTTGGTATTGGAGCGAAACCTTCAAAAAATTTCAACTTCACTGTAGATTACTATAACATTAAAGTAGAAGACAGAATTGTATTAGGAGACAGGCAAGATACCCAATTCGGAAATGTTGCTTATTTTTCAAATTCATTTGATTCTCGCACATCAGGTTTAGATGTAGTTGCTAATTATAGTAATATTTTGTTAGGAGAAGGAAAACTAGGATTTAATTTATCTGGTAATGTTACCTTACAAAATGAAAGAATCTCTGATGTAAGAAACAATTCATTCGGAGCAACTTTAGACGCATTGATGTTTACATCAAGACCTGATACCAAATGGATTTTAGGAGCTAATTATGAAATTGGTAAATTTGGTTTCTCTTTAAACAATACTTATTTTGGAAAAACAACTTTCAAACAAGATGGTTTGAATTCTAATTTAAGAACTGAGTTTACTCCAAAAGTAGTTACCGATTTAGGAATTACTTTCTCTGCAACTGAAAAATTAACTTTGGCATTGAATGTAAACAACTTGTTGAATGTACTTCCTGAATG
Organism: Flavobacterium frigidum; assembly: GCF_048286735.1. Taxonomy (GTDB): domain Bacteria; phylum Bacteroidota; class Bacteroidia; order Flavobacteriales; family Flavobacteriaceae; genus Flavobacterium. The sequence goes on along the minus strand of NZ_JBLVPU010000005.1, from coordinate 141,277 downwards.
GAATTTCAAAGCAGAAAATGCAGCTGGAACAACGCTTTTAAACGATCCTGCTCAAGTAAAAAATCAATCTAATTTGATAACTTTCAACCAACGTTACTCTCAAATGACCTACGATGGATACCACTTTAGCCAATTAGGAACTATGTTTAATTTATCTTTAAACTATAAATTCTAATAGCGTTATAGAATGAATTCAAAAGGACTGTTTCACGACAGTCCTTTTTTTTTGGATAATTTTTATTAATTTTAGGTACAAATACACCATTATCATGGCAAATCTTTATGACGAAAAAATGGCACCAATTTTTGATGCCATGTACCAAACCTTTATTAATTATGATGAAGAATACCAATTCTACAACCACCTGATTACGCAGCTTAATTGCAAAACTGTATTAGAAATTGGAAGTGGTACTGGAAATCTCGCCAAAAGATTCCTTGAAAACAATCAAGAGTACATCGGATTAGATTTAAGTGAAAACATGATAGCTCTTGCCCAAAAGAGAATTAAAAACGGAATTTTCATGCGGGGCGACATGAGAGAATTTAAACTAGATACTAAAGTGGATTGCGCACTCATTACGGGACGCTCCACCAGTTATTTAATGACTAATGACGATGTACAGGCTACCTTTCGATCTATTTCTAAAAACCTAAACAAAGGAGGAATACTCATTTTTGATTTTATTGATGCCAATAGATTTATTCCTTTCACCAAAGAAAACGAAATCATTATTCAAGAAGCAGAGCATGAAAATGTTAAATATTTTCGAAATAGTAACTGGAAAACAACCTCGGCAGAGAACTTTATGTTGGAATGGACCGCACAATATTACACATTGAAAAACAATAAAAAAGAAATCATTGCAGATGATTTTTCTACAGTGCGCGTTTTTACTCTAAATGAAATACAATTATTTTTATTTTTAAATGGTTTCGAAATTATCCCGACTATTGACCGAAAAACCTATGCCTATGACACCTATGTTATTGTAGCAAAACAGATATAAAAAAATAGTACTATTTCTGTTTGTGGTAATTATATAATTTTAGACCATAATTCCATAACAAGCTAAAACTAATGAAGGTGTACATTTGAAATATATTAATCTTATAATTATCTATTATGAAAACTATAATTCTCGGAATGGTTGCTTTTTTATTTTCAATAAATAGTCAAGCTCAAATTAAAAACGTAAAGTCTGAAGTAAAAACAACAGTTACGACTGTGAAAAATTCTGACGGACAAAAAAAATCAACAAAAACACAAGAAATAAAAGAAGTTCAAAAAATTGAATTAAAAGATGCTGGATCGAATGCTTTAAACAAAGAAATTAAGGCAACGCCAGTTGAAGTTACTGCAATTACTAGTGTTACCACTAATGGAGTTACAAATATTGTAGATGTTGATAGATCTGCTTATTACGATTTTAATGGGGTGAAATACCAAGTAAAGTCAGCTGAGAGTGGTTATAATTTGTACCTACCTAACGCTGAAAAGGCTGCCGTTTTAAGAAAAACATCCAACAACAACTATATTTATAATTCTAATACTAAAACCTCATACGGATATTTTGATGGAAATGGTAATTTAGTACTAGAATCTTATGATGCAAAAACAGATACAATAACAATAGAAACTTTTAACATCATCAAAAAATAAATATATTCATATATAAAAAAATCCTGTTCAGCTATAAAGTATCTGAACGGGATTTTTTGTTTTAAAATTAAATCTTACAATTATTCGTTGTGTAAAAAAGCCTGTCTATTTAGTAAAGTTTCTTCACTTTCTACATGATTATCATCTGGTATACAGCAATCTACTGGACACACAGCAGCACATTGTGGTTCATCATGAAAACCTTTACACTCGGTACATTTTCCTGGTACGATGTAATAAACTTCGTCAGAAATTGGAGTTTGAGCTTCATCAGAGTCTACTTCAGTGCCATCAGGTAAAATTATTTTGCCTTTTAGTTTGGTTCCATCTTTGTATCTCCAATCATCAGCTCCTTCATAGATTGCTGTGTTTGGACACTCTGGTTCACAAGCACCACAATTGATACATTCATCTGTTATTATTATTGCCATTTTGTTGTAGTATTTGATATTGAAACTAAAAAAAACCGAACTCAGTAACTTTTGACTTTAAGGCTTTTGACTTTCGGCTTATTAAAGCTTATTTTTGTACAAAATTACAATCAAAACTATTGATAAGCAAACATTATGACATTAGAAACAAAAAAAAGTGTTTTTGTTGAATTAGGTAGATTCTTAAGTCAATTTTCAGAAGATAAAACCATCAAAAATCCAAGTGTTTTGCATAATGAGGCGTTTTTTGATGATTTTACTGCGTTAATAAAATTATCTCAATCGCATAATGGTTGGTATACTCCTGAAAACGTCTATTTCTCCATACAATCATGGGCAGAAGCACTGACAGAAGAAAGCTTAAATCAATGGCTTTCAAGCTATACAATTCCAATTCAAGAGTCTAAAAAAGTCGCTTTAATTCTTGCTGGCAATATTCCGTTAGTGGGTTTTCACGATTTCCTTTCGGTTTTAGTAACTGGAAATAGTGTGTTGGTAAAAACATCCTCAAACGATCAACATTTATTGCCTTTTTTAGCAAAATACATCATTGCAGTTCAACCTGATTTAGCTAATAATATTACTTTTGTAGCCGGAAAATTAGAGAATTTTGATGCAGTAATAGCAACAGGAAGTAATAATACAGCGCGTTATTTTGAATATTATTTTAAAGATAAGCCTGCTATCATTCGAAAAAGCAGAAACTCTATTGCAATTTTAAATGGAAACGAAACTACCGAGCAATTGACCGCTCTAGGAGAAGATATATTTCGCTATTTTGGACTGGGCTGTCGTAATGTTTCGAAAATTTTTGTTCCAAAAGGATATTCGTTTACTACCTTTTTTGAAGCGATATTTATATACCAAGATATCATACATTACGAAAAATACGCTAACAATTACGATTACAATAAAGCTGTTTTCTTGATGAGCAATTTTAAGTTGTTAGATAATGGTTTTTTAACGATAAAGGAGGACAACAGTCATGCTTCTCCTATTTCAAGTGTTTTTTATGAGTTTTATGATGATATCAATACTTTAAAAACAAGACTACAATCCGAAAACGAGCATATTCAGTGCATTGTAAGTGATGGCATTATAGAGAACAGCATTGGTTTTGGAGAAACACAAAAACCTAAATTGTGGAGTTACGCAGATAACATCGATACTATTGAGTTTTTGTTAACAATTTAGTAGAAAAAACTGCGATTATTTCGAATTAATTAACGCCTATTAAATTACTATTCCCGAAATTTGCTCTTTAATTTTTGGATTCAAACTACACCATGAAAAAACACAACTACAGCGCAGGACCTTGTATTTTACCACAAGAAGTTTTCGAAAAATCAGCACAAGCAATTTTAAATTTTAACGATTCTGGCTTATCGCTTCTAGAAATGTCACACCGCAGCAAGGACTTTGTTGCAGTAATGGAAGAAGCACGAACAATTGTTCTTGAACTTCTAGGACTTGAAGGGAAGGGTTATCAAGCCTTATTCCTATCTGGAGGAGCAAGTTTAGAATTTATTATGGCACCGTATAACCTAATGAAAGAAGGTGGTAAAGCTGCCTATCTTGATACAGGAACTTGGGCAGCCGCGGCAATAAAGGAAGCAAAACTTTTTGGAGAAACCATTGTCGTTGCTTCTTCAGCTGCTGAAAACTACAATCATATTCCAAAAGGATATGCAATACCTACAGATGCTGATTATTTTCACTGCACGAGCAACAATACCATTTTTGGTACTCAAATGAAAGAGTTTCCTGTAACTAGCATACCTGTTGTATGCGATATGAGTTCTGATATATTTTCAAGAGTTTTGGATTTTTCAAAATTTGATTTGATATATGCTGGAGCTCAAAAAAATATGGGACCAGCAGGAACTACTCTAATTGTTGTAAAAGAAGAAATTCTGGGCAAAACCGGTAGAATAATCCCAAGTATGTTGGATTACACCAAACATATTAAGGCCGAAAGTATGTACAACACACCTCCTGTTTTTCCGGTTTACGCATCATTATTGACCTTACAATGGTTGAAAAATCTAGGTGGAGTTGCCGCTATTGAAAAAATAAACAATGCAAAAGCAGCGTTACTTTATACCGAAATAGATAGAAATCCTTTGTTTAAAGGCGCTGCAGCTGTTGAAGATCGTTCTAATATGAATGCTACTTTTTTATTAAATGATGAAACACATGCCGCAACATTTGATGCAATGTGGAAAGCCGCAGGAATATCTGGATTACCAGGTCACCGTTCTGTAGGCGGTTATAGAGCGTCTATGTACAATGCATTACCGCTAGAAAGTGTTCAGGTTTTAGTAGATGTGATGCAAGAACTAGAACGTACCGTTTAGTTGCGAATGCACTGTCTAAAAAAAAATTACTTCAGAATCCTGAATAGCTAGCCCCGATTGAAATGAAAATCCTTTTATGTTTTTTCTTTAAAAACATAAAAGATTGAAGTGAAAAGCGGGAAATAGCTCCTGAAAAAAATAAAAATAATAGAAGGATCTTTTAAGTTCTTCAAAATGATATAAAAAAATGAAAGTATTAGCCAACGATGGAATTTCAAAAAGTGGAATTCTAGCTTTAGAAAAAGGTGGATTTGAAGTGATCACTACAAAAGTTGCTCAGGAACAAGTTGCTAATTTTGTGAATGAAAACAACGTTTCTGTGGTTTTAGTTCGTAGTGCAACCAAAGTGCGTCAAGATATTATTGATGCTTGCCCAGGATTAAAAATCATAGGTCGTGGTGGTGTAGGAATGGATAATATTGACGTGGATTATGCTAAAAGCAAAGGCATTCATGTAATTAATACTCCTGCTTCTTCATCAGAATCTGTTGCAGAATTGGTATTTGCTCATTTATTCTCAGGTGTTCGGTTCTTGCATGATTCTAACAGAAATATGCCTTTAGAAGGCGATACTAATTTTGAAGGCTTGAAAAAGGCCTATGCAAATGGGATCGAGTTAAGAGGCAAAACCCTTGGTATAGTAGGAATAGGTCGTATTGGTCAAGCTACTGCTAAAATGGCTCTAGGTTTAGGCATGAAAGTAATTGCTGCAGATAGTTTTATCCCGCAAGTTGATGTAACGGTTTCGTTTTTTGACGGGCAGTCTATTACAACCACTATCGTTTCTCAATCTTTAGAATCGCTATTTAAGGAAGCGGATTTCATTACCTTACATGTGCCTGCTCAAGAGGGTTACATTATTGGTGAGAAGGAACTAGCGATAATGAAAGACGGGGTAGGAATTGTAAACTGTGCTCGTGGCGGTGTTATTGACGAAGTGGCCTTAGTAAAAGCACTCGATAGCGGAAAAGTATTATTTGCAGGATTGGATGTTTTTGAAAACGAACCAGCTCCAGAAATGGCTATTTTGATGAATCATAAAATCTCATTAACACCGCATATTGGTGCTGCAACTGGAGAAGCTCAAGATAGAATTGGCACTGAATTGGCTTCGCAAATCATTAGTATTTTGGGCTAAGGTTTTAAAAGAAATAAAATGTAGTAAAGGGATTTATTTTTAAGGAATAAATCCCTTTTTTTATTAGATTTGGTATCTAAACAAAACCAAAACCTATGTTAGAACAATTAGCACAATTAGCACAACAGTTTGGAGTCGAGTCGGTTGTTAAAAATAACGCCATTCCAAACGAACAAAATGAAGCAGTTATAGAAGAAGCTGGAAGCTCCATTTTTTCTGGTTTACAGAAAATTGCATCAGAGGGCGGAGTACAACAATTGACTTCTTTGTTTCAAGGAGATAATGCTCAAAACGCTTCAAATCCTGTAGTTCAAAAACTTACTGAACAACTCACAGGTAGTCTTGGAGAAAAATTTGGTATTAATGCAGATGCAGCATCGGGTGTTGCAGAAAGTTTGATTCCTAAAATCTTGGGTTCCTTAGTAAACAAAGCTAAAGACCCTAATGATAGTAGTTTTCAAATCTCGGATATCATTGCAGCTATATCTGGCGGAGGAGCACAAGGATCTGGAATTCTGGATGCTATTTCAAAATATGGTGGACAGTTTGGTTTGGATCAAAATGCCGACGGTAAAGTTGATATCAGCGATGCAATGTCAGCGGTTACAAATAAAGGAGGCGGATTAGGAAGTATTCTTGGAAAACTTTTTAGCAAATAAAAACACTCAGACTACATAAAAATCACCTACCTCGATAGGTAATTTTTTATGTTAAAACGCTTTTAGCAAGCCTTTTAAAACTGTAACTTTATATTCAAATTTTTGATTATGAAAAATAGCCTTTATCTCCTAACCATTATTGTTGTTGTTACTTTTTTCAGTTGTAATACGCCAAAATCTGCTGTTCCGAGTATGGATAAATCTATCGCTACAAAAGGTGATACAATACGAATTGCAAACGATGCTCTCGAGTATGAGGTAATTATTATTGATGCAGGATTTAATTCTTGGCTAGTTTCAAGAGCTTTCCCTAGAAACTATCATTCGCAATCTTTTTTGGAAAACAAAAATAGATTTTATATCACCGAATGGAATAATCGCGTTTTGCAACCACAGCGTTTCGATCCTAATTTATATGAAATGACAATCAATTATGACCCAACTGTTGATTATGGATATGAAGTAAATTATTTGATTTATAATTATATGATTTATTTTCAAAACACATTTAATCAAAAACTTTTTGGTTTTGTCCCGATCAGATAATGTTACTATATTTGTAATCATTATAAATAAAAATGAACAAACTAAAACAGCGTTGGGGCATTGAAACTAATTTTCAACTCACAATTATCTTTATCGTTTTTGCGCTAACCGGGTCGGCATCGGCATGGTTGTCAAAACCGTTTTGTATTTGGCTCGGCATTACGAAAGGCGATCTAGGCTACTTGTTTACACCCGTTCGATTGCTTCTAATTTTTCCCATTTATCAACTACTTTTGGTTCTGATAGGTTTTCTATTTGGGCAATTTAAATTCTTTTGGGCTTTTGAAAAAAAAATGTTGAAACGATTCGGATTTGGATTTCTTTTCAAATCATAAAAAACGCCTCGATCAAGAGGCGTTTTTGTTTTTTATGAGGTAGTTGTAAATCCAGGTTAGGGTAAAAGTTGGAATAAAATCTGAAAAGGGTAAAATCTCTTCTAGAAAAGTTACTACTCCGCCTATTTTCCCCAGAGTTCCTTTATACATCCAAGTCATCAAGTAACCGGCTAAAGGAGCCCAAATAACATCTGAAAACTCACCAAGAAACGGAACGGTAAAGGAAAGAATTCCAATCATGTCAAACAGAATGCCTAAAAAAAGGTTTCTTGATTTGTTATTTACTTCACCAACGGATATTTGTTCTGCCATAGTATTTAGATTATTAGTTCAAATCTACGTGCAAATCTAATGCCAATTATTTCTTGAGTTTATCTTGATATACTTTTTTAAGTTTGTCAATTTTTGGTGTTATGACATAACTGCAATACCCTTGTGATTTGTTCTGATTGTAATAGTTTTGATGATATTCTTCGGCTGTATAAAATATGCTTGCTGCCGAAATCTTAGTTACAATAGGTTTGCCAAATGTATTCTCACTAGTCATTAGAGCAATATAATCCTCAGAGATTTGTTTTTGCACAGCGTTATGAAAGAAAATTTCACTTCTATACTGCGTACCAACATCAGCTCCTTGACGGTTTAAAGTAGTGGGATCATGAGTTGCAAAAAATATCTCCAAAAGTTCTCCAAAAGTGATTTTTTTAGGATCAAAAGTAATTTCAATAGCTTCGGCATGACCCGTATCACCATTACAAATTTCTTTGTATGTTGGATTTAATGTTTTTCCTCCAATATACCCTGAAACTACTTTAGTAACTCCATCCAATTCTAAAAAAACTGCTTCTGTACACCAAAAACATCCCCCTGCAAAGGTGGCAACTTCCAATTCGTTTTGTAATTCCATAGTTATTATTTCTTTACTTTTTGGTAACATACCATGATTTGCCTTTGCAAAAAATGAAAAAGGCAATAGGGCCAAAAAAACTCCAATTATTTTTTTCATACCGTATTAATTAAATTCAAATTTATTCATAAAATCAGTGTGGCAAGATCCTCTTAACTAAAGTTTATAGTTTGTCAAAGCAAAATAATAGGAGTTCCATTTTATAATCATTAAAATCTTTGTTTCTTTGTGAAAATAGTCCCAAATGATACAGGCCAAAAACTTACATAAATATTACGATCAACTTCATGTTTTAAAAGGAGTTGATTTACACATTCAAAAAGGAGAAATTGTCTCTATCGTGGGTGCCTCCGGAGCCGGAAAAACTACGCTATTGCAAATTTTAGGAACCTTAGACAAACCCACTGTTGAAAGCGGAATTGAGTTGCGCATCAACAATGAGGATATTTTGACCATGAATGACAAGACCTTGTCTAAATTTAGAAATCTAAATTTGGGTTTTATATTTCAATTTCATCAGTTGCTCCCTGAATTTACCGCTATAGAAAACGTTTGTATCCCCGCTTTTATTGCAAACAAATCTAAGGAAGAAACAGAAGTAGAAGCAAAAAAATTATTAACGTATCTTGGTCTTTCGCACCGTATGAATCACAAACCCAATGAACTTTCTGGAGGTGAGCAACAGCGCGTAGCCGTGGCACGAGCACTAATTAACAAGCCAGCAATCATTTTTGCAGATGAACCTTCCGGAAATCTGGATACTGCATCGGCCGAAAATTTGCATCAGCTCTTTTTCAAATTACGAGATGAGCTCGGACAAACTTTTGTCATAGTAACCCACAACGAGGAACTAGCTAATATGGCCGACCGAAAGCTAGTCATGGTAGATGGTTTAATTAGTAATTAGGAGCTATTTCCAGCTATCCACTCTATCTTTTTATTTTTGAAAATAAAAATAAAAAGGATGCCGTTCCTATCTGGGCTACAACCTAAAATAAACAGAAAAATCGTTTTAAATTACATAGGTACCAAAGTCCTTTCCTGTATGAATCCATCAGATCTTAAAGATTTTCTTGACGAAAAAGTCCTGCAATACAACACACTCGATTTCATAGAAAGTGATCCCGTACAAATTCCGCATTTATTTAAACAAAAAGAAGATGTTGAAATTGCTGGTTTTCTGAGTGCAACCATTGCCTGGGGAAATCGCAAAATGATCATCAAAAACTCGCATAAAATGATGGATTTAATGGGAAATGCACCATATGATTTTGTTATGTCGCATTCTGATGCGGATCTGCAACGCTTGGACACTTTTGTTCACCGAACTTTTAACGGAATCGATTTTACTACTTTTATTAGGAGTTTAAAAAATATTTACAAGAACCATCATGGCTTAGAATCTGTATTTGCCCAAAATAAAGAATCTGCAACTATGCAAAAAAGCATCACCGAATTTAAAAAGATATTTTTTGAAATTCCCCATGAATATCGGACTCAAAAACACGTTTCAGACCCTTTGAACAATTCAGCAGCCAAACGAATCAACATGTATTTAAGATGGATGGTCCGTCAAGATACCACTGGCGTCGATTTAGGAATTTGGAAAAGCATCTCTCCTGCTGCCTTGTCTTGCCCCTTAGATGTGCATTCTGGAAACGTAGCTCGGAAACTAGGATTGCTAACAAGAAAACAAAATGATGGTAAAGCATTAACCGAATTGGACTTAAAACTTCGGCAGTTCGAACCTTCGGATCCTGTAAAATATGATTTTGCTTTATTTGGGCTAGGTGTTTTTGAAGGTTTTTAAAAACTAATTCTGATACAAAAATAAGAAGTGCTGTTGTAGTAAATTAATACCGATTATAGCCTGTTTTTTAATCTTTCAATCTAATTGTAATAAGCCGTTCCTCATTAAATACAGTAGCTCAGACTCTTTCGAAAACAACAATCCCAGCAACGAATGCCAGTATCCTCATAAAAAACGTATCTTTGCACAAAATTTAAGCAAATGAGTACTTTCGAACAATTCAATCTTCCCAAATCTGTCCAAAAAGCAATTGACGATTTAGGATTTACTTCTCCAACTCCTATCCAAGAAAAAACTTTTTCTGTGATAATGTCAGGAAGGGATATGATGGGAATTGCACAAACTGGAACTGGAAAAACATTTGCCTACCTTTTGCCTTTATTGAAATTATACAAATTTACTCTAGGACACACGCCTAAAATAGTAATTCTAGTTCCTACACGTGAACTTGTAGTGCAAGTTGTAGAGGAAGTAGAAAAATTGACAAAATACATGTCAGTTCGAACTATTGGAATTTTTGGTGGTGTTAATATCAACACGCAAAAAACTACTGTTTATCAAGGATGTGACATACTGGTGGGAACTCCGGGAAGAATCATGGATTTAACATTAGACAATGTGATTCGTTTTGAAGACATGCAAAAGTTAGTAATTGATGAGTTTGATGAAATGCTGAATTTAGGGTTTAGAACCCAATTGACCGCTATCCTGGCTATGATGCCAAAAAAGCGTCAAAATATTCTTTTCTCAGCTACAATGACAGATGAAGTAGATGCTATTTTGAATGATTATTTTGATTATCCCGAAGAAGTTACCCTTTCGGCTTCTGGAACACCATTAGAAAACATCAAGCAAATCACCTATAATGTTCCCAATTTCAATACCAAAGTTAATCTTTTAAAACACTTATTAGAATCGAACGAAGACATGAGTCGCGTTTTGGTTTTTGTTAATAACAAGAAGATTTCAGATATGCTTCACGAGCGCATCGAAGAGGATTTTGATGGTCAATTTGGTGTCATTCACTCCAATAAATCACAAAATTATCGTTTGAGTACGATGGCATCCTTCCAAGAAGGAAATCTTCGTGGTTTGATTACTACAGATATTATGGCGAGAGGTTTGGATATTTCTAATATCACTCATGTCGTGAATTTTGAAATGCCAGAAATGCCAGAATTATACATGCACCGTATTGGTAGAACGGGCCGTGCTGATGCCACTGGAACGGCAATCAGTCTTATTGCTCCTCGTGAAGAAGAGTTCAAAGTAGAAGTAGAAGTGCTTATGAATATGGAATTATCGATTGAGTCTTTTCCAGAAACAGTGGAAGTTTCATCAAAACTAATCGAACCTGAAAAAGACAGACAACCTATTAAGTTTTTGATGAAAAAACAAAAACTAGAGGGAGATGGTGCTTTTCAAGAAAAAAGTAAAAAGAATAAAAAAGTCAATTTGGGTGGGCCTGGAGTTACCAAGAAAAAAACGCATGGCTCCGTAAATCGAAATATGCTTAAAACACGAGACAAAAAGAGAAAAGACAAAAATAAATAAGACTTTCAAAACTTGAAAATCTCAAATAATAAAAGGGCTAAAATGATATTCATTTTAGCCCTTTTATAGTAAATCCTGCAACAATTACTTTTTTGTAAAAACCAAACAAACAGGTGCACACAAAGCAATTTTTTTACCAGTAGCAATGAGTGCTCCGATAGTTTTATTTCTTTTAAAAATTACTACTTCATTCGTGAATTGATTTGCTATTAAAAGAAAATTTCCTGTTGGGTCAATCGCAAAATTTCTAGGTCCTTTTCCTAAAGTACTGGTTTGACCTTGCAGGTATAATTTTCCGTTATTTAGAATTTTAAAAATCGTGATGTTATTTGCCTCGCCTCTATTGGTGGCATATAAAAATTTACCGTCAGGCGAAATATGAATATCTGCAGCACTAAAAGTTCCTTTGAACTCTTTTGATAAAACAGTAGTTTCCTCTACTTTTTTCAACAATCCATTTGCATTTCTAAATACCGATAACGCTCCATCTAGTTCATGCAATAGATAAACAAATTTTCCGTCTTTGCTAAACGTTAAATGTCTGGGTCCACTCCCTGATTGTACTGAAATACTATCTTTTAATTTTAAAACTGTATTCGCTTCATCAGGAAAATAGGCATACACATACATTTTATCATTCCCTAAATCAGTAGCGAAAACAAACTTTTTATCAGGAGAAAAATGAACCAAGTGTACATGCGGACTTTCTTGTCTTTGGGTATTATTTCCTTTACCATAATGCTGCACGACTTGCTTTGCCTCAGCCAAACTTCCATCTTTGTTTTTTTCGAAAACTGAAATGCTTCCCCCAGAGTAATTTGCGACAATGACATTTTTATGGTCATTGATGATGTAACACGGATCAGCACCTTTTGAATTTTGCTTGTTTATTTGATCTAATTTTCCGGTAATTGAATTGAAACCAAAAGAACTAACGGTACTTGCTGCTCCAAACTCATTAACAGAATACACAAAAGTATTGTCTTTAGAGACCGTTAAAAAACTTGGATTCACCACATTTTCGGTAGAATTTTTAAAACTAAAATCTCCCGTTTTAGTATTAAAATCATAGGTGTAAATTCCTTTATTTTCACATTTTTGCGTGTAAGTACCAATGAGTAAATTGTAGTTACTTTTTTGTGCACAAACGTTCGAAAAAATGAAAATTAATAAAACTATTGCAAAGTGATTTTTCATGTTTATAAATAGTATTTACAGCTAAAATAGACATAATATTGATTGTACCTGTAAATTGTTCATTCCTCAGAAAAATTATAACAACATCACCTAAAACTGTCAACAAATTTGTATTTTTGACTGTCAAAATTCAATGAACTTCATTGAAAAAATAATCTAGTGAAGTAAACTCAACCTCAGAATGCATTTTAAACATCCCGAAATTTTATACTTTCTGTTCTTATTGATTGTTCCAATTTTGGTTCACTTATTTCAATTACGCCGTTTCAAAAAAGAATACTTTACCAATGTTCGTTTTTTAAAAGCGCTTTCTATTCAAACCAGAAAGAGCTCACAAATAAAGAAATGGTTGCTCCTCACCTGCCGTTTACTCCTATTATTGTTTATTATTTTAGCCTTTGCACAGCCTTTTTTTGAGTCCAAAGACAGTAAAAATGCCAATAACGAATTGTATATTGTATTGGATAATTCCTTTAGTATGCAAGCAAAAGGAAAAAAAGGCGAATTGCTAAAAAGAGCCGTTCAAGAATTATTGGAAGAAACACCAGAGAATTTAAATTTTTCATTGTTGACCAATTCAGAAAATTACTGGAACACAGATATAAAATCGGTTCGCTCTGCTTTACAAAATTTAAAATACAGCGCCACTCCTTTTCAATTAGATAATATAATCGCCAAAATAAAAGCTCATAAATCGGCTTTTAAGAAAGATATTGTTGTTATTACTGATGCGGTTGGTCTTAATCAAAAACAACTAAAAAATAGTGATGCGATTACGGCTCCTTTATTTGTTATTCCTAAAGCAGAGCAGAAGAACAATGTATCAATAGACAGTGTTTTCATTAATAAAACACTTGAGGATTTTTATGAAATTACTGTTCAAATATCTGGTTATGGTGATGATTTTAAACCGATTCCTATTTCATTATTCAATGAAAATAAACTCATTGCCAAAACAATAGCAACTTTAGACACCAAAAAGAAAAACCTCAATTTTACAATTCCGAAACAATCCTTTCATGGTTATTTTTCGATAGTTGATGCTGGTTTGAGCTATGACAATACCTTGTATTTTAGTATTTCAAAAACGAAGAAAACCAATATTATAAGTATTGGAGAACCTGCGAAAAGCAATTTCCTTTCCCGAATTTACACCAATGAAGAATTCAATTTTACTAACTATAATTTAAGTGCTTTAGATTACAATAAATTAGAAGAACAGGATGCGATTGTTGTAAATGAACTGGATGAAATTCCGCAAGCTTTGGCAACCACTTTAAAATCATTTGTAGAAAAAGGTGGGGATTTAATTATTATTCCGTCAGAAAAGAGCTCCGTTCCTAACTTGAACACTTTCTTGTTTAATTTTGGAAACATCACCTTCAATACTTTAGAAAACAGAGAAAAACTAATTACCAAAATCAACTTTAATCATCCCATATTCGATAATGTGTTTGAAAATAAAGTAACTAATTTTCAATATCCAAAAACAAATAAATCCTTTACAGTATCAAGCTCTAGCCCTGCTGCTTTGTCGTATCTGGACCAAAGTGTTTTTTTGACTTCAATTGTGAATTCAGTTGCTACCGTTTCCGTTTTTGCAGCGCCTATTAATAGCGAGAATTCAAATTTCCAGCAATCACCTCTTATTGTGCCTACTTTTTATAAAATGGCAACAAACAATCAAAATACGGGAATAAATGCCATAACAATAGGAGACAACAGCCCGCATATAGCAGAAGCTTCATTAGATAAAGATGCCATTTTAACGATTAAAGGTGCAGACGAACAGTTTATTCCCATCCAACAAATTTTGAATAACAAAGTCAAAATGAACTTTCAAGACAACCCAATACAAGCCGGAAATTTTAGGGTTTATAACAAGAAAGAATGGATTGAAAACATCAGTTTTAATTACGATAGGACCGAAAGTGATTTGGCTGAAGCCAATGAAAATGTAGTGTCAGATTACAAAACAATTGAATCAATTGCATCACTCTTTGATACTTTACAAACTGACCGGACGGACAATCAAATTTGGAAATGGTTTGTTATCTTTGCACTGTCATTTTTACTAATCGAAATGGCAATTATAAGGTTTGTCAAGTAACAATGAAGACTCAATAATTAAAAAATCAACATGAACTTAATCATCAGAAACGCCAAAATTATCGATTCGAAAAGTCCTTTTCACAATAAGACCGTAGATATTTTAATTGTTGATGGGTTAATACAGAAAATTGGCACTTCCTTACCAAATTTAGAACATACAGACGAAATACAATTAGATAATTTACACGTATCACAAGGCTGGTTTGATAGCAGCGTTTCGCTTGGAGAACCAGGTTTTGAAGATCGAGAGACTATTGCAAACGGACTTCAGGTTGCTGCCAAAAGTGGTTTTACAGCAATAGCATTACAGCCTAATTCGTTCCCAGTAATTGACAATCAATCTCAAGTAAATTTTGTTTTGAATAAAGCACTTGGATTTGCGACCCAACTCTACCCTATTGGTGCATTAACGAAGGAGAGTGCTGGAAAAGATATGGCAGAGTTGTTTGATATGAAAAAAGCAGGAGCAATAGCTTTTGGAGATTATAACAAAAGTTTAGACAATGCAAATTTGCTGAAAATCGCTTTGCAATACGTTCAAGATTTTGATGGATTAATACTCGCTTTTTCACAAGATGAAAATATAAAAGGAAACGGTGTGGCAAATGAAGGAATCGTTTCAACTAGATTAGGATTGAAGGGCATACCAAATCTTGCCGAAGAATTACAAATTGCAAGAAATTTATTTCTGTTGGAATATACTGGAGGAAAATTACACTTTCCGACCATTTCAACCAAAAAATCAGTACAGCTAATCAAAGAGGCTAAAGCCAATGGTCTACGCGTTTCATGCAGTGTTGCCGTACATCATTTGGTTTTTACAGATGAAAAACTAGAAGGTTTTGACAGTCGTTATAAAATTTCGCCTCCATTAAGAGCTGAAATAGATAGAAAAGCATTGTTGAAGGGAATAGAAGATGGTACTATTGATATGATTACATCCGACCATAATCCGATAGATATTGAGCACAAAAAAATGGAATTTGATGGTGCTAAAAATGGAACAATTGGCATGGAAAGCGCCTTTGGTGCTTTGATGACCGTTTTACCATTAGAAACTGTAATAGATAAATTGACTGCTGGGAAAACAACATTCGGTATTGCAATAGAACCAATTAATGAAGGCTCAAAAGCAAATATTACCTTATTTAATCCGGAACCAAAAAGTACTTTTACGAAAACATCTATTTTATCCAAATCAAAAAACTCAGCGTTCTTGGAATCAGAAATGAAAGGAAAAGTACATGGAATTATCAATCAAGGAAAATTAATTTTAGCATAAAAAATGAATAATAATCATAATAATAATTCTGAGTCGGGAAAAACTGCCGCTATTACAAGCTATATTTTAGGAATTGGCGTGTTTATAGCGATGTCCATAAACTCAGAGGACAAAAATGCGTTTGCGTCGTTTCACATTCGTCAAGGGCTTGGACTTACACTAACTTTTATATCCTTGGGATTAATTATCAGCAATTTTGACAGCTTAATGATTTCGGCTCCCATGTGGATTTTCGTTTTTGTTTTATGGTCTTATGGCATTACTAGCGCAATAAAGGGCGAAACAAAACCGGTTCCTTTATTGGGTTCCTACTACCAAAAATGGCTTTCAAACATATCCTAATTGATAGAAGATTGCTACATACCGATTTTTGATTGCAAAATTAGAAAACCAAAACTGAGACTTTTTTTTTGAATGCAGCATTTTTTAAAATAGAAAACTGCGACTAAAAACTTATTACTACGAACTGATCACACTACCTATGAATTTATCTTTAGAATACAAAATACAAGAACCTAAAATTAAATTAGATAAAAACCCGCTTTTACTTTTATTACACGGTTACGGTAGTAATGAAGCCGATTTATTTTCATTTGCAACAGAACTTCCAGAAGAATACTTCATAATCTCAGCTCGCGCGCCTTATGATATGCAATACGGAAGTTATGCTTGGTACGCCATCAACTTTGATGCAGATGAAAATAAATTTTCAGATCATGAACAAGCTAAAATTTCTCGCGATTTAATTGCTAGATTTATTGATGAGTTGATTAAAGCATACCCAATTGATGCAAATCATATTTCACTAATTGGCTTTAGCCAAGGCGCAATATTAAGTTACGCTGTAGCACTATCTTATCCAGAAAAGGTTCACAAAGTAGTGGCAATGAGTGGCTATTTGAATCTAGAAATCATAGCCGAAGATTACCTAAAAAACGACTTTAGTAAACTAAAAATATTTGCTTCACACGGTACGGTTGATCAAGTTATTCCTGTTGATTGGGCTAGAAGAACTCCAGCAATTGTGGAGAAATTAGGAATCAATACCACCTATAAAGAATATCCTGTAGGCCACGGAGTAGCTCCTCAGAACTTTTATGACTTTAAAAATTGGCTTCAGGAAAAATAGTTTTCAGTAATCAATCGCAGTTTTCAAGATACAATTTCTGAAAACTGCGATTGTTTATTTATTTCTGATACAACAAGGATTGATTTACTTCGAATGAAATACTATCATCTGTATTGACAAAATATTTCAATAAAACTTCTCCCCAAACTTCACCATCGCTAAAATCAGCAATTATCCATCTGTGGTTTAAGATTCGTACTTTATTGATAATGAATTTATTCATTCCGATTTGGTCTTGACCAGTGTAGGGATTCCCTTTTGGATTGGAATTGTAATCCAATAATTTTTCAGTAACAACTGGGATTAATTTTTCGTATTGAATTATTTTCTCTGAACTTCCAGAATCAAAATAATTTTGTGCATTCTCATTTTTTGCCAATGAAAAATAATTGGCATCCACCAACTGATTGGATACTAAAGCGATGCTGTCTCTTAATTTTTTTGTTGTTTTTGCATACCTATTTTGCTCGAAATCAACTTGCTTACTCAAAAACATATAAGTAAAAATAGAAGAAAGAACGGCTAAAATAGTAAGGTAAAGTAAAAGAGATTGTTTCATTTTAAATAGAATTATAATGTGATTTCTAAATTATCATACGCTAGAAAAACATTTTCTGGAAGTTCTTTTTGAACCTCTTCATGGTATCCTAGAATATGACTAATGTGTGTTAAATATGTTTTTCTGGGTTTGACCAAAGTTACAAAATCTAATGCTTCTTTCAAATTGAAATGCGTATCGTGCGGTTCTTCACGTAAGGCATTTATAACCAATACGTCTAGGTTTTTAAGCTTATTTATTTCGGTTTTTTCGATAGTTTTTACATCTGTCAAATAAGCAAAATCATCAATTCTATACCCAAAAACTTGAAGATTACCGTGCATTGCATTGATAGGAATAATTATTTTACCACCAATAGAAAAGGATTCATTATTTACTACTTCATGAGTAGCTACAGAAGGTGCGCCGGGATACTTATTTACAGTTTCAAAAACGTATTCAAAGCGACTTTTCAAGTTATCAATCACTCTTTGATGGGCGTAGATAGGAATTTCCCCTTGTTTAAAGTTAAACGGTCGAATATCATCGATACCCGCAGTATGATCTGCATGTTCGTGCGTAAACAAAATAGCATCCACTTTTTGGCAATTTGAAGCAAGCATTTGCTGTCTAAAATCGGGTCCACAATCAATGATTAAAGATTGATTTTCCCATGAAATCCAAACGGAAACTCGTAATCTTTTATCTTTAGAATTACTACTCAAACAGACGGGATGGTTGCTCCCAATAACTGGAATCCCTTGTGATGTACCAGTTCCTAAAAAATATACCTTCAATGTTATCGTTTTTATTTACAAAAATAGGGTTAATTATCTTTCATTAGAAACGTATTTCACTAACTTTGCTAATTATTAGCCATATTAAAAGAAAATGGATACAGAAATAAAATTAAAAGGTGACAAAGTCATCGAACAAATCCCTTCGATTAAAGACAAAGCACTGCGTATCAATTTAAATGAAAATATTTACGGGACTTTTGCAGAAATTGGGGCTGGTCAAGAAACTGTAAGACATTTTTTTAGATCTGGTGGTTCTTCAGGGACTATTGCGAAAGCAATGTCAGCCTATGATAAAGACTTTAGTGATGCGGTTTATGGAGTTGAAGAAGACGGTCGTTATGTAACAGAAAGCCGACTCAAAAAGATGCTCTCTCATGAAGTAAATTTGATTGAGAAAAGATTGAGTCGAGAAAAACATCCCAATAAAATGTTTTTTAGTTATGCCAATACAGTTGCAACTATCGATTTTGCCAAACAATTTAAAGGTCACGGTTGGGTTGGAATTAGTTACCAAATCGAGCCTGATGAAGATTATAACGAAATTATTATTCACATCCGATTCAAAGAAACAGATGTCCGCTTGCAACAAGAAACACTTGGTATTCTTGGTGTAAATTTAATTTACGGAGCCTATTACAAATACAATGATCCCAAACGCTTGTTGCGTTATTTATACGACCATTTAGACAAAGATCAATTAGAAATAGATACTATAAATTTTTCAGGACCTCGTTTTGCTGATGTAGACAATCGTTTGATGAGTTTACAATTAGTGAAAAACGGAATGACTGATGCAGTAATGTTTAATCCCGATGGAAAAAACATTCTTCCTGCAGCTATTTTATACAAGAAAAACATCCTTGCTTTTAGAGGAAGTTTTCGTCCCGTTACAAAAGTTAACATGGACATGTACGAGAAATCTTTAAAAATGTTCTTGAACGAAAACAAAGTTGAAAAAGAAAACACGTTAGTTGTATTCGAAATTACGCTGTCTAACCTTCGTTCTGATGGAGAAATTGATGAACGCGATTTCATGGATCGGGCTGAATTATTGTGTTCTCTAGGACAAACGGTA
Source organism: Flavobacterium frigidum (assembly GCF_048286735.1). Taxonomy (GTDB): domain Bacteria; phylum Bacteroidota; class Bacteroidia; order Flavobacteriales; family Flavobacteriaceae; genus Flavobacterium. The sequence continues at coordinate 121,744 of NZ_JBLVPU010000005.1, read as the reverse complement.
ATGATTTCAAATTTCCAGGAATATTACAAAGTAGTAGAATATTTTTCTAATTATACCAAGGCCAGAATGGGATTAGCGATGGGTGTAAATAACCTTGTCGATATTTTTGATGAGAAATATTACCGTCATTTAAGCGGTGGAATTTTGGAAGCTTTTGGTAAATTATTTTACCGCGATATGAAAGTTTTCTTGTATCCAATGATTGGAGAAAATGGCGAAATCATCAATTCTGATAATTTAAAAGTACATCCTAGAATGAAAGAATTGTATAAGTTCTTTAAATTTAACGGAAAAGTGGTTGATATAAATGACTACGACCCTTCTATTTTAGAGGTGTTTTCTCGTGAAGTCCTTAATATGATTAACCACGGAAAACCAGGTTGGGAAATCATGCTTCCATCTGGAATTGCAGAAATTATAAAGGAACACCAACTTTTTGGTTACGATCCCAATAAAGTTTTAAAAGAAATTAACTAATAGGTTCCCTAACTATTTACATACTAAATCCTTGATTGAACATACAATCTAGGATTTTTTTTTATTTTTAAAATTCGATACATTTCTTACAAATACACCATTTAAAAAAGTGAATTTAAGATAAAAGCTTGAAAAATTTGATCGCAACTCCTTCAAATTATTTCTTTCTAAAAAAACCAATTCAAACTTCAAGGAAATACTCTTTATAATAGAGAACATTCCTTAAAGCGAAATTATTGGTTGGATTGGATTAAATGGAAGTTTAGAAGAAAATGATCATCTCGTTGCGAAAGCTAAAACTTTAATGCACTAAATAATATGTTTTAATCAAAAAGCCACGTTTAAAATCAATTTTAGACGTGGCTTTTTTTTGATAGAAGAGAATTTTACTTTAGAATTTGCGCAGCATGCGCCTTTGTTTTAACATCTGAAATGACCTCTTCAATACTTCCGTTTTCATCAATTACAAACGTGGTTCTGTAAATGCCATCATATTCTTTTCCCATAAATTTTTTTGGTCCCCAAACGCCAAAAGCTTGTATTACGGACTTATCTTCATCTGCGAGTAGCGGAAAAGGAAATTCGTATTTGTCTTTGAACTTGGCTTGAGCCTTTGCTGGATCTGCACTTACTCCTAAAAGTTCATAATTATTGGCCTGAAAACGATCAAAATTATCTCTTAAATCACACGCTTCGGCAGTACATCCCGGCGTATTCGCTTTTGGATAAAAGAAAACCACTAATTTTTTACCGGCGTAATCAGCTAATTGATGTAATTTTCCATCTTGATCTAATGCTGAAAAAGCGGGAGCTTTATCTCCTTTTTTTAATGTTGTCATAGGTTTTTATTAAAATGTTTTACAAGATATTTATCTGTTTTTATGAAACGCTCTGCCCCAGATGGAAATGAAAAGCCCGGACTGAAAAAGCTTTTTTTTCTTGATTATAAAGAGCGACCAGCAGGAAGCTCCTTTATAAACTTAGAAAAAAAGGCTTTTGAAGGAGGACTTGTAATGCACAGCTGGATTAGGCGCAAACTAAAATATGTACTATTTTTACAATCATAAATTTACAAAAATGAATAAGCAAGAGCGTGTAACGTTTGTTATAAATACGTTAAAAGAGTTTTACCCTTCGATTCCTGTTCCGCTAGATCACAAGGATCCTTATACTTTGTTGATTGCTGTTTTACTTTCGGCCCAATGTACGGATGTTCGCGTGAACCAAATTACGCCTTTACTTTTTGCTAAGGCAGATAATCCTTATGACATGATAAAAATGTCTGTGGAGGAAATAAAGCAAATCATTCGCCCTTGTGGCTTATCGCCAATGAAGTCTAAAGGAATTCATGGCTTATCGCATATTTTAATTGATAAACATGATGGAAAAGTACCTCAAAGTTTTGAATCTCTGGAAGAATTACCGGCAGTAGGACATAAAACTGCCAGTGTAGTGATGTCACAGGCCTTTGGCGTTCCCGCTTTTCCTGTTGATACGCACATTCATAGATTAATGTACCGCTGGAATTTGACTAATGGAAAAAATGTGGTACAAACAGAGAAAGATGCTAAACGCATTTTTCCAGAGGAACTTTGGAATGACTTACACTTGCAAATTATTTGGTACGGAAGGGAATATTCTCCAGCTCGTGGTTGGGATTTAGATCAAGATATTATCACTAAAACGGTAGGCCGAAAAACTGTCATCAACAACTATTTGAAGAAAAAGATGCACAAATAAAAAACTCCCAATAAAATGGGAGTTGAGCATACTAGTTAGAAATTATTTCGAAACTTTTATTGTCTATTTTTATTATGCTTAGCGCTTTGGAATAGCTTAATAAGAAAGAAATTGTTTCTTTTGTAGGTTTCCTGTCTTTAGAAAACACTGTTTTTTTAGAGTAAATTTTTGCCATAGAGTTATAAATTTTCTTTTTATAACAACGCAGCAAGCTCAAAAATATTGTTAATTGGTCAAAACAATTTGATGCTTGTCTATTACTTTTCGCAAATTCATCAAAGCATAACGCATTCTACCTAAAGCGGTGTTGATGCTGACTCCTGTAGATTCTGAAATTTCCTTAAAACTCATATCTTGATACATTCGCATCACCAAAACTTCTTTTTGATCTGCAGGAAGACCTTCGATTAGCTTTTTTAAATCTACTTGTACTTGTTCCGAAATTATTTTATTTTCGATTGTTTGACTATCATCTGACATTATAGAAAAAATAGAAAACTCTTCGGTTTCCCTAAACATGGGCATTTTTTTTGTTTTCCTGAAATGATCGATAACTAGATTGTGCGAGATTCGCATAACCCATGGCAAAAACTTACCTTCTTCATTATAGGAATTGGATTTTAAAGTTTTTATTACTTTAATGAATGTGTCTTGAAAAATATCGTTGGTAATATCCCTATCTGGAATTTTAGAGTAAATAAAACCATAAATTTTTGATTCATGCCTTTTGATTAATTTAGCTAAGGCATCTTCGTTACCTGCAACATAATCTTTCACCAATAACGCATCTGGAAGTTGTATATTAACCATAATTATACTTTTTAGTTTTAAAAATAAATAAGAGATGTCTCTAAAAAGTAGTTTTTAATTATAGGCTATTTTTTTGGGGTTTATTAGGATTCAAATTTAACTAATTATTGTTTGAATACACAAGTAAAATTAGTAAAAATTAACATAAGAATACTTAAATATGTTAAAATTTTTGTTTTTTGTTTACAATTTTAATCCAAATTCTATGCCAATGCATAAAATAGAACAAATCCTTATGAATTATTCATTAAAAAACATTAAAAAGTCTGACTATTAAAATTTAAAATCAGACTTTTTGATTTTAAAGTGCTTGAAATTATTTTTGAATTTTTATTGATATACTTTAATGTAATCGATAATAAAATTTTGAGGGAGTATTGTATCATCAACTTCTGGGCCTCCAAAATTTCCTCCAATTGCCATATTTACAATAATATAAAAAGGCTGGTTGTATGGCCAGATTGCATCTGATTTATTCTCAGGCTGAAAGGTATAAACTAACGTATCATCTACAAAGAATTCAATTTTGTCTTTGGTCCATTCCATCGCGTACACATGAAAACCATCCTCGATGTCATCAAATCTGGTTTTCTTCGTATTAATAGTGTTTCCGTGACTGTCTTGGGTGTGCAAAGAGGTAAAAACCATGTTTGGTTCTTTTCCTACATATTCAAGAATGTCTATTTCACCACATTTAGGCCAACCAACCTCATTGATATTGGAACCCAACATCCAAAAAGCTGGCCATACACCTTGACCAACTGGCAGCTTTGCTCTGGCCTCAAAACGACCGTATTGAAATTCTTTTTTACCTTTGGTAGTAATACGTGTCGAAGTATACGTATCCCCTTCTTTTTTAGCTGTAATGGTCAATTGATTTTTAGCTATTTTGTGGTTTTGCTTGGTGTACAATTGACGTTCGTTGTTGCCCCAACCACAATTAGGACAACCATTTCCGAGTTCAAAATTCCAACTCTTTTCATTTAATGTTGCCCCTTTAAAATTTTCCTCCCAAACCAGTTTGCGCTTGCTTTGCTGTGCATAGGAGAAATTGATTACAAGCAATACTAGTATTATTTTTTTCATTTTCGTTTAATTAGTAAATTGGAAATTACCTTCTAATTTTGTTATTGAACTTCCGCCTACAAATACTTTAAAATCTCCTGATTCGGCTTCCCATTTTCTATTGGCAGTAAAGTACTCAATGGTTTTTTCATCGATTGTAAAAACTACTTTCTTAGTTTCGTTAGGTTGCAAATCCGCTATTTCAAAGCCTTTCAATTCCTTTACAGGTCGGGTAACACTTCCTATTAAATCTCTAATATACAATTGTACTACCTCTTTTCCCGCAACACTTCCTGTATTTTTTATAGTAACAGAAACCTCAATTTTACCACTTTTAGCAAATGAATTTGACGATAGTTGCAAGTTTGAATATTCAAATTTAGAATAACTTAGACCGTGACCAAAAGGGTATAATGGAGTGTTTTTTTCATCGATATAATGCGACCAAAATACGCTTTCTGGTTCATTCATAATTGGTCTTCCTGTATTTTTATAATTGTAGTATAGAGGAAGTTGTCCCACATTTCTAGGGAAAGTCATTGGCAATTTCCCACTTGGGTTGTAGTCACCATACAAAACTTGAGCAATTGCATTGCCACTTTGCGTACCTAAATGCCACCCTTCGACAATTGCGGGAATATTTTCAGCAGCCCAAGGAATAGCTAATGGACGACCGTTATTTAAAACTAAAACTATATTTGGATTGACTTTGTAAATGGCCTCCAATAATTCTTGCTGAACTCCAGGTAAACCAATGTCCGACCTGCTTCTCCCTTCGCCAGATTGTAAACCATGTTCTCCTAAAACCATCACCACGACATCCGCTTGTTTTGCGACCGATATTGCTTCTGCAAATTCGCTTTTATCTGTGGTATTAATTTTTGTTTCCCAAATAAATTGGGTTCTACCCACCGCTACATCAGCACCTTTTGCATAGCTAAGCTGATTATCAGTATACTTTTGCATCCCTTCTAGAACCGAAATTGCTGTATTATCATGTGCAGCGATTCTCCAACTTCCTAAGGGACTTGTTTTATCATTTGCCAAAGCACCTATTAATGCTATTTTTTGTCCTGTTTTTTTAAGTGGCAGCAAATCCTTGTTGTTTTTAAGGAGAACAATCGATTTTTTTGCCATGTCTAAAACTACTTCTTGAAATTCTGGTTTACCAACGGTTGTTAGTTCCCGATTTTCATCACAATATTTGTATGGATCATCAAACAAGCCGAGTTCAAACTTTACTTTCAAAATACGTCTAGCAGCATCATCAACTAGACTCTCTTTTACTTTTCCTTCCTGTACTAAAGCCACTAAATGATCTACGTATGCACTAGATTCCATATCCATATCGCTACCCGCATTAATCGCTATTTCAGCAGCATGCTTATTGTCTTTGGCAAATCCGTGAGCCATCATTTCGCTTATAGAACCCCAATCAGATACTACAAAACCATCAAAATTCCAATCCCGTTTTAATACTTCCCTTTGCAAATAAGCGTTCCCAGTTGCTGGAATACCATTCAACTCATTGAAAGAATTCATAAATGTTCGAACACCTGCATCAGCAGCTGCTTTAAATGGTGGGAAAATGGTATTTTGCAATTCTGATTCGCTAATATCAACCGTATTGTAATCCCTTCCAGATTCTGCAAACGCATATCCCGCAAAATGTTTAGCACACGCAAGAATAGTATTAGTTGCTGCTAAATCCTCACCTTGAAAACCTTGTACACGTGCTACAGCAATTTTACTTCCTAAAAAAGGATCCTCACCGGCGCCTTCCATGACACGACCCCAGCGTGCATCTCGAGCCACATCAACCATCGGTGCAAAAGTCCAATTCAATCCTACCGCTGCAGCTTCTTCTGCGGCTATTGCTGCCGATTTTTTTATGGCAATTAAATCCCAACTTGCTGCTTCTGCTAAAGGAATAGGACTAATGGTTTTGTATCCGTGAATTACATCAAAACCAAAAAGTAATGGGATACCCAGACGGGTTTGCTCTACCGCGATTTTCTGTAATGCTTTAACGTCTTTAACGCCTTTGACATTTAACATCGATCCTACTAAACCTTTTTTTAGGTCTTCGTATTTTTTAGCAGCTTGACCCTCTTTTGGTGTAGGTCCTGTTATATCCCAAAATCCATTATACTGATTGAGTTGGCCTACTTTTTCTTCTAAAGTCATCAATCTCAGAACAGAATCTATCCTTTTGTCTAACAAATTATTTTTTGAGAGAGAAGTAGATGGTTGAATGGTTTTTTTACTACAAGCAACTAGAATAAATAGACTGCTTAATATTACTAGAAATGATTGCTTCATTTGTATTTTTTATTAAAGCAAAAGGCAGGCCTAAAAACCTACCTTTTACTAATGATACTTTTTCAAATGTGTTTATTGATATACTCTAACATAATCAATTTCCATAGACGATTGACTAAAGGCAGGATCAATAGCTCCACCAAAAGTTCCTCCCATGGCAACATTTAAGATTAAGAAAAAATCTTTATTAAATGGTAATGTACCCGTATTAGCTACAGTATGGAAAAGCACATCGTCTACATAAATTTTTACTGAAGCAGGAGTCCAGATGGTTTTGTAAATGTGAAATTGAGAAGCAACGTTTGCCACTGTTGTAGAACCACTATTTGCATTACCACCAGAATTACCTGGATAGTGTAAAGTACCGTAAATAGTAGTAGGTTGACTTCCTTTGAATTCCATGATATCAATTTCACCGCAACTTGGCCAAGTATTAGTAGCGTAATTTTCGCCTAACATCCATATGGCAGGCCAAGTTCCTGCTCCGGTTGTTAACTTAGCTCTAACCTCTACTTTACCGTAGGTAAATTCAAATTTATTTTCAGATTTTAATCGTGCTGATGTGTAACTTGAACCTATTTTTTTTGCAGTAATTTTTAAATTACCTCCGGCAACAATTACGTTATCAGCTGCATTTGTATAGGACTGAGCTTCGGCATTACCCCAGCCTCCAGCACCTAAATCATAACCCCATTTTGCGGGATCTGGAGCGCCATCGGTATTAAATTCATCAGAAAATTTTAAGGTAGTATAATCTGTTGGAGATGCAGCAGCTCCTGGAGCTGTTGTCGTAAAAATATGATACCAAGCCAAAAATGGATTTCCTGGCTGTACCACTCTAACTTTCATACGATTATCTGTAATTGATAAAATCTCATAAGAACTTCCGCCAACGAAATACCCCATAAAGCCCCCATCAGAAAAGTTCATGACAGTTCCTCTAGTTTGGGTTGCAGCATCAGGATTTTTAGATACAAAAGAATCCGATTTACTTAAAGTTACTGTTTTTGTACCACCTGTATTTAAGTCGTAGCAAGCATCGTCTCCACCTTTGATAGCGCCATTGTAATAGGTTTGACCTTTGTTATCTAATAAAAATTTCATTGTTTGACCCTCTAAAGAAAAGGTCATCACACTGTTGTACAAACAAGTGGTCGATTTTTCATTAGGCTTAGCTCCGTAAAAAGATGGGTAATAATTTTGTTTTCCAAAAGTAGCATCTGCCCAAGCCACATTAGGACCTACACCTAAATGATCTGGTTCACTTTGTGACCAATACCATTTTTTGCTAGAACCACCTGTTAAAAATTGAACAGCTTTTTCATCTTTGAAACTACTAAATACGGTCACTTCTATAGTAGTGGTTGTAGAAACACCTCCCGGACCTGATGCAATTACTGTAACGGTATAGGTAATAGTTCCAGATGTTGCAAAACTCTTTTCTAAAATACCACTTGCTGAATTATCGGATAAACCATCACTATAAATATATTTATAGGAAATAGCGTTTTGAGCCGTACTGTTAAATTTTACTTTTCCTGAGCCATCTCCATTAGGAAAAGCAACTGATTTTCCAACTATTTCGGCGGTAACTGTTAATGCAGTTGGCGAATCCAATTCTCCAAAACCTAAATTGTCCTCTTGGCAATTGACCATTAAAAGAAGGACGAAAATGGATACTATGTTTTTTATAATTTTTTTCATTTTTTTTATTTTTTTAAGTGCAGTTGAAGCACATACATCATATCAACTTCTAAATACTTTATAATTAACAGATTATATCTATCGTATTAATTGTGAAAGTACACATTATCAACATAAACAGTGTTATTACCAGATGGTGCTCCTACGTAGATTAACTGTGCGATATGAGCTCGCGTCGTTAGTCCTGTAAAATCACTCAAGGGGATATCTAAACTAACCCAAGATCCTTTTGCAGGAGCGGTAATGGTTATTTCATGCTCTTTGTCATCTCCACCACCAAAGGCTCCATTAGCACCAAAATCGACTAATTTTACTTTGAAAACGGTAAAATCAGCGGACCAAACATCTGTATGAAAATGTGTCATTGCTGTTGCATCGATAGGAGTTGTTGTTGCTTCAATACCAACAAAATCAAGTGCACTGTATTTTTTTGTTGCATTCCCATTAATCGATAGGTCTGTTAAAGTAGCACTTGACCATGATGTTCTCCAAGTATTAACAGGGACATTGGTATATGCATCGCTAAACATAGAAATCACCTTTGAAGAAGCGACTGTAGGAGTTGGTGCTGCTGTTACAGATGCGGCTTGATTGTAAAAGAAAACATTATCAACATAAACCGTTGTATTTCCAAAAGGAGCTCCTACAAAAATTAACTGTGCAATATGACTGCGTGTCGTCAATCCTGTGAAATCGCTTAACGGAATGTCTAAACTCACCCATTTTTCTTTCGCTGGATTAGCAATAGTTATTTCATGCTCTTTGTCGTCGCCACCCCCAAAAACACCATCTGCACCAAAATCGACTAGCTTAACTTTAAACTCTGTAAAATCAGCAGACCAAATATCAGTATGGAAGAAAGTCATTGCCGAAGCATTGATTGGTGTTGTAGTAGCCTCGATACCTACAAATCCCAAAGCACTATATTTTTTTGTTTTGTTGCCACTAATATCAATATCTTCTAAAGTTGCTTGTGACCAAGCAGTTCTCCACGTATCTACCGCAACATTTGTATAGCTATCACTGAACATAGAAATTACATTAGCAGCAGGAATTGTAGGAACTGGAGCAGCAAATAGGTTTGTCACAGTTACACTCTCAATTTTTTGACTTGTTGCAACTCCACCACTTAAGGCAACGACTTTAACCTGGTAAGTTCCAGCTCTAGCGTAGGTGTGTGTTACCACTTCGCCTTCCATAAAATTTACAGGAACTTCATTTGCAACATCACCAAAATATACTTGAAAAAAAGTCTCCAAGTCCGCTTTTGCCGTTACGTTGATGGCAAGATTACTGCCAATAGTTATCGTTGATTCTAAATTTTTAGGTGCCAAAAAAGAAACCATTACCTCTTGCATGGTCTCTGTTTTTTTACCATTGATCGTGGTACCTACAATTTTTGCTTGAAATTTACCTTCTTTGTATTTATGAGATACTTTCCCTCCCGGATTTACAAACCCCGGCGCAACAGTTCCATCACCGTAATAAATTTCAAATTGCGTAACTCCCTCTCCTTTTGGCAAAAAAGTAACATTCCCTGAATTATCTTGTGTAATAGTGGTAAGCGCAGATATATTTGATGGTGCATCTATTCCATCTAAATCCACATCATTATTCTCTTCTGAACAGCCAAAAAATAGCGCTATTAAAGAAATGCTTAGTATTAATTTTAACTTTTTCATATATAAATAATATTAGTTTTTAATATCCAGGATTTTGTGTCCAATTACCGCCTGCAAATTGAATTTCCTCAATTGGAATAGGAAATAATTCATTCTTTGCTGCTTTAAAACCAGTAATTTCTTGTCCCGCCTTCCCAGTACGAACTAAGTCAAAGAAACGATGTCCTTCGCCTGCTAATTCTACTCTTCGTTCGGCTAAAATAAAATCAGTTAAAGCAGCACCAGAAACTGAAATATCATGATTCAAATCTCCAAAAGCACGTCTACGGACTTGATTTAAGTAGCCTCTTGCTTTTGCATCGTCAATTCCGCCGCGATTATTTGCTTCGGCAGCCATCAATAGTACATCAGCGTAGCGAATCGCTCGATAGTTATTTGGATTGGTCAAGTTTAAATCTCCTTGCGCTTCGGTACGCCTTTTTCTTGGAATGTATTTTCGATTAAAATAGCCTGTATGTTCGTATCCCTTGCCAAAAGTTGCTCCAGATGAAGTAGCCCATGCCTCTATGTCTAAAATCGCTACTGCTTTTCTTCGATCTCCTGCTTCAAAAGCATTAACAATTTTTAGAGTTGGTACGTTAAAACTAAAACCCGAGGTAAAAAGATCTCCAGAATAGTTCCTTGGTCCGCTAAAACCAACAGCTACATTGCCTTCACTGCATTGGAGGCATCCAAAACCTGCTCCTTCTACATCAGTATATTGAACTTCGAACACTGATTCTGCGCCATTTTCACCTTCATTTTCAAAAATAGAATTGTAATCTGTTACTAGGGAGTAAGGAGATGCCGCAAATAAACGATCAAAAGTTGTTGCCGCTGGTGCAAATTTATTTTGGTATAAATAAGCCTTTCCAAGTAATGCTAGCGCAGCGCCTTTTGTAGCTCTACCTTTTTGTGCAGCTGTAGCTGCTAAATTGTCTGCAGCAAAAATTAAGTCTGCTTCAATAGAAGCGTATACTCCTGCAACCGAAGATCGTGGAATTTTTTTCTCATCACCAGGACTAAACCTTGCATCGCCTTTCATAGGAATGCCACCAAACCATTTCACTAATTCAAAATGATAATATGCTCTAAGAAAACGCGCCTCAGCTATAATCTGATTTTTTCCTTGAAAGTCAGTCTTATCTTTAAATTCTAGAATGTAATTGGCTCTTTGAACACCAGCAAACATCCAGTCCCATAAATTTTTTAAATTACTGTTTACAGGAGTATGAATCATTTTATCTATTTGTTGAAAACCAGGTACATCTGATTGGCTTTCACCACCTGCCAAAGTATTATCTGAGGCAATTTCTCCTAATAATGAATTAAGATATGTAGTTTGTAATAAATCATACGCTGCAATTAAAGCATTGTCATAATCTGATTTTGAATTAAAATAATTCTCAGAGTCAATAGAATATTCTATTGGTCGATCAACAAAATCATCACTGCATGAAACTGCTACGGTAGAGAAAATTGTTGTTACTATCAGGATAATAAATATATATTTTTTCATTTTAAATCGAATTAAAAATTAATGTTTAAACCCAATAAGTAGGTTCTAGGAATTGGATAAAAACCATAATCTATTCCACCTCCAATTGGGGCTCCGTTAGAGGCACCTGGATCGAAACCTTTGTATTTTGTGAACGTGTATAAGTTGTTTACACCGGCATATAAACGTATTTTGGTAATACCAACCTTTTCTGAATATTTAGGATTAAGTGCATAGCCTAATTGCATGTTTTGGATGCGTAAATAAGAAGCATCTTCAACAAAATAACTGGAGAAAGTAGAATTTCCTGAAGCACTTGTTGTAACTCTTGGGGTACTATTGGTGCTACCTTCACCCGTCCATCGATCTAACACATAATTTAAACGGTTAACATCTGTAAGGTTTCGTTCATAATTTCGAACCATATCATTGCCTACAGAAGCAAATGTGTAAATTGCAAAATCAAAGTTTTTATAATTCATTTGTAAATTGAAACCCATTGTAGCTTCAGGGATTGGATCTCCGATGTTAGTTCTATCACTTGAATTAATAAGACCATCTCCATTTACGTCTACAAAACGAAGATCACCAGGATTTGCCTCTGCACCCAAAGACAACTGTGAAGGATGTGCAGCCACTTCAGCCTGATTTTGGAAAATTCCATTAGTTTTTAAACCGTAAAAATATCCCATTGGATGTCCTACTTCCATCCTTGCAGGAGCTTGCTGGCCAACACTAAATGCACCACCTTCAATGTATCCAGTTCCGTTATTAACTTCTAAAACTTCATTTTTAAGAAAAGTAACATTGTACCCTACGCTCAGGGAAAAATTATCTGAAAATTTATTTTTATAATCGATTGCAAATTCCAGTCCTGAATTTCTGACAGTTCCTGCATTGATTGTTGGAGCACCAGCGCCAGGAGCTGCAGTCCCATTGATACCTGAAACAGGTATATTGGAGATTAATAAGTCCGCACGTGTATCGATGAAATAATCGGCTACTATCGAAACTTTATTTTGACTTAATTTCAAATCCAATCCTACATCAAACTTACGAGCTTCTTCCCATTTTAAATTAGCATTAGGAATTTGCCCCGTTGCTAATCCGTTGACTAAAGCCCCATCAAACACATAAGTAGCTTCGCCATTAAGCTGCGAACGGAAACCATTAGGTGGAATTTGATCATTCCCTAGCGTTCCATAACTACCTCTTAATTTCATAAAGTTTATCACTTTATCTGAGCCAAAAAATCCTTCATCTGACACAACCCAACCCGCGGTGAAGGATGGAAAATAACCCACTTTGTTACCGGGTCCAAATCTTGTCGAAGCATCACGGCGAATCATGGCAGAAAAAAGATACTTCCCTTTATAATCATATTGACCTCTTGCGAAGTAGGACAATCTTCGATCATCATAATTGTAAGAACCTGTTGGTGCCGTTTCAGAAATACCTCGTGTTAATGCAATATCTGCAAATTCCCAGGAATTATAGGGAACATCAAATCCAGTTGCAAATAATCCATTTCCGAATGTTTTAAATATCGTATTACCAATTGTAGCTACAACATTATGATTTTCAGCAATCTTCTTAGTATATGTTCCAAACAAATCAAAAGAGTAGTCATTATCATTGATAGCGCTTTGGGAAACTGAACTTCTCAAGACATCAAATACTTTATCGGAAGGATTTATCCAATACAAAATTTGCTTGGCAAACGATTTCGACTCGCTGTTTGAAGTATTAAAACCAATAGAACTTGAAATCGTAAAATCTTTGAAAACTTTGTAATCTAATCCAAAATTACCATTGATTTTCTTAAAGTTATAGTCATTATAAGTATTAGCGATTTGTGCCAATGGATTTATAATTTCAATTCCTAAACCAGTATTTGTAGGCACTTTTGTAAAATCACCATTCGCATCATAAGGAGTTAATGTTGCAGGCGTATTCAAAGCATTGAACAAAACAGAACCTAAACCACTTTCGTTTAATGATTTTCTATTAAAATACGTATAAATTACGTTTGTTTTTAATTTAAGTCTTTCAGTAACATCAGCACCAAGTGAAACCCTTGCCGTATTTCTCAAAAATCCAGATTTATCACGTCCAATAATTCCTTCTTGATCTAAATGCGAACCACTCACCGCGTAGGTAATTTTATCAGATCCACCAGAAAAAGAAATGTCATGATTGATAATAGGTACACTGGTACTAAAAACTTCATTTTGCCAATTTGTTCCTTTACCTAAACCAGAAACATTAGGAAATGGTATAGCATTGCCGCCATTTGCATAACTTTCATTTAACAATAAGGCGTATTCAGTAGCATTAAGCATTGGTAAAGTTCTTGACGTTTCCTGAAAACCGGAATATGTATTGTAACTTATTTTTGATTTGGAGTTTTTCTTTCCTGATTTAGTTGTGATAAGGATAATTCCGTTTGCACCAATTGTACCATATATAGCAGCTTGTGCATCTTTCAAAACAGTGATGGACTCAACATCATTTGGATTCAGTAATCCAAGTTCTCCAATATAGCCATCAATAATCGTTGTAGGTCTGTTTTCACCGTTAGTTGCAATACCTCTGATGCGAATATCCAAAGCGGCACCCGGAGCACCTGAAGTAGTTGTAACATTTACTCCGGAAACCGTTCCTTGAAGTGCCTGTTCAATTCTTACCGGTTTTAAAGCTTCAATTGTTTTGCTATCTACTACGGACACAGCACCAGTTACTTCCCGTTTTCTTTGAGTTCCGTAACCAATAACAACTACTTCGTCCAATACTTTCGAATCTTCAACTAACATAATAGAAAGTGCACTATTACTGGAGATTACTTTATACTCTAAATTTTTATATCCTAGGTACGTAAATACTAATGTTGCGCCAGAGGAAACCCCTTTAAGAGAAAAACGACCATCGTAATCGGTTGCGGTTCCATTAGTTGTATTTTTAACTTGAATATTTACTCCAGGTATTGGTAAACCTGAACCCGTTTCTTTGACAACTCCTCCTACATCAAATCCTTGGGCAAAACCAAAAGAGGATAGAAATAGAAAAAGGATTAGTAGATAGTTTGACTTCATAATTTATTTTTTTTGTGAATTATAAAATTAAACGGAACAACTAACAATAAATCAAAAAGAACCTCAACAAAAAACATACAATGCAAAAAATTAAGCATTTAATTTACAATAGTTAAAAAAGTATTGTATAATAAGACTAAAACAAACATTCCTAATCTTTACAAAAAATAAAAAAACCACAACAATAACGTTAATGTTGTGGCAATGTATAGTTAATTAGTGTAAAAACAGGAATACCTATACAGCTAAAATGTACTCAACAAGTCCTTGTTCGTGTGATAATTCCATTTTTTTACGCAAACGATATCTTTTAATTTCAACACTTCTAACAGATATATTGAGCAAAGGTGCTACTTCCTTCGATGAAAGGTTCAGTCTAAGGTAGGCGCATAATCTCAAATCATTTGGTGTTAAAGAAGGATGCGATGCTTTAATTTTTTTAAGAAAATCTTTATCGGCATTGTCAAAAGCTTCTTTGAAAACGCTCCAACTGTCCCCTTCGGTTATGTTTTTGTTAATGGTCGAAATTACAGATTTGATACTTCTATTACCATCATCCGGATTTTTCTTTAAATCAGCTTTGATGAATGCCAGTAACTCATTTTTACTATTTAAACTCATTGTAGAAACAGCTAATTCTCTATTTTTGGTATCCACATCAAGGGAAAGTTGTTCGTTTCGAATACGCATTAACTCTTGCTCGTTTTCAAGCTCCTTAATTTCTAATAAAAGGTTATTCTCTTCAATCAATTTTTCTTCTTGCTTTTGGTAATATCGCTTATAAGCCTTGTGAATGAATCGAGCCATTATTACAAATAAAATCAGATAAATAAGCAATGCAAAATAAGTTAGATACCACGGTTTTTCTACAGTAAAGGAATACACTGCTGTATCCTCCAATGTTGAATTTGCAAATTTAGCTCTTACTTTAAACGTGTAGTTTCCTGGCGGTAAATTCTTGAAGCTTACTGAATTTTTAGCGTTCCATTCACTCCAATCGTCCTGAAATCCCTCTAATAGATATTGAAATTCAGCATTGATGTATTTATTATATTCAGGAACTGTATACGTAATAGTAATATTATTTTCACTGTATTCAAAACTTCCATCTTCAGCAATAGAACGGTTCGCTGGACTTTCACTTAGTTTATTTGTTGTAATGCCCGCAATAGAAATATTTTGATTTTTAAAACTCAGTTCGTTAAGATTTAAAATATAATATCCATCAGTAGTACCTATTAGATAATTGGAATTTGAAATTTGTGTTATATTTTCGTACCCTAACATCGAGTTGGTCAAGGACGCTGGAATAGGAATAACATTTTGCTTTAATTGATTACTCAATTTACTTAAGGAAAAGTAATGAATGTAATTTTTTGAAAACAACCATATTTTATTCGAATTATCGACAATTAACTTCCCTGATGTATATTCATCTTTTTCAAAGACAGCACTTAAAATGACATCTTTACTAAATTCTTTTGATTTTTCATTTAGCTTAAAAATACCTTCTTTATATGCGTAATAAATGGTATTATTAAATTTTGTCAAACTCGCATTTTTACCTTTTTTTGGAATATTATATGTAATAAAAGGCTTTGTCTTAGTTAATTTATTATCTAACTCAAGTCTATACACCCCTTTGTATTCATGACTTACAAAAACATTTAAATTATTCATGATTTCAAAATATTTTGAAGAATAATCAAATCCAGCTATTTTATTTCTAAAAGTCCATTGATTATTTATTTTCGAAAGCACTGAAAGTCCATAATAATTCCCCTGAACTAGTAATCCTCTTTGATTAGGAACGGTCTCAAATTTCCAAGTTCCTGAAGCCGAAAATATATTTTTTGCAACGCCGTTTTCAATTACAAAAGTCCCCGAATCATGACCACAAAAAAGCGTTCCTTCCTGTTCAAACAAAGACCAAACCTGACCTTTGGTTCCAATTATAAACTTAAATTCATCAGAAGTTTGGTATTTTTTATAAAATAAACCTTGATTGGTTCCTACGTATAAATTGCCGTTGTAAAGTTTTGAGGTGTAAACAGTCCCCAAAATTCCCGTATCGTCAACAAAATTTTGAATGGGAGATTGTAGATTGATGCAGTTGATACCATTGTCTAATCCTACCCATAAGTTTTTATCTACATCTTCGTATAAGGAGAGCGCTGTATTATTGCTCAATCCTTTGTTTTGTGTAATGTGATATTTAATTTTTCCACTATTGCTCAAAATAAAAATCCCATCTGAAACTGTCCCTAATGCAAAACTGCCATCCGAAAGCAATTGACTGCTATAAACACTACTTGAGGCTAATTCAGTGTCAATTTCAGTACTGAATTTAGTCAAAACAGTTCCAATCAATTTGTAAAAACCATTTAGTTGGGTTTGAATTAAAAGCCCTTCATCGATACTAAAAATATTTACAATCTTATTGTTTTGCAAAACAGGATTGTTAGAAACTAGGCGTCCTTTGCCACTTTCAATTTCAAAAAGGCCTTCTTTGATACTTTGAAAATAGATCGCATTTTTGGTTCGGAACGACTTTGTAATATTATTTTTAGAAGCAATAATTTGAAAACCTCCCGTTTTAGTGTCATAAATATAAATGCGACTCAAGGATTGAAAAACAACCCATTGATCGTAATTCAATATGTTCCAAAATTGCTCATCGTCAAGAATTTTATTTTTAATAGTCTGACTCAGTGATGTATACTTTAATTTGCCGTTTGACTGTCGGATCCAAAAACCAAATTCCATATAGCAGCCTGTAAAAATTTTTTTTCCTATCACTTTTACAGATCTAACAATGGTTTCATTAGGGGACGGATACAATTCCCAATTAGACCCATTAAACTCTAATAATCCTTCATTATTGGCAAAGAAAACATACTGATTTGCATCTTGGGAAATCATCCAGTTCTGGTTGCCTGCTCCATAAGTTGTAGAAGCATATTTGACAATGGGCGGTAACTCTTGAGAAAAAGCACAGTAGGAAAATAAAAATAGTAAAAGATGTAGTTTTGCTTTCAAAGGAATCTTGATGTTAATTATTTCAAAAATAAACTTAAAAATAGCATTTATTTATGGGATAGAAAACATAAAAACTATACATATCCCAAAATCACTATTATTTGCAGTATTTAAAGATTATTTGTGACTTGTTGAATTCTTTTAGTCGGTTGAAAATTGATTACTTTTGTGAAAATTATTGTTTTATGCAAGTTGACCTTTCTACATTAGATCCTAAGAAAAATATCATCATAAAAGGCGCACAAGTACATAACCTAAAAAATGTAGATGTTGCTATACCCAGAAATAAATTAGTAGTGATTACAGGACTATCAGGTTCTGGAAAATCTAGTTTAGCTTTTGATACTTTGTATGCCGAAGGGCAACGCCGATATGTAGAAAGCTTGTCCTCCTATGCCCGACAATTTTTAGGACGTTTAGACAAACCGAAAGTAGAATACATTAAAGGAATTGCTCCAGCAATTGCTATTGAACAAAAAGTAAATACAACAAACGCGCGTTCTACAGTAGGAACATCGACCGAAATCTACGATTATATAAAGTTGCTTTTTGCTAGAATTGGACGTACCTATTCTCCCATATCAGATCGTGAAGTCAAAAAAAATACGGTTACAGATGTCATCAATGATGTAAAAAAGTTGGAACCAGAAAGCAAATGGCTCCTCCTCGCTCCTATTCATCTAGAAGAAGGACGAAAACTGGAAGACAAACTAAAAGTGCTTTTGCAACAAGGTTTTGCTCGAATATTAGTTAATAATGAAATGGTTCGTCTTGATGATTTACCGGATTCATTAGATACTAAAAATATCTATTTAATCGTAGACCGAATCGTTGTTAATCCATCAACTTCAGGAGAAGATGAATTTTATAATCGGTTGGCCGATGCCGTACAAACTGCTTTTTTTGAAGGTAAAGGCATTTGCCATTTGCAAGAACTAAACTCCGACAAAAAGCATTCATATTCTAATAATTTCGAGTTAGATGGAATTACATTTTTAGAACCCAACGTGCATTTGTTCAGCTTTAATAATCCGTACGGTGCCTGCCCTGTTTGCGAGGGCTATGGGAATATAATAGGAATTGATGCAGAATTAGTAGTCCCCAATACCACTTTATCCGTTTTTGAAAATGCCATTTTTCCTTGGAGAGGTGAGAGTATGAGCTGGTTTAGAGATGAGTTGGTCAACAAGGCTTACAAATTTGACTTCCCAATTCACAAGCCGTATTTCCAATTATCTGAGGATCAAAAAGAATTAATTTGGACTGGAAACAGTTATTTTCAAGGTTTGAATGATTTCTTTAAAGAGCTAGAAGAAAAGAATTATAAAATACAAAACAGAGTAATGCTTTCTCGCTACAGAGGGAAAACTAAATGTTACTCTTGTAAAGGCAAACGCCTAAGAATTGAAGCCTCGTATGTAAAAATCAATGCTAAGACGGTTTCTGATTTAGTTGATTTACCAATTAAACATTTGGTTACTTTTTTCGAAAATATTGAACTAGATGTTTATGAAAAACAAATAGCAAAACGATTGTTAGTCGAAATTAACAACCGCCTATCATTTTTAACCGAAGTAGGGCTCGATTATTTGACCTTAAACAGAAATTCGGCAACACTTTCTGGAGGGGAATCACAGCGTATCAATTTAGCGACTTCGCTAGGCAGTAGTTTGGTGGGATCTATGTATATTTTAGATGAACCTAGCATTGGTTTACACCCAAAAGATACAGAACGATTGATCAAAGTATTGCTCTCCCTGCGAGATTTAGGAAATACCGTTATTGTGGTCGAACATGATGAAGATATCATGAAAGCAGCCGATATGATTATTGATATTGGTCCTGAGGCAGGTACTCTAGGAGGGAATTTAGTTGCACAAGGAACTTATGACGAAATTCTAAAATCAACTTCGCTTACGGCAAAATATCTCAACGGTGACTTAGAAATTTCAGTTCCAAAAAAACGAAGAACTTTCAAGAATTTCATCGAAATAAAAGGCGCTAGGGAAAATAATCTACAAAATATAGATGTGACCTTTCCCTTGGATGTATTAACAGTAATCACAGGAGTTTCAGGAAGCGGAAAAAGTACGCTTGTTAAAAAGATACTTTTTCCAGCGATGCAAAAAAAGCTGGAGAATGTAGGAGAAAAAGCAGGGCAATTTAGCGAACTATCTGGTTCTTTTTTGCAAATCAAACACATTGAATACGTTGATCAAAATCCAATAGGAAGAAGTTCGCGTTCCAATCCGGTTACGTATATCAAAGCATACGATGACATTCGGGAATTATATGCTAAAGAAAAATTATCAAAAATAAGAGGCTATCAAGCCAAGCATTTTTCTTTTAATGTTGATGGTGGACGATGTGAAACTTGTAAAGGGGAGGGCTCCATAAATGTAGAAATGGTTTTTATGGCCGATGTGCAATTGCCATGTGAAACCTGTAGTGGAAAACGATTTAAGAAAGAAGTACTGGAAGTCGCTTTTGAAGGCAAGAACATTCACGATATACTCACGATGACGATAGATGATGCAATTGCATTTTTTATAGCTCATAAACAAGCTAAAATCACTCAAAAACTACAACCATTACAAGATGTTGGTTTGGGATATGTGCAATTAGGACAATCCTCCTCTACACTTTCAGGTGGAGAAGCACAACGTATAAAACTCGCTTCATTCCTGGTAAAAGGCGCGACAAAGGACAAAGCTTTATTTGTTTTTGATGAGCCTACAACAGGATTGCATTTTCATGATATCAAGAAATTATTAGCCTCATTTGATGCGCTTATAGAAAAAGGACATTCAATATTAGTTATTGAACACAACCTTGATTTGATCAAATGTGCAGACTGGGTGATTGACTTAGGCCCCGAAGGAGGCGAAAACGGTGGTAAATTATTGGCAGTAGGAACGCCCGAACAAATTGTAAAAATAAAAGATTCGGTAACTGGGAAATATTTAAAAGATAAATTATAAGATTTCTAATCGGTATAGCATTTTTCTTCAAACGTATTACCATCTTCATCAATGGCAATTACAATGTTTTTTTCTTTGGAGGAAACATAAGTTACATAAATCCAGCCAACTGACCATACTCCTAAAGTCATGCAACAAAGTAAAAAATTTAATCCATGATCGACCTCTTTCCTGCTTTTAGATAAAACTGCAAAAGGTAACGAATCATTTTTTTCTATAATTGTAAATCCATGATGAATTTTACTTGCAAGAATTGAGGTAAATTGTTGCAGACTTTCTTCGTTAACATACGTATTGCTTGTCATAATTATTAGAATAAATTACCTTAGCTATTATTTTTCTAAAAAATAGTTTGATAAAATTATATAATGCAAAAGTAAACGCTATATATAGTTTTCACAATACCCACTTTTAGTGATTTTTAATCTATTTAAATATCAAACAGCTAATCAGTATTACTATTAAAGTTCTTTACAAATGTATTTTCAAAGGACCTATTTATAGTTATACAATAATTAATTAAACTTACATTATTCACAGATAAGCAAGGCTAGTACGTAACTTTTTAGAATAGAAAACAGTATTTTTTTTTAAATAAATTCTTCAAATCCCTATTTGATATAGACGAGAAAAATTCCTTTTAAAAATTAGATTTAAGAAGTACTTAAGTAAAGATCAAAAATTATAGTTTGAGCTTCAATTTTTTCAAAACAACATCTAAAACTTGATTGATTTCGATTGAGATTACAAATTTGTAATTGATGTAAACATATAAAAGTGTAACCAAAATTGATTTGAAACCAATACTGATTATTGGGGTAAAAGGAAATTCCCAAAAATAAAAAGCAATAAATAATAAAAAAGTAACCACAAGAGAAGTTACCGTTTGTTTTGTAAATGGATACAAGTGCAAACGCTTTACCACAAAAAGTAATTTAGCCAAACTGTATATTGTAATCGATAATAAAGTAGCAAAAGCAGAACCAATAATACCATAAATAGGAATAAATATTGCATTCAGGACAACAGCTATGACAACTAAAAGCACTCCAAGAAACAAAACTGTTTTATAATATTTGGTATTAAAAATGATAGCATTATTATTGCCTAATATCAATTCAAAATATTTAGATAACCCAATCATGAATACAACCATTATTCCTTCTTTATAGTCATGCAATTGAGGCATATCGTACAATTTATTAATATTGACAAAAATACCCAACATAACCAAACCGCCCACAACTTGAAGATTAATGGATGTTTTTTTGTACAAATCATTTAACTCTTGCTGCTTATTTTCGTGCATTAATCGAGCTGTTATTGGATAAACGATTTGGTGCATGGCCCGACTGGGAACTGATATTACCAATGCGATGAATGTTGCTATCGAATAAAAAGCAATATTATCAATAACCATATATTGGTTAAGCATAATTTTATCTCCATCCAATAGTAAATTGGCAACACTACCAGACAGAATAATATAAAAAGTATACGTTAATATTTCTTTTGTATTTACTGGTATGACAAACTGAAAAGCGGGTTTTTGTATGCTAAATGCGTAGAACATTGTCACTAGTAATGCCAAAAAGTACAAACCGGCTGTTGCGAACACAAACCCTTCGACGGTGAGTATATCATAATAAACAGCAATTAATAATAACAATGAAAACAAGCGCAGCCCTACTTCTTTTATAAAATTACCAAAAACAGAGTGCATGTGAACCCGCAACCAAGCATAAAAAATTTCGAAATATGCCATACACAAACCAATAAAAGGTATTAGCCAGATAAAGCTTTTTACAATTGGGTTCTTTTTTGACAAGAAGAATAATATTTCATCGTAAAAGAAAAGTCCAATGATCAACATTGGAATTATTAACAATAAAGGGAATAAAACTGTAAAGGATAAAAAACGAGACTTTTCTTCCTCTGTCTGGTATTGAGAATAAAATTTAACTAGTGTATTTTGCATCCCAATTGCAAATAATGGCATGATCACATTTGCGCAAGAGGTAATGTAATTCGTTAATCCGTAAAAAGTAGCCCCAAGAAAAACAGGATACAAATAAATAGTATTTACACCACCAATTCCAAATCCAATATAGGTAATTACGGTATTCTTTAAGGACTGATTTAATACTATTCCCATTTTATTTTATTGCGAGGCACGAAGCAAACTCACTTTTAAATTATATTTTGTTAATTACTTCGACCAATTCTCTGGTAAGATTTTTTCTAGAATATTTTTGTAATCCAACTCCATTTGAATGCAATTTACCCTCCAAAAACTGCTTGTAAAAGTCCAAAATTACACTTTTAAGTTTCATTTTTTCTGAATAATCAAAAAATATACCCGTATTGGTCTCGGTTATGATTTCGGCAAAATCTGATCCATTGGGACCAATCGCAATTATCGGCCGGTTTGACACCATATATTCGAATAATTTTCCAGGGATAATGCTTTTGGTTTCAGGAGAATCAATTTCGATAAGCAACAAAACCTGTGATTTCCTTTGGTGCGCAATCGCCTCTGCATGCGAAACATAACCCATATTCTTCAAATAGGAATGTAACCCAACTTGAGTAATCGTCTGCAAAACTTCCTGGCTTACAGCACCAATTAATTTTATTTCTAAATGGGATTTAAAATCTGGAATTTCAGCAGTCAATTCAGCTAAACTTTCCCATAAAATTAAAGGATTTCTCTCTGAAAGAAAAGAACCAATATGCGCCAATGCAAATTTAGAATCTAACGGTTGTTTCGCCACTTCTTCCGTATCGTAGCCATTAGTTATGACCTCAATTGGTTTATTTGTAATCGCTTGAAATTCTGCTTTAGTGGTTTTACTTGTCACGATAATAGTATCCGCTGTATTCAAAACCTGATGCTCCAGTACTTTGTGCTTTTTATCCGAATAATGAGACAATCGTAAGGATTTATGATAGCCAATAGTCGTCCACGGATCTCTAAAATCGGCAAACCATTTCAAATCTAATTTTTGCTTTAATTCTAATCCAATAAGATGCAAACTATGAGGTGGTCCCGAAGTAACAATTGTGTCAATATTATTTTCAACAATGTATTTCTCCAAAAAAGCCACCGATGGTTTTACCCAAAAAACACGAGCATCCGGAATAAATAGATTGCCTCGAATCCAGAGTAACGTTTTATCAAGAAACCTTTGCTTTTTCTGATTGGGAATAATCCCGGAATTCATCTTTTTAGTTTTATTCTTGGAAAGAAATGAAGCTAATTGATACGGTTCAAATATCTTTTGTCTTAAAATAATGGCTTGCTCAGAAACGTCCTGAACTAGATTCTGATCCACAATAGGATACGTAGGATTCTCCGGAATATAAACGATTGGCTGAACGCCAAATTCAGGCAAGTACTTAACGAATTTTAACCAACGCTGCACACCCGGTCCGCCAGCGGGTGGCCAATAATAAGTAATAATAAGGATTTTTTTTGGGGCCAAAATAAGTTACGTGTTATTTAGTCATTACTACTATTAAAGACTCTTTACCAATAATAGTTAGGATTCTTCTTTAATGAATAGGGTTAAATATTTGAGAAATTACTTTTGGTCATGGACTTTAAATCTACCCTAAATAAGGTTACATTTCTATATAAACCCATTACAATTTTATAAAAAGCGGGGAAAGATGGGATTATTAGATAGTATTCAAAATTTTCAGGATTAAAGAGATAAATACCAACAAATACTCCAAGAGTTAAGCCTAAAAAAAAGATCAAAAACAATATCTGTTGAAACGATTTTAAACCGAAAAGTTCTTTCATGATTTTAATAAATATTTTTATTATTTAGTTTTTCCAACTCTTCAATATCTAACTGATCTTTTAATCTATTAACCGCTTTTTTTGCAATAATCAAATTATCGTAATCAATAAAAACTACTGGGATCCCATCTATATCAATGATATTTGCTTTTTCTAAAAGTGTTGCGAAAGGCTTATTTTCTAGACCTTTAACAGAAGTCATAATATCCAATCTAAAATTAATATTTAGGGTAAAATCTGTCCAACCCGGAAGGAATTGCATCGTTTTAATACTTTCAAAATTACCTAATCCCATTTGTTTAATTGCAATCCTTAAGTTTTCACGATTAGCAACCGTATCTTCAATAAAAATATCAATATCTCCTGTATTTCTTCCGTAGCCATAAATATTTACAGCAAAACCACCTATGGTTAGATAGTTTACGTTGTTTTCTGACAAGTACTTCCAAACATCTAGTATTTGTTTATGAATATTCATTTCAAATTATTTTGATGTTGGATATTTTTTTGCCAATTTTAAAACGTTAGAAAGTTCAATTATTGCAATGAGTTTTTCAAAACGTTGCTGATAGCTCAATTGTTTTACTTCTTCAATATATCTTTCCTCCTTAACTGCTGGATGTTCGTGATTTAATTTTACTTTACCCATTTCATTTCAAATTTAGAATCTATTCATAAATTTATTGGATTAAATTTACAAATAAATATTAGACAGCTAACGCGTTTTTCTTCCTTTCAAAATAAATTCCACCTACTAATGCTACTAACATTAAAATCGAACTAATCAGTGTAATCATTCCGCCCGTTTTTATTACTTGTGGTTCAAACTTGAATTCTATGTTGTGTTTCCCCGCGGGAATTTGCAAGCCTCTTAAAACATAATCCGCTCTAATATGCGCTACACTTTTACCGTCAATGTAAGCATTCCAGCCTTTTCCGTAATACATTTCAGAAAATATGGCTAATCCTTTTTTTGTGTTTTCCGATGTATATTTCAAATAATTAGGATTATATGTAGTTAAAGTTATAGTTGCTAAACTGTCTTTGGCGAAAGCCGTATTTTTTATTTGAAACTCTTTTTGATTTATTATTGCAACGTTTTTAGAATCTAAACTATCCAAGGCTTTCATCTCTTCATCAGCAGAATTTACCAATTTTACTTGGCTCACGAACCATGCGTTTCCATTCGCATCTGGATTAGCAACTGGAAATTCTCTACCTTCTTTGTCTTTTTGAATTAGATATTTAACATTGAGTAAATTAAGAACCTCAATGTTGTTTTTACTGATTTGGTAATCAATTAATTGTTGCACTCTTCTTGGACGAACAGCGCTGTAGCCACCAATAGATTTATGAAAATAAGAAGCTCTCGCTCCCATGATATCGCCAACTTCAAAAACACGGTAATTTGAAGTGTCTTTTAGTATTTCAGCATCTGCTGGCGACTCTTGAAAAGGAACCTCAACCTGACTACGACTTACAAAATCCTTTCCCGAAACATATTTTTTATCTACAAAAAACAAATCGGAAACCATCAAAAGTCCCACAATTAGTATTGCTGTGTTTTGAGCAAATCTTTCTTTTATTGACAACCATAATACCAATCCCGTTGCAAGGATAAAAAATCCTGAACGCAATAAATCAGCACTAAACAAACTCATTCGATCCAATTTTAAGGCATTGACAAAATCAGGACCATACATTTCCTGGTAACTCGCATCATTCCCACCAGTAAAACTGAACATGCTTTTGCACAAAAACAAAATCACAATAATACCTAAGCTTAAAATTACCGACTCATACAACGCTTTCCACTGTAATTTTTTGTCTAATTGAAAGTAAGACTGCAATCCCATAATAGCCAAAACAGGAAAACATAATTCAAGCACCACCTGAATCGAAGAAACGGCTCTGAATTTATCATACAAGGGAACGTAATCGATAAAGAAGTTCGTTAAAATAGGGAAATTTTTACCCCAAGATAACATTAAGGCTACAATCGAACCGGCAAGAAATACATATTTAATCTTTCGTTTATCAATAAACAAAGCTATAATCGCCAGAAAGAAAACTACAATTCCAATGTATGCAGGAGCAGCAACAATAGGTTGATCTCCCCAATAGGTTGGCATTCCAGACACAAAATCAGTTGCCTGATCCTCAGGAACTCCCTGCCCTATCATGAATTCATACATATTACTGTCTTTGCCAACTGCTTCATTATTTGAACCCCCAAAAAGTCGAGGTGCAATAAGATTGAAGCTTTCCATAACGCCATAACTGTACTCCGTAATATAGTCTTTTGACATGGATGAACTTGTCTCGTTTTTTGAACCGTTTGGATTGAATGTCAGTTCGCTTTTGCCACGAATACTAAAATCAGCATATTCAGTGGTAGCCATTAAATTGGCAGCATTGGCACCAATAGCTAAAATTCCAGCAGCTGCTAATATCCCAAAAGAAAACAACAGGGACTTATATTCCTTTTCTTTTATAAAATTATAACAAAAATAAACAGACAGAATCAATAGAAAAATCAGTAAGTAATACGTCATTTGGAAGTGATTCGCATTAATTTCTAATGCAGCCGCAAAAAGCGTAACTAATCCTCCCAGAATGTATTTTTTTTGAAATACCAGAATAAAACCAGCAATAACCAGTGGCATGTACGCAATAGCATGTGCCTTTGCATTATGACCCACACCAAGGATAATTATTAAATAGGTAGAAAAACCAAAGGCTATTGCCCCAAAAAATGCTTTTAATGGATCTATTTTTAACACCAACATCAATCCATAAAACCCAAGAAAATACAAGAATAAATAATCAGCAGGACGCGGTAAAAAACGTAACATATCATCTATTGCACCAATATAATCGTGTGGGTATTTCGCTCCCAATTGATAAGTAGGCATTCCACCAAATGCTGAATTTGTCCAGTAGGGTTCAAGATCGTTAGTTGCTCTAAAATCATTTTGTTCTTTGGCCATCCCCGTGTACTGAACAATATCCGATTGGAAAATTTGCTTTCCTTGCAATACAGGATAAAAATAAAGAATAGAAATTAGTACAAAACCCAATATGGCTGCCGCGTGTGGATAAAATTTATTTAATATTTTCAATGTAAAATGGTTTGAATTAGAGTAAATACAATGCTAAAAACGACAAACTTAATCTATTTCTTCGTAATCAACATAATCACCCACTTTTTTGGTTTCGCGAGGATTTTTGGCATTAGCCGTATTATAAAGCACCTCATCCTTTGTTTGTGTCTTTTTCCAGGAAGCATCTTGCGCCTGTTGTTGTTGCTTTTGCATATTTTCACCTGCTTTTTCAACTACTTTTTTTACCAATAATGGCAGAAACAGTTTTGCTAAAAATCTGAAAATATAATAGAAAGCAATCATGTAAAAAAGTACTTTTATAAAACCCGTAAATGATGCTATTTGCATATTAATATATTTTTTTTCAAAAATAATAAATCCATATTGAAACTTCGAGACAAAATTAAAATATCATTCTTAAATAAATGATAAAATATAGTACATTTGAAATGCGTTATTACTTTTCAACCCAAAAAAAATTACTATGTTTAAAATAAAAATCTTGCTGATCGCCTTTATTTTATTACAACCAAGTATTCATTATGGTCAACATACAGACGAAATAAACTCTAACAGACCTGGAGAAACCATGTCAGCTTACTCTGTAGGTAAATCAGTAATCCAAATAGAAACAGGCGTTTATGGCATCAAACAGAAACATAGTTTATTGAATTATAATTCAAATGGCTTTGGTATCGATGCCACTTTACGATGGGGTTTATTCCTAGAAAATCTAGAATTGATCGCCGATATTCAATACCAAAACGAGACCTACAATGAGTTGTTCAGCAGTACTAAAATTGCAGACTTCAAACAAACCGTTTTTGGAGCAAAATATTTAATCTATGATCCTTTTAAAAATTATGAAAAAAAAATAAATATTCATAGTTGGAAAGCCAATAGAAAATTCAGTTGGCGCCAATTAGTCCCAGCAGTTTCTGTGTTTGCAGGAGCTAATTTTACGATGGCGGAAAACCCGTATTCTTTTTCTCCAGAATCCAGCATATCACCAAAAATTATCTTGATAACTCAAAACCATTTGGGTGATGGAAAATGGGTTTTTGTAACAAATATCATTGCCGATTATGTTGGTACCGATTTTCCTAGTTATGGCTACGTACTAACATTAACTCGCGGGTTTAATGATAAATGGTCTGGATTTGTGGAAAATCAAGGGTTTAAAAGTGATTTTTATAGCGATGCAATTGTTCGTGGTGGTGCCGCTTATTTATTAAGCAAAGACATGCAAATTGACGCTTCAATTAGTACAAGCTTGAAAACAACGCCTTCTATAGTGTATGGAGGCTTTGGCTTTTCCTGGCGATATGATGCTAAGTACAAAGAAGTGAGAATAAACATTGACAATAACGATAAAAATACGGGGTCTAAAGCAGAAAAAAGAGCCAAAAAGACAAAAAAAGGATAATGATTACAATAAAAGAAGCCGTTACCAAAAGTGAATTAACAGATTATATTAAGTTTCCATTCACACTATATAAAAATAATAAGTATTGGGTACCACCCATTATTGTTGATGAGCTGGAAACCTTTGATAAAACCAAAAATCCGGCTTTTGAAAATGCCGAAGCCTATTTTTACATCGCATACAAAAACAATGAAATTGTTGGTCGGATTGCAGCGATTATTAATTGGGGTGAGGTAAATGATCAAAAAAAACGCAAAACTCGTTTTGGTTGGTTTGATGTAATTGACGATATTGAAGTAACAAAAGCACTACTGGGAAAAGTATACGAACTAGGACGAAAAAATAATTTAGACCATGTTGAAGGCCCTATGGGTTTTTCAAATTTAGATAAAGTAGGAGTCCTAACAGAAGGTTTTGAGGAAATTGGAACCATGATTACGTGGTACAATCATCCGTATTATGCCCGCCATTTTGAGCAATTGGGATTTAATGTTGAAAAAGAATATTTAGAGAGTAAATTCCCTTTTGAAAACGTAAAACTGGAGTTTTTTGAAAAAGCAAACGACTTGGTAAAAAGAAGGTATCAATTAAATCCGCTCAATTTTAAAACTACCAAAGAAGTAATGCCCCACGTTGATAAAATGTTTGATTTATTTAACAAATCATACGCCTCATTATCCTCGTTTGTAGCGATCACCGATACTCAAAAAGAATATTTTAAGAAAAAATACATCAGCTTTATCAATCCTGAATTCATAAAGTTTGTTGAAGATAAAGACCATAATATTGTTGCGTTTAGTATTGTAATGCCTGATTTTGCTCAAGCTTTACAAAAATCCAAAGGTAAATTGTTTCCTTTCGGATTTATACATTTGCTAAAAGCAAAAAGACAAAGTAAAAATGTACTTTTTTACCTTATTGGTGTATTGCCCGAATACCAGAACAAAGCTGTAACCGCAGTCCTTTTTAAAGAGTGTTACGAAACATTTAAAGAAAAAGGCATACTCAACTGTTATAGAACACCAGAATTAGCAAACAATCTGGCTATTCAAAATTTATGGAAACATTTTAATCCTCTTGTTCACAAAAGAAGATGTACTTTCATCAAGAGTTTATAAAAAATACGGTTTAAGAAATTCTAGTCTCAAATGATTTTGAATTTATTATAAATCATACTTATTAGGTTTTTCTATTTAAAACTTATAAAAAATCGTTACCAATAAATTTTGAGGCCATATGAAAAAAGTTGTCTCACTCAAAATAAATTCTGTATTGTTTTGAATACTATATTTGTCTCTATTCAAGATATTAGACCACTTTAATTCATATGTAAATTTAAACTTTGGATTTTTATAATTTAAAAAGGCATCTAAATAATGGTTTGTATTCTTGTTAAGATTTCTAAACTGTATAAACTCGTTTGAAAGTCTAAGCGAAAATTTTTCTGTAAAATTAACGTCAAAGTTGTTTTTACTAGAATGAAAAATCACTTGGTTTTTAAACCCTGTGTTTTTATTTTTATTGGTGTTTTTTTGAAAAGAATATTCGGAGATAAAACCTATAGTTTTAAAAAATTTAGGGTTAAAGTTTAATCGAATTTCTTGATTTTTGTTTTCAAAAGGAATTAAAATATTATTATTAAGCTGATTTTGAGCAACTACATTGTAGTTAATATTTATTTTAAAATTTGATTTTAATCTAAAAAAGTACTTCGAAATGCCAAGAGAAACTTTTGTTTTTTTGCTATAGTTTTCAAATAAAATATATTCAAATCTATTTGATGCCGAAGAAAAAATATTGGATCCTATAAAATTTGCTCGATTAAAAGTTTTTTCAAAATCTAAATTTATAAAAAGAAGTTTAGATGTGCGCTGCAAAACAAGTCTTGAAGCTATTTTATGACTATCCGTTTGAAAACAATCTAATTGATTTCTGTAAAAACTTCGAAAATTTTGCAAATAATAATTATCATAATTATCAAGAACATTTCTCGGAACATTATTAAAAGAATATTCGATATTGAACATGTTTTCTCTACCAAATTTTTGTTCCACTTCGGTTTGAAATACCTTTGAGAATACATTTTTGTTACTTAACGAAATGAAGTTATAAAAAGTTGGTGCAAAAGACGATTCCCATTTAAGTTGTTCTTTTTTTAAAGTTATTCTTGCTAAAACAGATGTTTTACTAAATATGGTTTTGTTTTGATTGAAATATTCTGGTAACACTGTTACTTCACCACTGTTTTGAGTAAGTGATAAGTCTGTATTGTTGTCCCTATTCGAGAGTATATTTGAAAATTCTGATTGGAATTTCCATAAATTTTTAGTGTAACTAAAATTTGCCGCATTTTTAAAAAAGAAAATTCTATTATTAATAATTTGATTTGTAGTAAGATAGTTTACATTATTGTTTAATAGATTTGGGAAAAGACCTTTTTTCTGATTAATTCGTCTTTAAGACTTCCAACATATAAATATGAATTTAAATTAAAAAGCGTATTTACTATTGTTTTTATAACATTAAATATATTTGTAAACTGGAACAAATGGTTCTTAAGATCTTGAGTGTTACTTGCATTGTTTAGTTCAGAATAACTTTTCTCCTTGTAAAATTCTACTTTGAAATCGTTAGTCCAATAAATAGTATTTGTGTTTTTTCTAACAGTACTATTTTGAATAAAGTAATTGCCTTTTTTTGAAAAAATATTATTTTCAACATAACCAATTGCTGTATCAACATTATTGAAAGTTGTCGTATTATTTACTTGATATGGGTTAAAATCATTATAAAAAATAGAATTAGTTTTAAAATCCACATCATTATTCAATTTAAAGGATGTATTTGTACTAGCTGCAAATATTCTATTTTCAAATCTATTTTTACTCAACGGAGGCAATGAGGTATTGGATGCTGAGAGTATATTTTCTCTGAAATTTAAATCAAACTTAGTAAAAAGATCACTAAATTCTGTACTAGCAAACATAGCATTAAGATCTTGTCCTACATTATTGAATTTCAATATATTAACGACCTTTATTTTTTTGGAAATAAGCGTATTGAAGTAATTCATTTTGTAAAGATTCGAAATACCTAGTCCTAAATCTAAATTATGAATCCACGTATTTTTATAGTCTGATTTTAATTTGATGTTAAGAGCTGCATTTTTTGGAATTACCTTTCCTTGTAATAATTTAATAGGTTGATTATTTTCGAGTATTTGTATTTCGTCAATAATCTCCGTGTTAAAATTTTGTGTTGCAATTTTATAATTTTTAGATAAAATATCATCACCCTCGATATAAAAATTAGACAATGACATACCTTGGTACTTGATGGTTCCACTACCATCAATTTCTAATCCGGGTATAATTCTTAAAGCATCTTCTAATTTACGATCGTTAAGATTAGCAAAATCTTTCAATTTATACTTAATGGAATCACCTTGTTTACGAACAAGAAGATCTCTTTTTACAACAACTTCATCTAAAATTCTTGGCTTTTCGGAGAGTTTGAATTCATAAAAAAGTTGAGTCTGAAGTAGTGGCAAAGTACTAGTTTCGTAACGTAAGCTTTTTACAAGAATTTCATGATTTGTAAAAAAGTTTTTTTGAATTTCAAAACTAAAAACACCTTTTTCATTAGTTTTTGTAAACTTTTTTATAGTGCTATTATCTTTTTAAACAATGTATAAAAAAACATCGTTCGCTGGTATGTCTAAGTAACTAACTTTACCAGTTATCGTAACATTTTGTGCAAAAGTTACACTAAAAAAAAATAAAAAAAAGATAAAGAATAAACTATAAAACAATTTCATTATCAACTGATTATTGTAATTCAATTGGATTATTTATTTTCTTCTTAATTTTTGGAACTGGTGCATATTGTTCTCCATTTTTGGTCACCGTAAAATTAGTATTAATTTGACTCGTATAGTTATCATTAATTTCAGCCAATTTTTCTTTGGTAACCTCTTCATAATATAATGGTTCTTCAATTATATTGTCAACTTGTGCAGTACTGATTTTTATAGCGCTAAATTCTACATCTCCCGTTTTATCAACAACAGACAAAATGGCTCCAGGTAAACCATTAAATTTCCATGGACCAAATGATACAGGAATATCAGAAGTAAACCAAGCTTCATAATCTCTCCCTCTAAAAGTAGTGATTGCTTTTTGACAACTATAGTTTAAAATTTGTTTTTTATCTTCTAGAATAGTCCAATCTTGTAGTATAGTATCTTTTACTAAATAGCTACTATTTTTATACTCAAATGAGTTATAAATTTGTTTTTGTAAATTTATAATTATAAAATCATTGGGTTTAATTTGATTTTTTTCATTTTTAAATTCAGGATTTTGATCACCCAATTGCTTCGCAATTTCAAGACTTCTATTATACTTGTTAAGATCAAAAGCGAAAGTTTTGCTTGGCGTAAAAAACATTCTAAACTGTGCTTTTCTAATTTTAGCTTTATCAACTAGATCTACTTTATGAATGTATTGATAATCAATATAACCATCCGCTTTCTGAGAAAAAATAAGGTTTGAAAATAAAAAAATGAACAAATATTTCATGAAAATAAAATTAAAAAGGCTATATTGAATTATATGACGGCCTAATGTTAAAAGCAATATTAAATTGAATTTGATAAACTCAAATGTAGCAACTACTAAATTTCATTTACTTATTTCAGTCAATCACTAGCTGGATCGGATCCACAGGTATTCATTTACTCATCTGCAATAAGTGCTAGTGTAACAGTCGTAGTATTACATGTCCCGGTACAAGTCCATGAATTTCAACTATTGCTCACAATCTACTTTTGCTAGTACGACACCATCGCCAAATTTTAACGTTTGTAGGTCTTTGTAAGTTACTTTCCCATTGGAATCAGTAGTTATGTCTCCGAAACCTTCCACATACGTATTTCCTTTTTTTACAAACACAACTTGGCGTAAAGAAGAAACTCCCTCCGACATAAAAGTGTAATCGGCAATAAGTGTATCGCCTTGCAGTTTTCCTATTACAGTGCCATCATTTTTATCTTTTTCGAAAAATCGATAACACAAGTTCCCTACAACTGATAAATCTTTATCGATTTTCAAATCCATCGTGACTGTATCTTTACTCTTAATCGAAGAATAGCATTCTGATTTTGCTTCTGCAACCACTTCTTCAGGCACCGGTAGACTCGCATCTTTTTCTTTTTTACAGGAAATAAATAAACTCACAAAAACGAATGCTACTATTACTTTTTTCATAATTTTAAAATTTAAGTTATTGAAATATAAGATTAATTTTTGAATTAACACAAAAAAATCCACCAACTTATGTTGATGGATAGTGTTTAATTCTAATGAAATATAGTAAAACTAGGCGTCTAAATCAACCGTTGTTCTGCTTGCTATTTCTTTATAAGTACCATTTTCTAATTTTTCACGAATTGCTTCAAAAGCTGTAAGTGTTTCATCTACATCGGATAAAGTATGTGATGTAGTAGGAATCATTCTCAATAAAATAATACCTTTTGGAATTACAGGATAAATTACTATCGACAAGAAAATACCGTAATTTTCTCTTAAATCATTTACCATAATCATTGCTTCTGGCACACTTCCTTCAAGATAAACTGGCGTAACACAAGTATTGGTATCCCCAATATTAAAGTTACGCTCTCTTAATCCGTTTTGTAGTGCATTTACATTTTCCCACAATTTATCTTTTAATTCTGGGTGATTACGCAACAACTCCAAACGTTTTAATGAACCAATAGTTTGAATCATCGGTAAAGCTTTGGCAAACATTTGAGAACGTAAATTGTATTTCAAATAGTCAATAATATCTTTATCAGCAGCTACAAAAGCACCAATATTAGCCATAGACTTTGCAAAAGTAGAAAAATATACATCAATACCATCTTGACAATCTTGCTCTTCTCCTGCTCCAGCTCCTGTTTTTCCTAAGGTTCCAAAACCGTGTGCATCATCAACTAGCAAACGGAAATTGTACTTTTCTTTTAAAGCAACTATTTCTTTAAGTTTACCCTGTTGTCCGCGCATACCAAAAACACCTTCGGTAATAAACAAAATCCCACCACCTGTTTCAATAGCCATTTTTGTAGCACGTTGCAGATTTTTTTCCATACTTTCAAGATCATTGTGCTTGTAAGTATATCTTTTTCCGCTATGTAAACGCACTCCATCAATGATGCAAGCATGGGCATCAACATCATAAACAATTATGTCATTTCGCGTTACTAATGCATCAATAGTGGACATAATTCCTTGGTATCCAAAATTCAATAAATACGCTGATTCTTTCATTACAAAAGCAGCCAATTCATTCTCTAATTGCTCATGATATTTAGTATGTCCGCTCATCATTCGCGCTCCCATTGGGTAAGCAGCTCCATATTGAATAGCTGCATCAGTATCTGCTTGACGCACTTCTGGATGATTAGCTAGACCTAAATAGTCATTCAAACTCCAATTCAAAATATCTTTTCCACCAAACTGCATTCTTGGTCCCAACTCACCTTCTAATTTTGGAAAAACAAAATACCCTTCAGCTTGTGAAGCCCATTTCCCCAAAGGACCTTTATTGTTTTGAATTCTCTCGAATAAATCTTTTACCATCTAAATTATACTTTTTACAATTTGCAAAATTAATAATTCCTATCTTAATATGATACAAATTTGAAATTATTTTTTGGAGCTTTTTCCCGCTGTCATTCCAAAAGTTTTTTGGTGAAAAAAAAATCACCAGAAAACGTTTTTCCCTTCCATCAGGGCTACGGCTGTCAATTCTTAAATAACTTTCAAATATAATTTATCTATCAATCCATTTTCTAAAAATTGCTGTTTTTTGAGCACTTGTAATTACAAATTGTTTTTGACCTCTAATGTAAACCGCCAATCTATCCCCAATATGAGGAGCAATTTTTTCGATAGCATCTATAAAAACAATATCACTTCTATTTATTTTAAAGAAATTTTCAGGATTTAATTGTTGTTCATTTGCAATTAAAGTTCCTGTTAATGGATATTTTTTACCATCAAAATCATGAGCATAAATCAAAACGCCATCTGCCTGAACAAAAGCAATGTCTGTAACTGGCAACAAAAAAATTCCTTTATTTGTTTTTATGGTAAAGCGTTGTTTGTATAAATTTGTAGCTTTTTGATGCAACGATTTTTGTAATAATTGCAAAATATTTGGGTTAATTGTAGCTTCATGTTTATTCTGAAAATTATTAAATTTAGTGATGGCTTTTTCTACCAATTCTTTTGTAAACGGCTTTAACAAATAAGCAATTCCGTTTCCCTCGAAGGCTTTCATTAAAAATTGATCGTAGGCCGTTGTAAAAATTATTGGACAATTAATCGTTTGTTTGTCAAAAAAATTAAAGACATTTCCATCTAATAATTCAATATCCGAAAAAATTAAATCGGGTTGTTCATTGTTGTCAAACCAATTAAAACATTGCGAAATACTATTCAAACTAGCTAGAATATTGCTTTTTAAATGAGTTTCTTTAATGAAATTTTCTAGTTGTTTTACAGCCAATGGTTCGTCTTCAATTATTAGAATATTCATTGTTTAAAAAGTATTAAGTTGGTTGATTAGTGGTAAAACTACTTTGAATTTTTGATTTTTATCGACTGTAATTGACTGATTTGACAACAATTGATATCGTTCATTCAAATTTTGCAAACCAGTCCCTGAAAAATCATTTTGATTAATTTTTGGACGCATTTCATTACTAATAATTATTTCATTTTCATTTATAATAATTGATGTTACAAGAGGATTTTGTTCGTTCCCTTGATTGTGTTTTACAATGTTTTCTAACAAAACTTGCAAACAACACGATGGGACTAGTTTGATCAGTGCATTTTTATTATTTGTAAAAGTTTCAAAAACATAAGCGTTGCCAAACCGTTGATTTAAAAGATATATATAATCCTTGGCAAAACTTAATTCTTCTTGTACTTTAACTACTTCTTCGTCTTTGTGTTTTAGCAAATACCTATAAATTGCCGATAAATATTTCACAAATTCAGTCGCTTGACTAGGGCTAGACTGGATTAATGATTGCAAAACATTAAGATTATTGAACAAAAAATGAGGCGCAATTTGATTGCTCAAAACCTTTAAATTGCTTTCAGCATTGGCTTTTTCGAGATTAAGAATATCTTGCTGCGATGAATAAAATTTTTTCATGGCTAATATTGATAATAAGATTCCATAACTCTGTGCTTGTCGAATAATATTTGAAAATATACTTATTAAATTCCAATGTGGTTTTTGGTTTAAAATCAAGCCATAACCTAATTTATAAAAGATAACTGAAAATATTAAAACTAATATTATCATTAGAATTACAAACCAATATTTTTTATTTTTAAGACTAATTGGTAAAACAAAATAAATCAAAATTAATATAAACCCAGTATCAATTAAAACATTATAAACAGTAGCAAAAATAGTTTGCAAAAGAGTGTAATCATTGAGATATTCGGGAACTATGAACAACAACGCAAAACACCAATAAACTGCAATTATAATATAGTCAGATTTTTCCGGGTTGTCAAAATATTTTGTTAACATGGTCAATTATTTTTTGATTAATTTTCAAAATTATTCTAATAATATTGATTTTTTTAAATCAATATTCAAAATTACATTATTCATCAAAATCTTGAGGTTTGCCACTTCTGTGTTTCCGAAAATTCCATTTAAAGTAAAGTTGCAAATCTGTTCTTCATTTAGATTTTTTAAACTAAAACCGTTAATCTCAATGATTTCATCTCCTAATTTTATGCCTTTTTTATCTGCTTCAGAATTTAAATATACGCTAGAAACTAAAAATTTATTGACGTTATAAGTTGCTGTAAGTCCATAATTTGTTAACGTATTGTTTTTTAATTCAGAAACATTAGCAAGATAAATTTTACTTTCATTCCAATTTAAAACTACTTTAAAATGCTTCAAAAAATCGTTTCCTATTACATTTGTTCCATTTTCATTAAATCTTACAATTTGATTTTGTACTCTTAAATTTCCAATATTTAAATTTTGAACTTTTGAATACAAAGTTTTATTTTTAGAACTATTTCCATAAATACCTATTGCAGATTTCCCTATTTGTTGTATTGTTTTTTGATTTTTAATTTCGTTTACAAAACCAGTTGCTGACAAATTAAAACTAATATTTGCTCCTGTATCAAAAATAACTTTCTGTTCAGTTTTTTTTCCAATTTTAATAGAAACCAACGGGGTTTTTTGTGCTTTAGTAATAAAATTTAAATAAATAGCATTTTTTGAGATTTCTAATTTTTCTTTCGCATCTGTAATTCTAATCTTTTTGCTTTGATAATCAATTTCCCAAATGGCTTTACTCATGAGATTCGCTCCAACTATTCCGTCATATTTTAGGCATTTCATTGTTGCGTTTTGTTGAACATCGAAAACCACCGCTCCAATATTTTCAAAATTTAGATTTCCTATTTTTAAATTTTTAATAGTCACAAAATTTTGCTTTTTAACATTTCCTTGAGAATCTTCAACTTTTGAATTCGCAAGTGATTGCAATTGTAATAAATTAGCAATTTTAGGAGAAATAACCGTTGGCGCTCCAGTATCTAAAAGAAAAATGTATTCTTGACCTTTAATATTGACAGTTACTAATGGAAGTCCGTTATCAAAATTAAAATCAATTTCTTCTATAAAATTGGTTTTATTTACGTTTGCATTTTGTAAGGTATTATTTACTAAATAATTACAACTTGTTAAT
This sequence comes from Flavobacterium frigidum, assembly GCF_048286735.1. Taxonomy (GTDB): domain Bacteria; phylum Bacteroidota; class Bacteroidia; order Flavobacteriales; family Flavobacteriaceae; genus Flavobacterium. Next base: position 83,215 of record NZ_JBLVPU010000005.1, on the reverse strand, counting down.
AATAGTATAATTAAAGTGAAAATTAACTTTGTCATAATAATAACTTTTAATTGTTTTCTGAGACTAAATTATGTTGAAACTAAAAATCTAAACAGCTAAAAATAACCAATACAAGGAAATTTTAATTGAACAAAGGAAAAACAAAATTAATTGAATTTGATTTCTTTACTGTTTGTTTATTTAAATCATGAAAATAGTTTTTGCAACCAAAAATCCCAATAAAATTATTGTAATTCAAAGTATACTTCCAGAAAACGTTCAAAATAGTTAGTTTAGAAAGTATAGGTTGTCTAGAAGATATTCATGAAACATCGGCTTCAATAGAAGTAAATACGATGCAAAAAGTAAATTACATTCCCGAAAATCATGGTTATATTTGTTTTACGGTCGATACTGGTCTTGAAATTAAAGTTTTAAATTACAACCTGGTGTTTTCAGCTAGATATACTTGCAAACAAAGAAATGCTGATGACAGCATGAACAAATTATTACCAATTTAGCAACACACAAAAAAAGTAGGCTTTCAAAATATTCTTTTATCTTTGACTTACTAAAATAAATTTTAAACTTATGTCTAACAATACAAAGGAATTAAAATTAGCCGTCCTTATTGATGCCGACAACGTTCCCTACAGCAATGTAAAAGGTATGATGGAGGAAATAGCCAAATTTGGCACTCCAACTACCAAACGTATTTATGCAGACTGGACTAAACCAAATGCAGGAGGTTGGAAAAGCGTATTACTCGAGCATGCCATTACACCTATACAGCAATACAGTTATACGGTAGGTAAAAATTCATCCGATTCCGCCATGATTATTGACGCTATGGATTTATTATACTCAGATAAAGTAGATGGCTTTTGTATTGTTTCTAGTGATTCTGATTTTACACGTTTAGCAATCAGACTTCGTGAATCTGGAATGAAAGTAATTGGTATTGGTGAACAAAAAACACCAAATTCGTTCATTGTTGCCTGTGACCGATTTGTTTATATCGAAGTTTTAGATGGAGCAATAAAAAAGAAAGAACCAAAAAGAACAGCAACTGATGCTAAAAAGGCCACGCCAAAAAGCCTTAATAAAATAGATTTACAAACGATAGAACTCATCGAATCTACAATTGAAGATATTGGCGATGATAGTGGTTGGGCTTTTCTTGGAGATGTTGGAAATCTAATTGTTAAGAAAAAACCAGAATTTGATCCACGAAATTATGGATTTTCAAAATTGACTCCCATGTTAAAATCGCTTACCGACATTCTAGAAATAGACGAGAGAGATTCTGATAAAAAAGGGATTAAACACGTTTATGTACGATTGCGATTTAGTTAGACAATACCAGTTATCTATATCAGAAACTGTTGTTGACTGATCGTATCAAATTTGGCAACTAGCAATAAATTAAAATCTACAAGTCATACCATTTCAATCCAATAAAAAACCCAAACCATGCAACTCGTTTTCGCTTCAAATAACAAAAATAAAATCTTTGAATTACAAAGTATGCTTCCTGAGAACATAACCATTAGAAGTCTTGAAAGTATTGGTTGTTTTGAAGATATCCCCGAAACTTCCGATACTATTGAAGGGAATGCGATTCTAAAAGCAAATTATGTTACTGAAAAATACGGTTACGAATGTTTTGCTGATGATACTGGACTTGAAATAGATGCTTTGAATGGAGCGCCAGGCGTTTATTCTGCCAGATATGCGGGAGAACAACGCAATGCCGACGATAATATGAATAAAGTTTTAGAAAACTTAGCGGACATAAACAATAGGAAAGCACAATTCAAAACTGTAATAGCACTAAACATAGACGGGAAACAGCATCTTTTTACAGGAATTGCTCCTGGAGAAATAACTTTAGAAAAAATAGGGAATCAGGGCTTTGGTTATGATCCCATTTTTAGACCTCTACAATACCAAGAGACTTTTGCACAATTATCGTTAGACATTAAAAATAAAATCAGCCACAGGGGAAAAGCTACGCAACAGTTAATTGATTTTTTAAAATTAAATAGATAAACAACAATCAATACAACATTTTGATTACAAAAAAACAACTTTAGCAACACTATTTTAGACTAAAATTTGAAATCAAAATAAACAATTCCTAAATATAAAATATAACTTTCTGACAATCAAACGGTAATAAATTATTAAATCTTAAAATAGCATTAGTTTATATCGATTATTAACAGTAATTTTGCACCCTATTTTAAAAATACATATGAATAAATTTGAACAATTAGGATTGAGTGAATCGTTACTGAAGGCGATTTTAGATCTAGGATTTGAAAATCCGACCGAAGTACAGGAGAAAGCGATTCCCCTATTATTGGAAAAAGACACAGATATGGTTGCGTTGGCTCAGACAGGGACAGGGAAAACGGCAGCATTTGGTTTTCCAGTTATTCAGAAAATTGATGCCAACAACAGGAATACACAAGCATTAATTTTATCTCCAACACGCGAACTTTGTTTGCAGATTACCAACGAAATTAAAAACTACTCTAAATACGAAAAAGGTATTAATGTGGTAGCAGTTTACGGTGGTGCTAGCATTACAGAACAAGCGAGAGACATAAAGAGAGGCGCGCAAATTATTGTGGCAACTCCAGGAAGAATGCAAGACATGATTAATAGAGGATTGGTAAACATCTCTCAAATCAGCTTTTGTATCCTTGACGAAGCTGACGAAATGTTGAACATGGGTTTCTACGAAGATATCGTAAACATCCTATCAACTACGCCAGACGAAAAAAACACATGGTTATTCTCTGCAACAATGCCTGCTGAAGTAGCACGTATTGGAAAACAATTCATGAAAGATCCAATTGAAATTACAGTTGGAACTAAAAATTCAGGTTCAGCTACCGTATCTCACGAATTTTACTTAGTAAATGCTCGTGACCGTTATGAAGCTTTGAAACGTTTAGCCGATTCTAATCCAGACATTTTCTCAGTAGTTTTTTGTAGAACTAAACGTGATACACAAGCTGTTGCCGAAAAATTAATTGAAGATGGATACAGCGCTGCTGCCTTGCATGGAGATTTATCTCAGGCGCAACGTGATGGTGTAATGAAATCTTTTAGAGGTAGACAAATCCAAATGCTTGTTGCAACTGATGTAGCAGCCCGTGGAATTGATGTTGACAATATTACTCACGTTGTAAATTACCAACTTCCTGACGAAATTGAAACGTACAATCACCGTTCTGGTCGTACGGGACGTGCAGGAAAATTGGGGACATCAATCGTAATTGTAACAAAAAGTGAATTGCGTAAGATTTCTTCAATAGAAAGAATTATCAAACAAAAATTCGAAGAGAAAACAATCCCATCTGGAATTGAAATCTGTGAAATCCAATTGTTGCACTTAGCAACTAAAATTAAAGACACAGAGGTTGATCACGAAATTGACACATACCTTCCTGCAATTAACAGTGTACTTGAAGATTTATCGAAAGAAGAATTAATCAAGAAAATGGTATCGGTTGAATTCAATCGTTTTATCAATTACTATAAGAAAAACAGAGACATCTCTAATCAAACTTCAGGTTCTGAAAGACGTGAACGTGATGACAGAGATGGTGCTCCAAGAGAAAACAACAATGGTGGTGCAACGAGATATTTTGTAAACATAGGTTCAAGAGATAACTTTGATTGGATGTCATTGAAAGATTACTTGAAAGAAACATTGGACTTAGGTCGTGATGACGTTTTCAAAGTAGATGTAAAAGAAGGCTTCTCTTTCTTTAACACTGATCCAGAACATACCGATAAAGTAATGGAAATATTGAACAACGTACAATTAGAAGGACGTAGAATCAATGTTGAAATTTCTAAAAATGACGGTGGTGGAAGACGTGATCATAACGGAAGAAGCTCAGGCGGAAGTTTTGGAGGCGGAAGAAGTTCAGCTCCAAGAAAAGAAGGAAGCTTTGCTCCAAGACGTGAAGGTTCTGGTGGAGGATTTAGAAGCGACAGAAGTTCAGCACCAAGAGAAGGTGGTTTTGGACCAAGAAGCTCATCAGCTCCAAGAAGAGAAGGTGGTTTTACATCAGACAGACCAAGAACAGAAGGTTCATCTGATAGAGCACCAAGACGTTCAGAAAACTTTGGTGACACACCAAGACCAAGAAGACCAAGAAGAGACTAACGTTTAGTTAATTTTCTTATAATTATACTGGAACTACAAAATATTTAATCTTGATTTATTACTTTTAAAGTCTTAAATTAATGTATGAAATATTTTGTAGTTTTTTTATTTTTACTGTTGTCCATAACAGTACATGCCCAAATTCAAGAAGCGTCCCATAAAGTTGACGGTTTGATTTTAAGCAATACAACAAAGCAACCGTTATCTAGTGTTAATATCATAAATGTGAATAAGGTACGCGGTGCTACTACCAATTCTAATGGGTATTTTGAAATCGATGTACAAGTAAATGACACCCTGCACATTACCAGCCTTGGTTTTCAATCTTTGCGGGTACGCGTGACAAACGACTGGATAAAAAACAAAAGCACCAAAATTCAACTTACTGAAAAAGCTATTGCGCTGGAAGAAGTAGTAATTAGACCTTTTAATCTTACCGGTTATCTTGAAGTAGACACTAAAATAATCCCTGTGAAAGAAAACTATCGCTACAGTATTTCTGGTTTGACGCAAGGGTATGAAGCGGGTGCATATTCGCCCAATGCCTTTGGAAAAGTTCTTGGCTCCATATTTAATCCGGCAGATATGTTGTATAATTTTTTTGGTAACAAGCCAAAAGAACTAAAGAAACTTAAAGAAATGAAGAAGGATGACACAGTCCGTAATCTTCTGGAATCAAAATTTGACAGGGAAACGATTGCCGTACTTTTAGGTATTGACAAAAATGAAATACCTGAAATTTTGCAACGTTGCAACTACTCTGAATCGTTCATAAAAACAGCAAATGATCTTCAAATCATGGACGCAATAAGCGGATGTTATGAAGAATACAAAGTACTGAAAAAGAAATAAATACAAAAAATTGTATGTTACGAAACCCTCAATTCCGAAAGCAGTTGGGGATTTTTTAAGATAATATTTAAAAACAAATCAAAAATATTATTTATATTTACTTAGATCAAAAGTTAAACAAAACTAAAAACCGATATCATGGCAAAAAGTCAAGACGCTAAAAAAACAGCAAAAAAAGAACCGTTAAAAACGGCTAAAGAAAAAAAAGAAGAAAAAAGAGATAAAAAGAACAGTCCTAAAAGAGACTAAAAATTAGTGTTCAGTATTCAAATTATAGTGTTCAGTTTCGCTTGTTACTGAACACTATTTTTTTTTGATACTGAACACTGAATACTATTTCACTGGAATATTAGCTAAAATCTCTAATACAAATTTCCAGAATTTCTGAGAAGAAGAAATACTTGCTCTTTCATCAGGGGAATGTGCACCGTGAATCGTTGGTCCAAAAGAAATCATGTCCATTTCTGGATAATTCGTTCCTAGAATTCCACATTCTAATCCTGCGTGACACGCCACTACTTTTGGTTTTTCGCCGTTTTGTTTTTCATAAATTGGCACTAAAACATCTAAAATCTCTGAATTAGAATTTGGTGTCCAACCCGGATAGGAACCCGAAAATTCCACTTCGCAGCCCATTAATTCAAAAGCAGAACGCAACCCATTAGCCAAATCAAATTTTGAAGTTTCAACCGAAGAACGTGTTAAACATTGTACTGAAAGTTGTCCTTCGCCAACAATTACTTTTGCAATATTGTTTGATGTTTCCACCAAATTATCAAAATCAGCACTCATTCTATAAACGCCATTATGAGCTGTGTACATTGCTCTTACAAAGTAAAACTGCGCAATTGAAGGCATTACTTTAGCAGGAGTTGCATCCATTTTTTCAAAAACAACTTCTAAAGATGGTTCTGTTGTTTTTAACTCCGTTTTGATTTCGTTTACAATTTGCTGCATGTCAAAAACAAAAGCTTCGTCATACACTTCAGCAATAATTACTTTTGCCTGACTTTCTCTCGGAATCGCGTTGCGTAAACTCCCGCCTTTTATTTCCGAGATCTGCAAACCAAAATTATCAAAACCATCAAATAACAAGCGGTTCATAATTTTATTAGCATTACCCAACCCTTTATGAATATCCATTCCGGAATGCCCGCCTTTCAAGCCTTTTACGGTGATCGTATATCCTACAGATCCTTCTGGAGTTTCCTCTTCATCATACTCCGCAGTGGCCGTAACATCAATTCCTCCTGCGCAACCTATGTCTATTTCATCGTCTTCTTCAGTATCCATGTTCAACAAGATTTGTCCTTGCAAAACATCTCCTTTTAAGTTCAATGCACCCGTCATTCCGGTCTCTTCATCAATAGTAAACAAAGCTTCTATCGCAGGATGCGGTATATCAGTACTTTCTAAAATTGCCATGATAGCCGCAACTCCAAGACCGTTATCAGCACCAAGAGTGGTTCCGCGAGCACGAACCCAATCTCCATCAACATACATATCGATTCCTTGTGTTTCAAAATCAAATACAGTATCCGAATTTTTTTGATGCACCATATCCAAATGTCCTTGAAGCACAATTGCTTTTCGGTTTTCCATCCCAGCCGTTGCAGGTTTACGGATAATTACATTGCGAATTTCATCTTCAAAAGTTTCTAATCCAAGGCTTTCGCCAAAGTTTTTCATAAACGCAATTACTCGATCTTCTTTTTTAGAAGGTCGCGGTACAGCATTTAAATCGGCAAACTTATTCCAAAGCGCTTTTGGTTCCAGATTTCTTATTTCTTGACTCATTTATTAATATTTGAGGTTTTATATTTACAAAGCTCAAAGTTACAAAGTTTAAATTCTTTATTGATACTAATTGATATTGTAATTATATTTACAAGACTAAAATTCAACTTGTGCGAACAAAATATATTCTTTCTATCCTACTTTTTGTCCAGATACTAGTCCTACAAGTCCTCCCTTATTTTCCGTTACAAGTGGAACAATTTTATAGCAACGGTTTCTATCCAATAGTTTCACAATTTTCCAGATTAATGATAGGTCGTATTCCATTTTCTCTAGGCGATTTAATTTATGTTGTTGTCATCGCCTTCATTTTGAAATGGTTTTGGAACCAACGAAAATCGTGGAAATTAGAATGGAAAAGCAATATGTTATCGCTGTTAAGTTTTGTTTCGGTATTCTATTTTTTGTTTCATTCGCTGTGGGCTTTGAATTATTACCGCCAACCGCTTTTTGAAAAAATGGAAATTAAAAAAGACTATTCTGATGCTGATTTATTGGCTTTTACCAAAAAGTTAATCACTAAAACAAACGCCATTCAAAAACAACTTGCAAAAAATGATAATTTGAAAGTAGTATTTCCTTACTCCCAAAATCAAGTTTTTAAGATGAATTTAAATGGATACAAAAAACTAGCTGAAGAACATTCGTATTTCACCTACACCCATTTAAGCGTTAAAAAATCACTGATCAGTTTGCCCTTGACCTATATGGGTTTTGGCGGCTATTTGAATCCGTTTACTAATGAAGCACAGGTTAATTATTTGGGCCCAATGTATAGTTTCCCAATGACTGCTAATCATGAAATGGCGCACCAAATGGGTTATGCTAGTGAAAGTGAATGCAATTTTATTGGCTTTCTGGCTTCTGTAAAAAACGATAATTTACACATCCAATATTCAGGTTACAGCATGGCTTTGCGGTATTGTTTAAGCAATTGGCAAGCCAAAGACGAGGCTATTTTTAAGCAATTATTAAAAACAGTTCATCCCGGAATTTTAAAAAACTACAAGGAAAGCGAGCAGTTCTGGAAGCAATACGACACAATTATCGATAAAGGTTTCCATGCTTTTTACGACCAATTCTTGAAAGTAAACCAACAAAAAGACGGTATGGAAGGCTACAGCAAATTTGTGAATTTGATGGTGAATTATTACAAGGGAAAAGAGTTGTGATTTAATATCTTTCATCAGTAGAGATAAAAGAGAAAACATCATTTTTAAAGGATAACCCTTTTAATTTTAAGCTATAACGTTTAAAACCTTTTTCATCAATTTGTATGTTTTGAAGGTAAACTTTCTCTACAAATTTTTCTGAACTAATAATTTTTAAAAATTGTCTAAATGAATCTAATAATTTTTCATCTGTTAGATACTCAATATTTAAAAAATAATTATTTATCTTATTTATATCAAATATTTTTTCTTTGAAAAATTTATTATTCAGAAATAATGGCCCTAAAATTATCTTTTTTAAACACTCCCCATTATAATTTATTTTTCTTTTCTCAGTCTTTAAATTATCTTCATGATATTCAGAAAATCGTAGAGGATCTTTTGCTATTCCCATACTGCCTTTTCTTAATAAAATTCTCCATTCTTTTTCATATGTCCAAACATCATCTTTGATACTTGTCATATATAATGTTGGAACTAAATCAATTATATCATGTTTCGTAATAAGCTTTGAATTATAAGTATCCGAAACATCGATTGTTTGTTTCTTAATATATTTTACATTTTTAAAATAATCTATTCTAGCAACTTTTTTATCATAGTTCATAGGATAAATAAAAATATTATTTTTAGCATAAACATCATTCAAATGTTTTTCCAATTTAGCAACATCTAATTCAAGTACAAAACCTGATTCATTAGCATAATGAGCCATCATTAATGTATCGTATTTGTTTTCAGATAAAGAAAGTGTCCCTTTATTAGAAAATTTATCGTAATTAATTAATATTGACATTTCCTCAAAATTATTAGACTTTGCCTCTTCAAAGCTTGGTATTGTACTTTTTTCAATGCGCCCTTCATAAGTTTTTGAAAGATATTTCATTATGCCATTATACTTTTCTTCATCACAATTACTGAAATCAAGTAAAAATTTTGTTGAATCAATTAAATCATTCAACATTTCTGGATGTGAGAAAAATAAAAATTCATTTACTACACAATCAAAAGAATTTTTATTTAATGAATAGTACTTATATAATTCATTAGGTAAAATTCTATCCGAAGGATATTCAATTCCTTTTTCAGTATATTTAAATTTATTGTATTTAAAAGGGTTCTTCTTTTTCATATTTATATCACTACACACCTACAAGGTTTTGGGAACCTTGCAGGATATAATTACATTTCATCACTCGTAAAAGTGGTAAAACTTTTCTTTTTGTAAGGCCTAATGATTAATCTTCCTTCACGATCAAAACGAATGTAATTATATACCCAATTCAGGAATACGACAGCTTTATTTTTGAATCCAATAAGGGAAAACAAGTGAACAAACATCCAGACAAACCATGCAAAAACACCACTGAAATGGTATTTTGGCAAATCGACAACCGCTTTATTTCTTCCAATGGTTGCCATAGAACCTTTGTCATTGTATTCAAAAGCTTGCATGGATTTATTTTCAATTAATTTCACTACGTTTTCACCCAATAATTCGCCTTGTTGCATAGCTGGTTGCGCCATCATGGGATGTCCCTGCGGATAAGTTTCAGATTCCATGGAAGCAATGTCTCCTACTGCAAAAATGTTTTTGTAGCCTACTACTTGACTGAATTCATTGACACGTATGCGTTCTACTTTTTCAACTAAAGAGTTACCATCCAATCCTGCAACAAGAGCCCCTTGAACGCCTGCTGTCCAGATTACCGTTGCGGTTTCAAAAGTCAAATCGGAATTTGTGGTAATGGTTCGGCCATCATAATTTGTTACACGGACGTTTTTCCAGATTTTCACACCCAAACTGGTTAGAAATTCTTCGGCAGCTTGAGAGGATTTCTCACTCATGGTATTCAGGATTCTGTCGCCACTTTGAATCAAATTTATTTGCATTGTGGTAATATCAAGATCGGGATAATCTTTTTGCAGAATGGCTTTTTTCATTTCGGCCAAAGCTCCTGCAAGCTCTACTCCTGTTGGTCCGCCACCTACGAGTACAAAATTTATGAGACTGTTTTGTTCGGCTACATCGGTAGTTAAAACGGCTTGTTCAAAATTTTCAAGAATCAGACTCCTAATATTGAGCGACTGCGGTATGGTTTTCATGGCCATGCTATTACGCTCAATTTCCTTATTGCCGAAATAATTAGTTTTAGAACCGGTAGCAATAACGAGGTAATCGAAACTTAATTCGCCAATCTCGGCAATTATTTTTTGGTTTTTAGTGTCTATTTCTTGGACATTAGTAAGCCTAAAATAAAATTCATCATATTCTTGAATCACTTTACGGATTGGGTAGGCTATGGAACCGGCTTCGAGTCCGCCTGTGGCTACTTGATATAATAAAGGCTGAAAAGTATGGTAATTATGTTTGTCTAAAAGCACTACTTGTACTTTTTTATTTTTTAATTTTTTGGCTAATGCAATTCCTGCAAACCCGCCTCCGATAATAACTATTCTAGGTAAAGTTGAATTTGGGATGTTCATTTTTTATAGGTTGAGCATTGTTGTTTCAAAGATACAATGTTTTCCTCTGTTGAAATTCATCCAATAGTTTTGAAATTTTTGTTTTTTTTGAAAAAGTCTTCAGAAAAATACCCGTGTAAAATAGCCCCGATGGCAATGGAAATCCTTTATTTTTTTTGATTTTCAAAAAAAATAAAGATTCTAATGTACAGCGGGACTGGTTTGAATGAAGAAAAAAAAGTTTGTGCTCCTGATGGCTTCGCACCAAGTAAAACTGAATATGAAAATAATCAATTTAGCGTTTACTTTGTAACAAAATCTACTATTGAAATACTAACGTATATATGAGTACGGACCTAGAACAAACTTTTGTCAAGCAATTGCAAGAAAATCAGAATATAATCCACAAGATTTGTAGGTTATATACTAATGGTGACGATGCGCATAAGGATTTGTTTCAGGAAATTACGATTCAATTATGGAAAGCTTTCCCAAAATTTAGAGGCGAAAGTAAATTTTCGACTTGGGCCTATCGAGTCGCGCTGAATACGGCGATTACTTTGTACCGAAAAACCAAACGATCGATAAATACAGTTGAATTTGAGGGTCGACAACATTTCCTGAATGATGTAGAATACGATTATGAAGAGGAAGAACAATTAAAATTAATGTACAAAGCTGTTTACCAGCTGAATGACATTGAAAAGGCATTAATATTTATGTACCTTGAAGATAAGGATTATCAAGAAATATCAGAAACTTTAGGAATTAGCGAAGTAAATGCAAGAGTGAAAATGAATAGAATAAAAGGGAAATTAAAGAAAATTTTAAATCCAATGGGAATATGAAAGAGCTGGATTTATTAAAAAAAGATTGGCAAAAGAGTGATAATTCTTTTAATCAAATATCGGAAACCGAGATTTATAAAATGATTCATAAAAAATCATCTTCGATTGTGAAGTGGATTTTGATAATAAGCATTTTAGAAGTTTTATTGTGGACAACACTTAACGTATGTTTTAGCAGTGATGAATATTTTAAGAAAATGAATCATGATGAAATCATTCTTTACATAGATATTTTCAGCTATTTCGGTTATGGAGTAATGTTGGTTTTTATTTATTTTTTCTATAAAAATTATATAACTATCACGACAACCGTTTCCACTAAGCAGTTACTTAAAGATATTCTAAAAACTCGAAGAACGGTTCAATATTATGTTTGGTATAATCTTGGAATGATTGTAATTAGTTTTATAATTGCTTCTGCAATTGCTTTCTCCTACAATCCTGAAACTATTGCTTTAACTGAAAAAATTGCCCATAACGGAAAAGCTATCGCAATAACAATAGTAAGCATTCTAATTGCTTTTATGATGTTTTTTGGTTTTTTCTGGTTGTTTTACAGATTATTATACGGAATCCTACTTCGTCGATTGTATGCCAATTACAAAGAATTAAAGAAAATCGATCTTTAGTGTAAAAAAAAAGTCTTAAAATTCAAAATCATTCAATTTTAAGACTTTTTTTTTAGAATTATATTTTTAATACTCCCATTTTCTTAATTTATTCAATTCCTCTTGTTCTTTAATTTCTTCAGCTGGAATAACTTTTAGAAATGAAGCATGTTGCTCTATTGCATATTCTACTTTTTCTACAATTTCTTCAATGGTATCGTTATCGTAATCAATGTCCAGCGGTTCTTTAATGATAAAAGATTGTAGGATTCCTTTCTTCTTCATGCGTAGTCCTTTTTTATCAAACGAACGGCGAAAACCATCGATAACAATTGGGACAACAATAGGCCGGTGTTGTTTTATAATATGCGCTGTTCCCTTGCGAACGGGCTTAAAAGACTTAGTCGTCCCTTGTGGAAATGTAATAACCCAACCATCTGCCAGCGCAATTTTGATATTCTCCGTATCGTTTGGATTGATATCTTTTTTCTCCTTGACATCAACACCTTTGGCGCGCCAAGTCCGTTCTACAGAAATCGCACCTGCGTATGCCAAAATACGTGGCAAAAAACCAGCTTGCATCGTTTCCTTAGCGGCTACATAATAAATATTCATTTTAGGTTGCCACAAATAGCAAACATTCTTGATAGTATCATCGCGACCACTTAAGCTTGCATTAAAAACATGAAACATCGCAACAACATCAGCAAAATAAGTTTGGTGATTGGAAATAAAAAGTACATTCGTGTCTGGTAAATTTCTAATAATCTCCGAACCTTCGATTTGCAATTCATTAAATCCTCTATACCGTCTGTGCGTTACAACTCCGAAGATTCGGATGAGCCATTTTTTTATAAATAATAGGTGTCCGAAAGGATTTCTCTTCAACAATCCCATAAAATTGTGTGTTTTTTTGTGAATTTGGTCTACAAATCTACGAAAATTATATTTGAAGTTTAGGACTCAATCATAACGTTATTATAATAAAACTATAGACCTAATGCTTTTTTTACTCAAGTATTCCTATTTTCGAATTAGCACCTCGTTTACCACCTCTTTTAACTCACTCATTATCATTGCCGTTGCTCCCCAAACAATATGTTCCTCAATTTTGAAAGCCGGAATACTGATGTTATCAGCGTATGATGTGGACATATTTGTGTCTACTACAAGCGCATCATCTAAAAAAACAGATAAAGGTAATTCTATAATATGTGCCACTTCAGAAGGCTGTGGTGTAAAAACCAATTCTTCCTGACTAATACCCAAAAAAGGATACACCATGAAATTGCTAGGCGGAATATACAATTCAGTAAATGGTTTTAGAATTTCAATTTTATTAGGATGTATTCCTATTTCCTCATGCGTTTCCCGCAATGCTGTTTGAGCAAAATTTTCGTCTTCTAATTCGTATTTTCCACCTGGAAATGCTATTTGAGCAGAATGAACCCCTTCATAGGAATTCCGGACTATTAATACCAAATGTGTTATTTCATTTTTAGGATAAAAAAGCATCATTACTGCGGCTGTTCTTGGCTTTTTATTATCATGATTACAACTTTTCAAGCTATCTAATCGTTCTAGTGGAGCCATTTTTACATGTGCATCAAAAGCTGGAAGCTTTGCGTCAATTAATTTAGGAACATACTGTAAAAATTCTTGAAAATCCATAATCAAAGTCTATTTTTGCATTTTAAATAGCATATAAATATAGTTTAGAAAATACATTTTCGCAAGTTTTTCTAAAACCAAAAAGTTATCACAAATGTACAGTAAAGAAGAAACACAGCGATTAAAAAGAGAATTCTGGATAGAATTTGCAGAAAAATATCCCAGAAAATGGGTTCTATACGACACTAAAATAAAAGATTTTTCTTTTAAATTTTATGTTGACAATAAGAAAGCGCAAGTGTTAATCGATATTGAGCATCGCAACGACGAAAAAAGAATTGCTTATTTTGAAAAACTCGAAGCGTTAAAAAACATTTTGCAAGAAGAATTTATCAAAGATTTAGTTTTCGAAAAAGAACATACACTAGAAAGCGGCAAAACAATTAGCAGAATTTGGGTTGAAAAACTAGGAGTCGGAGTTAGTAATCGCAATTACTGGGATGAAATATTTGCCTTTTATTATGAAAAAATGAATGCTCTGGAATTGTTTTATTTAGAGTATGATGATTTTATAAAAGATATTGAAAAGCTTTAAATTACAAACTCTATAGAAATTAATATTTAATAAAAATGCTTCAATTTGAACGATTTTACTAATCAAATTGAAGCGTTTTTTATCCAAATCATCACACATTAAAAATATTATACACAATAATCCGATCTTCATAATTAATATACAATTGCTTCCTATTTTCTTGTTTTTTTCTAGTAATGATAGAAACGGTACAATCTAGGCCTTCATTATCTTTGCAAGTAAACGAATACACAATGTCGGTATCATTCTCTTCTATAGGCTGATAATCTATGATTTCAAATAATTGAATAATCTGAGAATAGACTACAATTCTATTTTTATTAGTATCCAAAGAGACTAAAATGTTAACCAAATCTAAATCAGTCCATTTACCCCATTTCCCTTTTTCTGTTTTTTCTAAAACACTAAAGCCGGTGGTTTTAAACTTATAATTTTGCCCATAAGATTGCTGTAATCCCATTAGTAAAAACAAAAATCCGATAAATATTTTAGCTTTCGTCATTTATTAAAAATCAAAATTATTCACCTCTCTCTTAGCTGATTCAAAATCAGTTATCATTTCCTCTATAATTGAAGCGGCTGATTTAATGTCATGAATTAATCCTGCTACTTGACCAATCTCTAACTCTCCTTCGATTAAATCACCCTCAAACATACCGCGTTTTGCTCTTGCTCTTCCTAATAATTCTAGTAATTCCTCTTTACTCGGCCCTTTTTCATACAATTGCTGCACATCCTGATAAAATTTATTTTTAATTAAGCGAACTGGAGCAAGCTCTTTTAAAGTCAATTGAGTATCGCCCTCTTTAACATTAAGAATTGTTTCCTTGAAATTATCATGTGCTGAAGATTCAATCGATGCTGCAAATCTACTTCCTACCTGTACTCCATCAGCTCCTAAAATCATAGTGGCAAGCATTGCGCGTCCGGTTGCAATACCTCCTGCGGCTATTAAGGGAATTGTAATTTTTTCT
Organism: Flavobacterium frigidum; assembly: GCF_048286735.1. Taxonomy (GTDB): domain Bacteria; phylum Bacteroidota; class Bacteroidia; order Flavobacteriales; family Flavobacteriaceae; genus Flavobacterium. The sequence continues at coordinate 68,124 of NZ_JBLVPU010000005.1, read as the reverse complement.
TTCACTATCGGAATTAAAGCAAGGGTAGTAGTTTCCTCTCTTCCATTATGGCCTCCAGCTTCAAAACCCTCAGCAACAATTGCATCAACTCCTGCGTCTTGTGCTTTTAATGCAAAAACAGAGCTACTAACTACATGAACAACAGTTATGCCATTTTCTTTCAAGTAAGCTGTCCATGTTTTTGGATTTCCTGCCGATGTGAAAACAATCTTTACACCTTCATCAACGATAATTTTCATGATTTCTTCGATATTGGGATACAACATCGGAACGTTTACACCAAAGGGTTTTGAAGTGGTTTTTTGACATTTTTGAATGTGTTCGCGCAATACTTCGGGATACATAGAACCTGCACCAATCAAGCCTAAACCTCCAGCATTACTTACTGTACTGGCAAGTTTATAACCACTATTCCAAATCATTCCGCCTTGGACAATTGGATATTTAATCTTAAAAAGTGTTGTGATTTTATTCATGAACAAATTGAACTATGATTTTTTAATTATTTTCCCTTTTTTTGAAAAACCATCCGTTTCCAAAATATAAAAATACAACCCTTCTTGTAATGATTTTAAAGAAATAGCTGTTGTTTCCGGCGTGATTCTTTGCTCCAATACTTTTTGTCCTAAAATAGAGTAAATACCAAGTATTCCGTTTGTAAATTTTGCAGGTAATGCAAACGAGATGGTATCACTAGCTGGATTAGGATACACTACAAAATCATCATCATTATTTGATTCGATTGCTAATTGATTACGAACAGCCAAAGCAAAATCAGGAATACCATAGCCATATTGATTATTGGGCGCAGAAAATCTATCTGATGCCTTCACAATTAACTCTCTAATTTCTTTATTTGTTTTTTGAGGAAAGGCCTGCCACAAACAAGCAACCATACCTGCCATGATTGGACTAGAAAAAGAAGTTCCATCGGCCGTTACAATATTTCCAGCCGGATCTGAGACTACAGCTGCTTGTCCTTGAGCCATGATATCGGGTTTAATTCTTCCATCAAAAGAAGGACCTCTCGAACTAAATGAAGTTAAAACTTCTATAGAATTCACAGCACCTATGGCTAATACTGAAATACCATCTGCAGGAACTCCAATATAAGGATTAGAAGAGTTACCTGAATTTCCAGCAGAAGTGACTAACAACATACCTCTACTGAATGCAACTTCTGATCCACGGGTCATAAAAGCAGTGCTTCCATTCATTTCGTTATACGTGTGATTGTACGCTTTATTATCAAATTCAAAATACCCCAAAGAGGTATTGATAATATCGACTCCTAAACTATCTGCTCTTTCTGCTGCTTCAACCCAAAGTGATTCTTCGACAGGATTTTCTGAGGCAACATCTTCTGTAATAAATAAATAATAAGAAGCATCTGGCGCAGTACCCACTAATGAATTTTCCTTGTAGCCTCCCATTGTAGAAAGCACTAAAGTTCCATGTGAATCTGCAGTATACACATTTGGATTTCGTGCTACATAATTATAACCACCCAAAATCTGATTATTGATTCGTAATCTCTGAAAAGGCTGTGCTGTATTTACACCGGGAAAACCACCATCCATTACTGCGATAATTTTACCCGAGCCTGTATAGTTTTGTTGGTGCAAAGCTTGTCCGTTGAGCATCTGAATTTGATTCGATGAAGAACCGTAGGCGTAGTCAATCTTTATTTTCTGTACTTTATTTACCTTTTGAGTTTTTGAATTCTTTGCTATTCTTGCAGTTTGGTTTAATGATTTATCCGCAAAATCAACTTTACTAACAAAAGGTAACGAAGCTAAGGCATTAATATTAGCTTGAGATCCTCGAATATGGAGCGCATTCAGCCACCTCGATTTTGCCATAACTGTTATCCCCGAAGCATTTTTTACCTGACTAATATATGTTAACTCTACAGGAACATCTTTTAAATCTAATGGTATATTTTGGTTGGTTCTTCGATCCAACGCTCTTTGAGATAGCATTTTTAATGGATCAGAAGTAAACGTTTGAGAATTAGGTTTGCCGTTAAAATAAACCCAAGCATCTTGTTGCGAAAAACCAGTTGCACTCAATAGTAAAAAAAGATAAAGGTAAAATTTTTTCATATTTAAATTTGTTAAGTGGATTCAGCTGATAAATGCGAATACCTGATTATTTTTAAACCTCATTTAATTTACTAAATTTCAAAAAAATCTATTCTTAGATCTTATCTTTAATGAAACACTACATTAAGAAATTACTCCTGATCCAACTAATTCTTCCCCTAAATACCAAGCTACAAATTGCCCTTTGGTTATTGCAGATTGTGGTTCATCAAAAGCTACGTACATCCCATTTTCAAATTGATGCAAAGTAGCACGCTGCAATGGCTGCCTGTAGCGAATCCTTGCAATTACCTGCATTGTTGCTCCATTGAGTAAAGATAAATCTTTTCGAATCCAATGCACCTCTGCTTTATCAATAAATAAGGCTTTTTTGAAAAGTCCAGGATGCTGGCTCGTTAATCCCGTATAAATTGTATTGGTATCAACATCGGTAGCGATAATAAACAAGGGATCTGTTGTTCCACCCACATTTAAGCCTTTGCGTTGTCCAGTTGTAAAATAATGCGCTCCTTGATGTTTCCCAACTACTTTACCCATTTGCGGAGTATAAAGTAGTGGAGCAGCAACCACTTTTAGTTCTTCTTCAATTGATAAACCTGTGGGGATTTCAGTATTGTAAACCGAATCATTTTTATCGATTTGAATGATTAAGCCTTCTTTGGGTTGCAATTTTTGCTGTAAAAACTCTGGCAAACGTACTTTCCCAATAAAACACAAACCTTGCGAATCTTTCTTTTCGGCAGTGATTAGCTCCATTTCAGTTGCTATTTCTCGAACTTCAGGCTTGGTTAATGCCCCAATAGGAAACAAAGATTTCGCTAATTGCTCTTGCGATAATTGACATAGAAAATAAGATTGGTCTTTATTAGAATCTGCACCTGCTTTAAGTTGATAAACCGTTTCTCCGTTAACTTCGGTTTCACTTTTTTGACAATAATGCCCTGTCGCTACAAAATCAGCTCCAAGACTTAATGCAATTTTCATAAAAACTTCAAATTTTATTTCGCGGTTACAAAGTACGTCAGGATTTGGAGTACGCCCTTTTTCATATTCGCTAAACATATAGTCAACGATTTTCTCTTGGTATTCTTCACTTAAATCAACCGTTTGGAAAGGAATTCCTAATTTTTCGGCCACCAATAAGGCATCGTTACTGTCCTCGAGCCATGGGCATTCATTTGAAATCGTTACCGAATCATCATGCCAATTTTTCATAAAAAGTCCAATAACTTCATACCCTTGTTGCTGCAATAAGTACGCTGCAACACTTGAATCTACACCTCCAGAAAGTCCTACAACTACACGCTTCATCTTTAAAAAATTACAATTTTATAAGGAGGCAAAGTTACAAAACATTTACAACAGAACTTGTTAAGAATATCGTTATTTATTTTTGGATTTCGTTGCATTTTCAGGAAAACTCATGTTCGTTTCTTTGACTAATTTTCCTTTTTCAAAAAACTGCCAAATACCTGATTTTTTGCCGTTTACAAATTGTCCTTTTGAAACAATATTGCCATTTGCATCACTAAAAATAGCTAAACCATTGTAAATATTATTCTTAAAAATCGACTCTTCGAGAATAACCCCTTTTTCAGTATATTTTTTGTAAAAACCATTTTTCAAATTATTTTTATAACTTATTTCTTCAGCTACCTTACCACTGATATAAAAAACGGTACGCAATCCATCGAGCTTACCCTTATTATAATTCTCCGTAGTCATTATATTTTTTGAAGCCTGGTGGTAGTATTTCCACTGTCCTTCAAATAATTTATTAACTACTTTACCCTCACTAACTTTATTTTTATTTTGATCATAAAAAATTGTGTAGGCTGAATTGTCTTTTACATTAAATTCCCTGGTGGCTATGATAGATCTGGCTTTTGTATCATCATAAAAATTAAAAATCCCTATTTCCTTACCATGATCAAACGTCCCTTCGTATCGAGGTCTTTTTGATTCCTCAAAAACGCCTTTCCAGAGTCCATGCTTTTTTCCGTTTACATCCAACTTGTTGAATTCGGTTTGGGCTAAAATATTTTGGCTAAAAAACATTACAGCTAAAAGGACAATAAAATTAATGTGGTGTTTTTTCATTATTACTTAGTGTTTGAACATACTTATGAAACTGATAATTTACATTTTTATTTTAGCAAATTTACAAATTATTTACAAAGAGTACGGATACAACTATAAAGGACACTGTAACACTGTTGCATTCCTGATACAAATTTCAATTCACTACAGATATAACTTAACTTATTTAAAAGTAGAATTCAAATCCTTAACAGCGATACATACGAAGACCATAACTGTTAATTTGAATTATGGAAACAAAAAAAAAGCTCTCATTTCTGAGAGCTTGTATAGGAATTACTTTTTCTTTTGTTGTGCTTTTTGAGCTTCGGCTTGTTCCATCACTTCTTGTAGTTTTTTCTGGAATTTACCTTGTTTTTTCGGCTCTTTCAACTTATTTTCTTGAATTTGAGCGTGAATCTTATCACTGTCGATAAAGTACCTTTTGATGACAATCATAATTCCGATAGTAATCAAATTTGAAATGAAGTTGTACAAACTCAATCCAGCACCGTAACTATTAAAGAAAAGCAACATCATTATGGGCGAAACATAAATCATTATTTTCATCATTTTTGCCATATCTGGCATTCCCTCTTGTTGTGGAGCAGCCATTTGTTGATCACCGGATGTCATTTTCATATAAAAGAAAATGGCTATCGCTGCAAGAATAGGAAACAAACTGATATGATTTCCATAAAAAGGAATGTAAAAAGGCAATTTTACAATTTCATCAAAAGAGGAAAGGTCATCTGCCCAAAGAAAACTTTTATGTCTCAACTCAAATGCGGATGGAAAAAACTGAAAAGAAGCCATCAAAAAAGGCATTTGAATCAATGCAGGTATACAACCAGCCATAGGATTAACTCCCGCTTTGTTGTATAATTTCATTGTTTCTTGTTGCTTTTTCATGGGATCTTTCTTGAATTTCTCACCCAATTCTGCAATTTCTGGACGCAATAACTTCATTTTTGCTTGAGACAAGAATGATTTGAAAGTTATCGGTGACATGGCCAATTTTATCAGTATTGTAAAAATAATAATTGCAATACCATACGCAATATACGATCCTAAGAAACCAAATAATGGTACAAATATAAAACGGTTGATCCAACCGATTATTCCCCAACCTAAAGTTACAATTTTCTCTAAATTCAAATCATAACTAGCCAATGTTTTAAAATCAGATGGCCCCATGTACCAACTTAATTTATGATCAATTTCACCATTAGTAAAAGCTAAAGGAATATTTGCTTTAAATGATTTAGTAAATGTTGTATCTACTTTTTCATCATTCATCAAGTTAGTTGATGTTACTTGCGCGTTTTCAAATGGAGTTTTGGAAACTAATATAGTAGAGAAAAAATGCTGTTTGAATGCTATAAATGTTGGTTTTTCAAGCAGCTCATTCTCAGCAGCTCCAAGTCCGGCATAGTCTACTTTACCGTCTTTGTGCTCAAAATATATTTCAGTATATTTATTTTCGTATGAAATACTTTTTTCATTTCTATTTGCTTTTAGGTTCCATTCTAAGTCTAAAGGTTTTGAGGTATTCAAAACTTTTTGAAGTCCTTGTGAACGAATATCAAAACCAATCATGTAATCATTTGGTTTTAAAATATACTTGTATTCTAGAAATTCATTGGCACCAGCCTTTAATTTCATAGACAAAACTTGGTCTGAACCAATTTTTGTTAATGATGGTTCAAAATACAAATCTTTAGTATTTAAAGTTCGATTATCTGAAGTGAGTAATTGTACGTTTAAGTTCGCATTATTATCTTTTATCAGTTGAACTAACTGACCTGAACCCTTTTTGAATTTTTCGAATTTTTTTAAAGTAGCTTCAACAATATAACCTCCTTTGTTGGCTATTGTTAATTTTACCAATTCATTTTCGATAGTAGTCACTCCGGCTTTTGCAGAAGGCAAGGTAGCAGAATAAGCAAAATTCCCTAATGTTTTTTGCAATTGAGCTAATTGGGTAGAATCTCCAGTTGCTGCTACAGCAATAGCTGCTTTTTCAACAATTTTTGCTTCTATAGCCTTGGCTTTTGCTGTTTTGATCTGTAACTCTTTTTGAGCTTTTTCAGCTGCAACCACTTTTGGATCCGGTTGGTTTTGGTACATGATAAAAACTAAAATACCAAAAATTAAGGCAAAACCGATAATCGAATTGAGGTCAAATTTTTTTTGTTCCATTATAATATTTAAAAGTGTTTAATCTATTAGTACCAAATTTCGGTAAATGTTTCACTACATCCTTACTATTTCTTCTTTGCTTGTACAGCCGCTGCAACAAAATTAACAAAAATAGGGTGCGGATTGGCAACGGTACTTTTGTATTCTGGATGGTATTGTACTCCTATGAAAAACGGATGATCTTTAATTTCTACAATCTCAACCAATCCGGTATCTGGATTTACTCCAGTAGCCAGCAATCCTGCTTTTTGCAATTGTTCTACATAACTGCTGTTGTACTCATAACGGTGACGGTGACGCTCTGAAATAGTCTCTTTCCCATATATTTTATAGGCCAATGATTCTTTCTTGATGTCGCATTTCCATGCTCCAAGTCGCATTGTTCCACCTTTATCAGTAACTGTTTTTTGCTCCTCCATAAGGTTTACAACCGGATGAGCTGTATGTTCGTTCATTTCTGTTGAATTGGCATCTACAAACCCCAACACATTTCTAGCGTGCTCTATAATGGCCATTTGCATACCCAAACAAATCCCGAAAAACGGAACTTTATTTTCTCTAGCGTATTGTACAGCAGCTATTTTCCCTTCTATTCCTCTTTCCCCAAAACCTGGAGCTACAAGAATCGCGTCTAAATTAGAGAACTTTTCTTTGATGTTGTTGGCATCAATATGTTCTGAATGGATCGAAATTACATTTACTTTGGTTTCATTGGCAGCTCCTGCATGAATAAATGCCTCCAAAATTGATTTATAACAATCTTGCATTTCTACGTATTTCCCAACTAAACCTATGTTTACCGTATGCTTAGGGTTTTTCAATCGCTTTAAAAATATATTCCAATTCTTTAAATCTGGAGCTGCTTTTTTAGGCAAATCTAATTTTTTCAAAGCCACTACATCTAGTCCTTCCTCTAACATTAAATTTGGAACCTCATAAATTGTAGACGCATCAATAGATTGAATAACAGCTTCTCTTTTTACATTGCAAAATAAAGCCAATTTATTACGCAATTCCTCTGAAATTTCATGCTCAGTTCTACAAACTAAAATGTCTGCTTTGATACCGCTTTCCATCAAGGTTTTTACGGAATGCTGTGTTGGCTTTGTTTTCAACTCACCTGCAGCAGCTAAATAGGGTACTAAAGTTAAGTGAATAACAATTCCGTTATGCTCTCCTAACTCCCAAACCAGTTGACGAACCGATTCAATATAAGGAAGGGATTCTATATCACCTACTGTTCCACCTATCTCTGTAATCACAATATCATAATCGCCAGAATTTCCTAGCAATTGCATTCTATCTTTGATTTCATTAGTAATATGAGGGACAACTTGAACCGTTTTACCAAGAAACTCTCCTCTTCTTTCTTTTTCAATAACCGAGAGATAAATCCTCCCAGTTGTAACATTATTGGCTTGCGAAGTGGGAACATTCAAAAAACGCTCGTAATGACCTAAATCTAAATCGGTTTCTGCGCCATCATCAGTTACATAACATTCTCCGTGCTCATAAGGATTTAATGTTCCTGGATCTACATTAATATAGGGGTCAAACTTTTGGATGGTTGTACGGTATCCTCTTGCTTGTAACAATTTTGCCAATGATGCCGCTATAATTCCTTTCCCTAGAGAAGAAGTCACACCGCCAGTGACAAAAATATATTTCGTTTGATTCATTCTGTTGTTGTTTGTGTTGTAGTTGTGTAAAAAACTTGGCAAAAATACAATTATAAATTGAGATAAAGCTAATTTGAAAATGAGATAATTTGGAAATTTAAGTTTCCAATCAGACACTAATTTTAACTTCAGAATAGTATAGATTTCCTAATTTATAGTGGTTTCGGGTATCTTTTTTTAATATTTCGAATCAATTCCTCTAATCCATTTAGTTTCAGTTCGTAAATGAGTTGCAGTTGTTGTCCTAACTCTCCTTTTGGGAATCCTTTATTACTATACCATACTACGTAGTATTCTGGCAAGTCAATGAGGTACCTTCCTTCATATTTACCAAAAGGCATTTTGGTATGCGCTAATTTGATAAGTTGTTTTTGATTTTGTTCCATTATTTTAAAAAAAATCAAGAGACAAGAAACAAGAACTACTAATGAATCTTGTTTCTTGTCTCTTGAAATACAAATCTGTTTATTTCCAGTTAAAACTAATGCGTTTTTCTATTTCAGGGTGCAAACTCAAAAATACTGGACAAGTCATGGCAACTCTTTCTAGAATAGTTTTGTTTTTAAGATCAGTTGTACCGCACATATCAAACATAATTTCTATGGCGCCTATACGTCTTGGATCTATATTCATGATTTTAGTCACTGCAGCAGTAGAACCTACTAAATCAATGTTAAAATCACGCGCTTTTATACCCATAACTGTCATCATACAACTTGCTAAAGCATTGGCTACTGTATCCGTTGGAGAAAAGGCTTCTCCTTTTCCGTTATTGTCAAGTGGAGCGTCAGATAGTATTTCAGTTCCTGATTGTAGGTGAACAGATGAAGTCCTTAAATCCCCCAAGTACGTTACTTTTGATGTCATTAGTTGGCTTGTTTTATGGTTAAATCGGTATCGTAGTATAAAATATACACGCCTTTATTAATATAGCCACCGTCTTCTTTTTTATAAAATTCGAACTTATTGTCTACTTGTTCGGTTGCTGTACTTTCTATAGTTTCTTGGTATTTTTTATCTTGCGACAATCGCATCATCGTGTCAAAAGTGATATCAAATCCGCGTGTTGCAAAAGTGCTCGGATATATTTTATTTTTTCTTTTAAATTCTTTCTCAAAAATCATGGCTTCAGGCGATTGGTTCTCACGAGTAACAGAAGGATACATTAATTTCAATTTGGCCAAACTCTGAAAATTAATCTCATCAGTGTCTAATGTTTCGTTGGGTTCTAAAATAACCAATTGTACCTTAAATGCTGCCATCGCATTCAACAAAACAGACATCGTAGCTTTGATCATCCCTGTATTTTCTGTTTCCATTACTACATAATTGATACGATCTTTAACAAATAAACTTTTAAGATTTTCGGCAGATACACCACCATTTGCAGTAAGCGTTGAAAACTTAACGTCCTTATGATTTTCTTGAATAAATTGTATCACTGAACCTTTTTTCTTATCTACGACCGCTATAATATTACCATTTTTAGCTCTCATGAAATCGAATACCGCATTTTTAACTACAGTAGTTGTTGGAATCGTTTGCAACATATTACTAAAGGAAGCGCCTGTATCCTTTGATAATGGCGAAATCACCGGCACTTCGTAGCTGTTGAGTAATTCGGCTGTTTTCTCTACGTTACTTTGATAAAAAGGCCCAATTATAGCAGAGGCATTTTCTAAATTATTAGCTTTTATAAGAGCTGCAACATTAGAGCTATTTTTAGTTTCTTGGGAATCAAAAATACTCACATCAATGGCTAGTCCTAATTGTTTAGCCGAATCAATTGCGATCAAAGCGCCAGCATAAAAATCCAATGTCATGTTTAAAAACTTGTCTTTTTTTAGACGCATTGCAGTCGAATTAATCGTATCGCCTTCAATTTTTGAAAGGTTGAAAGGCAAAAGCAAAACCAGTTTTTTTCTGTCATTCAAACCGTTTTGTTTTGACAATGAAATATAAGCCTTTTTAGTTTCTGTTTCTTGCGGAATAGCCGCTGATGCTGGAACTCTTAAAACCATACCTACTTCTACACCTTTAGCTAAATCAGGATTTAATGCAATCATTTCTTCTTGCGATAATCCAGCCATTTTAGACAACCTGAACAAGGTTTCTTTCGGCTTAACCGTATACTCTATATATTTAATTTTTGGACTCGGCTCAGGAGTAAGTACTTGTACCATTTCTTTGGCAGGATCCCTAACTGTACTTCTCTCTACTTTTGGTAGCGAAGTTGAAGGATTCCCTTTAATAATCAATTTGAAACCAACTGGTAAATTGCCAACTATCTCAGGATTTTTTTTCTCTAATTCATCAATGCTAATATCGTATTTTTTAGCAATGGAATACTTAGTTTCTTTTGGTAAAACTTCATGAAAAACAACTTGATTTTGTAATAAATTTGCAGTTTTCTGACCAATTCCTGACGGAATAACGAGCGTTTGCCCAATTTGCAATCCCTCTTTTTCCAAAAATGGATTTGCTTTTTTTAATGCTTCGTCTGAAACATCATATTTTTTTTCAATACCATATAAAGTCTCTTTTGGAGCGACATTATGAGTAATCATTTTTGCAACTGGCTTCTTTTGAACCACAACTTTTTGTTGGCTTTTGTTTTTTGGAATCAACAAAACGCTGTTGGGTTTTAATCCACTTTGTGCATCGGGATTTAATTGAAAGATGTCATACGGAGTAACATTATACTTTTGCGCAATCTGACTGATTGTCTCCCCTTTCTCCACTTTATGAGTCGTCGTTTTTTCTTGTGAAAAAACACTAGAATTAAAAAACAAAGTCATTATACAAGTCGCAAAAAAATATTTCATCCTTTTTATTTATAAATTATTCAATTCTTAATAACGAACGGTATCAAATTTTATTCCAAAAATCTGATACCGTTTTATAGCCAACAGTAAAAAAGTGCTGACCTAAAGATTGTATATTAATCTAAAGTCTTATTCCCACTCAATAGTTGCTGGCGGTTTTGAACTAATATCATACACCACTCTATTCACTCCTTTTACCTTATTGATAATGTCGTTTGACACTTTCATCAAGAAATCATACGGTAAATGTACCCAGTCAGCGGTCATACCGTCTGTAGATTCAACGGCACGAAGCGCAATCACTTTCTCATACGTTCGCTCGTCACCCATAACACCTACACTATTCACAGGAAGTAAAATTGCTCCTGCTTGCCACACTTTATCATACAATCCCCAAGATTTTAATCCATCAATAAAAACGGCATCTACATCTTGCAAAATTTGCACTTTCTCAGGTGTAATATCGCCTAGAATTCTAATTGACAATCCAGGTCCAGGAAAAGGATGCCTTCCCAATAACTCAGGATCAATTCCTAATGAAGCTCCTACTCTTCGTACTTCATCCTTAAAAAGCATGCGCAAAGGCTCTACTATTTTAAGTTTCATATAATCTGGCAATCCGCCTACGTTGTGATGCGATTTTATAGTAGCTGAAGGTCCTTTTACAGAAACAGATTCAATAACATCTGGATAAATTGTCCCTTGCGCCAACCATTTTACATCTTCAATAAGATGCGATTCATCATCAAAAACTTCGATAAATACACGTCCTATAATTTTGCGTTTGGTTTCTGGGTCACTTACACCTGCTAATTCAGACAAGAAACGATCACCAGCGTCAACTCCTTTTACATTCAAACCCATACCTTTGTATTGGTCTAATACATTCTGGAATTCGTTTTTACGAAGCAAACCATTATTTACAAAAATGCAGTATAGATTTTTTCCAATTGCCTGATGCAATAAAACTGCCGCAACAGTAGAATCTACACCACCAGAAAGACCAAGAACTACTTTATCGTCTTGTAACTTCTCCTTTAATTCTGCTACCATTTCCTCGACAAAAGCACCAGGTGTGAAATTTTGAGGAACTTCTGCGATTTTTACTAAAAAGTTTTCCAGCATTTTTGATCCATCCGTAGAATGGAAAACTTCAGGGTGGTATTGAATTGCATAAGTGGCCTCACCTTCAATTTTGTAAGCTGCAAATTCTACATCATGCGTGCTCGCCAATTTTACTCCATTGGCTGGCAGCGCTTTGATGCTATCACTATGACTCATCCAAACTTGGCTGTTTTCTGAAACCCCTTCAAAGAAAACTTCATTTTCTTTAATGAAATTTAAATTAGCTCTACCATACTCTCTGGTATTCGATGCTGCTACTTCGCCACCACTAAAATGAGCTAAATATTGTGCTCCGTAACAAACGGCTAGCAATGGTAGTTTCCCTCTAATTTGAGATAAGTCTGGATGTGGCGCATCTTCTGAACGAACAGAAAAAGGGCTTCCTCCTAGAATTACTGCTTTGTAAGAGGATAAATCACTCGGAAAATGATTGTAAGGAAATATTTCGCAGAATATATTTAATTCGCGAACTCTACGCGCAATAAGCTGTGTGTATTGCGATCCGAAATCTAAAATAAGTACGTTGTGTTGCATGCGCAAAAATACTTTTTATATTTTGATTTGAAAATTGAATTCTGAAAAAAATTCTTTTTCTTTGTACAGATTAAATTCTCAATCAAAGAAATCACAGTATGCTAAAAAACCTAATTCAAAATATTTACGTACTTTAACGCACAACCATTTTAAAAATTCATCGCAAATTAAACCCCATTTCTATGAGAACAAAAATTTATTTATCAGTTGTTACTTTAATCCTTTTGATAACTTCCTGTAATGCTATTGATGATTTATTGACTTTTACAATAGACAATCAAACTACTTTTAAAATTAGCAGTGGATTCCCTATTGGAACAGCTTTCAGCGTAATTACCCCAGATGTACCTACCAATTCTAGTTCTACTTTTGAAAACAACAATACTAAGGCAGACTTGGTGAAAAATGTGAAAATTAGCGAATTAAAATTGACGATTACAAATCCAACTGACAAGTCTTTTAGCTTTTTGAAATCGGTTCGTTTGTTTATCTCAACAGATGCAAATGATGAAATAGAACTGGCTTATTTAGAAAATATTAATTCAACAACAAACACTTTAAATTTGATCTGCACAGATCAAAGTTTGGACAAATATATAAAAGCATCTTCTTATAAAATAAGAACCGAAGCCGTTCTAAAAGAAAGTATAGCTCAAGATATTACGGTTAATGCTGATATGAAATTCAGAGTTACCGCTGATCCATTTTAGGCTTTTATTCATTATTCTTTTGTAACTACAATTGTAGCTTTAAAACCTGTTCCAAGATTCCATTGACTTGCCGAAATCAGACCGCCGTTATCATCGTAGATCTGAAATTCGGCAATCTTTAAGTCATCATTATTCTTTTACAATTATAAATTTACCTTTTACTCCTGCATCCCAATTTGCCCAAAAATCAGATTTAATAAATTTTCCTTCTGCATCATAAATCTGGAATTCAGCTGTATTTCCTCCTAATAAACCTTTGTTAAGAGCTTCAATTTCAAATGTATTTATTCCTTCTCTAAAAAATATTTTAAATTCCTGAAATTTTTCTTCCATCAACAATTTATCTTCTACAACAGCACCATTAAGTGACGCTCTGGCTAAATCTCCATCAATCTGTCCAAAATCACGAAATTTAATTACAAAGTATTTTGATTTAGTTCTAATTTCTCCAAAATTGACATCGATTTTAACTAAAAATCTAGAATCTTCCCTCAAACCCTGCCGAACTAATGTTTTATCTAAATCCTTTTCCATTTTATCCATATAAACATCTCCTGGATTAACAAAATCATTTTTTGGAGTCATGTTTATAGTGTTTTTTTCTCCAATTTTCAATACTGAACTAGGGGTTTTAATTTCAGGACTTTTAAAAACATTTGGGGTATAAATTGGAGGCATCTCAGTTTCAGGAGGAACTACTTTTTTAATTTTAGGGGCATTATTTTTAAGTGGTATTGCTTTAAATTTTTTACTAATTTCAATCTGACTATAGCTTTTTGAAGAAATACCAATACTAATTATTATAAAAAAAAGAATCTGTTTCATATTTAGAGAATATTGATAAGTCAATATTTATTAAGAATTTAAAACTAAAAATACAATGTAAACAACAAAATGCCATAAATTTATTTATCGAATTTAAAAAAGAACGTTACTAATCTTTCATTAACATTAAGGTCCCTTTGAAATTTTTCCCAAGATTCCATTGATTATCAAAAATAATACTTCCCTTATCATCTAACACTTGAAATTCTGCTGTATTAGGAGGTGCAAACCCTTCATTTAATGCCTCAAAATCAATCTTATTAACACCTTTTTCTAATTTTATCTCAAAACCTTTAAAATCTCCATCCAAAACAACCTCGAAATCTAGTACTTTATCATTTAAATATACTCTAATCTTATCGCCATCAACATAAGCAGCATCTCTATACCTCACTTTTGCTGTAAGAGAACCAGTTTTAAAACTCCCTAAATTTTGGTTTCTTTTATACGTAACAACATCTGTATTTTCTGGTTTTTTATTAATTCTAGTAGGATTTAAGAAATCAATTTTTGTTACATCTCGAGAAACGTCTTGTTCCTTAACATCCTTTTGACTTATCTTTTGAGCTAGATCTACTTTTGGAATTGCTTTCTTAATTTTAGGAGTATTGTTTTTTGGTGCAATAGGCTTAAATTTTGAACTAAATTCATTTTGAGCAGATCCACTCAAAGTAATACCTACCAATAACAATAAATATAAAATCCTTTTCATAACTTCTTAAAATTTGATGATCCTTGCTGGTAAAAATTTAAAAATAGAAAACCAATTGTATTTATTCAAAAATCAAGCAACAATTTAACTTTCATTTATAACTCTCAAATGCCCAAAATATTATATTTTATTAAGCTAATCAGCTAAATAATCCTCTCGGTTTTATTTTATTTTAATCTAAAATTGATGTTTTTATTTTACTTTTCTTCTAACTTGCAAATAGTATGCCACAGCCAAAATATATTTTTTGCTGAACACTTTTTAAAACCACAAATAATGAAAAGAAAAAACATAGTAACAGGTTTGCCTTAAGAAGACAAAATGGGATATTGCCGTGCAGTGCGCATTGGAAACATTATTAAAATATCAAGAACTGCAGCAATTGTAGACGGTGAAAAAGTGAAAGCTGATGATGCTTATGCCCAAACACTAAATATTTTAGAACGCGTCGAAAAAGTTTTGGAAGATCTTGATGCAAGTATAAAAGACGTTATTCGAACGCGAATATTCACAACAAATATCAATACATGTGAGGCTGTTGCTGCAGCACATTCACAATTTTTCAAAGACATAAAAGCAACTACAGGTTTCTACGGTATCAATCAACTTGTAGGGCCTGAATATCTGGTTGAAATTGAATTTACAGCAGTCATTTCTGAAAAATAATTTATCTACAAAGGATTTTTATACTTTTGCATAAACTCCCTTTTCATTAAAGTAATGAACATAGAAAACGTTACAAAAATAATGCTTGTCACCCTCAAATGGATCCTCATTAGTGTTTTAATAGGCATAACAACTGGTTCCGCATCTGCCTTTTTTTTAATAGCACTGGATTGGGTTACAAACTGCAGAGAACATAATAATTGGCTGATTTGGCTTTTACCAATAGGTGGCTTACTCATTGGTTACGGTTATTATTACGGGGGCAAAGATGTAGCAAAAGGCAACAATTTGTTGCTGGAAGAATACGAAAATCCGCAAAAAAAGATTTCTTTAACAATGGCTCCGTTGGTACTTTTCGGCACCCTAATCACACATCTTTTTGGCGGTTCGGCGGGACGAGAAGGAACAGCTGTGCAAATGGGTGGCACAATTGCCGATCAATTTACAAATGTTTTCAAACTGAATGCTTCGGAAAGGAAAACAATTCTCATTCTTGGCATCAGTGCTGGTTTCGCTTCCGTTTTTGGCACTCCATTAGCGGGCGCTTTGTTTGCTCTAGAAGTACTTTTTTTTAGCAAAATCAGCTGCAAGAGTATTCCTTTATCTTTTTTGATCGCTTATATTGCTTATTTCACAGTTGAATTTTGGAACATAAAACATACCCCTTACAGCATTCCAATACTACCAGAAATGAATTTTACAACTTTATTTTGGATAATTGGAGTGGGTATTCTTTTTGGTTTAACCGCCATGTTATTTTCTATGAGTACTCATTTTTGGAGTAAGCTATTTTCAAAAAACATTTCCTATCCTCCGCTTCGACCTTTCGCTGGCGGAATTTTATTGGCAATAGCCATCTATTTTATTGGTACAACAAAGTACAATGGTTTAGGAATTCCCGTGATTGTGGATTCTTTTTCTAACCCAAATACGGCGTATGATTTTCTTCTAAAGATACTATTTACAGGATTCACACTCGGAGCAGGATTTAAAGGTGGCGAAGTAACGCCATTGTTTTTTATAGGCGCTACACTGGGAAGTGCATTATCACTGGTAGTTCCGTTACCCATAGCACTTTTGGCTGGAATGGGATTTGTCGCTGTTTTTGCAGGAGCAACGCACACTCCAATTGCTTGTACCGTGATGGGAATAGAGCTTTTTGGGATCGAAAGTGGAATTTTTGTTGGTATTGCTTGCTACACCGCCTATTTTGCTTCTGGTTCAGTAGGAATTTACAATGCTCAAATAGTAAAAGGCGCAAAATTTCATTTGTATCAAAAAATTAAAAAATGAAAAAATAGATTTTTATAAAATAGAATTTCCTTTTTTTAATTTATTTTTTTGTAGTATTGTTCTTAGCACAATATTAATTAAATCTCATAAAAATGTCTTTTGGAAATCCTGCTACTTCTTCACAATACGTTCCGCTGAATAACTTATCTAGATTACAACTTATTTTTGTGTCCGTTGAAGCACTAAAAAAACTTAACTGGACTCTAACCCAACTTGACGAAAACGGATTAAAAGCCCAAACCGTTAGCAATCCTTATACTTGGAACGAGACTATTACTATTACTCTTGAAGATCATGACCCGCTAAATACAAGCTTTAGCAATGGAAATCAACTTTATGATCGTGGTAGAAATCAGAAAAATATAGATTCCTTTTTAAATATATTTTATGCAATAAAACAGCAAGATTCCATTCTTACTTTAGACGAAGAAACCCTAGTAAAAGCTATTCATTCTGAAAAAACCTTTCCCGTTTCAGAATTAGCTGATGCGAAAAAAATTACTCAGTTTTATTCTTTCTTCTCCTTATTCATTCCTACAAAAGACTATTTCATCACACCGATTCTCATCAACATCAATATTTTTATTTTTCTAATCATGATTTTTTCTGGCGTTAATATCTTTGTACCAACTACACAGGATATTATTGATTGGGGCGGAAATTATGGTCCTTTAACTATCGAAAATGGATGGTGGCGCTTGCTCTCTGCTTGCTTTGTTCATATCGGAATTTTTCATTTACTTATGAATTGTTATGCGCTTGCCTATGTTGGTTTATTATTAGAATCTTACCTAAAAAAAAGAGATTTTTTACTGACCTATCTTTTTTGTGGTTTAACAGCGAGTTTGACTAGCTTGTATTGGAACAGTAATATTGTAAGTGCTGGTGCATCGGGAGCTATTTTTGGTATGTACGGCATTTTATTGGTTTCTGTCGTGCTCAATACTATTGACAAAAAAGCTAAAAGCTCACTTTTGATAACAATAGGAACTTTGATTGGTTTAAATATTGCTTCGAGTTTCAAAGAGGGTATTGATGCAGCAGCACACATTGGAGGATTAGCATCAGGAGTATTATTTGGTTTAATAGTAGCATTATTAATTAAAAATCGAAAAGCGGGAATTTCAGTAGTTACAGCAACTACATTACTGATATCCGTTATTTTTTTTACGATTAGCAAAAACTCCAAAACGTTTATTTATCAAATTATAGAATATCAAGAAGGAATGCAAGATTTTGTAGAAATGGAAAAAATGGCTTTGGAATCTTTCAATACTTTTTATGGAGACAGCAAGGAAAATAAGCTCACTTCTATTAAAGACCGCGGTATTTATTATTGGGACGAAAATATAATTTTATTAGAAAAACTGGATAAACTATATCTTCCTGAAGCCGTACACAAACAAAACGATAACTTAATAGAATACTGCGAACTGCGCAAAGAATACTATGAACTTGGTTACAAAAAATTAAATGAGAATACAGATCAGTATGATAAAATCATGGATGAATTAGATAACGAGATAAATCAAATTATTACTAAAATCAAAAGTGACTCATCAAAATAGTTTATCGGCTTGATTTTAATTTCAAAAATTTAAGCTATTCTTTTTCATTCTAGTTATTTGTTGGCTTTATTTACATTCAAAAATTAAATTAAACAAAAGATAAGACCTTCAAAAACCGTGAAATTCCTGTTAATGATTTCAACATTACATTAAAAAAATGTAATTTCGCAACTTATGAAAACACAAGACATTCACGAGATTCAGCAGTTATTAGCAACACCGAAAAAAATTGCCATAATCCCACACAGAGGTCCAGACGGAGACGCCATGGGTTCTACTTTAGGATTATACCATTTTTTAATAAAAAACAACCATCATCCTGTGGTAGTTTCTCCGAACGAATTCCCTGATTTCCTAGCGTGGATGCCAGGATCAGAGAACGTTAAAATATACGAAAAAGACAAAGAAAATTGTACTAAAATACTAGAAGATGCCGAAATCATTTACACCTTAGATTTTAATGCATTGCACCGAACTGGGGAAATGGAACAACTATTGGCGACCCTAAAAGCGCCATTTATAATGATCGATCATCATCAAAAACCAGATGATTATGCTACATTCACTTATTCTGATACTAGTTTTGGTTCAACTTGCGAAATGATTTACAATTTCATTTCTCTTCTTGGAAAAAAAGGAGATATCGACAAAACTATTGGAACCTGTATTTATACCGGAATTCTCACCGATTCAGGTTCTTTTCGTTTTCCAAAGACAACAGGAACAACACACAGAATTATTGCAGAATTAATAGATTTAGGTGTCGAAAATACCGAGATCCCAACTTTATTATTTGATAATAGTTCTTACGGTAGATTACAACTATTGGGTAGAGCACTCCAGAACATGAAAGTCTTTACAGCCCATCACACGGCGTACACCACCCTTACACAAGATGAATTGAACTCATTTGATTACGTAAAAGGAGACACCGAAGGAATAGTAAACTACGGACTAAGTATAAAAGGAATCGTTTTTACTGCTATATTTATTGAAAATAAAGAAGAAAAAATTATCAAGATTTCGTTTCGTTCCCAAGGCGACTTTGATGTCAATCAATTTGCAAGAGATCATTTCAGTGGTGGTGGCCATCGCAATGCAGCAGGCGGAAAATCAGAAGTATCGATGGAAGAAACAATACGTAAATTTGAAGATTTAGTAACAAAACTAACAATATAAAAACATGTCAAAATGTAGTAAGTTGATTGTGTTTGGATGTGTATTATCCATTTTTATCATAGGTTGTAAACAGCATCAAGATGCTAGAAAGCCACTGTCACATACTTCGGGCAGCTTTATGAAAAAATCTATTGCACGCAACAAAAAACTCGTAGCCAACGAAGAAACGGATATTGAGGCACTAATCAAAAAAGATCCAAAAGTAACATATATTGCTTCCAAAAAAGGATATTGGTACACGTACGAAACCAAAAATACATTGGATTCTCTAACTCCCAAAAAAGGAGATGCTGCCTTTTTTGATTACGAAATCAAAGATTTAAAAGGTAATGTGATCTACTCTGAATTAGAATTAAGACCACAAATCTATTATGTTGATAAGCAAAATATCATGATGGGATTGCGCGATGGTATCAAATTAATGCGCAAAAATGAAAAAGTGCGTTTCCTTTTTCCATCAAATATGGGATATGGTTATCATGGTGACGATAAAAAAATTGGCACGAACCAACCCTTAATTTGTATTGTCACATTACGCGATTTCAAATCGGAAATTTTGTACAAAAAAGAAAGTGAATTAAAACTAAAAGTACCAATAGCAAAACCACCCGTTAAGACTGAAGCCCCAGCTGTTGTTGCGCCTAAAGACACCATAACTCAATAAAATTAAAGTAAGAAATGAAAAAAAACATCCTATTCGCATTCCTAGTTATTGCTTCTTTATACTCTTGTAAAGAAGAACACAACAATCTTCCTGATGGTTTGTATGCAAAAATAGAAACTAACAAAGGGGAAATTATTGTACAATTAGATTTCGAAAAAGCACCCATCACAGTTGCCAATTATGTGGCATTAGCCGAAGGGAAAAATCAATTTGTAACGAATGAAAACCTAAAAGACAAACCCTTTTTTGACGGATTAAAATTTCATAGAGTGATTCCAGAATTTATGATTCAGACCGGAGATCCGCTAGGAACAGGCTCTGGCGATACCGGTTATAAGTTTAAAGATGAATTCTCCGATTTAAAATTTGACAAAGGCGGAGTTTTGGCTATGGCCAATAACGGACCGACTACCAACAGCAGCCAATTTTTTATTACACATGTTGCAACGCCTTGGTTAGAAGGAAAGCATACCATTTTTGGTCATGTAGTGGAGAAAGGAATGGATGTAGTAAATACTATTGTTCAAAATGATTACATCAATAAAGTGACAATTATCCGAAATGGAGAAGCGGCTAAAAAGTTCAATGCAGTAAAAACATTCACAGATTATTTTGCAGTAGAATCAGAAAACCAAAAGAAAAAGGAAGCTATTGACGCTGAAAATAAAAAAGTATACGACGCAAAATATAAAGAAGTTCGCGAAAATAAAATCGCCTATTTTGCCACTCTAAAAGCCAAAGCTACTAAAACACCAACTGGATTGCAATACACAATCATTAAGAAAAGTGGTGGCAAGAAGCCCGCAAATGGCGCAAATGTTTTCATACACTACGCTGGTTTTCTTGAAGACGGAGAATTATTTGATGCTAGTATCGAAAGTGTTGCTAAAACATTTGGAAAATACGACGAAAATAGAGCGGCTCAAAACGGATATCAACCTATCCCATTTCAAGCAGGAAGAAAAGATGGCATGATTCCTGGTTTCATCGAAGGACTAGAGCAATTGTCTTTTGGCGATAAAGCTGTAATTTTTATTCCTTCTAATTTAGGATATGGTGCTGCTGGAGCTGGAGGAGTTATTCCTCCCAACGCCAACATCATTTTCGAAATCGAATTATTGGAAACAATGCCACAACAATAGTAGCATAAAAAGTGATATCTAAATACAACTCAAAATGAAATCTAAAATTCTGTTTTTATTATTTCTGGGAATGTTCAACTTGCATTCTCAAACTACAAAAAAAGGGACGCCAGTAAAAAAAACGGCTACAACTGTAAAAGCAACGTCTAAACCAGCGGTGAAAACACCTGCAGTAATAGAAGGAATTTTTGCTACCATTGCCACTAACAAAGGGAATATTGTATTGGAATTAGAATACAAAAAAACACCTGTAACAGTAGCAAATTTTATCGCTTTAGCAGAAGGTAAAAATACTTTTGTAACGCAAGAAAATCTGAAAGGAAAACCATTTTTTGATGGTTTAAAATTTCACCGTGTTATCAAAGATTTCATGATTCAAGGTGGAGATCCTGTTGGAAACGGTTCTGGAGGACCTGGTTATTCATTTAAAGATGAATTCACAGACTTAAAACACAACAAAGCCGGAATTTTATCTATGGCTAACTCTGGACCAGGCACTAATGGAAGTCAGTTTTTTATCACGCACAAAGAAACTTCTTGGTTAGACGGAAAACACACTGTTTTTGGTCATGTTACAGAAGGAATGAATGTGGTGAATACAATTGCCGCAAATGATGTTATTACCAAGGTAACTATTGAAAGAAAAGGCGCTTTAGCCAAAAAATTTGATGCCCCAAAAGTGTTCACGGACTATTTCAATTATAAATCCGAGGACCAAAAGAAACAGGACATCATCAATGCGGAGAATAAAGCCAAACAAGCTGCGCTAATGGCAGACGCTAAACGAGTATATACAGAAAAATATGGTCCAGTAATCGATGCAAAAAAAGCATATTTAGCCACCGCAAAAACAACTGCAACCACTACTCCATCAGGATTAATGTACACCATAACACAGAAAGGAACAGGCGTGAAACCGCCTAGAGGCGCAACCTTCTATTTCAATTATGCTGGTTATTTTGAAGACGGAACCCTATTTGATAGTAGTTATGAAGACGTGAACAAAGCATACGGAAAATTCGATGCCAATCGCGCAGCACAAAACGGATACCAATGCTTCCCATTTGAAGCGGGTAAAAAAGACGGAATGATTCCTGGATTTATTGAAGGACTAGACAATATGGGATTTGGTGATAAAGCAATCGTTTTTATTCCGGCCAATCTTGCTTACGGAGAAAGAGGTGCAGGTGGTGTAATTCCGCCAAATACAATGCTTATTTTTGAATTGGAAATGCTAGAAAAGCAACCTGCCCCGAAACAATAAAGTTTAAAAAGTAGATTATAAAAAACCCGACAGATTTTGAAATCTGTCGGGTTTTTTGTTTGATATAAAAAATATTTTCTCGTTGATTCAACATCAAGTTGTCATTAATCTACACCACACTGAAATTTAATGCTAGACCACGTCCAAATTTGTCATTCTGACGAAGGAAGAATCTCGACAACTTGAATACTCCACTTGTGGCTATTCCTCCTTCGCAGGAATAACAAATAAACTTGTGAATTTAATTGAGAAAATAAATTATTTCTTCCCGAATTTCCAGTCAAATTCGTCTTTTTGATTGATAATAGCACCAATTTCAAATTTCACCACCTCATCAAATTCCGTTTGAAAAATTATCCAATTTTCTTCATTGAAATAGTTTTCAAACGTATCAAATTCTTCCTGAGTGAATTTAGTTATGGCTTTAGCAGCCAAATCTTTCTTTACATCACTAATTTTTCTGTTGATAATTTTGTTGCCAAACAACTCCAGTTCAGAGCTTGAAGCAACGATATACCCCAGTTTAAACTCCTCCTCTACATAGAAAGTCAAACGCATTTTTAGTTTATTGTACGCAAAAATAACGTTGTCATCTTCGTCCTTATAATTGCGATCCGGCTTTCCATAAAGCGCCGTTACATCATTTTGTTTCATTCCGAAAATGAGTTTCTCAATTCCGATTTTTGGATTTATTTTCATTGTGGTTGTTTATGTTTTAATTATTATTGCTACCAATTAGTTGTTGCATTGCGCTTTCGCCAAATGTGGAATCGCATACAGTACCCATCTTGGCTTGCAAAGTTCGGAAAGATTTTTACAAAGTCGGTTACTTTTCGATAGTAAAAATTAATTCAAACTAGAACTGTACTAGCAAAACTAATTTGTTACGGACTAAACCACAATAAAAGCTTCACCTTCAATGAAATTCTATGAATTGAATTTTAAATCATAGTACCACTATAAATCTGGTAACTTTGTAAGAAAATTTTAATACATTTGAAATAATTAAAACAACATAAATCTTCGCTTACTAACTATTATTAGGTTTATTGGCGAAAGTTTATTTCGTTGATAAACTAGTTGTGCGAAATTCTGTTCAAAACCGTAGTCACAAGAACGCCATGAATCAAAAAAAAGTTGTACTTATTGTTGGAGCTGGAGCTGTAGAAAATGCTTGGCTACCAATTTACAAATCATTTCAAAATGTTTTTGAGTCTTCGATTGACGACGCTGATAGTGCAAATTTTCAATTTACTAGATTAGTTTATCTACTAAGGTTTTACTCCGCGTCAAAATTTGCTGATAATACAAAAGATGCTCTCGAAAGTGCTAAAAGAAAAGTTACGGAATTAAAACATGAAATTGTAAAGCAACTAAATCTTGCTCAACAAAATCAAGAACTAAAAGTTAGAAGTCATTTTGAAGCGCTTTTAATAAATTTTATCTTTAAAGACGAAAATGAATTTGCAGTAATTTCTACAAATTGGGATACAGTCGTAGGAGAAGCAATAAATCAATTCGCAAAGAAAGTTGAACATGGGAAAACGATAAATATTTTGCATTTACATGGTTCCATTGAAAAACCGAATAGTTTGTATCTTCCTTCAGAAATTACATGTGAAAACTATCGAAGTGTTGAAGAAGATAACGAACACGGGGTAAATCAAGCAATTCTACTTAGCATTTTAAAAAAATCAAATCAAATGATTCTATATGGCATTTCGCTAGATCCATTAGATGCAGAATTAAATCAAACTATATTTGTAAGTTTAAAAAATGAGAATTTACAAGAAATCGTTATAATTAATCCAGAACATAAAAAGGTTTTTAATAGAGTGCAATTATTATTACAAGAAACTAATAGAAATATTAAAATTTCTTGCTATAATCCTTCAAGATATTAATATCCATTAGAACTCCGCACAACACATGCTAAAACTCATGGCTAGGTTTTCGGTAAATTGTTCGTTCTTTTTTCCTAAATTCGTTTTCTCTTACTGGAGAAAACTCGGTTCCCAAGCCGCCACGAGCTCTAGCATGGGAACGTTGTGCCTATGTCTGAGGAAAATTCGTTAATTAAAAAACAATGTGAAATAAAGAAACTATTCAAAAAAAATAATAAACCCTAAATATTGTAAAAATGTCAGAAAGTAAAATTATAGTAAGAATGTCTAAAAGTACTGGGATTTATAATAAAAGTAATAAGTACGAAATACTCATTAATAATGAATCTAAAGCTGAACTTGACTATGTAAATAACAGACAAATATTTATTGCAGAAAGCGGGAGAAATATTATTCAGATTAAAAATGAAAATACAAGTATTGTAAAAGAGATAAATATAAAATATGCCCAAGACATAACTATAACTATTAATGCAAGTGTTACTTATAAATTAGGTTTGGGAATTATTATAGGAATTGCAATTACAGGTTTAATTATTCAATTAATTATTGCGAAAAAAGTAATATTGCCTTTAATTTTTATTCCATTTATTTCATTGCTTTTCGTAAAAAAAGAAAATTTTCCAAATAGTTTTGAAATAACAATTAGTAAGTAAGACATCCGCAATCCGCCGTTTGGCAATATGGCGGGATTTGGCTTAATTTGAAGTTGGTTTTGTATTTGGGAGATTTGCTTTGCCTATTCGCTATCGCACTAGTGGCATATTTGAAAATAAGGTTTAATCTAGTCCCAAACCCTCTGAATTAAGGGTATGTTACCAGTTTAATAAAATAACGTTAAAAAGAAAACTATGAAAAAGTTAATTTTATTATTTGTACTAATTGTAAATTTAAGTTGCTCTAGCGACAAAACCGGAGTTGGAGACGGTCTTCCTTACTTTCAGTTTTTACAAGTTGATAATGATAAATTTATTAACTCAGCAGAAGTTGGAAAAATACTGATCTTTAAAAACCAAAACAATGGTGAATTGAAATTCAAAATTTTGAAAAACAATACCGAAAAGCAACTTGAAAGCAAAACAGATTTTGTAAATGGCTCCTATAAATATTTCTACTATGACGAACAAAGAATTGAAATGCAATCAACCTTATTGGCAGATGGTGATTTTTGTTGTAGTAGTTCATTTTATTTGAGTTTGAAAAGATGGCCAAAAACTTACCAAACAAATCCAACTGTTATTTCACAAGATTCAAAATTTATAACAAATATTGGATTAATTCCATTTTCAACTGGTATTCAAAATACATTTTTAGACTATTCAGAATCTTTAATAAATTTATCAATAAACGGAATAACCTATACAAAAGTTAGAAAAATTGAAATAACTCCAAATCCATTTCCAAATCCGAATTGGCAATTACCAAGTTTAAAAAATATATACTTTGAACAAAATAAAGGAGTAATAGGATTTGACGATTTACAGAATAATGAATGGAGATTACAAAACTAAATATTTTGGCTATCTGCTACAAGGCGTTTGGTAAGTTTGCAAATTTTGTAATAAATTCACGGTATAGTTAATTTTTACCTTTATTAGTAATTAATCCGCTGTGAACCTCTGAGGGACAATAAAACGAACCTATGTTTAAATAAAACCTACTGCATCGTCTTCAATTTAGATATACAATACACTTTTTTTAAAAACAACGAAAATGAAAAAAATAAAATTCGATAACATACAAGCCAACTGGTTTTTAACTTCGCTAATTGTATAATCGTTAATTGGTCTTGTGGTTGGTAGTTTTGAACTTATTCCATTTGAAAACCCCATCATAAATAGAAGAATTCGTGCTATTGGCTTCGCATCACAAGCCTTGTTTTTCTCTAGAACTTTCTGGTATAAAAATTATCTGCAATGGAATGAAAAAGGAATGTTCCTTCGCATAAACTCCTTCTCAGGAAAATCAATTGCGTTCAAAACCATTGAAAGTACCAAATTAGAAAACAATCTTTTGACCATTTATAAAAATGATGGCAACAGCTTTGCTTTTGACCTTAGTACTATTGACGAAAATGATTCGAAAAAATTAAATGATATAATCCATCACTATTGTTGCTGATCTACAAGGATTTAATATCAATACTGTTAAATCCCTTTGACTAAAAATTTTTCAATACAACTGCATTTTCAAATTTGCTTTTACGGCTTCAAACCACTCTGATCTTAAAATACTTAGAATAATGCTGTCGCGACGTTCGTCACCATCCGCTGTGGGCATATTACTGCGCAAGATACCTTCTACTTTGCAGCCGATACTTTTCATCGCCGCAATACTTCGTTTATTGTTATTGTCTGCACGAAATTCTACACGTTCTACTTCTAAAGTTTCAAAAGCATATTGCAAAAGCAAAAATTTGCAATGCTTGTTTAATCCCGTTCCTCTAAAAGCACTGCCGTACCAGGTGTAGCCCAGTTGTATTGTTTTGAAATCTAAATTCATATCATAAAAACGAGTACTTCCCGCATACTTCCCCGATTTTTTGTCGAATACAATAAACGGAAATTCGGTTTTGTTGTTGCGCGCTTTCAAAGCAAGATGTATGTAGTGCTCCAGATTTTCTCTACCATTGGCGCGCACCAAAGAATACTTCCAAGTCTCGGGTTCGTTAATCGAAATCTCCAATAAGTGCTCCACATCCGTTTCTTGTAGCGGTCGGAGCAACACCCTTTCATCCTCTAAAACTAAGGATTGAGAAAAATCAAAATTCGAATTCATAGCATTTAATTTTTATGATAGCAATACGTTCAAATGTAAATCTTAATTCGATCGCAATCCAAATTAATTTCTTTTTGGCTTTTTAAAAATTACTGCGCAATCCTATTTATTTTGAAATAAAAAAAATAAAATAAAATTCAATTGCAATTTTAGCATTAAAAATCAAGCTATTCAGATTGTTTTAAACTGATTTTTTTTTAATAGTAATAGTTTTAGACAACTATAATTTTGAACTTATACAAGTGTTTACCTCAAACAGAACCGCAGCTCCTTCTTTATTCTAAAATTTTTTCTTACTTTTAAAGTCAAAAGCAAGAACATCTTCTTAGCGTTGAAAACTACCTTGAACGAAATTTTAAAAAATGAAACCAATCCCAACATTTTTATTTTATTTACTACTTTTTAGCACAATTTTCTCCTACTCACAAAATAAAAATTCGACCGAATTTAAAGTAGCTTACGAGAAATTTACTTTAGATAACGGCTTGCAAGTTATCTTGCACATCGACCGTTCTGATCCCGTTGTTGCCGTTGCCTTAACAAGTCACGTAGGCTCAGCGAGAGAAAAAGTAGGACGAACGGGTTTTGCACATTTGTTTGAGCATTTACTCTTTTTGGAATCCGAAAATTTAGGAAAAGGTGGCTTAGATAAAATGAGTGCGCGTATTGGTGGCGAAGGAGCTAATGGTTCTACAAGCCGAGATCGAACGAATTATTTTCAAACTGTTCCCAAAGATGCTTTGGAAAAAATGATTTGGGCCGAAGCAGACAAATTAGGATATTTCATCAATACAGTGACTGAACCTGTTTTGGCTAAAGAAAAACAAGTCGTTAAAAACGAAAAAAGACAGAGTTACGATAACAGACCCTACGGTCACAATTTTTCAGTAATTTCAAAAAATTTATACCCTGGTACGCATCCGTACAATTGGGATGTAATTGGTTCACTTGAAGATTTGCAAAATGCTACGCTAGACGATGTTAAAAATTTTTACAACCGCTGGTATGTGCCTAATAATGTTACATTAACTATTGCCGGAGATTTTGATGTGAAACAAACCAAAGCGTGGGTCGAAAAATACTTTGGAGAAATAAAACGTGGCGAAGCGATTCCTAAAATGGAAAAACAACCCGTACAATTAACCGAAACAAAAAAACTATATTATGAAGATAATTTTGCCAAGTTGCCGCAGCTCACACTAACTTGGCCTTCGGTTTACGAATACCATCCAGACAGTTATGCACTAGAAGTGCTGGCTAATTATCTTTCGAAAGGTAAAAAAGCGCCTTTGTATAAAACCTTAGTTGAAGATAAGAAAGTGACTGATGCGGCTGATTTGTTTCAATACAATTCAGAAATAGCGGGTCAATATATGCTCAGCGTGACGGCTTTCCAGAAAACAAATTTAAATGATGTCATGAACGGCATCAATGAAGCTTTCAAAAACTTTGAAGCCGAAGGGATTTCACAACAAGATTTAGACCGAATCAAAGCCGGACAAGAAACTGCTTTTTATACTAATTTATCGAGTGTTTTAGGAAAAGGTTTTCAACTGGCACAGTACGAGATTTTTGCAGGAACCCCTGAATACATCAACCAAGATGTAAAGAATATTCTTGCTGTAACTACGCAGGATGTTATGCGGGTATATGAAAAATACATTAAAGGGAAAAATTATGTAGCCACTAGTTTTGTCCCAAAAGGACAAGCCAATTTAATTTTAGAGGGTTCGACAGTTGCTGCCGTAGTCGAAGAAAAAATAATCGAAGGAAAAGAGGATACTTTTGATGCCAGCATCGCAGCTACCTACAAAAAAACACCTTCTACATTTGATCGTAGCGTAGAACCTGCGTATGGCCAGAGTCCAGATGTAAAATTACCAATGGTATGGAAAAATAAGTTATCCTCTGGAATCAGCGTATTGGGTATTGACAATCGTGAAGTGCCACTAGTGCAGTTTCAAGTGCAAATAAAAGGCGCAATGTTACTTGAAAGCGCCGATAAAATTGGCGTTTCGAATATGCTAGCCGATTTGATGACAAAAGGAACCAAGAATAAAACTCCGGAGCAATTAGAAAATGCCATTGAAAGTCTAGGTGCTACCATCCGAGCATACGCTACCGATGAATCGATCTTCATTTCGGTTAATACATTGGCTAAAAATTACAATGCTACCATGGGACTTGTTCAAGAAATACTGCTGCAGCCTCGCTGGGACGCAAAAGAATTTGATTTGATCAAACAAAGTACGCTAAGCCAAATTCTACAACAAAAAGCAGATCCCAATAGTATTGCTCGAAACGAATACAAGAAATTAATTTACGGAACGGGTTCCATTTTAGCCAACAACCGCATTGGTACCGAAAACTCCGTAAACAGCATCACATTGGATGATCTAAAAAAATACTACACTCAAAACATGGCTCCGTCCGTTACTAATTTTCAAATTGTTGGAGCCATTAGCAAAACCGACGTTAGTAATTCATTGGTTACTCTGAATAAAAATTGGGAAGCAAAAAAAGTGACTATTCCAGCAGTTGTTTCTGCAAACACCGTTACAGCATCTAAAATTTATTTTTATGATGTTCCTGGTGCCAAGCAATCTGTAATTCGTATTGGTTACCCTGCTCTTGCGGCAATAGATCCCGATTTTTATCCAGCGCAAATCTTGAATTACCGTTTGGGAGGTGGTAGTTTCGCATCCCAATTGACGCAACAATTGCGCGAAGGAAAAGGCTATACCTATGGCATTAGCTCTTCGTTTAGTGGTTCTAGAAATAAAGGTCCGTTTACGATTGCAAGTGGTGTACGATCTAACGTAACCTTTGAATCAGTGAATTTAATCAAAGATATTTTAATGCAATACGGTAAAAATTTCAACGATACCGATCTGGAAGTAACAAAAGGCTATTTGATAAAAAGTAATGCAAGAGCCTTTGAAACGCTATCGTCTAAACTGGAAATGTTGTACGATATTAACAATTATAGCTACTCGAATGATTACGCGAAACAGCAGGAAAATATCGTGAAGAAAATTACAATTGACGAACTAAAAAAGTTTTCTGAAATGTATTTGAATGCCAACAAAATGATTTATTTGATTGTAGGCGATGCGGAAACGCAATTGAAGAAACTGGAGCAAATAGGTTTTGGAGCACCGATTCTTTTGAATCAATCTGCTGTAAAATAAATGAGCTTCAAACAGGAGTAGGCTTTTAAAATACTGCTAGTCCTAGCCCAGATCGAAGTAAAAATCCTTACTGCAAAAAAGATAATTTTTCTTGTCCTGAAAGAGCGACCAACGGAAGCTCCTTTCAGGATTTAGAAAAATATTTTTTTTTAAGGAAGAATTGAAACGCAGAGCTGGATAAGCTCCTTGAAATTTTACTCACTCATTTCGTCATAGCGCTGCGGTACTTGTGGGTCGTATGCCGGACATTTGAATTCCTCCATAGTATCAGCAAGGAGATTCATAGTTTTCCCATCGGTTCCATAGCAATCTATTTGAATGCTTTGTGGCGTTGTATTGATGTGAAATGCACCTACTCCGTTAGTGTTTTTCCAACTGCTTTCGTCTACTTTTTCCCATTTTGAAAATACCGAGGCGATTCTGTTTAAGATAACCTGAACAGGAAGTTCTTCTAGTCCTTCGACCGTTTCTTGCTCCACAAGGGCCTCGTATACCAAGTGATGATTCAGATAAATTCCGTCCTGATATTTCCAAAAAACCAATTCGTACATAAATAAAAAATTAAAAGATTAAAAGATTGAAAAATTAAAAGATTGAAAAATGAACTCCGATTGAAGCTTTTTAATATTCGAAAGTTCCGTATTCGCTGGTAATTGTCAGTTTTTTTGAAGTGGCAGCTTCTACTCTACCAACTATTTGTGCATCGACATTAAATGATTTTGAAATCTCGATAATGTCTTGTGCAATAGCTTCGGGAACGTAAATTTCCATTCGGTGACCACAATTGAATACTTGATACATTTCTTTCCAATCGGTTTTTGATTGCTCTTGGATTAACTGAAACAAAGGCGGAACTGGAAATAAATTGTCTTTTATAATGTGTAAATTTTCTACGAAATGCAAAATTTTAGTTTGCGCTCCTCCACTGCAATGCACCATTCCGTGAATTTCATTAGAAGAATATTGGTCTAAAATTTTCTTGATGATTGGAGCGTACGTTCTAGTTGGCGACAATACTAATTGTCCAGCATCAATTGGTGAATTTTCAACAGCATCCGTCAAGTTAACTTGTCCGGAATAGATTAATTCTTCGGGAACGGCAGCATCAAAACTCTCTGGATATTTGGTTGCCAAATACTTCCCGAAAACATCATGACGTGCAGATGTAAGTCCGTTGCTTCCCATTCCGCCATTATAGCTTTTTTCATATGTTGCTTGACCAAAAGAAGCCAGTCCTACGATTACATCGCCTGCTTGAATGTTGGCATTATCAATTACTTTGCTACGTTTCATACGAGCTGTAACTGTAGAATCTACAATTATAGTTCGAACAATATCACCTACATCAGCGGTTTCTCCACCTGTAGAATGAATGGTCACACCAAAAGTATCAAGTTCTTTGATTAGTTCTTCCGTTCCGTTGATGATAGCCGAAATCACTTCCGCAGGGATGAGATTTTTATTTCTTCCGATGGTGGAAGAAAGTAAAATGTTATCTGTTGCGCCTACGCACAATAAATCGTCAATATTCATAATCAACGCATCTTGCGCAATGCCTTTCCATACCGAGATGTCGCCTGTTTCCTTCCAATACATGTACGCCAAGGAAGACTTTGTACCCGCTCCATCAGCGTGCATAATCAAACAATACTCTTCATCTTGGGTTAAATAATCAGGGACAATTTTGCAGAAAGCTTGAGGAAACAATCCTTTATCAATGTTTTTTATAGCATTATGAACATCTTCTTTGGATGCCGAAACACCGCGAAGCGCATATCTTTTTGAAGTATCTGAACTCATGTAGTATAGTTGTGAAGCCTGCTTTTAGGCAGATAGTTGTGGTGCAAAGATACTAATTTGATTTAGGAATTAGGAACAAGGTTTTAGGATTTTTGTGCTATTTTTGAAGGATCAAAATCTCGACTCTGCGGTTGGCCGCTCGTTCTTTTTCGTTTTTTTCGGGCAAACGGTAAATAGGTCTACTACTTCCAAATCCTTTATAACCCAATCTTTTTGTTGCAATTCCGCTTCGAATCAAAAAATCAAAAATAGCCTTTGATCTTCGGTAAGATAACTTAACGTCATTTGGGTCACTGTTGCAACAAATATGTCCTTGAATTTCAATTTTCAAAGTAGTCTCGAGTTGCATAAAACGCAATAATTCATTTAAAATATCAGTTGCTCGATCAACAATTACCTCTGAATTAAATTTAAAATTAACATTTTTCAAAATTATAAATTCACCTACTTCCGCTTTCTGAAGCTGCGTAGTTAAATTATTTGAACTCTCTACTATTGGCGATTCTAATGTTTTTATTGTATTTTTAATTTGTAAAGGTGACGGAGTAATCACTTCAGAACTTGGAATTATGTTATGGTAAAAAACAACTACCTTACGATGAATACCGTGATGTGTAGCACCTTTAAAATCCTCACCGAATGCTACAACAGCCGCAGTAGAATCAATATTAATGGTATGATTTTCAAAACGTTTTTTTATGTATTTTGCTCTTCTGTTCGCCAACAGCATATTGTATGAAAAACTAGCTGTACTATCACAATAAGCCTCAATTCGAGAAATTTTAATTTGCTGCTTATCCTGCAACCATTGAGTAAATTTCATTTCAGATTTACTATTGAGATAATCTTGATCAAGATCAAAATAAAAAATAGCTTTTTCTTGCGAAAATAGTGCTCCGTTCCAGAGTAGGCTAATAAAGAGTAAATATTTGATCATCTTCTTTGATTTCAATTAGAATAAAATCTAAAGCTTTTGGCTCGTGAATCAAATTAATGATATCGTTAAAAAAAGACCAGAAAGCACTATTCAGATACACAAACGAAAAAAGCATCCATTTCTTATTAAAAAGATGCTTTTTTTTGATATATAATTCCAATCGTTATTTTATTCCCAATCTGGCATACTTGCATTTGAAAAAAGTATCAAACGCGATGCACCAAGATTGTTCCCTGCAGGAGTGTACTTGATAATATTTTTAATAGACAAGCCATCGTTTGAGGTATTCATCAAAATAAATTCGGCTTCATTTGGCGAAAGTCTTACGTCAATATCTATGGTCCCGATAAGTTTTTCGGCACTTATTTCTGTAGTTACGCCAGTGCTTAATACGGCTTGAAAAACTCGGCTATCTAATTGCCTGTAATTTGCATCTTCAAAACCAGATACGTCTCTTGTAAAAATTAATCGTTGTCCGTTTATAGAAAAATTAAGCCCTCCTATCGCTCCATTAATACCTGACACAACCTGATTTTGCACTGTTCCTGCTGTATTGATTACATAAATTTCAGCGTTGTAACCATTAGGATCATTTACTTTTATAGCAATTTTTGAACCGTCATTGCTCCAATCGCATTCAGAAATGAACTTACCATTTGGTGTTTGATAAATCTTGGTTAAGCCGCTTCCGTCATTATTGATGCGATACAACTTATCAAAAGATGGATATATAATTTGGCTTCCAGAGGCATTCCAAGAAAAATTGAGATAATCCGAATTAAAGCCAGAAATAGGTGCCGCGTTGGTGATTTTTAATACGTTGGTTCCATCTGGATTCATCGTATAAATATGATTTTGACCACCATTTGATCTTATGAATGCTATTTTATTTACTTGATTATTTTTTCGAGGGCGCCAACTATTTACGCTAGTATTGGTCAGTTGTAACTGATTACCACTTTCATCTCCGGAATAAATTACATAGTTATTAACCTCCTTTTTGACAAATAGAAACCGAGCATCACGGAAGTCTATTGTGGTAAAAGCGCGCACTGGACTTAGAACAGCGGGATTAATAGCATCAGAAACTGCTACTTGCCAATAGTATTTAGTGCTATAGGACAAGCCTTTAATGGTTAATGTGTTTTTAGAAATGTTAAGAAAAGTTACGACCTCTGTATTGTTCTCTTTTCGTAATGTAATTACATATTTTAAACTGTCTTTCTCTATATCGGTGGCTGTCCATGCTAAATTGATTTCGAGAGCCTGATTGATTGCATTATCTGCCGGTGTCACTAACACGGGCGTTGTAGGAGGTTTATTATTTGTAGTTGACAACTTCAACTCAAAAACTAAACTAGAGGTTTTATTAGCATTAACGGTTGCTGCTTCAAATTTAGCAATATATCCTTCCTTTTGAGCCTCAAACGAATAATCCCCTACTTTTACATTATTGACTACAAACTTACCCTGTTCGTCAGTAAACACAATGCTAGTATTGGGGTTTGAGAACACTTTAACATTAGCCATAGGTTTAAAATCTACAGCACTAACTACTTTACCTTCTATAGTACCAAATTCTTCTCCTGCAAACTTTTCCTCCTCACAAGAAAGAAAAATGAAAAAGAGCAAGACTATATATCTTACTTTTAAAACTCTTTGAATTATTGGTAAGATATTGCGATTCATATTAGGTTCCTTTATCATCATTTTTTAGAATTTGTAATAATAGTTGTTTTTCGAGCTGTCTTTTTAATTTGAAAATAATAAGTAAGTCCTACGCCAAATCGGAAATAATAATCATCACGTACGCCACGCTCTAAATAATCTATGGTATCACTAAAATTGATATTTTGTTCAGCGAAAGCCTTAATTCCTATTTTCGAACTGACAAGATATTCCAGTCCAGCACCGTATTGAATTTTAGAATGTCTATTCTCGAATATCTTATTCGTTCCGAAACCAAAACCTGCAAATACAAAGGGACTCAATTTATCTTTTGGCAATACCAATAGTTCCGCATTCACATCTACCGTAGCATATCCTACATCTAAAAGTCCTTTATTAGCTAGTTTAAATACGTTGAGCGAACTACTAATGCTAAAACTTGGAGTAAAAAAATATTTTAAAGCAGTTCGTCCTAATGGTCTTAACGTAGGATTGCTATAATCGCCATCTATAAGTGTTGCTCCAGCTCCAATTTCAACTGCAAATTTTGAACGTCGCTCTTGCAAATTTCTTCCAAATAAAGAGTTAGTCAGTGCTTGCTCATTTTCTTTTTCATAGTTGACTAAAGCTTCATCAATAGCTTCTGGACTTGCATCAGCCTCCCAAATGCCACCTTTTATCCCTTCAAGAACTAGTGTGCACACTGCTTTTTCAATCGCTTCGGTCACTGCCATTTGTACGGGTTCATTTGTAGTATACCCTGTTTCTACCTCTAATAATCTTTTGAAGTTAACATACTTAAAAAGGCTTTGATCGATGGCTTGCGATAATATTGTTTTCGAAATATAAACAGATTTTAAAATCTTTCCGTTAGCTGTTGATACCATTCTCAAATAAATAGTAACTCGATCTTGCCTGTATTTTACAGAGCCACCCGTACCAAAATATCGAGCACCAAAACCGCCAGTAATAATATTAGTATCATAGGATATAATGCCACCCTCTAATAAAACTCCCGCATAGAGTAAAGGTGTTATTTGTGGCACATTAGGATCTACATCTTTAGTGTATTCTTGTCTAGTAGATCGAATAAGGTTTCGTTCTTGTAGCAAATTGCCAATATTTTCTCTTTCAATAGGGATAAACCATTTGGAGTCTTCAAGCGCTTTAATTAAAATTGAAGTAGCACCCTGCGTTACAGCAGTACTAAAATTGCTACCGTTTTCTGAAGCTTTGTATTGTCCGGTTTGATCGCGAAATTTGTAAAGCCCAACTACAATTTGTTCTTTTGCTTTTGGCAATTGTTTAAGGGCTGTTGTCGCTTTCGTATTTTCACCAATAATTGCTTTTTCAACTCCAGTGGGTTGATTGTAATAGGCACCACAGCTAAATAGTGTCAAAAAAAGCAATAAATAACAATGGTTTTTACATTTCATATTATCGATTTGGTATAATTACTTGCGTTTGTTCACCTGTTTTTGTGTCTAAAATATGTACTGTTAATCCATCTGCTGAAGGATACACTTCTACTGACAAACTTCCAAATGTATACGATCCTATTTTGATGCCATCGGTGCCAAATTGCTGGCGGAACAGTGAACTTGAGATTTGACTGAGTAAAAGAGAATTTAAACTTGAAGTAAATCGTTCTAACTCTGTTTGTGATTTTTCTTTGATGGTCTTATCTGTAAATTTATTTTGAGACTCAGCAGAGCTAGCCAGCCATTGGTAATTAAAGGTGTCTCCACCAAAAGCGGGATTTTTAGGTTTATATACTAAATCTTGGGCAAGCAATGATTGTATGCCAAGAACAATAAAGGCTACTGTTACTAGTTGCTTCATGGGTACATTTTATAAATTAATATTGAGTAAAATATTTACTTTGTTTTTCAAGATTTTTTAAATGCAGGTAAGTGGCATAAATAGCTTGTTCAGCCATCTGCGATAGATATTCCTCATCTGGCCTTGTTAAAAATTCGAATATAATTTCATTTTCAATGCCGACAATTATTTTAGTATTTCTGGCAAAACTAAATTCCTCTGTAAGAACCACTATTTTTTTTGCGCTTATCTGGTAATCATGGTACAAATAATAGTACAAGTCATAGAAATCTTTACCAACTTTAGTCTTAGTCTCATCAGATATAATACCTGTCAATTCAAACCCTTCAGTTAAAAGTCGTTGAGGCTGTTCTTTTTTTTTTGTTCTCCTAGCACTACTCTGTCTTTTCCAATTAGTTGTTTATTTTCATTGTAAAAAAGTAGCAGAACAATCACTTCATCTCCCGTTGTTAAGTTAATCTGAGAAGTAGATAAATTTTTATTTTCGTTCGCATTCAATGTAAAAAAACCTTCTTGTTCATTCGTAGATTGATTGTCTGAAGTACTATTTTTTTTTATGACAGATAACTTATAAGAAAAACTTTGAACAACTTCAGACAAATTCTCTGCTGCTCCAGTCAAGGTTACAACAGACTGATTTTTCTCTATAATAATTTTTGCTTTTACCACGGTATTAGTGGTTTGTGCAAAAAAATGTAACGGACATACAAAAAATACAAGTATGCAAAGATTTTTGTAGTTGACCTTCATTTTTCTATTTATTGATAATTATAATTGCAGTTCCGGTCCCTGTCTGTCTAATTTGCATATCTCTTGATAATGAATTAGTTCCAAAACTTGTAAAACTTTGATTATTCCCTTTTTGAATTACTACGTTGTTACTAGCATAATTAGAAAAAGAAGCAAAATCATTGATTCTATTATTATTACCTTCTTGCCAAATAATATGATTGATTTCTTTGGCTTGTTTATTCAAATATATTTGGTTCTTGTCTCCCTTTTGAGTAATATCTAATTCAATATTGTTTGCTGCCAAATTAGCCTGAACGTTATTAAAGTTCCCTACTTGCCGTATTTGAACAATATTTCCAAAATTTTGACTCACTAGTACCGTACTTATAGTACTCAATTGAATGGGATTGCGTATAGGTCTGTTTTGAAACAAATCAATCGGCCTTAGCACCGCTGGATCAATTGCATTTGTTACAAAAATTTGAGCAAATGCCACCTGAAAATAGGAGAAACAAAAAATGCTACATAATAGGAATGTTTTCATGATTCTAATTTTAAATTAAAAAAGATAGGACAGCTTTTATACCAGCTGTCCTTATCTAAAAAAACCTTAATTAGTTACTTTGAATCACATTTGACATGTTACTGTTTCCTTGTTGAGAAACTGCGTTTATGTTTCCTGAGCTCGTACCTGTTTGATTTGTAAATGATTTATTAAACAAACCTTCTTGCAAAACATTATCTAAATTTTTGAAACCTTTTTGAGTTGTTTCAGCTAGATTATCTTTACCATATTGATAGTGGTTTGCCTCGTTTCTTGCAGTTAATGTAGCAACTTGTGTAGTGCTGTTTTGAGAAATCTTAGAATCATTACGCTCTCCTCCTTGACTCGTGTAGGCCAAATTGAAGTTTCCATCTTGCGTTTGACTGGCTTTGTTGTATCCGTGTGGCGAAGTTGGCACTGCTGAACTAAGAGGCACCATCATAAAGAAAGTTGATACAGCTGGAATAGGATTGTTTCCAGACGTTCCTTGATCAATTGTCGCTTTGTTGTCTTTACCAGTTTGTTTTTGCATAGCTTCATCGGCTCCAAACAATTGTGCAGTTGCTACTACAATTTCGTCCTGCCAAATGGTAGCGTCATTTCGATCACCAACTTGTTTTTGCGTCGCTTTATTGTCCCAGTTGTTTTGAGAGATGTACGCACGGTTGTCATTCCCTTTTTGATCTACGTCTGCCATGTTTTTAGCCGAAGTGTTGTTACCAGATACGATAATTTGCCCCGGATTTACACCTTGATACACAAACGCATCATTGTTGTTGATCGTTTGTTTGATCTTTGAACTCTGTGCGGTTCCAATTTGATGAACTTGTGCATTTTGTGAAGTTCCTGTTTGTCCTACCAAACTTGAATTTGCTCCAGCTACTGGGCCCGGCTGCGCATAAGATGCTGCTCCTACAAATAGCATCGCTGAGATGCTCAAAATTACTTTTTTCATAATACATATATTTAATTGGTTGTTAATACAAGTTATTATGTAGGTTTAAAAAAGTGATTTGGGGAATCTTTTTTTTAAATAATCAAACAACGACTTTTTTTATAAATCTTGTTTCAGTATTACATTTCAAAGATAGAAAAGACAAAATAAAAAAAACACGTATAAATACCTGTTTTTCAAGTTAATAGATAAATTTTCGATAAAAAGTAATTGTATATCGACAAACTACATTTTTACAAAAAAAATATAATACAACTTTACTTACATTAATATAAAAGCCATAATAAATTAACTTTTAACTAAATAATTACAATAAAATACAATAGATATTTATTAATACATGCTTAAACATTTCTTAATACAAATTAAAATCATTCAACTTTTCTCGAACATAAATACTATTTCTAAAGCGAATAAAAATGAAAAAAGCCTCTCTTTACAGAAAGGCTTTGACTCTATAATTTGAAAACATTTTACTTTGTAAACAATAATTCTCTGTATTTAGTCAAGGTCCAAAGCTCGTTATCGACTAATAATTCTAATTTATCACAATGGTTTCTGATGATTTCAAAGTATGGTTTCACAGTATTGCAGTACGCCTCAGCCATTTCTTGCGCATCTGTCAAGGTATTGGCTTTTCTTCTTTCGTCAGTCATTGCCTCTACTTTAGAATTGATTCCTTCTATATGTCCTGAAATTTCTCTAATTAAAATAATTTGTTCCTTGGCGATCGATTCAAATTCGGCTCCAAAAATATCTTTTAAACCTTTTACGTTTTCTATCAAAGTATTTTGGTAACGAATAGCTGTTGGAATTACGTGATTTTTTGAAATATCACCTAAAACTCGACCTTCAATTTGAATTTTCTTGGTGTATTCCTCCAATTCGATTTCGTAACGGGCCTCAACTTCAATGTGATTCATGATCCCCATTTCAGAAAACAAATCCAAGGCTTGTTTAGAAGCTCTAGCTTTTAAGGCTTCGGGAGTTGTTTTAAAATTGCTCAATCCTCGTTTTGCTGCTTCTACTTCCCACGCTTCGCTGTAACCATCTCCTTCAAAAAGTATATTTTTAGAAACTTTGATGTACTCACGCAACACATTGAAGATGGCATCATCTTTCTTCATGTCTTTGGATTCGATCAAAGCATCCACTTCAATTTTGAAATCTTTCAATTGTTTGGCTACTATGGTATTCAAAGTAGTCATCGCATTAGAACAATTTGCAGAAGAACCCACAGCTCTAAATTCAAATTTATTTCCTGTAAACGCAAAAGGCGAAGTCCTGTTTCTATCCGTGTTGTCTAAAAGGACATCTGGAATTTTACCTACAACGTTCAACTTCAAGTCGGTTTTTTCCTCTGGAGATAATTTCCCAGCCGTAACGCCTTCCAGCTCTGCTAAAACTTTAGTCAGTTGCTCTCCAATAAACACAGAAATAATAGCTGGGGGAGCTTCATTGGCACCTAATCTATGATCATTACTTGCTGTTGCAATTGCTCCTCTCAATAGCGCTTCATAATCATTAACTGCTTTAATGGTATTAATAAAAAACGTTAAGAACTGTAAATTGCTCATTGGGGTTTTACTTGGGCTTAACAAATTCACACCAGTATCTGTAGCCAATGACCAGTTGTTGTGCTTTCCAGAACCATTTACTCCCTTGAAAGGTTTTTCATGAAATAAAACTTTCAAATCATGACGTTCAGCTACTTTTTGCATCACATCCATCAATAAGCAGTTGTGGTCTACTGCCAAATTTGTTTCTTCAAAAATAGGAGCCAATTCAAATTGGTTAGGTGCTACTTCATTATGACGCGTTTTTACAGGGATTCCAAGCAACATACATTCTTGCTCTAAATCTCTCATATAAGTTAAAGCACGGGTCGGAATCGATCCAAAATAATGATCGTCTAGTTGTTGTCCTTTAGCAGAAGTATGTCCAAGCAGCGTTCTTCCAGTCATAATAAGATCCGGACGAGAATCTGCTAGTGATTTGTCAATCAAAAAATATTCTTGCTCCCAACCTAAAGTTGCTGTAACCTTTTTAACATTTTTGTCAAAATACTTACACACTTCTGTTGCAGCAGTATCCATAGCAGAAAGCGCTCGCAATAATGGAATTTTATTGTCTAATGCTTCGCCAGTATAAGAGATGAAAACGGTAGGAATACATAAAGTAGTTCCATATATAAAAGCTGGAGAAGTAGGATCCCAAGCAGTATATCCTC
The DNA here is from genome assembly GCF_048286735.1 of Flavobacterium frigidum. Lineage (GTDB taxonomy): Bacteria > Bacteroidota > Bacteroidia > Flavobacteriales > Flavobacteriaceae > Flavobacterium. Next base: position 26,971 of record NZ_JBLVPU010000005.1, on the reverse strand, counting down.
GCGCTTCAAATGTATTTCTGATACCACCATTAGGAAAACTAGAGGCATCCGGTTCTTGTTGTACCAATTGCGCACCACCAAATTTTTCTACTGGATCACTGCCATCATAGGACGTTTCAAAAAAAGCATCGTGTTTTTCTGCAGTAGTTCCCGTAAGCGGCTGAAACCAGTGTGTGTAATGTGTCACTCCTTTTGCTAGCGCCCACTCTTTCATCCCCATGGCTATATAATCTGCTAATTTTCGATCTATTTTAGTTCCATGCTGAACGGCACCTTGCACGCCTTTAAATGCATCGGAAGTTAAATACTGCTTCATGGCCTTATCGTTAAACACATTCGAACCAAAAATGGTTGATTTTCTATCGGTTTCTTCAAATTGAACAGGCTTTCTGTTTGATGCTTCTCTCAAAGCTTGGAAACGTAATGTTGGCATAGCGTGATTTTTTAATTAGTAGTTATGTGTTGGATAAAGTTCAAATATAATCAATAAAAAGCAAAAAAACATTCGGCTGACTTTATCAAATTATATTTTTTAACCCAAAATAATCTATTTTAAAAAATTTACCCCCGTTAAAAATATACTTCTCCAAAAAATAATGAACTAATTAATAAAAAATACCCCCTAATTTCTATTGATTGAAAAAATGTTTTACTTTTGCACAAGAAAATAATCACCCAGTTAATTTACATAGTTATGGCAAAAATAAAATTAGAGTACATTTGGTTAGATGGTTATGAACCAACTCAAAACCTGAGAAGCAAAACTAAAGTTGAGGAGCACGAAAACTTTAAGGGAACACTTGAAGAAATTGGAAATTGGTCTTTTGATGGATCCTCTACAAAACAAGCCGAAGGCGGTTCCTCTGATTGTTTATTGGTACCCGTAGCTATCTATCCTGATCCTACTCGCATCAATGGTTATTTAGTAATGACTGAAGTGATGAATGCTGATGGCACACCACATTCTTCAAACGGCAGAGCTACTATTGATGATGATGGTGATTTCTGGTTTGGATTTGAACAAGAGTATTTCATTATGGATACTAAAACATTGTTGCCATTAGGATTTCCTATTGGAGGTTATCCTGCTCCACAAGGTATGTACTACTGCTCTGTTGGCGGAAAAAACACACACGGAAGAGCATTAGTAGAAGAGCATGCCGACTTATGTATTGCAGCTGGGATTAACTTTGAGGGAATCAATCAAGAAGTTGCTTGTGGCCAATGGGAATTTCAATTGTTTGCGCAAGGAGCAAAAAAAGCAGGGGATGAAATTTGGATTGCTCGCTATTTATTAGATCGACTAACAGAAAAGTACGGATACTATATTGATTACCACCCAAAACCATTAGGCGATACCGATTGGAATGGCTCAGGAATGCATGCTAATTTCTCGAATGAAGTTTTAAGAACATGTGGTTCACAAGAAGTATATGAAAAAATCTGTGAAGCATTTAGACCTGTAACTGCAGAACATATTGCTGTTTATGGCGCTTACAACGATCTTCGTTTGACCGGAAAACACGAAACTGCTTCTATCCATGACTTCTCTTATGGCGTTTCTGATAGAGGTTGCTCTATTCGTATTCCATTAATGACTGTTCAAAAAGGATGGAAAGGATGGTTAGAAGATAGAAGACCTGCATCAAATGGTGATCCTTATAAAATTGCTGCCCGAATTATAAAAACGGTAAATTCTGCTTTGGTGTAACCTTCTACTACTAAAACTTAATTTCGTATTTCATAAAGTGCCTTCATAAAAGTTGGCACTTTTATTTTGTCTGTATCTTTGTAAAAAAAACTATTATCTTAGAATATTTTTCGATTTTGGCGAACCAAAAAGTATCTTTGTACTACTTAAAATAATTTGTATATGATTGTCTGGATTTGTTTTTTAGCTGCTGTGATACTTTTTCTAGCGCTTGACCTAGGAGTTTTTAACAAAACACCTCACATTATCAGTTCTAAAGAAGCGGGAAAATGGACCGCAATATGGGTTGCTTTATCCTTTATGTTCTCTGGCGTGATCTATTGGCTTTATGGGACAAGTTATATTGCTAATCCCGATTTATTGAGGCCTAGCACAGCATCTATTAAATTCATTACAGGTTATTTGATCGAATTATCGCTGAGCGTAGACAACATATTTGTTATAGCGATTATATTCTCAGCTTTTAAAATTCCACAAAAATACCAACATCGTGTTTTATTCTGGGGCATTTTAGGGGCGATCGTTTTCAGAGGATTAATGATCTTTTTTGGAGTGCTACTTATAAATAAATTTTCATGGACCACGTATATCTTTGGTGCTTTCCTAGTGTATACTGCGATGAAAATGTTGTTCAGTGGCGATGATGAACAATTTCAACCTAAAAAGTCTTTTGTATATAGAAGTCTAAAAAAAATAATACCGATCTCCAATCACATTGACGAGGAGCATTTTTTTGTAAAAAGACGACATATTACTGCTGCAACACCATTATTTGTTGCACTTGTGGTTATTGAAGTAATGGATGTTGTTTTTGCTATAGACAGTGTTCCTGCAATATTAGCCATAACAAATGATCCGTTTTTAGTCTTTAGTTCTAATATTTTTGCCATTTTAGGATTGAGATCTATGTATTTCTTTTTGGCTAACATGCTGGCAAAATTCAGTTATTTAGAATACAGCCTAATCGCTATTTTAAGCTTTGTTGGGTTAAAAATGCTATTACATGACTTTATAGAAATGCCAGAATGGGTTTCTCTTGCTTTTATTGCGTTATCTCTTATTACGGGGATTATAGTTTCTCTTAGAAAAGCCAGTAAAGAAGTACAATAAAATTCAAAAAATAAATAAAACAAAAAAGGGAAATCATGAGATTTCCCTTTTTTATACATTTTGTTAATTAAAAATTAATCTTTTGAATTTGGCTTTCACTAATTTTTAATGCAGAAATTACTGCTTCGTAATTATCTTTATCTATTAAATTAATAAGATTTACTGGAACAATTACTATCCTAAAAGTTTGATTATCCAAGTATTGAGGCGTCAATTCCAAATTGTAATTTCCATCAACTCTGATAAAAAAATCCTCTTTACTAAAATCAAAATCATAATCTAACTCCCCTCTCGAATTAAAAATTGTTCTAGGAATTGACTGCCATATTGGAGCGTTAGAATTAGTTACACCAATCAATCTGTACATTAAAACAACATCGGAGGAATAAATATTAGACCCAATAGTAGAATTAAAGTTTCTTGAAATGAAATATCCCTCGTCTAAATTATAACCAAAATCAACATTACGAAGTTCAAATGCTTCGCTAATTGTGTCATTGTCAGCAGTATCATTTACTTCATTTACTTCACAACTTTGTAGTGCCACCATCCCGATGAAAACTAAAATTAAGGTAATTTTTTTCATTCTTTATCGTTTTATAATTTATATAAAAAATACTAACCATTAATTGTGCCAAAATTTATTTTAAAAAATAATGTACTTTTGATAAATGGAAAAAGAACTTAAATTATACATGCTAATGCTAGGCTGCACACCGGCAGGACGACTTACGGAGCAACATGATATTTTTTTCGGAATTGGAAAATCCTTAAAAGATTTAATCCCACAGATTAAAAATTTTTGGCCTGAAGCCAAAGGAAAACTTCATATTGATGCTTGGCGCGAAGTATCTGTTGTGGACGATTTTACTATTGAAGTCGTTTCTAAAAATACGCCAACAAATCCTTCATTAGCACAATTGTTTTTTATCAATTTAGGTGGCTATAAAGAAAATGAATTTGAAGAATACCATTATAAAATGCTGGCTGTAGCCAATAAACTTGCCTTGGCAACTAAAAAATCTAAAGCAACTGCTTTTTACAAACATTGCGGTTTTAAAGGAGCCGAATCGCACCTTGACGAGAAATACGGAATCGATATAGACGATAGCTATAAAGTTGTCGATATACTACCTGAGGAATTTAAAGCGCTATATACTTTAAAAATTACAAAATCAGAAGTTCCACTAAAAGAAAACCCTTTGCATATTGGTTATTTCCAACTTAAAAAATTATAAAATAATTGAAACCAATATTTTGAACAAACCATAAAAAAACCTTTCATTGCTGAAAGGTTTTTTAAATTCTTAAGATCCCGCCCAAAAGCGGGATAAGCGATTCATACTTTTTTTTTTCAAAGAAAATGGCTCTCAGCTTACATGTTTCTTCGATACTGTCCGCCTACTTCAAATAAAGCAGATGTAATTTGCCCCAAAGAGCACACTTTTGTAGCTTCCATCAAGTGTTCGAATAAATTTTCGTTCTTAATCGCTGCTTCTTGTATCGCATTTAGTTGTTGATTCACTTTATCCTGATTAGATTGATGCAAATTATTCAACATATCTATTTGGTATTGTTTTTCTTCCTCGGTAGCACGAATTACTTCGGCTGGAATTACGGTTGGAGAACCTTTAGAACTTAAGAATGTATTTACACCAATAATTGGGAATTCACCGGTATGTTTCAATGTTTCATAATACAAACTTTCTTCCTGAATTTTACTTCTTTGGTACATTGTTTCCATAGCGCCTAAAACACCACCACGCTCTGTAATTCTGTCAAATTCTAGTAAAACGGCTGCTTCTACCAAATCAGTTAATTCTTCGATGATAAAAGCACCTTGAATTGGGTTTTCATTTTTGGCCAAACCTAATTCTTTATTAATAATCAATTGAATCGCCATTGCACGACGCACTGATTCTTCGGTAGGAGTCGTAATTGCTTCATCATACGCATTGGTATGCAACGAATTACAGTTGTCATAAATCGCATACAACGCCTGCAAAGTCGTACGAATGTCATTGAAATCAATTTCTTGTGCGTGAAGTGAACGACCTGATGTTTGAATATGGTATTTCAACATTTGAGCACGTTCGTTAGCACCGTATTTATTTTTCATGGCTTTCGCCCAAATTTTACGCGCTACACGTCCAATTACTGCATATTCTGGATCAACACCATTCGAAAAGAAAAACGATAAATTTGGTCCAAAATCATTGATGTTCATACCACGACTCAAATAGTATTCTACATAAGTAAAACCATTTGAAAGTGTAAATGCCAATTGCGTTATTGGATTTGCTCCCGCTTCGGCAATGTGATATCCTGAAATAGAAACCGAATAAAAATTTCTAACATTTTTAGTTATGAAATATTCTTGAACATCACCCATTAATCGTAGGGCAAATTCAGTAGAGAAAATACAAGTATTTTGCGCCTGATCTTCTTTTAAAATATCAGCTTGAACGGTTCCACGTACTTGTGATAAAGTTCTTGTCTTGATTTCATTGTAAACATCAGCTGGCAAAACTTGATCTCCAGTAACACCTAAAAGCATTAGACCTAAACCATTGTTTCCCGCTGGCAAATCGCCTTGATAGTGTGGTCTGTCTATTCCCTTTTCGATATAAATTTGTTTGATTTTTTCGGCGACATCTGCTTCTAGCTCATTATTAGCTATGTACAACTCACATTGTTGATCAATTGCAGCATTCATGAAAAACCCAAGCAACATTGGCGCTGGACCGTTAATAGTCATACTCACTGAAGTCATGGCATGCACCAAATCGAAACCAGAATATAATTTTTTAGCATCATCCAAACAACAAATCGAAACTCCGGCATTCCCGATTTTTCCATAAATATCAGGACGTACATGTGGATCGTTTCCGTATAAAGTCACGCTATCAAAAGCAGTTGACAAACGTTTTGCTGGCAATCCTGCACTCACATAATGAAAGCGTTTGTTGGTTCTTTCCGGTCCGCCTTCTCCAGCAAACATTCGAGAAGGATCTTCTCCTTCACGCTTGAACGGATATAAACCGGCAGTAAACGGAAATTCTCCTGGAACATTTTCCTGCAAACACCAACGTAAAATATCGCCCCAAGCTTTGTACTTTGGCAATGCAATTTTTGGAATTTGCGAATGCGAAAGTGACTCGGTGTGTGTCGCCATTTTTATTTCACGGTCACGAACTTTAAAAGTGTACACTGGATTTTTGTACTTATTTACTTTTTCGTTCCAAGTCAAAATGATTTCCCAATTGTAGGGATCCAAATCCATTTTTACTTTTTCAAACTGGTTGAGTAGTAGATTTAAGAATATTTTATCCTCAGCTGTGCCCGATTTTTCTAATTCTAAAGCAGTTGGTAAAACCGAATCCTCATTTATTCCTGCTTTGTTAATTTCGGGAACTTTACCAGAAACCGTCTCTAACGTTTTGAAAATTCCATATAATTTTTGCGCCACTTGTTCTTGGCTAACTGCTGAAACGTCGTATTTTCTGTTGCTCTCAGCAATTTCAGACAAGTAGCGTGTTCTGTGTGGCGGAATAACGAAAATTTTCTCGCTCATTTCACGCGTGATTTGGAACGTTGATTTCAAATCAGAATTCGTTTTTTCATGGACTTTATCCATAATCGCTTTGTAGAGCGTATTCATTCCCGGATCATTGAACTGTGACGCAATGGTCCCAAAAACCGGAAGTGTGTCTAAATTCACATCCCATAAATTATGGTTGCGTTGGTATTGTTTTTTTACATCACGCAAAGCGTCAAGAGAACCGCGTTTATCAAATTTATTGATAGCAACTAAATCAGCAAAATCAAGCATGTCGATTTTTTCCAATTGGGTTGCAGCACCAAATTCCGGTGTCATTACGTATAAAGAAACATCCGAATGGTCCATAATTTCCGTATCGGATTGTCCAATTCCAGAAGTCTCCAAGATGATGATATCATAATTTGCCGCTTTAATCACTTGAATCGCATCGGCAACATATTTAGATAAAGCTAGATTGGATTGACGTGTTGCTAACGAACGCATGTAAACGCGAGGATTATTGATGGCATTCATTCGGATTCTATCGCCTAATAATGCACCACCTGTTTTACGTTTAGATGGATCTACAGATATTAATCCGATGGTTTTTTCTGGGAAATCAATTAAAAAACGACGTACTAATTCATCTACAAGAGATGATTTTCCTGAGCCACCAGTTCCCGTAATTCCCAATACTGGAATTGTGCTGTTTTTATTCTTTTTTTGGATAGCCTCCAAAGTTTTTGCCGCAACATCCGGAAAATTTTCAGCTGCTGATATGATTCTGGCGATAGCCGTTGGATTTTTCAACTCTAATTGGTCCAACTCATTTGTTAATTTATCTCCAGTAGGAAAATCTGATTGTTGCACCAAGTCATTAATCATACCCTGCAATCCCATGGCGCGTCCGTCATCTGGAGCATAAATTCTGGTGATTCCGTACGCTTGTAATTCGGCTATTTCTGAAGGCAGAATTACGCCACCTCCACCGCCAAAAATCTTGATTTGGCCCGCTCCTTTTTCTTGAAGCAAGTCATACATGTACTTAAAATATTCGTTATGTCCTCCTTGATAGGAAGTTATGGCAATAGCATTTGCATCTTCTTGGATTGCTGTATTCACTACTTCTTCTACACTTCGGTCGTGGCCAAGGTGAATCACCTCAACTCCTGTAGACTGAATAATTCTACGCATAATGTTGATAGCGGCATCATGACCGTCAAAAAGCGCTGCAGCTGTAACAATTCTTACTTTATTGTTAGGGATATATGGTATTTGTTGTTCCATTTTATGAATATGATAATTTAAGCCTGCAATTTACAATTTTATTTTAAAAATCATTTGTTGTTGCTCCTTGTTGTTCGTAAATAAGGGAAGATTTTGTTGTCTAGCCCAGATTGTGGCGGCATCCCCCGCTTTTTTCTAGCGGGGATATAGCGTAAAGCGGGACAGATTATGATTAAAACACCATAATTACTGCTCCAAAATATTAGTTGGCTTTATTTTTGAATAAGTTGTATTTTTACAAATGCCATTTGGCGATTTAATGAATACCTAATTTACGATGAAAAAAATTATTATTGTACTAGTAGCGGTTTCGCTCTCCAGTTGCGCCGAAATGCAACAAGTAATGAATCAGTTTCCGCAAACGCAAGGGATAGGAGGTCTTGATATTGCTGGAGGATTAAAGGAAGCACTAAACAACGGGATTTCGAAACAAGTATCAAAATTGACAGCTACCGATGGTTTTTTTCGAAATGAGGCAGTGAAAATTTTATTGCCAGAAGAACTAAGAAAAGTGGATGCTGGTTTGCGTAGAATTGGATTAAGCTCATTAGCGGACGAAGGTTTGAAAGTATTGAATCGCGCTGCTGAAGATGCTGTGAAGGAAGCGACTCCCATATTTGTTGACGCCGTAAGAAATATGACATTTAATGATGCACGAACTATTTTGATGGGGAATCAAAGTTCAGCAACAACGTACTTACAAAATAGCACTACTACTGCTTTATACGGAAAATTTAATCCTGTAATTAAAAATTCATTCACAAAAGTAGGTGCAGATAAGGTTTGGAGTAACATTATTACCAAATACAATAGCATTCCGCTAGTGAATAAAGTGAATCCTGATTTGACTGATTATGTGACCAATCAAGCGTTAAATGGAGTTTTTAAGATGGTTGCTGTCGAGGAAAAAAATATTAGAACAAATTTGAGTGCTAGAACTTCGGTGCTGTTGCAAAAGGTATTTGCTATACAGGATGCAAAATAAAGTATTTAGTGAGTTATTTTTTGGATGACTTATCAAGTTGCTACGTAGTATTAAAACTAAATAATAGAGGTTAATTTCCTACTATTTTAATTCTCTAAAAAAAATACAACAACTGCAATGTGCTAAACCTTAACGTATATCCAACAAAGTAATAACAAAATCTTAACAACAAAACTTGATCCTCTAAACTACCTTTGTAGGGTAATAAACTGGTTATTTATTATTTTGGTTTTGGTTAGTTAAAGAATTGCCTGCATTTTTTAATGCAGGCAATTTTTATTTAGCTGTGTTTATAAAAGAAAGAACCGCATCATTGAAAGCATTTGGTTGCTCCACATTGACTACATGTCCACAATTTGCTATGACAAATAGCTTTGATGATTTATAATGATTCTCTACGACCTTACGTACAGATGGCAAAAACATATAATCCTCTTCGCCCATTACATACAAAGTAGGAATATTCAATTCTACTTGGCGGAACCATTTTAATACGGGATTTATTTCGGCTGTCAATTTAAACCATTTAATAAACTCTTTTTGATATAATTTTTTTGCCTCGTTGATAAAAAGAACACGCGATTGCTTGTGACTTTTTTTGGGCATGATTACAAACGCAAAAAATTTATATAACACCAAATATGGTAAGACATATTTAAACATGTTTCCCAGGCGCATTAATACTTGAGAACGGAAATTCATTTTCAGTATGGCTCCGCCCAAAATCATGCTTTGTACACGTTCAGGGTACATTTCTGCCAATTGCCTTATGAGGATTGTACCTAATGAGATCCCAACAAAATGTGATTTTTTTATTTCTAGAAAATCTAAGACTTCAAGAATATCATTGGCTAAGGCCGAAAAAGTATATTTCTGTTTGAACGCCGTTTTTAAAGTGGTTTTAGAATCTCCGTGACCCCGTAAATCCAATAACAATACATTGTATTGTTTCTTGAAATCACGTATTTGTTTAAACCATATAGAAGAGCTTCCACCGGCTCCATGGACAAAAGTGACCCATTGATCGCTATTTTTATTTTCGTAAATGGTGTAATTAATCACTTAATTTTTTTTGTAAAAATAGGACTTTAATTTTAAATCTCAATCGCAACAAAAAATATTGCACTTTTAAAAGTTGTAAGCTGTTCATTTGCAAAAAAATCACGCCAAAGTAAGGATTATTGCAAGGTAAAAATGAAATAGAGAAGCTTAAACCAGAATATCAAATGCACACGGAGGTGATTTTAATACCGTAAAAAACACCACAAGAGTGCAATGTTTATGGAAAATTGATTTAAAAGAATGTGAATTATAATTTTTGATGCATTTTTTTAAAGTAGTCAAACGCTTTTAAAAGCCTGCTACCATGCCACGAAAACATTTCTCCATCTACAAAAATAGTTTTAGCATGATGGGTATGACTGCCAATTTCGAAAGCATCTCCTTCTTTAAATGGAAACGGTTCCGATGACAGGAAAACCAAATCAGGATCACCCTCTAAACGTATTTTTTTGAGTTCGATTTCTGGATAACGTCCTTTATTCTCATAGATATTCTGAAAGTGGTTCAGTTTAAGCAATTCATTGATAAAAGTATCCGATCCAGCAACCATGAAAGGGTTTTTCCAGATAAAATACGCTACTTTTTTTACCGGCATGTCTTTGATGAAGTTTTTAAAATCACTCCAAGCAAAATCTATTTTATCATTCCATTTTTGCGATTCGGTTCTACAATTAAAGAGTTGACCAAAGTCGGTTATCATCTTGAAGTTATCTTCGATCGTGATGATATTGGTCACCCAAACAGGACAAATTTTCTTCAATTCGGCTACTATTTCAAGGGTGTTTTCTTCCTTGTTACAAATAATGATATCCGGCTGCAACAATCTAATTTTCTCGACATGCACTTTCTTGGTACCGCCAACAATTTTCTTAATCGATTTAAAATGATACGGATGCACACAAAACTTGGTAATCCCAATAATACGGTCTTCTAAACCTAAATCATACAATAATTCCGTTTGCGAGGGAACTAGTGAAATAATGCGCTTGGGCGAAGTTTCAAATGAATGGGAAGTGCCTATTTGATCGATTAGAGTTTTTTGTTTCAAGTTTAAAGTTTAAAGTTCATATTATTAAAACATAAATTAGTAGTTTTTTAACCATTAAGAAATTAAGAAAATTAAGCTTTAAGAGAATTTCTTAATGGATTAAAAAAGTCCCAGTTTACCATTCTTCCCATTTAAAACTTAGACTTTAAACTTAACACTAATAATCGCTTCCATTTCTTGTTGCATTTTCAAGGCTTCTGCTCTTGCTTTTTCTGCAAAATCAATTCCATTTGAAGCGTAAATAATGCCTCTTGAAGAGTTGATTAATAATCCTATAGTGTCGTTCATCCCATATTTACAAACTTCAGACAAGCTACCTCCTTGCGCTCCTACACCCGGAACGAGCAAGAAACTATCGGGAACAATTTTCCTAATTTCAGTAAAATATTCGGCTTTTGTCGCACCAACTACATACATTAGGTTTTGGGCATTCTTCCATGATTTAGAAGTTTCTAAAACCTGTTTGTATAATTCCTGACCTACAGCGCCTTCTGAAGTTGTGGATAAAGTCTGGAAATCGAATGCACCTTCGTTAGACGTTAAAGCCAACATAATTGTGTGTTTATTTTCGAATGCTAAAAAAGGTTCTACCGAATCTTTCCCCATGTAAGGAGCCACAGTTATGCTATCAAAATTCAAATCTTCAAAAAAAGCTTTGGCATACATAGATGAAGTATTGCCAATATCGCCGCGTTTAGCATCCGCAATCGTGAAGATTTCAGGGTAATTTTCGTTGATGTACTGAATCGTTTTTTGCAAAGACATCCAGCCTTTTATTCCATAAGCTTCATAAAACGCAGTATTAGGTTTGTACGATACCGCAAGGTCATGGGTGGCCTCAATTATGGCTTTATTGAATTCAAAAATGGGGTCTTCCAGCTGCAGTAAATGTGGTGGAATTTTATTCAAATCAACATCTAATCCTATACAGAGAAATGATTTTTTGGTTTTGATTTGATCAATGAGTTGTAGTGTAGTCATGATTTTAGTTGTGTGAGACAAATTTATGAAAAAACTACGAAAGGATTGGCCATTTCCCAACATAAAAACTTTAGAAAATTAGAAAAAAAACACAGACGGAGCATGCCAAAAAAATTCCTCACTGCAAAAAAAATCTACCTCTCAATTCTGTTCTAATTTCGAAATAAATTGATTTTCAATATAATAAATGTGAATTATACAAGGAAAATAAAGTATTATGTAACAAAAAAAATCTAGTGCTGAACCACCTTTGCAAAGTTAATAAAACAATATAAAATCATAAAATGAAAAACTTTACACTAGCAGCCTTTATCTTGGCAACCACAATTTCTTTTGCAAATGAAAACGAAAAAATCAATCCAGTTGCAATTTCAAAAAAACAAAAACTTGAAATCAGCAAATCGACTGATAAAACAGTATATTTTTGGGAAGTAAGCACAACTACTGGTTCAGCAAGTGGCTATGCAATGTCAGAAGCACAAGCTTTAAAAACAATCAAATTAATGGGAACAAATGACTTGGTAACTTATAGAATCATTGAAGCCTACAAATAGTATTTAAAACTAAATATAGGCTTCATTGCTTATTTTTTTATAAAAATTCTCTTTCAGATCCCGAGTATTGCAAAAAAAAGTGAAACGAATTTCACTTTTTTTTATTTAAAATACCTCGCTAGCCTCTTTCAATTTTTCCATGTTATTGACTAATGCCAACTCATCTACAATTTTCTGAATGTCACCATTCATGATATTTCCTAAATCGTACAACGTCAAACCTACACGATGATCGGTAACGCGACCTTGTGCATAGTTGTAGGTACGAATTTTAGCTGAACGGTCACCAGAACTTACCTGAGAAGTACGTTTGGTAGCATCTTCAGCTTGTTTTTTAGCTAATTCCTGTTCGTACAAACGGGAACGCAATACGCCAAAAGCTTTATCTTTATTCTTGTGTTGTGATTTCTGATCTTGGCATTGCGCCACTAATCCTGTTGGAATGTGTGTCAAACGAACCGCTGATTTCGTTGTATTTACTGATTGTCCTCCAGGTCCTGATGAACAAAAGAAATCGACACGCACATCATTCATATCAATTTGAACATCAAATTCCTCTGCTTCTGGTAATACCATAACGGTTGCTGCTGAAGTGTGCACACGACCTTGAGTTTCTGTTTGTGGTACTCGTTGTACGCGATGTACACCCGCTTCAAACTTCAAAGTTCCATAAACATCTTCGCCAGTTACTTCAAAAATAACCTCTTTAAATCCACCTGAAGTTCCTTCGTTCATATCTACCACAGAAGTTCTCCACCCTTGATTTTCGCAATATTTGGTATACATACGGAACAAATCCCCTGCAAAAATACTCGCTTCATCCCCACCTGTTCCAGCACGAATTTCTACCATAACATTCTTGGCATCTTCTGGATCTTTTGGAATCAACATAAATTTGATTTCATCCTCTAATTCTGGTAATCTTTCCTTTGCTTCTTCGAGTTGCATTTTGGCCATTTCGGTCATATCTGCATCACTGTTATCGGCTATAATTTCGTTGGCTTCCTCAATATTTGCCATAATCAGCACGTACTCATCACGCTTCTCGGCCAATGCTTTTAAATTTTTGTACTCTTGATTCAATTGCACATAACGCTTTTGATCGGAAATCACATCCGGCTGTATAATCAAATCCGAAATCTCATCGAAACGTTGTTTTACTATTTGAAGTCTATCTAACATTTTGTTATCCCTTTTATTTGGAGTGCAAATTTACGAAATTTTTGTTTAAAGTGGTCGGTTTCAAGTTGAGATTGTAATCCGAGTTTTTTATAGGTTTTTTTCTAAATATTTTTACACTTCAAAAGTGCTATAAACCTTTTTTATGGATCAAATTAAAGATAATACTTTGGCGAAATGATTGAAAATTGTCAGTCTTTGAATAAAGTAAGTGATGATTTATAAGCCTATGAACTTATCTACTTTGTCTTTTGCATTTATGAATTGAACACAGCAAAAACTTAAATTAAACAATAAGATAATTAATTCTAAAGACAACAGCCATTATGCTATTAAAATCTCACTAAAAAAATCATTAGGATTAAGCATCGATAAAATGAATACCCAAAACATGAATTGTTACTTATTTTGTTTCATAAAAGTAAGAATCTCATCAAATCTATCGCTCCAAGGGTAAAAATATTGCAGTACCATTGGAACATGCTTTTTATTCAAGCGAATAGGCGTGACATCTGGTTGAAATGGTTTTAAAGCACTTACAAATCTACTGTTGGCAATTTTTATGGAATTATAGGTTTTGTCGCCTACGTAAATTAAAAACGGAGGTGTGTTTTTATCTATAAAATATATTGGAGATGCCGCTTTCCATTGCTCTGGATTGGTGGTCCATGTTGTTAAATAATCATCTTCGGCTGTGGGTGGATTCCCTTCTAAATAATTTTTCATATCCAATCCAGCGGCGTCATTCAAAATAATTCCAGCAATGTTTTTTGGATCTGTCCCATATTTAGGATTCATAACTGCCAAAGCACCAAGATGTCCTCCTGCTGAATGTCCAGTGATAAAAATTTGATTTGGATTTCCGTTGTATTGGCTAATATTCTTTTTAGTCCACTGAATGACGGCTGCAATTTGCTTTGCCATGGCATCATAATTCGCTTCTGGGCTTAGTGTGTAATCCGGGATTACAGTGATTACGCCTTTTCTGGCAAAATTGCGGCCCAATAAATCATAAGTTCCTTTTCGTCCGCTATTCCAGTTTCCTCCATGTACAAAAATCAATACTTGCGATTGCTCTGCTTTCGATTTTCGCGGAACAAAAATGTTTAATTGTGGTATGTTGCTACTGTTTTCAACAATAGTTGATTGATAGGAAATATTAGTATTTTTTTTCGAACTGCAATTAACCAGCAGCAAAGCATTTAATAAAACGATGATGACCAAGGAAAAACGCATAACTATTTTTTTTACGAAGGTACTATTAAATAAAATATCGTTCAGTTTCATCGCGACAAGAACTAAATAAATAAGTGAATCATACAATATTTAAATGTTGTAATACCAAAAAAAAGCTGTCTTTTCAGGCAGCTTTTTAAAAATTATTAAAAATCTATTAGTTGAATTGTGCCGTCACAAAGTCAATTAAACTTTCATCACTCATTTTATTAGAGGTACTTTCTTTGGCTTCTACATTTTTATATTGAGGTGTTTCGCTCAAATAATTGATAAATTGCTCTTGCGCCGTGCCGGTTCCCGTTACATGCAATTCATCTACGTTTTGCATATGAGCCGTAATGCTTTTAAATAATTTACGTAGCAGATCTCTCTCGGCACTGTTAGCGGCATTTTCACTGGTGTTGTAGCCTTGTCCGTCTACGGTTTCATGACCTAAAACTACGAAATCTCCGGAATCTACATTTTCTCTTCCTACAATGGTAGCATGATGCGAATCCATCCAAACCCCAAATTGTTTTTTACTTTTTTCTGACATCTTTCTATATGTATTTGTTACTAATCAAGTGTTAACTGTTTAAAAAAAATGCCACAGTAAACTTTATTTTATCTTATAAAGTTACCCTTAATTAATCTAAAACGTGGCGTAATTAACAAACTCTTATGTTTCAGTAGCTTTTGATTTTACGGTTTAAAAACTATAAGATCTTTTGCAACTTGGTAGATCAAAATCCTAAAATGGCTAAATCATGACATTAAAAAAGTTTTTTCAGTTTCAATTTTCAAAAGCAATCTAGTTTTCAAGCCAAAACTTAAACTAAAACAGTATATGAAAGTTAAAAATTCCCATTTTGGCGCAAGCCGGTAAAAATATTTTTACAAAAAAATTACATATCAGTTAAATCGTATATATTTACCCGGAATTTGATAAAAAAGATGCATTTGCCAATCTAAAAAGCAAGTAAATTTGTTTTGTCATTGCACCGAAGGATCTAAACAAACACAATTCAAACACTTATGAAAAAGAGAATTTTAATTACACTTTTATTTAGCTTCGTTCTTGGGCTTGGATATTCCCAAAAAATGAATGTTGCAAAATTGGATAGTTTGTTTCAAATTCTTGAAGCAAAAGATAAATTCATGGGAAGCATCGTTGTTTCGCAGAATGGAACACTCGTTTATTCTAAATCAGTTGGAAAAGCTGATGTTGAAACCAATACAAAAGCATCTCCTTTAACTAAATACCGCATTGGTTCGATTTCAAAGATGTTCACATCCGTATTAATTTTTAAGGCGATCGAAGAAAAGAAACTATCCTTAAATCAAACATTGGCAAGCTATTACCCAACAATTGAAAATGCTTCAAAAATAACAATTAGTAACTTATTAAATCACAGAAGCGGAATTCACAACTTTACTAGTGATGCGGAATACCTTCGATATAATACCACCCCACAATCAGAATCTCAAATGGTAGCTATTATAGCAAAAGCTAAAAGTGATTTTGAACCCAACAGTAAAGCTAACTATAGCAATTCTAATTATGTTTTGCTCAGTTATATTCTTCAAAAAATATATAATAAACCCTATGATACTATTCTAAAAGATAAAATCACAAAACCATTAGGTCTAAAAAATACTTACGTAGGCAGTAAAATAAACGTTCAAAATAACGAAGCCAACTCCTATAAATTATTTGGTCAATGGATAAAAGGGACCGAAACAGATATGTCAATCCCAATGGGTGCTGGAGCTGTTGTTTCAAATCCATCGGATTTAGTACTATTTATCGAAAACTTGTTTGCCAAAAAAATAATTAATGAAAGTAGTTTGAATCAAATGACTACGATACAAGACAACTACGGAATGGGTATTTTCCAAATTCCGTTTCAAGACAAAAAAAGATTTGGTCACAAAGGAGGAATCGATGAATTTAGTTCCGTGTTATATTATTTCCCAACAGATAAAGTGGCTATTGCGCTAACCTCAAACGGAAAAAACTACGATAACAGTGATATTATAGTAGCCGCTTTGAGCAGTTATTTTAACAAACCATTCGTGATTCCTACTTTTACTGCCATTACCCTTACCTCCCAAGAACTCGATCCCTATTTAGGCGAGTACTCCACTGCTGGATTTCCAATAAAAATTATGATCACAAAGGACAACGCTTCACTTTTTGCGCAAGCTACAGGACAATCGGCATTTCCGCTAGAGTCTATTAAGAAAGATACATTTCAATTTTTAGCGGCAGGAATAACAATAGAATTCAATCCCAATGAAAAGCAATTGATTATAAAACAAGGTGGTAGCGAAACAATACTGCATAAAAACTAGAAAGAAACATGGAAAAAATGCGCCCAAACGGCCAGAGAGCAAAAATTGCAATGATGCTCATATGGACGGTACTCACTATCGAAATAATTTCAATACTTTCTGATTACTTGCAGTATGATTTGTTACAAACTGTGGCCAATGGTGGCCAAATTTCTACTGAAACTGCCACTGGCAATGACTTACGCCAAAAAATTATAGCCATTATTTATTTGGTTACCTATATCATTTCTGGGATAACTTTTATCCGATGGTTTCGCAGAGCTTATTTTAACCTTCACCTAAAAGCAGAAACGCTATCCTTCACCGAAGGCTGGGCTTCTGGTTGCTGGTTTGTTCCCTTTATTTCGTTGTATAGACCTAAACAAATTATGAAAGAATTGTATGTAGAAACTCAAAATTTACTAACTACAAAACAAGAGAATAGCAAGGTAAATCTAAATACCCAATTCATTCGTTGGTGGTGGGCCTTATGGTTGATCGCTTCTTTTTTAGGTCAATTTGTATTCCGATATTCTCAGAAAGCAGAGACGCTGGAAGAGTTAACAACAGTAACTATTGTGAGTATTATTGCCTCTATAATTGGTATTCCGCTAGCCCTTATCACTGTCAAAATCATAAAAGACTATGCCGAAATTGAACCACTATTTTGTAATTTGGATGTTGAAATAGAGCAAGAACAAATCCTTTTAGACACTGATTTTCAGTCAATAGAAAATTAGTCATGCACTAGGAAACAGTACAAATACATCACACTATGATTCCCAAAAACCTAATAGAGACTGCAGAACTTGTATTTGATATCTGTGGGTTTCAACTTAGCAATCTCAAATTAGAAAAAGAAAGCCTTGCTTACAGCGCTTGTCAATTTGAGCTTAATGGAACTGCTGTACTTTTTAGACTGGCGAAAATAACACCAACCAAAATTGGACAGTTTGTGACTTTTTGGAAAAGAAGTAACAAAGGTACTATCGCCCCATACGAGGTAGCTGACGCAATTGATTTTTTTATTATTAATACAAAAAGCAAGAACGAATTTGGTCAATTCATTTTCCCACGATTAGTTCTAGCCGACCAAGGAATTATAAGTACCCATCTAAAGGAAGGAAAACGAGGTATGCGTGTATATCCTCCTTGGGACTTACCATCAAGCAAACAAGCACAAAAAACACAACAATGGCAGTTGCCTTACTTTTTAGAAATTCCGATAAAGCAACCTTTAGATTTAGAAAAAGCAAAAAATCTCTACCGTTTAAAACAACACTAATCTATTAATTAAAAAAATAATGGAAGTAGCCACAATACTTAAAGAAAAAAAGGGAACTATACTTGATGTGCGTTCTTATGAAGAATTTATAGGAGGTCATGTTGCTGGATCATTTAACATTCCGCTTCAAGAAATTCAGCATCGAATGCAAGAAATTCACGAACTCGAAAAACCTTTTATATTGTGTTGCGCCTCAGGAAATAGAAGCGAACAAGCGCAGATTTTTCTGACTGCTTACGGAATTGAATGTTACAACGGTGGCTCTTGGTTGAATGTAAATTACCTTCAAGCACAAGCTGAGTTATAAACTTAATAATAACTGAATCGATCATTACTTTCTATTGAAATTACTCAATACCAAAAGCCCGCAAGTAGCGGGCTTTCTAATACTGTATTGACATGTATTAATCAATTTTTTAAAGTATAAAACTACTTAGCCATTCAAAGCTGGATAATCTGTATATCCTTTTACCGTATCGGTGTAAAAAGTATTTTGGTCTGGAGTGTTCAAAGGAGCATCCGTTTCATAACGTGCTACCAAATCAGGATTTGCGATAAAGGGAACGCCATACGCAACTAAGTCAGCATACCCGTCTTCAATAACCTTAATACCTGTTTCTTTATTAAAACTTTTATTGATGATTAAAGTTCCTTTGTAAAACGGTCTGAAATGTTTCGCTACTTCAGTAACTGCAAAAGGTACTTCAGAAACATCTGTGAAAGGCTCTGTTAAATGAATGTACGCTAGTCCATAATCATTCAGTCTGTTTATAATGTATTCGTGGGTAGGTATTGTCTGCTGGTCTAGCATCATTCCTTGCGCATTGTGCAGTGAAGGATTCAATCTAACACCAACCTTAGCATAATCAATAATACCATCAAAAGCATCTAAAATATCAAATAAGATACGGGCTTTGTTCTCTATTGATCCACCATAAGCATCAGATCGATGGTTGGAATACCCATTAAAAAATTGGTGCAATAAATACCCATTGGCCGCATGCAATTCGACTCCATCAAAACCTGCAGCAATAGCATTTTTTGCTCCGTTTTTAAAATCTAAGACCGTTTGCTTAATGTCTTCAATAGTCATTTCTTTAGGAACAACGGTATCTACAAAACCATCATTTGTGTACGCTTTTGCAAATGGATTCAATGCTGAAGGAGCGTGTGGTAATTCGCCATCATGCAAATCAGGATGAGACAAGCGGCCCGTATGCCACAATTGGGCAAAAATAGTTCCACCTTTATCATGAACGGCTTTGGTTACTAATTTCCAACCTTCGGTTTGAGCTTCGCTATAAATTCCTGGAACATTAATAAAACCTACTGCTTTTGTACTCACAAAAGTACCTTCGGTTACAATTAAACCTGCAGTGGCTCTTTGTTCATAATATTGAGCCGTTAATGCTGTAGGAACATTTCCTTTATTGTTAGAGCGGCTTCGTGTCATGGGTGCCATTACCATGCGGTTCTTTAAACTACGAGTCCCCAGAGTATAGGATTGAAATAAAATTGATTTACTCATTTCTTTTTTGTTAAGAGTTAATTGTACTTGGAAATATAACATTGATTTTTAAACCAATAGTGGTAAAAAAAGTAACAAGAGTTGCCAAAGCCTGAACATCATTTCCTTTTAGAGAAAGAGTTGCCATTGCATCTGCTTTGCCTTCACAGCAATATATAATTTTAGAAAAAGGAAATAGTACTTCAAAATACGAATTCTTATTTTTCTCATCGGTTATACTTTCAAGAATAAGGACGATTTTGCCTGTAGACACCTTCCTGATTTGCTGTGTTAGCGGTTCATTTGCTAAAGCATTATCAGAAACCACAATAATATCAGCTTCCCAACTTGCATTGGTTGGACAACGCATCGGTTCAACTTGTGCATTTGGGTTTTCTAAAAGTAGCTGTGCATAAATACGTGAAAGCAACTTTTGATCCGTATCAAAAAGCAGAACAGCATGCGCTCGGGCAAGATGTGTTGCTAAAAGAATTGCATTGCTATTGGAAACACCTAGTATTGCGACTGTTTTTCTATTGGTCATTGCCTTTATTTTACAGTACAAAAATAAATAACGATACCCAAGAGAGTGTTGATGTAGCGCAAGAAATACCATTGATCTACATCAAGGAATTCTACTATTTTTTGCTAATTTGTTTGCGAACTCTACTCAGAGTTTCGGGGGTAAGTCCAAGGTAGGAAGCAAGCATGTGTTGGGGTACCCGTTTTACAATTCCGGGATATGCTTTTCCTAAATTAAGGTATTTATCTTCGGCCGTTTCGGTCAATGCCGAATTAATTCGGGTTTGATTTGCAATGTAAGCATTTTGCAATAGTAAGCGTTGGTAGCGTTCAAACATTGGAATTTGATCCATCAATGCCTCTCTTGCTTCGGTGGTGAGCAACAGCAATTCTGAATCTTCAAGCGCTTCTATGGTGTAAATAGAGTTGCTGTTGGTTAGAAAACTAGCTAAATCAGTAATCCACCAACCTTCAATTGCAAATTGCACAATGTGTTCATTTCCTTTCTCATCTATAGAAAAAGAGCGTAAAATCCCTTTTTCGACAAATGCATTATAGATACAAACATCACCTTCTTGAAGCAATGTTTGCTTTTTACGTAGCTTTTTAGGAATAAAAAAAGTCTTGCACAGCTCCATTTCAGTCGGAGTCAATGCTACTTTTTCTCGAATACTCTTAAATAATTGTTCAAACATGCTCGCAAGATAGTAATTACCTTATTAGAACAAAAAAATAGTATTTCACAAAAAAGGACACCCTTTATAACTAATGATAAATCTAAAAACGGAACTATCTAAAATCAAAATAACTGTTTATCTTTGCCGAGTCTAATTTTAACACACAAATGAAACCGAACACACAACAATTAAACGATTTAACAATCCAAGTTAGAAGAGATATTCTTCGAATGGTACATGCAGTCAACTCAGGTCACCCAGGTGGTTCATTAGGTTGTGCAGAATTTCTTGTCGTATTATACCAAAATATAATGGACCGCAAAGAAGGATTTGAAATGGACGGAATTGGAGAAGACCTTTTCTTCCTTTCAAACGGGCATATTTCTCCTGTTTTTTACAGCGTTTTAGCAAGAAGCGGTTACTTTCCAGTAGCTGAATTAGCGACTTTCCGTTTGATTAATTCTAGATTACAAGGACATCCAACAACGCATGATAGTTTGCCAGGAGTGCGCATTGCCTCTGGTTCACTTGGTCAAGGATTATCTGTAGGAATTGGTGCAGCACAAGCTAAAAAACTAAATGGTGACAATCATATCATTTACACGCTTCACGGAGATGGTGAGTTGCAAGAAGGTCAAAACTGGGAAGCAATTATGTATGCCTCTGCCAAAAAAGTAGACAATCTTATTGCTACAATCGATTTGAACGGGAAACAAATTGACGGTTCTACAGACGAAGTTTTAGCTATGGGAAGTATCCGTGCTAAATTTGAAGCTTTTGACTGGGATGTTCTCGAAATCGAAAAAGGAAACGATATCGAAGCTATCATTGCTGGAATGAACGATGCAAAATCAAGAACTGGAAAAGGAAAACCAGTATGTGTATTATTGCATACTGAAATGGGTAATGGTGTCGATTTTATGATGTACAGTCACGCATGGCACGGTAAAGCGCCTAATGACACGCAACTTGAAATTGCTTTGGGTCAAAATCCTATTACATTAGGAGATTATTAAATTTAAGAAATGAAGCTAAAATCTTTATTTATATTTCTAGTATGGTCGGGAAGTATTTATTCTCAAGAATTTATCTACGATATATTTCTTCAATACAAAAATATCTCTAGCGGAAATATCCATTTTTATATGGTTAATTCTTTAAAAAATACAAACTTATTTACAGGTCATAGTAAAGATTTCGAAATGTACGGTTCTATTTTTGAAGAAAAGAAACAAACTTATCACAAATTTAAAGTTCATAATTTAGAAAAATCAGTTTCATTTATTTACGAAGAAAGTAAAAAACAAGAGAAATTTAATGCTAAACGAGTACCCAAATTTTATTATAAACAAATAGAAACGTTGATTGACAGTATTAAAACAAAAGTTTTAATTTTAGGATACGCAAGACCAAAAATGAAAAGAGCACAAATAGCAATTGAAATTATATATGAAAATAGTGATGTGAAATTTAATGAAGAATTTTTAAATTCTTTCTCGCATGGGTCTTTTTTAAATACTGATTTTAAAATATCAATTGGTATTCCAATAAAAATCATTGTAGATTATAAAAATGGAAATATTCGTACTTATGAAAGAATTACTAAAAAAACAATCGCAACTAAACTAATTATTCCAAAGATCTAACAATGAAAAAATATACAAATACAGGAAGTAAAGATACACGCTCGGGTTTTGGAGCGGGAATGACGGAATTGGGTCAAAAAAACGAAAATGTAGTTGCACTTTGTGCCGATTTAATTGGCTCTTTGAAATTTGATGATTTCAAAAAAAACCATCCAGAGCGTTTTTTCCAAATTGGAATTGCAGAAGCAAACATGATTGGAATTGCAGCAGGATTAACTATTGGAGGGAAAATTCCTTTTACAGGAACTTTTGCTAACTTTTCTACAGGAAGAGTATACGATCAAATTCGTCAATCTGTAGCGTACTCTGAAAAAAATGTGAAAATTTGTGCTTCTCACGCTGGATTAACTTTAGGTGAAGATGGTGCCACACACCAAATCCTGGAAGACATTGGTTTGATGAAAATGTTACCAGGAATGACCGTAATTAATACGTGTGATTACAACCAAACCAAAGCAGCTACTTTAGCACTAGCAGATCATCATGGTCCTGCTTACTTGCGATTTGGCCGTCCAGTAGTGCCTAACTTTATGCCCGCTGATGAACCGTTCGTTATAGGAAAAGCTATTGTTTTAACGGAGGGATCTGATGTAACGATTGTTGCAACAGGACATTTGGTTTGGGAAGCTTTAGTAGCTGCCGAAGCTCTAGAGCTACAAGGAATTTCTGCTGAAGTGATCAACATTCACACCATAAAGCCATTGGATGAAGAAGCCATATTAAAATCATTAGCAAAAACAAAATGTATCGTTACAGCTGAAGAGCATAATATTTTGGGTGGTCTTGGCGAAAGCGTTTCAAGAGTTTTGGCATTAAACAGTCCAGCTCCACAAGAGTTTGTAGCAGTAAATGACAGTTTCGGAGAATCTGGAACACCAGAACAATTAATGGATAAATACAAATTGAACAATCAAGCGATTGTTGAAGCTGTAGAAAGAGTAATGAAAAGAAAGTAGGCTTTCATTTGATTCCAAAAAAAAACCAGTTCATTTATTTTGAACTGGTTTTTTTATGCCTTGATTTTTTTTTAGTTACATTGTACTAAATGCCTTTTAATTCGAGTTGGATCTGTTGTATTTCCGTTACAAGAAGGGATGGATGCAAATGGAATTAAAACACCATTAGCATCTGTAATTTCTTTTCTCGTACTTATAAAGTCACCATCATCATCTGTGTCTAAAGCATTTGGTATTCCGTCTTTATCAGAATCATCTTCATAACGAATATTATCTGCAGGAAACGTTGGGTAATTTACTTTATTGCTATAATTGTAAATGTATCCATCATTATTTAAATCTTCTTGGAAATTTAGTATTCCATCACCATCTGAATCTAGTCTATTGATTTCATATAATTTGATACTGAAAATTAAAGGCGCATACGCTGGAATACTATTTTGACCTTGAGAAAAGTAACCTAATCCTGATGGTATAAAAAAGACACCAGCACCAAAATCTCTATACGAAACGGTCCCATCAGGATTAGATGAATACGTACCTCCTTTAAATTTTGGAAAAGATTCACCCCAACCTACAATTGTTGAAGGTAGATTAAAAAACTGCTGTGGATTTTTACTTTCTTCAAAGAAAGTAGTTCCAAAGGTCTCTACATCAGCAACTTTAGTTCGTGATAAGTACTCTCCTTTATATGACGTAAGTACACCATCAACGTTGGTAGGCTGTTGCCCTACTCCTTCGCGTAATACTAAATAGTACAATTTATAACTGATATCATGAAGTTTTACCTCTTTACTTAAAAGTTTTGGAAAAGTAGCGCTATTTAAATAAGAATAAATAGAAGGTTCAGTTCCTCCAGTTGCAATTTTTTTAAAAGAAACGTCTTGATCATCTGCAAACCCCGGATGATTGACAACGGTTATGGAATATGTTTTTAAATATTCTTCAATATCAGTTAAATCAGTAGCATATTGCACTGCAAAATCTCTGGGCGGAGTTATTTCAGCAGTAGCATCATCTTTAGAACATGAAAATAAAGATAAAGTTGTAATTGATAAAATAAAATAATACTTAAATTTGTTCATTATAGCTAATTTTTAAGTGCGCAAGATACAATATTGATTGATTTTTGTAAACTATTTAACTCCGATTTTAGAAATTTTATGAGAATAGATAAATACTTATGGTGCGTGCGGTATTACAAAACCAGAAACATGGTTACTGAAGCCTGTAAAAAAAACCACGTTACAGTAAATGGCCAAGTCGCCAAACCTTCTAAAGAGGTATTTGCAACAGATAAAATCACTTTTCGTAAAGATCAAATTACGCAAATCATTACTGTTCTAGATGTCCCAGATAATCGTGTTGCAGCTAAATTAGTAGATATTTATAGAAGAAATGATACTCCAGCAGAAGCGTATCAGCATTTAGAATTACTAAAATTATCCAAAGAACATTACCGAAAAAATGGTACTGGTAGACCCACGAAAAAAGACAGGAGAGATATCGATGAATTTGGAAATGAAATCATAGTAGACGAAGAAGATTGATTTAGACACTATAAATTTAGGTTTAAAGTTCCTCTAAAATCCCCGTTCTTCAACTATTTGAAATAGCCGCTTCAACCCTCCAACAAAACAAAAAACCATGAGCAAGAATATAATTTTGACTAATCAAGAAATTGAACATACCATAAAACGAATAGCCTATCAAATCTACGAAACCTTTGTAGACGAGCAAGAAATTGTCATTGCAGGAATTGCAACTAACGGTTTTATATTTGCAAAAAAAATAGCTGCGAGTTTAGAAGTTATCTCTACCATCAAAGTTTCGCTTTGCGAAGTACAAATTAACAAACAACATCCTGAATTACCCATTCACACCTCTTTATCAAAAGACGAATATGCTAATAAAGGATTGGTTCTTGTTGATGATGTACTAAATTCAGGCACTACCTTAATATATGCAGTAAGGCATTTTATAGACGTTCCTTTAAAAAAGTTTAAAACAGCAGTGCTTGTAGATCGCAACCATAAAAAATATCCCGTAAAAGCTGACTTCAAAGGAATTTCTCTTTCTACCTCATTGTACGAACATGTACAAGTAGTTTTTGACGAAAACGACACCAATTATGCTTATCTAAGTTAAAATCGAAACAATATCAAGTACTGTTTGCTTAATTGTTTTATCATCTACCACAACTTTATATTGAGCTTGATTGTAATAAAAACTTCGATCAAAAAGATGCTTGGCTATAAACTCTTTCATTTCGCCTTCGTTTTTTTCCGCAATCAGAGGGCGTTTGCTTTTGTTGTGATGTAAACGATGAAAAAGCGTATCAATGGAAGCTTTCAAATATACGGATACTACATTAGTGCCTTTTAGCAACTCATGATTATTCGCATAACATGGAGTTCCGCCACCTAAACCAATGATTAGTTGCTTTGAATTATTCAATAAGTCGATAAAAACTTCGTGTTCAAGCTTTCTAAAATATATTTCACCGTGCTTTTTAAAAATAGCATCGATAGACAATCCTACTTTTGCTTCAATTTCTTTATCGAGATCTACGAACGGAATTCCGATACTAGTAGACAACGCTACAGCAATTGTAGACTTCCCACAACCCATATATCCTAACAATATAATTTTTTTCATCTGAATAAAACCTTACAAATTAAGGTGTTGAGTGATTTAATTAAAAAAAGACAAATTTATAATAAAATTGCTTGGTAAACTCCAAAATAAGTCCTTATATTTGCACCCGCGTTCAAGGAAAGAAAATGACTCGATAGCTCAGTTGGTAGAGCACATCACTTTTAATGATGGGGTCCTGGGTTCGAGCCCCAGTCGGGTCACAATTTAAGTGATCAACACATAATTTTCTTGAAAGCATTGACTCGATAGCTCAGTTGGTAGAGCACATCACTTTTAATGATGGGGTCCTGGGTTCGAGCCCCAGTCGGGTCACAAAAGGTCGAGTAATTTATTACTTGGCCTTTTATTTTTTTAGGCCACGTGGAGAAACGGTAGACTTGCCAGCTTGAGGGGCTGGTGCTCGCAAGGGCGTGCGGGTTCAAATCCCGCCGTGGTCACAGATAGCAGCGCAATTATTGACTTAACATTAATTTTGTTACACATCTGCTTCACATTTTAAAAACGCTTTCCTAGTGGAGCGTTTTTTTTATGCCCTATTTTTAGCTCGGTATCCAATTCGTTTTTTTATCGTTTACCAAAGCTGTAGTCGATGGTTTATGGATCAATCCCAAAACCTGTGGGGAAGCAAAAATTAAGCATAAATATTAGTTAGTCTAAAAAGGAAGAATTCTATATTTCTAACTCCTCTGAATTGAGATCTAAATGCTTTTATT
>NZ_JBLVPU010000004.1:0-193446 GCF_048286735.1 Flavobacterium frigidum | reverse complement strand
TTGACATAGTAAATGGTGTTTGGTTTTCCCAATCAAAGTTACCGAATTTTCTAAGCCATTTAACAACAGTTGATCTATTTTGAATGCCATAAGTCTTTGTGGATTCTGTAACTGTAAGTTGTCCTCGTTCAATTTCTTGAACAATTTGTAATTTAAAAGACATTGAATAATCTTTTTGAGTCCGCTTTACATAGTGTGTTTCTTCATGTTTTTCCATTAGGATACTTATTGTGTATCGCTATTTCAGGACGGGACATATTTAAATAAAAAAAAGCCCTGAATTTAAATCAATTAGAGACAAGGCATTTACTATTTGAAAAAAAATAGTATTAATTCTCTATTTTTTCAAACGCTTTTTTAACCATTGCTTTTTCTTCTGGGAACCAACCTTGAGTGATTAAAACCATGCCAAAAACCATCATTACAATACTTATTCCTTTTTTGATTTTAAGAATATTCACCGGTGTTAGTTTTGTTTTTAATTGCTTAGCTAAAAGTATTTTGATGCAATCGATCAATAAATAAGTAATAACTACCGATATAAAAAAAGTAATCATTCTGGAGGTTTGCATTTCTAGTTTTGGTCCCACAGAAATGATAATGGCCAACCAAAAACCTAGAACACCAATATTAATAATATTCAACAAAAACCCTTTTATGAAAAGGCTTAAATAGTTTTTTTTTACTATTTCCCTGTCAATAATATCAGTGTTTATTTTTTCTTCTTTTTTTAATTGTATGAAGGAAATTATACCATAAGCAACCATTAAAACACCACCAAAAATAAAAAGAGCAGGTTGGTCTTTTAAACTTTGAATTAACCTGTAACTCCCTACATAAGCTATTCCTATAAAGACAATATCGCCTAAAACAACTCCTAAATCAAATACTAAGGCTGCTCTAAATCCTTTTATAATACTTGTTTCTAGTAAAATAAAAAAAACAGGACCAATCATAAAACTTAAAAATATTCCCCAAGGAATACCAGCTAAAATATCGTTTATCATTAAAAATTTAAATTTATTACGCTAAAATTTAAACCAAAGTACTACTATTTTTCTAAAATAGTACCGCCAATAAATACTTCTTTATTGATCTGTTTTGGTTTACCGTAGATAAATATAGAGCCTCCAGCTTTCACTTTTGCATCCACCAATGTAGTTGCATGGATTTCAGATTTTCCTCCAGCTGCAACGCTAATTTTAGTCTGATTCGTATATAAGTCCGCTGCTTTTAGAATTCCGCCTGAAGTTATGGCTACATCTGAGTTCGTAGCTTTACCAGAAACATCAATTATTCCACCTGCATTAGCTTTTATATTCACCTTACCAACATTAATTTCAATATTAATCTCTGCTCCTGATTTTGCATTCAAATCTAAAAGTGTTTGCTTAAAATTAATATCACTTGAAACATAGCTTCCCTCGCTAGCACTGATACTTTCAATATTTTTAAAATATAGTTTTATTGTAATAGCATCACCAGATAGCAACTGTGGAAATGGCATTCTAATTTTTAATTCGCCATTTTTATTTACAGTTTCCACTTCATCTGCTCGGTCTCCAGTTATAACTATTTTGTTTTCTGAAGCTGGAATTAATTTTACATTAATTTTATCAAATACTTTTACTTCATCAAAATCTCCTAAGTTTCGGGATACCTGCGCATTTGTAATTTGACTAAAAAATACAAAGGCAATAATCACTATTTTTTTACTCATATTTCTAGTATTCCTTCTTTGGTATTCGTGAATCTTTGATTTCATTTTTTTTATTTTAATGGTTCTTCCATTCTTCTTAAAAAATTAAAATCCAGTTGTTTTTTAACTAAATCCGCATTTTTTACTTTAACGTAAATTTCATCTCCTAATTGTAATAATTTACCAGAAGTTGCGCCAGTTAGTGCATATTGTTTTTCGTCAAAGGTGTAATAATCGTCTTTTATATCTCGAATTCTGCACATTCCTTCGCATTTATTCTCGATTATTTCAACATAAATTCCCCATTCGGTAACACCAGAAATTACTCCTAAAAATTCTTGATCTTGATGATCTTGCATGTATTTTACTTGCATGTATTTAATAGAATCACGTTCCGCATTTGTTGCTAAACCTTCCATTGTTGATGAATGTAAACATTTTGTTTCATACGTTTCTTCATCAACTGATTTACCTCCATCTAGATAATGTTGCAACAATCGATGCACCATTACATCTGGATAACGTCGAATTGGTGAAGTAAAATGCGAATAATACTCAAAAGCCAAACCATAATGTCCTATGTTATCTGTAGAATATTTAGCTTTACTCATACTCCTAATCGCTAGAGTATCAATAAGGTTTTGCTCTTTTTTACCACTTACATCTTCCATTAATTTATTTAAAGCCTGCGAAATAGAGCCTTGCTTAAAATCTATTTTATGTCCAAACTTGGCAATTACAGCTTGCATTGCAAAAAGTTTATCTTCATTTGGTTCATCATGAATTCTATAAATGAATGTTTTCTTTTGTTTACCAATGAATTCTGCTACTTTTTTATTGGCCAAAAGCATGAATTCTTCAATTAAATGATTGGCATCTTTTGAAACTTTAAAGTAAACACCTTGTGGTTCACCAGCTTCGTCTAAATTGAATTTTACTTCTACTTTATCAAAAGTAATTGCTCCATCAGCCATTCTTTGTTTTCTAAGAATTTTGGCTAATTCATCCATTTTTAGCGTTGCAGCAACAATTTCTGCTGAAACTTGATATGAAGTTCCAGTAATCGAAATTTCTTCTGGAATCGTGTCATCCTTCGTTTCTATGATATACTGCGCTTCCTCGTAAGCAAAACGCTGATCCGAATAAATGACCGTTCTTCCAAACCATTGATTGACCACTTGCGAAGTTTCCGTAATTTCGAATATAGCAGAAAACGTATATTTTTCTTCATTTGGACGTAAAGAACACGCAAAATTTGATAGCACTTCAGGTAACATAGGCACTACTCTATCCACTAAATAAACCGAAGTTGCTCTTTGATACGCTTCATCATCCAGTATTGTACCTTCTTCAAGATAATACGAAACATCTGCAATATGAATACCAATTTCATAATTTCCATTTTCTAATTTTTTAAATGACAGTGCATCATCAAAATCCTTCGCATCTTTTGGATCAATGGTAAAAGTCAACGTATCACGCATGTCACGACGATTTGCTATTTCACTAGCAGTAATCGAAGTATCTATTTTTTGTGCAAACGTCTCGACTTCAATAGGAAATTCTGATGGCAATCCGTATTCAGCAAGAATAGCGTGAATCTCCGTATCATGTTCTCCAGGTTTTCCTAACACTTTTATTACGGAACCAAAAGGACTATCAGCTCTAGCCGGCCAGTCTTCGATATGAACTAAAACAACGTCGCCTTGCTCTGCCTCGCCTATTTTATCTTTTGGAATAAAAATATCCGTATACATTTTAGGGTTTGCAGTAGAAACAAAAGCAAAATTAGCCTGAATATCAATAACACCCACGAAATCAGTTTTGTGTCTTTCAAGGACTTCAATCACTTCTCCTTCAGGTCTTTTACCACTTCGTTTATTATAAACGTACACTTTAACAATATCTTTATCTAAAGCGTGGTTTAAATTATTGGTAGGGATAAATACATCGTCATCTAAATCAGGGCAGACAAAATAAGCGGTCTTTCGTCCTGTCATGTCAATTTTACCTTCGTAATAATCTTTACTAACTGCTTTGATTAAATATTTACCAGGTTCTGATTCAATAATTTTATTTTGCGAAGCCAGAATCTTCAAATCTTTTATAATTTGATTCCTGCTTTCGGTATCATCAACTTCTAGCTTGGCTCCTATTTGCTTAAAATTGAATGCTTTATTGGCACTTTGCGATAATATTTTTATAATTTTTTCTGAGAAATCTTTCCCTTTTTTTACCGGCTTTCTTAATCTTTTACTCATACATCTGTTCTTAAAAGTCTAAAATTACAAAATAGTAAACTGTAATTAGCCAACAGCGTATAGTTTTAAAGAAAATATAACTTTACAGAATAGTTGTATCTTTATAAAAAGTATAAAAATGGAAGAATTTCAGACCATTGCAATTTTTAATTATTCGCATGAAATTATAGTTATAAAGCATTTGCTCGAGCAAGAAGCAATTCATTATTTTTTTGAAAATGAAAACTTAGTTTCTGTCGATCCTTTTGGCAGCTTTGCACATGGCGGAATCAAACTCAAAATTCATTTTAACGATTTTGAAAAAGTACAAGAATTGCTAGACAACTTAAACAGCAACTTGAAAATCGTTTGAAATAGAATTCATTTTTTTGACTTCAATTTTTTGAAAGTTGTCAACATATATTTAAATAAACAAAAAGAAAAATTAAATTTAAAATTCTTCTTGGTTGTTATTATAGCGTGTTAATAGTGGCAATAAATTTATTTTAAAAAGCATTGAAATCAACTTAAAACATGTTATACCGACTTATTAACATAGTTATTTTTAAATAAAGTATTCGTTTTAAAGGAGTTTCTATTTTTAATTAACAATGGTTAATAATCCAATAATAATTCATTTTGTAAATAAGTAGTTTTTAAAAATTTGTTAATAAACTACTTTTTAATAATGATAACTATTCTATAAATTCCTCAAAGTAAATTAGGTTTTAAAAACTGGGTTTTGGATTACTTAATTTTTTAATAGTACCAAAAAATAGTTCTTATTTTCTATCTCAAGTTATCAACATCTTGTGTTAATTTAAAGTTAACTGAATATCAATCAATTGCGTTTTGCTATTAACAATGCAAATTTTTAACATTTACAATAATAAATATACATTGATTTACAGGTATTTATACATTAATAAAAATTGTTGATAACCCGTAATTATATAGCTATTAAAGGGTTACAAGACCATTAATAGAAATACTATAAGTGGTTTAATTAGCAAACAAAGAACAAAAATTTATTAGGCAATCAATAGAATAGTTTCTCTAAATTTGCAACACACAACTTAAAAGACACAAGATGAAAATCTCCATAGGAAACGATCACGCAGGACCAGATTATAAACAGGCAATTGTTGAAATGCTTATCGCTAAAGGACATCAAATTACAAATTATGGAACTGATTCAATTGATAGTGTTGACTATCCTGATTTTGGTCATCCAGTAGCCACTGATATAACAGAAGGTAAAGCTGATTTAGGAATTGTAATTTGCGGTAGCGGAAACGGAATTGCAATGACGGTTAATAAACATGCTCAAGTTCGTGCTGCTTTATGTTGGACGAAAGAGATTGCTATTTTAGCACGTCAACATAATGATGCCAATATTATTAGTATTCCGGCTCGTTTTACTTCAATCCCACAAGTTTTAGAAATGGTTGATGCTTTTATTAGCACTGATTTTGAAGGCGGTAGACACCAAAATCGTGTCAATAAAATTGCCTGCCAATAAAATTTTGGCTGCTTCGCACCAATAATAGTTTCTTAGCTCGGTTTTTACACCGGGCTTTTTTTGTTTTCTATTGACTGAATTTACGTTAATTCAGTCAACGTACTGACTGAATTAACGTTAATTCAGTCAATTAACTGACTGAAATTACATTTTTTAGTATATTTGCATCTAAATATTTAAAATTCAAGACGATGAATTTTTTAAAAAGAGAAATAGACACATTGTTTTCCAAAAAAGTTTTACCAAACAAAGTACTGATTTTGTTAGGTGCAAGACGTGTGGGTAAAACGGCTTTTATCAAAAATTATCTTTCAACCATTCCAAAACAAGAGTATTTGCATCTTAATGGCGAAGATATAGATGATGCCAATTTACTAAAAGAACGATCAGTAAATAATTACAGCCGGCTTTTAGCTAATATTAAAGTATTGGTTATTGACGAATCGCAAAATATTCCCGACATTGGCTTAATTCTTAAATTGATTGTCGATTCTATTGATGGAATAAAAATTATCGCCACAGGATCGTCCGTTTTTGATTTATCGAATAAGTTAGGCGAACCTTTGGTAGGAAGAAAAAATACGATATATTTATTTCCATTGGCTCAAATGGAATTTGCTAAATATGAAAATTTCAAGGAAACTACTCAAAAATTAGAGGAACGATTGCTTTTTGGATCTTATCCCGAACTCGAACAATAT
Organism: Flavobacterium frigidum; assembly: GCF_048286735.1. Taxonomy (GTDB): domain Bacteria; phylum Bacteroidota; class Bacteroidia; order Flavobacteriales; family Flavobacteriaceae; genus Flavobacterium. The sequence goes on along the minus strand of NZ_JBLVPU010000004.1, from coordinate 187,284 downwards.
TCAGATTGGAATGATAAAATTAACTATTTGAAGGAGATAATTAATTCCTATTTATTGAAGGATATTTTAGTTTACGAAGGCATCAAACAATCCAATAAAATTTTGGATTTATTGAAATTAATCGCTTTTCAAGTGGGACAAGAAGTGTCTTTGCAAGAATTAGCTCGGCAATTAGGCATTTCTAAAAACACTGTCGAAAGCTATTTGGACTTACTATCTAAAGTTTTTGTAATTTATAAAGTACCAGGTTTCAGTAGAAATTTGCGAAAAGAAATCACCAAATCAAACAGATGGTATTTTTATGATAATGGGATTCGAAATGCAATTATAGCGAACTTTAGTCGATTGGATTCAAGAACAGATGTGGGTGCATTATGGGAAAATTATCTTTCTTCAGAACGAGTTAAGCACCAAAATTACAATCAAAAAAATGTTGTCAATTATTTTTGGCGCACGTATGATCAACAAGAATTGGATTGGCTGGAAGAAGAAAATGGAATTTTGAGAGGTTATGAATTCAAATGTAACGAAAACCGAAAAGCCAAAATTCCTACGGCTTTCGCCAAAGGGTATCCAGAAGCTAGTTTTGAAGTGATTAACAAACAGAATTATTTAGATTTTATTACCTAATAGTTCAAAAAAATAGACCAGAAAAAGCATTCCAATTTGTAAAGTAGCAAGTAACCACAACTTCCATAAATAGCTTTTTTTGGCTGTTTTATGTCTAAAAAGTAGCATTGCAATTCCTGAACCAATTGTTCCGCCAAGAAATACAAAACTTAAAAGAGTACGTTCAGGAATTCGTCTTTTTTGATTTTTAGCTAAAAATTTATCATAACCTATACTCACAAAAGCGATTAGGTTAATCACAAAAAAGAAACAGAATAAAACAGTCATTTGATTTAAATTAAAGTCAAAGATATTATTTTAGCCATTAGAAAATAGATACAATGACAAATATAGATTTCATTAAAAAACAGGTTGCTACAGCGGCCATAAACATTCAAAAAACAGTTCAACTTTTACAAGAAGATTGCACGATTCCGTTTATTTCCAGATATCGAAAAGATACCACTGGAAATCTAGATGAAGTACAAATTGAACACATTGCCAAACTTCAAAAAGAATACGAAGCAATTGCCAAACGTAAAGAAGCAATCGTAAAATCAATTGAAGAGCAAAACGGATTAACACCAGAATTAGACAAAAAAATACAGCAAAGTTTTGATTTACAGGAATTAGAAGATTTGTATTTGCCGTTCAAAAAGAAGAAAAAAACTAAAGCTGATGTAGCTCGTGAAAATGGCTTAGAACCTTTAGCGAAAATCATCATGGCTCAAAACAAAGAGGATATTGATTTCCTAGCAACGAAATATTTGAACGATACTGTCAATAATGAAGATGCTGCTTTGCAGGGCGCAAGGGATATTATTGCCGAATGGATTAACGAAAATATTTTTGTTCGTAAACAGTTGCGACGCCTGTACGAGAGAAAAGCAACCATTACAACCAAAGTAGTAAAAACCAAAAAAGACGAAGAAGGCGCTCAAAAATTCAACCAATATTTTTATTGGTCAGAACCCTTGACAAAAGCACCATCGCATAGATTATTAGCAATGCTTCGTGCCGAAAACGAAGGTTTTATCAAGTTTAAAGTAGAAGTAGATCTGGATGAAGCCTATGATATTATTGACGAATTGGTTTTAAAATCAGACAGTCCAGCTACGCCACACGTACAATTAGCCATTGAAGACAGCTACAAACGATTACTCAATCCTGCTATATCAAACGAAGCTTTACAGGAAGCGAAAGCAAAGGCTGATGCCAATTCGATTCAGGTTTTTGCTACTAATTTAGGGCAGTTATTACTTGCGCCACCTTTGGGCGAGAAACGAATTTTAGCCATCGACCCAGGATTTAGAAGCGGTTGTAAAATAGTTTGCTTAGATGAAAAAGGCGATTTAATTTACAACGAAACCATTTATCCGCATGCGCCACAAAATGAAACAGCTATGGCCATGAAAAAGATAAAATCGATGGTAAACGCCTATAATATCGATGCTATTTCAATAGGAAACGGAACGGCTTCGCGCGAAACCGAGTTCTTTATCAAGAAAATTGCTTTTGATAGAGCGGTTCAGGTTTTTATCGTTTCAGAGGCGGGTGCTTCGGTATATTCTGCATCAAAAATCGCTCGTGAGGAATTCCCTAATTATGATGTCACGGTTCGTGGATCGATTTCTATCGGTCGCCGATTGAGTGATCCATTAGCTGAGTTGGTAAAAATTGACCCAAAAGCCATTGGCGTAGGCCAATACCAGCATGATGTGGATCAAAGTAAATTGAAAGAAGAACTGGATACTACTGTTGTTCGATGTGTAAACTCTGTGGGTGTCAATATCAACACTGCGAGTAAACATTTGTTGAGTTATGTGAGTGGAATAGGCGAGAAGCTAGCCGAAAATATTGTGAATTATCGTTCTGAAAATGGTCCTTTTGAGGATCGAAAGCAACTCAAAAAAGTACCTCGTTTGGGCGAAAAAGCCTTTCAGCAAGGTGCTGCTTTTATTCGAATTAAAGACGGGAAAAATCCATTGGATAACTCGGCCGTTCACCCCGAAGCCTATTCAATTGTGGAAAAAATAGCTAAAGATTTGAAGTTGAAAGTAACTGATTTAATTGCTAACAAGGAGAAAACAGCCTTAATCAAACCAGAAAATTATGTTACGGCTGAGATAGGTTTATTGACTTTAAAAGACATTATTAAGGAATTAGAAAAACCCGGTTTAGACCCTAGAAAAGCAGCTAAGGTTTTCGAATTTGACCCGAATGTAAAAACCATTAAAGACGTAAAAACAGGAATGATTTTGAACGGAATTGTCAATAACATCACCAATTTTGGTTGTTTTGTAGACTTGGGTATTAAGGAAAGTGGTTTGGTACATATTTCTCAACTCAAAGCAGGATTTGTGAGTGATGTTAACGAAGTAGTAAAACTACACCAGCACGTTACCGTAAAAGTAACTGAGGTAGATGAGGATAGAAAAAGAATTCAGTTGACGATGGTACTGTAAATCATAAAAAAAGGCTTTTCAAATTATGAAAAGCCTTTTTTTTATTTTGTTTCTTCCTCTTTTTTATCAGCCGGCTGACCGTCTTTAGCAGCGTTTTTGAATTCTTTGATTCCGCTTCCTAAACCTTTCATTAATTCTGGAATTTTTTTACCACCAAAAAGTAATAAAACAATCGCTAATATAACAAGGATTTCTGTAACACCTAATCTTCCCATGATAGTATAATTTATTGCCAGAGCAAATTTATATTAAATCTAAGGGCAAAGGTATATAGAATTAGTTAACAGAAACAGATTTCGGTACATTTATTTGGTTTTAAAAGCGTTAAAAATTCTTTAAAAAAAATTTTTTAGCTTGAAAATGCCAACAAAATATGCCAATACAAGCATGAACAATAATTGTTATATTTGTTCGATAATCAAATGATATGTCCAGTAAAAGTCAAAGAAGGCGCAAACTCAAGGAAAATCTATTCAACAAGCGACGTTTAATCATATTGAACGAAGATACTTTTGAAGAAACATTTTCTTTGAAACTCACGTTAATGAACGTATTTTTGGTTGCAAGTATAGGAGCAATTTTAATCATTTTTGTCACTACATTTATTATAGCTTTTACCCCATTACGAGAGTTTATACCGGGATATTCTTCCTCAAAATTAAAGAAAGACGCCCTTGAATTGGCCTTGAAATCAGATTCTTTGTCGCGAGCGTTGAAAAAAAACGAAGTCTATATCAAGTCTATTCAAAAAGTATTGACGGGTGAGTTAGAATATGCAAAATTCAATAAAGATTCTATACTTTCTACCGCAGATGATGTGCCTTCTCAAGCCGATCTGTCCGCATCAAAGCAAGAATTGGAACTAAGGGAACAAGTAGCTAAGGAAGAAAAGAGATTGCTTTCTACAAAATCAAAAACAGAGTAAAAAATCGATTTTTATCTTTTAAAGAACAAAAATTAAAATGTCAATAAAATCAATTGCAGCAAAATTATTTGCACAAAAAATATACAAGAAAACCCAACTTTGGGCCAATAATCCTATTGCAACGCAAAAAAAAATTTTACAAAAATTAATCAAAGAGGCAAAGCAAACGCAATTTGGAATTGACCATCATTTTGACCAAATTAAAAATGAGAAGGATTTTGCAAACCAAGTTCCAGTTCGGGATTATGAGTCGCTCAAACCGTATGTGGACAAAGTGGTTCAAGGCCAAGAAAACATCTTATGGAAGGGAAAACCGCTCTATTTTGCTAAAACTTCTGGAACAACTTCGGGAGCAAAGTACATTCCGTTGACTAAGGAATCTATGCCGTATCATATTGAGGCCGCTCGCAATGCGATTCTGCATTACATTCACGAAACGGGTAAAGCTGATTTTGTAGATGGAAAAATGATTTTCTTGCAAGGAAGTCCACTTTTAGAAGAAAAAAACGGAATAAATCTAGGAAGGTTATCTGGAATTGTAGCGCATTTTGTTCCAAAATATCTTCAAAAAAACAGATTACCTTCTTGGGAAACGAATTGTATCGAAGATTGGGAAACCAAAGTAAATGCCATTGTCGAGGAAACATTTAATGAAAACATGACGGTTATTTCAGGAATTCCTTCTTGGGTGCAAATGTATTTTGAGAAGTTGCATCAAAAAGGAGGGAAGCCTGTAGGTGAAATTTTTAAAAATTTTAATTTGTTTATTTATGGCGGTGTGAATTACGAACCGTATCGCGCCAAATTTGAAAATTTGATAGGTCGAAAAGTAGATAGTATTGAATTGTTTCCGGCTTCGGAAGGATTTTTTGCATACCAAGATTCGCAAAAGGAAAAAGGAATGTTACTGCTGTTGAACTCCGGAATTTTTTATGAATTTATAAAAAGTGACGAGTTTTATACTGAAAATCCTAGACGATATACGATCGGCGAAGTAGCATTAGGCGTGAATTATGTTTTGATTATTTCTACCAATGCGGGACTTTGGGGGTATAATATTGGCGATACCGTTCAGTTTACGAGTTTAAAACCGTACCGAATAATTGTATCGGGGAGAATTAAACATTACATATCGGCTTTTGGAGAACATGTTATTGGTAAAGAAGTCGAGAGTGCGTTGCAAGAAGCTATTATTGGTACTACTATTCGAATTAATGAATTTACGGTGGCACCACAAATTACACCAGCTGTGGGATTGCCGTATCACGAATGGTTTATAGAGTTTGATCCCGAAGCATCGGGAGAACCAGAAGACTACGTAGCATTTGCGGAGGCGCTGGACAATGCCATGCGCAAACAAAACATGTATTATGATGATTTGATTGTGGGCAAAGTGCTCCAAAAATTGGTGGTTACACAAGTAGTTAAAAACGGTTTTCAAGAGTACATGAAGTCTATTGGTAAATTAGGGGGACAAAACAAGATTCCAAGACTTTCGAATGATAGAAGTATCGTGGATTTGTTAAAGATCCAATAAATGTCATACATTTGCAGGTTAGAAAATAAGTAGAAAATGAAAGAAACAAAAAACATATCACGCTCAAGAGCGCAAGAATCATCGGCAGCCATTGAAAAAATGTATATCACGATGCGTCATCTTTTTAACCGAGGATTTTATAAGCCAATGGGAATTTCAGGTGATACGTTGCGCGAAGCCTTATTAGCGTTAAGCCCAGAAATATATGGAAATATTGCAGATGAAAAAGTAGAATTAAACGGACTTTTGTATGTAATTGAGCGTTTGCCAGTTGGTATTGAAGAATGTAGGTTTATCAATTTAACATCAGAAGAAGGGTATTCAAAATCGCATTTTCAGGCAATAGTTCCTCCCAAAAGACGTCGCAATTGTTACCGTATCGATGAGGAGCAAATGAATGTAGAAATTACAAGAGGACGCTCGGATATTTATGATATTTTGACACACTTGACGTTTATTTTCATTGAATCACACAAAATTAGAAATAGAGTTTTACTAGATGATTCTGGTGAAGTTTCTCGCGATTGGATCAAATTAGAGCAAGCAGTTTCTCAAAAGAAGAAACTAACATTGGTAGAAAAAGAGAAAGCGATTTCGCATGCTGCTAATATTCTTGGACGAAGATTTGAAGAAGTACTGGATATTTATGATGCCTTTGGTTCTGCGGCTGCACCAGATCGCTTCTTGCACGTTATTTTTTGGTTAGGAAAATTAGCGATTGAAGAAATAGTTGAAGATAACAAGAGAACCATAACGTTTAGTCCTATTTTGAGAGAACGTTTGGGACACCATATTCACGGTGAAATTTGGGCTACCAATATCAAGGAAGTTTTAAAAGAAAATCAACTTTTAGATCGACCAATTCACGTGATCAGTGCAAACATGCACAGTGTGATGAATTCTATCTTTGCTACCGAAGTTTTGAAAACCAAGTTCAAAGACAGGTCTGATTTCTTTATTTATGAGGAGTTAAGTAAATCCGGGGCACATGAGGTTCGCAATCAAGTAACGGCAGTTGCTTTGAAGCAAGGAATGATCTCGTTGCCAGATGCATCAGGAACCAATATTGACGTACAAATTTTTGATACAGCCAAAATTGATTGGGCAAAATCATCATTTCCTAAAGCCAATACAGGAGATAAAAAGCCGGTGTTGATTGTTATGGATTATGCTTTTGGGGAACAAGCCTATGAAACCATTGATGAACTATTAAAACCCTATAAAAAAGAAACTTTGCTCAATGTAGAATCGGTTTCTATAATGGGTAAAGCAGGGATTTTAGAAGGAGGAAAAGGCGATATCATGATTCCTAATGCGCACATCAACGAAGGAACAGCTGATAATTATTTCTTTGAAAATGAATTATCCGCTGAGATGTTTGAAGGGAACGATATTGCTGTATTTGCAGGACCAATGGTAACGGTACTAGGAACATCATTGCAAAACAGGGATTTATTGAAATTTTTCCACGAATCGACTTGGGGAATTATCGGACTGGAAATGGAAGGTTCTTATTACCAAAAAGCGATTCAATCGGCATCAAAAATCAGAAAAAGTGTGCCGCACGATGTCAAAGTAAGATATGCATATTATGCCTCTGATAATCCACTTGAAACCGGAAGCACTCTGGCGTCAGGCGGATTGGGAACTACAGGAGTAAAACCTACGTATTTGATTACTATTAAAATATTGGAACAAATTTTCAACGTAAAATAATTAGTTCATGAGTTTAAACACGCATAGCGATTCAGAAATTGACATATTTCAAATTACCAGTAAACTAAAAAAAGGGTTCGAAAAGTTGAACACTTTGTTTTTTCATTGTATACAGTTTTTTGTAAATCAATGGAAGGTTGTTTTAGCATTACTAATAATCGGTTTTGGGTTGGGATTGTTTTTGGATAAGAATAATAAATTGTATACTAATGAAATTACTGTGATTCCTAATTTTGGGAGTGTGGATTATTTGTATGCAAAAATCAATTTGATTCAATCTAAAATTAATGCTGGCGATATCGTTTTTTTACAAAATGAGATAGGATTGTCCCAACCTGAAGATCTAATAAAAATTGAAATTAAACCTATAGCTGATGTTTATAAATTCATTGAAGATAAAGAGCGAAACTTTGAGTTGATTAAGTTAATGGCAGAAGTTGGAGAGGTAAAAAAAGTACTTGAAGACAATATTACAAGTAAAAATTATACGTACCATACGATTGCTGTTGTAACCAATGGGACTACTAATGAGAAAAAATTGATTACACCATTATTGAATTATCTAAATCAATCTGAATATTTTACCGCAATACAAAAGGTAGGATTGGCAAATTTAAAACAAGATATTGCTCAAAATGACACGATTATTCAGCAAATAAATGGAGTTCTTAATGGGTTTTCGGCCAATGTAAAAAGTGCATTAAAAAATGATAAGCTCATGTATTATAATGAAAATACACAACTGAATGATGTTATCAAAACCAAACAGGAATTGTTGTACATTCAAGGGCTAAACCGATTAAAATTAATCAATTTTCAAAATACAATTAAAGAGATAACATTCACATTAAATAGTGATACTTCAAAAGCAGTAAATGGCGTTATGAAATTTGTATTGCCAATAGTGCTGGTATTATTTTTTGTTTTTATTCATTTGTTCATTCGATTTTATCAAAAGCAATTAGCAAAATCAAAAGTAATTGCTTCTTAAAAAAATAATTTTCTTTTGCAAAACAAAGCCAATGTGTTAAAAAAAATTCGATACCACTTACTTACAACAGTCCAAAATCCGGTAGTTCGGCAAAGTTTACTAACCTTATTGATTCGGATTTTTGGTGTGTTTCTTTTATTTGGTTTTACTTTGTTTTTAACTCAAAAATATGATCCTAAACTAGTTGGGCAATATGATTTTGTGCGAACGTTTCTTTTCGCAATCGGTAGTATTTGTTTGCTTGGATTTGATCAATCCATATTGTATTTTCAAGGGCGTTTGTATCCTACTTATTCTTTAGGCCATTTAAAAAAAGTATATTTAAAAATGGTTTTGATGCTGTTTTTAGCTTCCTTGCTTTTGTTTCTTTTCTTTATACTGTTGGATGCTTCTGTTATTACATTATTTTTTGCGGATAATGCAACTTATTTCCTTTTATTCAAAGCCTCTGCAGTTATGTTTTTTTATGGACTTGCTATACTAAACGTTGAAGTTTTTAGAGCATTAAATGAAATAGTAGTAGCTGAATTATTTAGAAATGTTTTTAAATACCTGCCTATTATTGTCCTAGCTGTTTTGTTGGTTCAATGGCAATTAGAATTGTATTTGGTAGATGCTTTTTTATTGAGTTTTGTTTTTTTGGGAGTTGTTACTACACTACTCACTTTTTATTTTTTCACTAAAAAAACAGCTATCTGCACTACGGATTGTTTCTCAGCTTGTGAGATTATCACTCAATCTTTTCCTATAGCCGTCAGTGGAATGGCTATTTTTTTGATGATGAGTTTTGACATCTTGTTTTTAAAAAAATACCAAGGTGACGCAGCAGTTGCTTTTTATTCGGTTGCGGTCAAGTTAATGACTTTGTTGTCGGTTATTATTTTGACAGTAAATATTACCGTTTCGGCATCTATAGCAGCATGTTTTTCGAATAAAGAAATTGAAAAAGTACAGCAAATAGTTCAAAATAGTTCCCGAATAATTGTAGCGATTACGCTGCCCGCAGTTATTGGATTACTTATTTTTCCGGAGTTTGTTTTGTATTTTTTTGGCCCTAATTATATAGCAGCTAAAGAGGCATTATTAGTATTGGTTTTGGGACAAGGTTTTTGTGCTTTTTTTGGGTCGGCTCCTGTTTATTTAAACATGACTGGGCGGCAACGAATTTTTCAACGTATTGTCTTGGTTGCTCTTGGCCTTAATTTTATTCTCAATTATTGGTTAATTCCTTCCTATGGAATGATAGGTGGGGCAATAGCTTTTTCGGCAAGTTCAATTTTTTGGAATTTTGGAACAGCTCTTTTTGTGTATTACAAAGACGGGATTAAGTTGTTTTTGAGTTAAGTTTGTCACTTCTATTTTCAATCAGACCTAAATGTCTTTACTCATAAAAAAAAATAAAGTATCTTTTTTACTCCTTGTAGGACTCAATCTATTTGTGGCCTTTTCTGCCAGTTTTATTTTGCCGAAACGTTTTTTTTATGACGCTGCTATTATTGCTTATGATAAAGGCAACGAGATTGGTTATTTTGGAAGTTACCCATTGACTATTTTTTTTTATAAAATTACAGGTTTGCGTTATTTGCCTTTTTCAGTAATTGCATTGATTCAGTTTCCTATTTTAATGGGTATTTTGTATAAAATAGGAATTCCAAGCACGTTTGAGAAAGTTACTATTAAGAATATTTTGGTGTATTTGGCTTTCACCATGATTGCGATTTTTATGGCTATGCCTTCTAAGGAGTTTATTACTTTTTTGTACCTCTCTTTGATCGTTTTCTTATTTCAAAATAAGCATTTTTCCTTTCAGACTACCTTATTTATAGCCTTGTCTCTTTTTATTTTTTTTGGAGTTATCTACAGGCCTTATTTTGCGCTACTGCCTATCCTAGCTATGGGAATGTATTGGGTTACTTGTGTCAAGATTCCGAATCGTACTTTTGCAACTCTTTTTTACGGAATTGTAGTTGTAATTTTCTTGTCACTGAGTTATGGCTTTGTAAAAGGAGAATTTTTTTCTGAGCAAAGCAGAGAGCTTATAAATAGTGCCCGATTGGGATCTGTTGATGCTAATTCGAGTATAGTTTCTCCTGTAAAAACAGACACTTGGTATGGTGAAATCATAGGTATTTTGTATGGTTTTTTTACTGTAAATGTACCCCTTAACGGGTTGAAGCATATTTTTTCTCCACAAATTTTATTATTTGTAATTTGGCAATTATTTCTGTTTTATATTCTATTGGTTCGATTGGCGCGTTGCATAAAAGATAAAAAAGAATATGTTTACGAGTTATGGATGCTTCTTTTTATATTTTCTTTTTTTATCCTTCAAGGGGTTTTCGAACCTGATTTAGGATCGGCAATTCGACACAAAGCGGGTGTTTTCCCACTAATTTATTATGCTCTTTATTATGACCATTTCCGAAAAGCAATTCAATAAAGTTTTCTCTTTTTTTCTGGTGGTGATAGCTTGTACGCTAATTTTCAGGAAGCCTTGTACTTGGTTAATTTTCGCTTTCACTATTTTTAATATGCTTTATTACAAGAAAATAAAGTTATCTAGAAAGGCATTGATTTTAGCCGGTATAATCGCGTCTCCTTTTTTGTTAGAATTATTGCTATTTTGGAACAATGATTCTTTGGTTCATGGTATTAAATCTCTAGAAAAGACAGTCTCCTTAGTGTTATTTCCACTAATTATTTTGGGAAATTACAGACGCATTTCATTTCAAAAATTATTACAATTTTATGTAAATAGTACCACGTTATTAATGATTGTTTTTGCGGTACGTTTTGTATTTGTTTTTCCGGAGTATATAACTAAGTATTGGCATGGAATTCACCTATGGGAAATGGGCTATGTTTTTGCAAATTCTATCGGTATTCATGCTCCAGCACTAAATATGCACTTGGCTTTTGTGAGTATCTCAGCCTTGTATTTGTTATTGCAAAGGTGGGAAATGAAAAAGAAGATTGGACTTGTGTTTTTATCCTTTTTGATATTTGTATTCTCCTTTTTTTTTGTGCTTTTAGTAAATACTAGAATGGCTTTATTCAATGTTTTAGTTGGGTACTTATTGGTAATGTTTTCTTTTTTTGCAGCACAATTTGACCTAAAAAAGTTATTGCTTTGTACTGCGGTTATTGGTGGTGTTTTGTGTGGGGTTTTATTTCTCTTTATTCAAAAAAATCCTTACATGAAAGAAAAATATAGCTCGGTAACTTTTGCTTACATGGACAAAGTGGGGAAGCTTGACGAAATTGATCATCCCGAAATAAAGGTTTTTAATTCTCTCGTAACCAGAGTTTCTATCTGGAAATCGGCTTGGGAGTTATCTTTGCAACATTTGCCTTTTGGCGTTGGAGCATCTGATGGGAAACCAGAATTAGTGAATTATTTTAAACATACGCATCAGCATTTTTTAGGCAAGTATGCTTTTCCTACACACAATCAATTTTTAGACTCTTTCTTGAAGTTTGGTGTTTTAGGACCCCTAATGGTTTTGCTTTTTATTGGAACGATTGGTTATTTGGGGATCGATTTAAAAAATGCATTGGTCTTTTCCTTCTTTTTTCTTTTTCTTACTTCTAATTTGACAGATGATTTTTTATTGCGTTTCGACGGTATTACATTTAGCGGCTTTTGGTTTTCTATTTTTGGAAGTCTTTGGTTGCGGCAAAAAAGTAACGTTCATACATTTCCTGAAGTGCAGTAATATTAATTGTTGTATTAAATAAATCTTTACATCTTGTTTTAGCGTTTTTGCCAAATTGAGCTCTAACTTTTGAATCTTCAAGGATTTTGAAATAGATCGATAACTCCGTTAATTCTTGGTATAAAAAGCCAGTCTCCTTGTGAACAACGGTATCTTTATTGCCATTTATTTTAGTCGCAATTACTGGTTTTTGTAATGCCATAGCTTCAAGAACAGCAATAGGTAACCCTTCCCAAAGTGAGGTTTGAAGATAGATATCTAAAGCATTTATTTGCTCGTACACCTGTTTTTTTTCTAAAAACCAACCTGTTATTTTGATATTTGAGGCTGTAATTTGATTGCGTTCTTCTCCATCTCCAATCCATACAAATTGATAATCTGGAAATTGCAAAGCAATGGCATTGAATTGTCTTGGATTTCTAGCTGCAGTAATCCGACCAGCAATTCCAATGGTTAGTTTTGGATTAACTATGGCTTGTGAATAGTTTTCGATGGCAGAAATATCTATTCCATTTCTAATCATTTCGGATTTTCCTAGATGTTTTGCCATTTCAAACTCGGAGTCACCACAAGCAATGGTGATTCCGCCGAAGAATTTTTGAAAGAATTTCTCGATGTACCAATATCCCTTTTTGGACATAGTAGAAATATCAGTACGCAAAAACGCGTATCCGTGCGGCGTATAAAAAACGATTGGTTTTGGTTTCAAAAAACAGCAAGCGATTCTCCCTAAAACACCCGCTTTAGAAGAATGTAAATGGACCACATCGGGCTTTATTTTTTGAAGCTCACAGACTATTTTGTGTAATGCTCTAAGGTCTGAAATGAAGTTTATTTCTCGCTTCATCTCAATTTTTACAGTTGGAATAGTAGCAAATAATTGGCTTACTTTTTCTGGGTCAATCTCTTTGCGATTGTCACTGTATAGAATATAAGTTTGTACTTTTTGAAGAATGATTTCTTTTTCGAAATGATGGGTTAAATCTTCAAAATAGGTATAAACGCCTCCGCCTAATGCTTCAATTATATGTACAACTTTCAAATGTTTTTTTTTGCGTTAGAAACAAAAATAAAGTTTTCTTTTGCACTTTTGCAATAAGAGGCGATACAATTGATGGAAAATTAAATCTAAAAAAGCAATTTGTTGTTCTTTAGCCCCGGGAGAGGCTGCATCCTTTGCTTTTTCTTTTAAAAAGCAAAGATATAGCAGATCACGGGACGATATGTCCTAGAAAGCCTTGTAATTCCTACTTCGAATTTAAAAAGAAAGATGTGTTATGTGGGTGAGTTTTCTTCAAATCAATTACATTTGTTACGTTTAAATAATTACTATGAAAAGAATACTCATCACCGGAGCCGCAGGATTTTTAGGATCACATCTTTGCGACCGTTTTATCAAAGAAGGTTATTTTGTTATAGGAATGGACAATCTCATTACAGGAGATTTAAAAAATATTGAACATTTGTTCAAGCTGGAAAATTTTGAATTTTACCATCATGACATCACCAAGTTCGTTCATGTCCCGGGTAATTTAGACTATATTTTACACTTTGCATCGCCAGCAAGTCCTATTGATTATTTAAAAATCCCTATTCAAACTTTAAAAGTAGGTTCTCTAGGAACGCATAATTTATTGGGTTTGGCACGAGTTAAAAAGGCTAGAATCCTTATTGCATCGACTTCTGAAGTGTACGGAGATCCATTGGTTCACCCACAAACTGAGGAATATTATGGCAACGTAAATACCATAGGACCAAGAGGAGTGTATGACGAAGCAAAACGTTTTCAAGAATCTATAACTATGGCGTATCATACCTTTCATGGCGTAGAAACCAGAATTGTTAGAATTTTTAATACGTACGGACCTAGAATGCGTCTCAATGACGGTCGTGTTATTCCAGCTTTTATAGGCCAAGCTATTCGTGGTGAAGATTTAACTATTTTTGGTGATGGTATGCAAACCCGTTCCTTTTGTTATGTGGATGATCAGGTCGAAGGTATTTTTAGGTTATTACATTCCAATTATGTATTTCCAGTAAACATTGGCAATCCAGACGAGATAACCATCAAAGATTTTGCCGAGGAAATTATCAAACTTACCGGTACCAGTCAAAAAGTAGTATATCATCCGTTGCCTGTAAATGATCCTTTGCAACGCCAGCCAGATATTACAAAAGCTAGAGAATTACTAGGTTGGGAAGCCAAAGTAGACCGTGCCGAAGGAATGAAAATCACCTATGACTATTTTAAATCTTTATCTAAAGAAGAATTATCAAAAGAAGAGCACAAGGATTTTTCAAAGTATATTTTTTAGTTTACTCTCCTCTTTTATTTGTAACCAAATGAAAGAAGTGCTCTTAAACAATTTTTTTTAAAATTCGAAACAGTTTTAGGTTCTTACATGCTATTTTAATTTGTATCCTATTGAAAACAAAAACAGGAAGATATTCTGGTTACATTCGTCCATTTTCATTTGCTATTGATTTGTTCATAATCAATGTCTTGTTGTGGTACATGACTGATTTTCCTGTAAAAACACCTTTTTATCCTGTAATAATAAGTTTATGCTGGTTTATAATTGCGGCAAACTTGGGTTTTTATGAAGTCTACAGGTATACTAAAGTCATTTCTATACTAAACTGCGCCTTAAAACAATGGATATTATTTACTCTTTTTTGTCTTACCTTAGCTTTTTACAAATCAGATAATTCAAGTTTTCAAAGTATTGGTTTTTATACATTTGTAGCACTATTCTTAATTTTAATCGCTAAGCTGTCTATTTATTATTTTCTAAGAAAATACAGGTTATTATATGGTGGGAACTTTAGAAAAGTAATTCTGATAGGCAATGTAAAAAGTACTGATCCTTTACAACATTTTTTTACAGAGAATCCAGATTATGGGTACAAACTTGAGCGTGTTTTTGAACTAGAAAAAAATAAGTCTAAAACTTTAAAGGAAAGTTTTGACTACGTACTAGAGCATCAAATAGATGAATTGTATTGCTCTATGAGTGACTTAAATCAAAACCAAATTAATGAGATTGTTTTTTTTGCAGATAATAATTTAAAAACACTGAAGTTTATTCCCAGCGAAAAACAAATTATTTCTCGCAATTTTTCATTTGAATACTACAATTACATACCTGTAATCTCACTGCGAAATATTCTTCTTGATGACACCTTAAACAAGGTTATTAAGCGTGTTTTTGACATTGTTTTTTCATTAATTATCATTTTAGGAGTGCTATCGTGGTTGACACCCATTCTGGTCGTATTTATTAAATTGGAGTCAAAAGGACCGCTGTTTTTTATCCAAAAAAGAAATGGATTAAATTACAAAGAATTTATTTGTTACAAGTTCAGATCTATGGAACTTAATGCGGAAGCTCACTTGAATCAGGTTTCTAAAAATGACAGTAGAATAACTAGGGTAGGGCGGTTTATAAGAAAAACAAGTATTGATGAGTTGCCGCAATTTTTTAATGTTTTACTAGGCGAAATGTCAGTTGTAGGACCTAGACCGCACATGGTGAGTCACACCCATAAATATGCGCTTACTGTAGACAAATTTATGGTGCGTCATTTTATAAAACCAGGCATAACAGGACTTGCTCAAACAAAAGGTTTTAGAGGTGAAGTTGAGACCGATAAGGACATTATCAACAGAGTAAAATATGATATCTTTTACATGGAAAATTGGTCGATTTTATTAGATATTAAAATCATTTTTTTGACAATTTACAACACTATTCGGGGCGATAAAAAAGCATATTGATATGAAAAACAGTCTGGTATCAATACTAATGCCTTGTTTTAATGCTGAGAACTATATTCTTGAGGCTATAGCATCAGTTCAGCAACAAACGCACAGCCATTGGGAATTGATTCTAGTTGATGATTGTTCAACTGATAATACCGTATCTATTGCTACATCAATTGCAATTCAAGACAACCGAATACGTATTTTTAAACTCCCAGTAAACTCAGGAACAGGAATTGCTAGAAATACAGCTTTAACACAAGCTGCAGGCAATTACATTGCTTTCCTGGATGCAGATGATGTATGGAAACCTCATAAATTGCAAGTTCAATTACAGTTCCTAAAAGAGCATCAATTGCCGTGTACTTTTTCGTTTTACGAATGTATAAATGCAGGAGGAAAGCCGCTCAATAAACGCGTGGAGGCACCACTGCAACTTACGTATAGGCAACTATTTTTTTGTAACTATATTGGCAATCTCACCGGGATTTATGATGTTTCTTTCTACGGAAAAATTCCTATTTCTCATTCTAGAAAAAGACAAGACTGGATGATGTGGCTTACAATACTTAAACCTATAAAAATGATACGCCCCGTACCAGAAAGTTTGGCGTTTTATAGAGTAAGGAACAACTCTATTTCGGCTGGTAAAATGGCTTTATTACAACATAATTTTGCCGTTTACAGAACGTTTCATGGTCATAATTGGATTCTCTCATTATTCTGCATGGCGGTTTTTTTATTCACGCAAATACTCATAAAGCCGTGGTATATCAAAAAATCAAATTAAAGATGTAAACTGTTTTAATTTCCCGCGATTGCTGCGTTCCAATGTTTTTTTTCTAATGAAATTAAATAGTAAATTAGGTTCCAAATACAATTCAATCGCCGCTTCAATTTTTTTAATTTGTGCCAAATTTAATTCGGTTTCGCTCACATATTCAATTTCAAAAGTATCAATTTTTGTTTGTTTTATAGTGAACTCTTTTATGTTTCCATCATCTTCGATGATGCTTTTTGTCACATAATAAAAGGTCAATCCAAGAGCAGTTTTTCCGCTGGGTAAAATGGCAATATCATTGGTTCGTCCTATTAATTTTTTGAGAATCGGTTTTTGTAGTGTGCTTTTTTCATCTAGAATCCCAGTATCGCCAATGTCGTATCGTATAAATGGATGTGCTTTGTTGTATAAGGAAGTAATAACGATGCGGCCCGAAGAGCCATTTAGAACCGCTTTATTATCCTCATCCAAAATTTCTACAAACAACGTTTCAGAGTTTACTTGCCATTCTCCTTCCTTATTCTGAAATGCAATCAAGTCTAGTTCCGAAGCTCCGTATTCATTTACAACAGGAACGCCAAACTGTTTTTCTAAAAGCATTTTATCGTCATCAAAAAGCATTTCAGATGTCACCATACAAACTTTTAAAGTAGGGCAAATAGTTGTTAGAACAATATTTCTCTTTTGTAAAAATTTTGCAAATAAAACAATAGAGCTGGTATAACCATTAATGTAATCAAACTTTTTATACTGAAATTTTTTCAGCATCTTTTCTAGAATAGCATCTGATAAATCGAAAATCGAAAATCGATACCGATGGCTCAAAAAATCCTTGAAGCGTTCTTTTTTGTTTCCGATAAAATCCATCGGAATACCATAAAAACGCGCTTGATAAGAGGAGTTAAAATCAATTCCATACCAACCAAATCGATATTTATTAGACGCCCAGGTTAGCGCATGACAGTATTTGTCTTTGGCAAAAATGAAAGGAGTGCCACTTGAACCAGATGTTTTATTGACATAAGAATTTGATGCGCTATAGCCTTTAGATAACCGTTCTAACAATGGTTTTTGCAAATTACTTTTTGTCAAAACGGGTAAATCCTCCCAATTTAAGTTTACGGTTCTACCAACTAATTCTTTGTAAAAAGGATTATTTTGCAAATGAAAATCAACAATTTCTTTTTTTTTATGATTTATAAACGCAGTGTGCTCACTTTCGGTAAAGGCTACTATTTTCCGCAATTCAGCTTTAGCTTCCTGAATTGGGAATCCGTTTAGATGAAGCGATACGTCAAAAAGTAGAAACATTGTGAAAGCATATTTTACCAAAAATAATATTTACTCCCCACTAATAATGGTGAACTGGCAATTTTTTGACATTTAATTATTTTATGAGTCCAAAAGCAATTATTTTTGCACCATCCTCCATTAGGCGGCTACACAACTAAACACAACTACACATGACTATTTTACTATTGGGTTCAGGAGGGAGAGAACACGCTTTTGCTTGGAAAATGATTCAGAGTCCGCTTTGTGATACTCTTTTTGTAGCACCAGGAAATGCTGGTACCGCTGCCATAGCGACTAATGTTCCTATGAGCGTAACCGATTTTGAAGCTATAAAAGCATTTGTTATTCAGGAAAAAGTAACTATGGTGGTTGTAGGTCCAGAAGACCCTTTGGTAAAGGGTATTTATGACTTCTTTTTAAACGATGTCGCATTATCTGATATTCCAGTTATTGGTCCGTCAAAAATGGGTGCGCAACTAGAAGGGAGTAAGGAATTTGCTAAAGAATTTTTAATTAAACACAACATCCCTACGGCGGCTTATGATAGTTTCACAGCAGAAACTGTAGAAAACGGATGTAAATTCTTGGAAACACTGCAGCCACCTTATGTATTGAAAGCAGACGGGTTAGCCGCTGGAAAAGGTGTATTGATTATTCAAGATTTGGCAGCAGCCAAAGAAGAATTGAGAAACATGCTCGTACATCAAAAATTTGGAGAAGCCAGTTCAAAAGTGGTTATTGAGGAATTTCTAGACGGAATTGAATTAAGTTGTTTTGTACTTACGGATGGTAAAAACTACAAAATATTACCAACTGCTAAAGATTACAAACGCATTGGCGATGGAGACACAGGATTAAATACAGGCGGAATGGGTGCGGTTTCACCAGTTCCTTATGTAGATGCGGTTTTGATGGAAAAAATAGAGACTCGTATTGTGAAACCTACTATTGATGGTTTCCAGAAAGACGGAATTCCATACAAAGGTTTTGTTTTTATAGGATTGATCAATGTCAATAACGAACCAATTGTAATTGAATATAATGTTCGAATGGGCGATCCAGAGACCGAAGTGGTGATCCCAAGATTGAAAACAGATTTAGTCGAATTGTTTTTGGCTGTAGCCAATGAAAAACTCGACGAAATTAATTTGGAAATTGACGAAAGAAGTGCGACTACAATTATGGTTGTATCAGGAGGATATCCGGAGGATTTTGAAAAAGAGAAGGTAATTTCAGGATTAGAAACCGTTAAAGATTCGATTGTTTTTCATGCTGGAACTAAATTAGATAACGGAAACGTAGTCTCAAATGGCGGACGAGTTTTAGCAGTAACATCGTATGGGAATGATTTTGAAGAAGCCATAAAAAAATCTTACCAAAACATAGACAAGCTACATTTTGATAAGATGTATTTTAGAAAAGACATAGGAAACGATCTTAAATAAAGCAATCAATTCCCACAGGTTTTAGCAGATCTTATTTAAAAAAAGAGTGAGCAGTAGTATCTTGTTTTTCAGTCCCAGCATCTTCAAAAATTTTCAATTGCTTGATCCAATATACCATTGCCAAAGCACAAATAATCATGAAAATCCAATTGACAGTATTGGCAGCAACCCAAGATGACAACTCTAATGAACGTAAAAAGTCTAGTGGAGCGAATAAAATATTTACAAATAAGTATTGAATTCCTTCGAAAAATGCTTTCATAATGTGTAAAATTAATTTAATTAATCGTTTTTTGAGAAAATTGAAGTTGTAAAAAAGTTTTAAAAGAAAGTTTTACAACTTGCAAGGTTTCCTTTTTAAACAAGTATTATATTTACGATCACAAAAGTATAAAATATCCGTATGATAACAAGTGTTTTTAGAAAATCTACACCATTAAATTTTTCATTGGTCGTAATTTTAATACTGGTTTTCTTTTCTATATACCATTTTCAAGATTTATCTTGGCAGAATTCCTTTTTACTACTGTCGAAAAAGGGTATTTTGTTTTGCGTAATAATAGCCTCCGTTTTTATCACAAATTTTATTGTCAAGAAAAACGGATTAAGTAAAGACAGCAGTTACACTATTTTATTTTACTTGTTGTTCCTGATATTTTTTCCGTCGGTGTTAGATAATTTAAACCTGTTGTTGTCTAATTTCTTTGTTTTATTAGCGCTCCGCAGACTGATTTCATTACAATCTTTAAAAGCCTCCAAAGAAAAAATATTTGATGCTTCATTGTGGATTTTTCTAGCTACTTTGTTTCATTTTTGGAGTATAATTTTTATTTTTTTAGTTTTTATATCCATAATTTTCCATGTTTCAAGAGATTATAGAAATTGGATTCTACCGTTTATTGCTTTTTTCGTTGCGGGAATTCTTTTTATGTTGTTTGCAACTGTTTTTAAACTTGATTTTGTCGATTACATTGTAAATAGCGTACAAATCAATTTGAATATCGATTATTTTACTAATAATTATCAAAACGGAGCTTTGTCCATTTACGCAACAATCGCGTTGTTTTTTTTAGTGTCTATGTTTGCAACATTGTCGAATAGACCGCAAATACTGCATACTTCATTCAAAAAAATCATTGCTTTTTTCTTTATTGGGGCAGCAGTTTTTTTAATTTCGGCCAATAAAAGCAATGACTTGCTGCTTTTTACTGTTGCGCCTTTAGCAATGATGGCTACAAGTCATATAGAAATCCCTCAAGAAAAATTAAAACAGGAGATGGTACTTTTTGTGCTTATTGCCTGTAGTCTTTTTGCTTATTTCTCTCAATTATAATTTTTGGCCGTAGGCTAAATCGCCCGCGTCGCCTAAGCCAGGTACAATATAGCTGTGTTCATTTAGTTTATCATCTAGGGAAGCTACCCAAAGATGGCAGTGTGCAGGTAAGTGCTGTTCGAGATAAGCAATACCTTCTGGAGCAGCAATTACCACCGCAATATGAATTTCTTTTGGCATGCCTCTCTCCATCAATTTATTGTATACTGCCACAATAGATTGTCCCGTGGCAAGCATGGGATCTACGATTAATAAATTTTTTCCATTTAAATCTGCAATGGCTTGGTATTGAACTAAAATATCAAAGTAATCATCATTATTAGGATGGTGCCTGTAAGCCGA
The DNA here is from genome assembly GCF_048286735.1 of Flavobacterium frigidum. Taxonomy (GTDB): domain Bacteria; phylum Bacteroidota; class Bacteroidia; order Flavobacteriales; family Flavobacteriaceae; genus Flavobacterium. The sequence goes on along the minus strand of NZ_JBLVPU010000004.1, from coordinate 166,368 downwards.
AACAAAACCATTTTCGGCATTGTCAAAATAATTTAAAAAGCCCATGTGCAACGGTAAACCGGCACGCAAAATGGAACACAAAAGCAATTGATCTTGTATTTCAGTTGTTTTTTTTATTCCTAATGGTGTTTGTATTTCGACATTTTTGTAGTGTAACTTTTTACTCAATTCATACGCCATTATTTCACCGATACGTTCAATATTTCTTCGGAAACGCATGCTGTCAGTGTGAACATCAACATTTCGTATTTGTCCTAAAAAATGATTTAAGACGCTGTTCTCCTCTGATAAATAATGAATGTGCATGATTTTATTTTTGTAATTAAACTTCTGAGTATTTTTTTATGGTATAAAAGTATAAAAAGTATCTTTGTCTTTTAATATATAAAGATATGTTTTCAAAATTAGCCTACTCTGTATTTGAGCAAAGCATCAAAGATTATCATCAGTTTGATAACGTAGATCAGCCCATAAATAATCCTTTCCCAAAGGATAAATTCGAACATTTGTTATACCACAAAAACTGGATTGATACCGTTCAATGGCATTTTGAGGACATTATTAGGGATCCAAATATTGACCCTGTTGCGGCCTTAACCTTGAAAAGAAGAATAGATGCTTCTAACCAAGAACGTACGGATATGGTAGAGTATACCGATAGTTATTTTTTACAAAAATACAGCCATGTAGTGGTAAAAGACAACGCAAAAATTAATTCAGAAAGTCCGGCTTGGGCTTTTGACCGATTGTCAATTCTTGCTTTGAAAATTTATCACATGCAAGAAGAAGCTAATCGTGCTGAGGCCTCACAAGAGCACAGAGATAAATGCCAAGTAAAGTTGAATATTTTATTAGAGCAAAGAACAGACCTGTCTACAGCTATTGACGATTTGCTTACAGACATTGCAAACGGAGATAAATTCATGAAAGTGTACAAACAAATGAAAATGTACAACGATGATGAATTAAATCCTGTTTTGTATCAGAACAAGAAGTAAATAAGATATTTTGAACCATTAAGGTATTAAGAAAATTAAGAAAACTTAATGAATCTTAATACCTTAATGGTTTTAAACAAAAATTAATTGTCAACTACTATCCAACATATAGCCGTCATGAGACTTTCTGCAATGGGAGATGTCGCTATGACGGTTCCTGTTTTACGCGCGTTTGTCAGTCAATATCCAGAGGTTAAAATCACGGTCATTTCGAGACCTTTTTTCAAACCATTTTTTGACGTAATTCCCAATCTTACTTTTTTTGCTTTAGATGAAAAAGAACGGCACAAAGGTTTTCTTGGATTGTTGCGTCTATTTCAGGATTTGAAAGAATTAGAAATTGATGCTTTCGCCGATTTGCACAATGTGTTGCGTTCTAAGGTTGTTCGAACGCTTTTTGCCTTGAGCGGAAAAAAAAATGCCACAGTGGATAAAGGAAGAGCAGCAAAAAAAGCATTGACCCAACCCGAAAATAAAGTGTTCAAGCAACTTCCCACCATGTTTGAACGGCATATCAAAGTGTTTAAAGAGCTGGGTTTTACAGTTGATTTGTTTCAGCCAGATTTCCCTGAAAAAGCAATTTTGAACCCAGAAATTCTAGCGGTAATTGGAGAAAAAAATCAGAAATTAATAGGAATCGCACCTTTTGCACAATACGATGCTAAAGTGTATCCTTTAGATCTAATGCAGGAAGTGATCGATCAATTGGCTTTAGTTACAACCCACACCATTCTGCTTTTTGGCGGTGGAACAAAAGAAATTGAAATTCTGGATTCGCTTACTGCTAATAAAAAAAACGTCATCAATATGGCTGGAAAACTCAAATTGCAACAAGAATTACAGCTCATCAGTAATCTAGATGTGATGCTTTCGATGGATTCTGGGAATGCACATATTGCGGCCATGCTAGGTGTAAAAGTCATCACGCTTTGGGGAGCCACACATCCGTATGCTGGGTTTTCACCCTTTAATCAACCAATGGAAAATGCGTTGGTTTCTGATAGAAATCAATTTCCAAAAATACCCACTTCGGTATATGGGAATAAAAAAGTTGCAGGTTATCAAGAGGCTATGCGAACTATTGCTGTGAAAGATATAGTCCGTCGTATTTTGTAATCTTTGCGAGGAAAGAATCTATCCTTTTTGTTAGTCTCGATTTAAATTTAAGGCTTTAATTTTAAACCCTTTTTTTCGAAATGTATTCTTATTAGTTCTATTTGTCTGACCGAAATAATTATAAAAAAAATCAGATGATTGTTTTTATATCCAAAAAGATCAGATTTAACTAATGCATAATTTTTTACGAAGGTTCTTTTTGCTCTTGACCTATTAATGTTAACATAAGATTTTTATTCCTATTGATATTAGTCTTAAAACTGGTCCTGTTTTTAGGGGCAACATAAAAACACACAAATAAATACATCAAACAATAACCATGACAATTGAACTAATCTAAAAATTCAAGAGATGGGTGCTGAACAATAAAAGAAAATCGAGAAAAAACAGCTAGACAAGAGGATTTTTTCTATTTTATATTTTTGTCGGGTATTAATATTTTGATTTGTAATTATTCAAAAAAGGGAATACCAAATTGCAGTAGGGAATTTATAAAACGTAGCTTTGTGTTCAATAAAAATAAAATGCAGCTTGAAGTTGTTTTTTTTTTGCTTTTTGTATCCCCAACAAAAAAAATATCCTGTTGATTAATGAATGAAATTAAAATAGTTAATTGTCCCGTTTGTAACAGTAAAAACAATGTAAGTTATATAACGACTAATGCATTAATGCATGAACTAAATAATGAGCGCTATGAATTTAAAAAATGCGTATTGTGCCAAAGTGTTTTCTTATCAAACCCCGTCCAAGAAAGTGATTTAAAAAACTATTATACAAATAATTATCTTCCTTACAAAGGTGCTGCAGCTTGGGGGAAATACAAGTTATTTGTTACAAAAAGTCAACAAAATTTAGATTTAAAAAGAGTAAAAATTGTTGCAAATAACACAAAAAATAAAAAATCATTTTCTATTCTGGATGTGGGTTGTGGCAATCCAAGTTTTTTAAATGCCATCCAAAAAAATTTATATGCTGATTGTACTGGAATAGATTTTTCTGATAATGGATGGAAAGATAATAATTTTGAAAACTTAAGTCTTTTTAAAAGTTCAATAGCTAATTTTAATCCAAACCAGAAATTTGATGTTATTACGCTTTGGCACTATCTAGAACATGATTATAATTTACAAGAAACCATTGAAAAATTATTTTGTTGCTTAAACCCTAGGGGTAGATTAATAATAGAAGTACCCGATTATAATACTATTTTAGCTAAAAGACAAAAGCAATTTTGGCAGGGCTGGCATAGTCCCAGACATCTTACACTTTTTTCAAAAGAAGGGTTTCGTCAACTTTTCACACCAGATAAATGGTCTATTGTTAAACATATAAGATATGGTACTTTAGATGCGTTTACACTATGGTGGCTTGGAAAAATGGAGAAAAAGAATATAGATTGGTCTAGTTCAATGGAAGGTAGATTTTGGCACTTAGTGTTTTTAAAAATTATCAGTTTTCCTTTTTTTCTATTCGAAAAAGTTATTCCAATGGGAATACAAACTATAATTCTTGAAAAAAAGTAATGTTTTCAAAAAAATAAAATTCAATTAATATTTCATTTCGTGAGTCAAATAACTACAAGTACCTTTTTTAAGGTGGATACATTTTCGAATAAATGGTGGGCTTTTACACAAATGCAACTTGGACATAATAAGTTAAAAAACGTTACAGGTCTCACTTTTTATAAACTATTGGGCTCAGGTGCAAAAAATGGTTTTAGCGCAGTTCCTAATTTTGGGACTTATGTACTTTTTTGTATCTGGGACTCGGAGAGTAGCGCTGAAAACTTTTTTAAGCAACACCCTTTCTTTTTAGCGTACAAAAAACGAAGCAGCGAACAGTTTACAGTTTACCTTAATTCTGCAGAAGCCCATGGTTTGTGGGACGGAATACAACCTTTTCATAAAAATGTAAATTTAGACCCAGATAAACCCGTAATTGTATTGACTAGAGCTAGTATAAGATTAAGAAAACTGTGGTCTTTTTGGAGCAAAGTAGGATCAGTAAGTCAAAGTTTAGAAGGCTATGATGGACTGGTTTTATCGATTGGCGTAGGTGAATGGCCATTGATACAGCAGGCAACCATAAGCATTTGGAAAACACAAAAAGAAATGCTTGATTATGCCTATAAAAATCCAAAACATCGAGAAGTTGTTATGCTTACTAGAAAACTGAATTGGTATAAAGAAGAAATGTTTGCTCGATTTGTGCCTTATAAATTTGAAGGGAAATGGGATGGCAAAGATGCTGCTGAATTTTACTAAATTAGTAATAGGAATCGATGATATCTGTTTGAATTAAAGTTAAAAAAAATAAACAGTATTGAAAACAAGCAGCGGCAGAAAACATCATTTTTTTTGAAAAAATTATTAAATTTAGCCATTAAAAGTATATTATAAAAATAGGATGTATGGCACATAAATCTAAATTTGTTTAATATATTTGCAAATAAATTAAACAATAAGTGAAATCAATAAGCAATAATTTAAATGCCATAGTTGTTGGTTCTGGGATTGCTGGAATTGCAAGTGCTATTCGTTTGCAACAAAAGGGCTTTAACGTTACGGTTTATGAAAAAAATCACTATCCAGGTGGTAAACTTTCTACATTTAAATTAGGAAATTATCGTTTTGATGCAGGACCGTCACTATTTACAATGCCAAATTTTGTTGATGAATTATTTCAATTAGCTGGAAAAGATCCTAGAAATTATTTTAAATATATCAAGCACGATAATTCATGTAATTATTTTTGGGATGATGGAACCAGGCTAGAAGCTGACAGTGATATCGAAAATTTTTCTAAAAAAGTAAGCGATACCTTTAATGTTTCAACAGTAGTTATTAAAAAAAAATTAACTAAAGCACGGTTTATAAATGAAACGATAGGAGACTTATTTTTGGAGCAAAGTTTGCACCAATTAAAGAACTTTCTTAATCTAAAAACACTAAAAGCAATTTTTAAAATCAATAGATTAGACATAAACAAATCGTTGCATCAAGCTAATTTAAAAGATTTAAAACATCCAAAATTAGTTCAGCTTTTTGACAGATATGCAACATATAACGGTTCAAATCCATATAAAACTCCGGGGATTATGGGGATTATCCCTCATTACGAATATAATGTTGGAACCTTTTTTCCAACAGAAGGTATGAACAGTATTACCACATCTTTAGTAAAATTAGCAGAAGATATTGGAGTTAATTTTGTTTACAACAGTCCAGTTGAAGAAATACTTGTTGATACTTTACAAAAAAAAGTTACGGGAGTCAAAGTAAACAATAAAACTATAGATGCTGATTTGGTATTTAGTAATATGGACGTCTATTTTACGTACAATAAATTATTACCAAAAATAAAAGCACCAAAAAAAACTTTATCACAAGAGCGTTCAAGTTCAGCTATCATTTTTTATTGGGGTATAAAAAAACAATTCCCGGAATTAGATTTACACAACATATTTTTTGCAGATAATTATAAGGAAGAATTTGAATGTATTTTTGATAAAAAAACAATATTTGCTGATCCAACGGTATATATTAATATTTCGTCAAAATTAGCAAAAGACGATGCCCCAATTGGTTCCGAAAACTGGTTTGTAATGGTAAACGCTCCAGCTAATAATGGACAAAACTGGGATGAATTAGTTAGCAAAACAAAACAAAACCTTATTTCAAAAATTAATAAACAACTTAATATTAAATTAGAAGACCTAATAGAGAACGAAGAAATTCTAGATCCTCGATCTATTGAAGCCAATACATCTTCCTTCCAGGGTTCTCTGTACGGCACATCGAGTAACTCTAAATTTGCCGCGTTTTTAAGACATCCAAATTTTAAAAATAAAATCAAAGGATTATATTTTGTAGGTGGAAGTGTTCACCCTGGAGGCGGAATTCCGCTTTGTTTAATGAGTGCCAAAATCGCCACTAATCATGTTTAATAATTATGCCACATTAAAACTTAAAGTATCGATTATTATATTGATCGCATTTTATATTTCGGGTTTAATAGGAATATTAACCAATAATCAAACAATAGATTTTCTATCATTGACACCGCTAAATTTAGTGATTAATGTTGCGTTACTATTTTTAAATCATCAAAACGGAACTAATAAACAGGCTATAGTTTTTTTGATTATTGCAATTGCTGGATTTTTTATAGAAGCAATAGGGGTAAATACCGGACTCATTTTTGGCAACTATGTATACAAAACAACTTTAGGATGGAAATTTCTTGAAACACCGCTTATTATTGGCGTCAATTGGATATTACTCACTTGTTCAGTTGTTTACAGTATTGAAAATAAAATAAAAAGTAATCTAGGAATAGCTTTTGCATCAGCATGTTTGTTAGTACTTCTAGATATTTTAATAGAACCAGTGGCCATACAATATAATTTCTGGAGCTGGAACGAAACCATAGTTCCTATCAAAAACTATATAGCATGGTTTATTATTTCTTTTATTTTTTGTTATGCAATTGCCTATTATAAAGGCGAATCGAAAAATAATTTAGCGCCTTATTTATTAATTTTACAGTTTATATTTTTTGGAATCTTCAATTTTATGATATGGAAATAGTTTTTTATTTTTTGACAGTTATTGCCACTTTCTTTTTTATGGAATTTATGGCTTGGTTTACGCACAAATTTATTATGCATGGGATAATGTGGTACTTTCATAAAGATCACCATCAACATGAACCTGGTTTTTTTGAAAAAAACGACATTTTTTTTCTAATTTTTGCTATTCCAAGTTGGTTATGTATAATGTTGGGACTTATGAATGCATATTATTTTGTAGTTTGTATAGGTATTGGCATTGCTGTTTATGGTCTTTTTTATTTTTTGATGCACGACGTTTTTATACACCAACGCTTTAAATGGTTTAGAAACAGCAATAATTTTTATTTATTAGCATTACGAAAAGCACATAAAATTCACCACAAGCATTTAGGAAAAGAACATGGGGAAGTTTTTGGAATGTTGATTGTACCATCGAAATATTTTAAAGAGTCGCAAATTAGTACATCAAAAAAACGACAAAATAAAGTAAAGAGTTCTTAGCAAAAATCAATAATATAAAAAATTCAATTCAGCTAAGACTATATGCTTATTGGAACCATTAAGAATCTCTTAGACTTAATTAAAGTGAACTTTCTTAATGGTTCAAAAATTCATAACAAAATACTGTTTGAACCATTAAGATATTTACGTTTTATGAACTGTATGTATCAATGTTCTAATCTGAAGTAATTTTTTTCAATATTTTTTTAAAAAAATTATTGAAATTTGAACTGTTTCGATTTTAAATTTATTTTTCTAAGTTTTTAGCGACTTAGTAAAAGTTGATGCTAAATTTTGTCGGTTATTCGATATTTAAGGATAAGATAACTTAAAAGTAAGCCTAAAATAAAACAAAGTAAAACTGTCGTCTGAAGTACTTTTAGTTTGATTTTTTATAATCTTTGTTGACCAAATTCCAATATATCATCTCATTTTCAACGGATATCTTGGTAAAATTAAATTTTTTTAGAAGATTTATTGAACTACTATTTGAAAACAAACAATTTGCTGTAATTTCTTTTATTTTTTCGTTGGAGAAAGCCCATTTTATTATTTCTCGTACTGCTTCTTCTGCAAAACCTTTTCGTCTTTCTTCCTTGATGATGCCATATCCAATATCAATATTTTCGTCTTTATCGTTAAATCCTTTAAATCCTAAATCTCCAATTATTTCCTTTGTGTCTTTTTTGATTATCATCCAAGATTCAAAACCTGTTGGATAACCTACTTTGGTTAAATTATTAATAATTCTAGGTAACGTCTCTAAAACATCCATGTCTGGCCAACTTTTCCCTTTTTGATAGTTCCATTTCTCTAAATCACTAAAATCATTGTTTAAAATGTTTTGACAAAATGGAATTGTAAAAGGTTTAAGTATTAAATTTTTAGTAACCAGTTGTTCAATTTCAATAGTATTAATTTTCATGTTTTTAATGTAAGATAATCAAGGTAATAAATATACGATCTTACCTTTCAGGATTTTTAAAGCTTAGATTTTTAATATACCATTATTGTACTAATATACTAAAAACCCCAACTTCACTAAGGTAAAAAAACCTCCCTTTTCAGAGAAGTTTTAATTGTCTTATAAACTGTTCTTACACATCATCATAATCTACATAAATGCTTTCTGATGTTGGATGCTCTTGCTTCTAATAGAAAAAACGTCATCAATATTGCGGGAAAACTCAAATTGTAACAAGAATAACAGCTAAGTAGTAACCTAGACGTAATGTGTCTATTGATTCCGGGAACGCGCATATTGCGGCCATGCTTGGTGAAAAAGTCATCACGCTTTGGGGAGCCACACATCCGTATGCTGGGTTTTCACCCTTTAATCAACCAATGTAAAATGCGTTGGTTTCTGATAGAAATCATTTTCCAAAAATACCAACTTCGGTATATGGGAATAAAAAAGTGGCAGGTTATCAAGAGCCTATGCGAACCATTCCCATTGAGGCGATAGTAAATGCTACTGTGTTTTAAATCAATTAATTGTGTTTAGAATACGTTATTTAGCCCATGCTTATTGGTACGAAAATGCTAACTTTAACACATTAATAACAATTGGACATTAGGGTATAGTGAGAATAATACTATTTTTGACGGTTTTATATTTCATTTTAATAAATGCAACGGTATGTAATTCTTGACTTGGAATTAGCTGTTTATTTTTAGAATTAATGTTTAACCAGCTGCATAACCAAATCGAGCAACGCTTTATGTCAAAAATTACAGTATCATTTGCATTTTTGTTCTTATTTTCTTTTTCTGCTTTTTCACAAAAAAATAAGCTCTCAGGAGTTTTAACCGCCGGAAGTGAAAAAACGCCAATTTATAATTCCGTTGTGGCTTTACTAACACCGGTAGATTCTGTATTATACCAGTTTACACGTTCGGATAAAGATGGGAAATTTTTGTTGAAAAAGATAAAACCAGGCAGTTATATTTTTATGACGTCTCACAATCAATATGCAGATTATTTAGAAGATATAACTGTCACTGATGCTGATAAAAATTTAGGAAATATCAACTTGTTGAGCAAAATGGAGTTGTTGCGAGAGGTCGTGATAAAAACGGGTTCTATCAAAATAAAAGGAGACACCACAAGTTACAGAGCTAGTGATTTTCAAGTAGATGCTAACGCTAACGTAGAGGAATTGTTGAAAAAACTTCCTGGAATTCAGGTTGATAAAAATGGTACAATCAAAGCCATGGGTGAAACCGTAACGAAGGTATTGGTTGATGGTGAAGAATTTTTTGGTGATGATCCCGGGATGGCAGTAAAAAATTTACGTGCCGATGCCATCAAGGAAGTACAAGTTTTTAATAAAAAGAGCGACCAAGCTGAGTTCACCGGAATTGACGATGGTGAAACAAAAAAAACAATCAATCTGCGTCTAAAAGAAGATAAAAAGAAAGGTTATTTTGGTAAAATTGATGGCGCCAGTCAGCCAACTGCAGAATCGGATCCGCGATACAATAATAATGTTTTACTCAGTAGTTTTAAAGGAAAAAGAAAACTGTCTGCATTTTTATTAAATGGAAACACTGGGCAAGATGGATTGAGCTGGCAAGACAATGATAAGTTTGGTGGTGGTGATGGTAATGTGAGTATGAGCATGGATGATGATGGAAATGTAAATTACGAATGGACTGGCGGCAACAATGACGAAGAGCCAAATGTAGATGCACAAAATGGATTTATAAAAAACACCAATGCAGGCGTGCAGTATAGTAATAAATGGAACGACAAGCATACTTTGAATTTGTCTCCTAAATACAACAGACAAAACTATCAAAACAATAGCAGCAGAAGTACGCAAACACAAGTCGGGGATACACAATTGAATCAAAACAGTGCTACTGTAAGCCATGTTAATAGAGATAATTTTAAACTGAATGCCGTTTATGATGTGAAAATTGATACTGTAAACACTCTAAAAATAACTACCAAAACAAATTTTTACACTGCTGACAGTGATGAGTTTACTACGGGCAGTACCATTGGCAGCGATGGCTTGTTGCGAAACAAACAAGAGCGTTTGTTTACTACTAATTCAGATAAAGCAGCGCTTTCGGCCAGCGTTTTGTTTAAACATAAATTTGTTAAACCCCGCAGAACATTATCTATAAACAGTAGCTGGAATACGCTTAATACGAATGCCAATAATTTCTTGAAATCAGCTAACGAAAGCTATGAAGGTGGTCTTTTTGCCTTTAGAAATGAAGTAGATCAAAATAAAGTAGGTGAAAAAAACACTCAAAATTTTACGGTAAACACCGCTTATACCGAACCTTTAGGTAAAAAAATGGCTTTGCAACTGTCCTATCAAATTAATAACAATAGTGGCAATAGTAACTTTATTACGTATGATTTCTCAGATAGTAGCGGCCGTTATGATATGGTAGTCGATTCTCTTTCTAACCAGTTCAAACAAAACATTACGACGCACAAACCAGTGATTAAATTGAGTTACAATGCCAAAAAAATTAATTACAGTTTTGGTAGTGGATTTGGTTTTACCTCGTTTAATTTACAAGATCTAACTCAAAGTAAGGAGTACAAAAGGAGTTTTACTAATTTTTTCCCGTCTGCAAATTTTTCGTACAAGTATAAAAGTAATAGTAATTTACGATTCAATTATCAAGGAGCTAATAAACAGCCCACCATAGATCAGTTACAACCGTTGCGAAACAATCAGGATTTTTTCAATCAAGTAGTTGGAAATCCAGATCTAAAACAGTCTTTTACAAATAGTTTTAATATCTCAAACAATAGTTATAGTATATTGACTGAAACTAATTTTTACCAAAGTATATCTTTTAGAATGACTTCTAATTTGATATCTTTCAATAGGGATATTGACCCAGAAAGTGCAAAAACAGTAACCACTCCAATAAATACAAATGGAAATTTTTCAGCTAATTTGTATATGGGTTATGGCATTAAATTGAAGAAATTAGATATGTATGTAAACGTTAGTCCATCGGCAAATTTCAACAGATCAGTAAATAGTATCAATGGACAAATCAACAATTCGAACAATTTGAATTCTAATTTTTCGGTGTATTTAAGTAAGTCTAAAGAAAAAAAATATGATATCAACTTGAACAACACCTTTTCTAATAGTCGCAACAGTACCTCTCAAAATAATGAAGTTAAATCTTTTAACACCAATAATTTGGGATTAGATATTGGAGTTTATTTTAGAGAAAAATGGAAAATTTCGACAGATTATAATTTGTATGTTCGTCAAAAAACAGTTGATTTTCAGGATCAGCTCACCAATCAACTTTGGAACGCAAGGCTACAACGTACTTTTAAAAATGATGAATTTACCGCTTATGTGATGGTGCGTGACATTTTGAATCAAAACATAGGAATCAATAGGTTTATATATGAAAATACTATTGGCGAAGAGCGTAATGATCGACTCAAACGTTACGCTATGATTGGTTTTACATGGAATTTTAAAAATAAAAATGGTGTCGAAAAAAAATAAGTAGGTTCTACTTTTAAGAGCACTCTATAATCCAATTTGATTTAATATACAAAAACATTAAGACTCATGAAAACACTATATTTTTATTTCGCCATAACATTGTGCGCTACCAGCAGTTTTGCGCAGCAATTTGTAAACAAGGCAGTAATTGAATACGAAGTTAGTACTAATCTAAAAAAAACGATGAGTAATGACAGTTGGGATGAGATGATAAAAGACAATATGTCTGACTTGAAAATATCCTATTACACCTATAGCTTTGAAAACAATAAAAGCATTTACAAATTTGATAGATGGAGTCCAAAAACCAGAATACCAAAACAACAAAAAGAGGCAGACGAAGAAGACGCTTGGTATTTTGATTTTACTACGAACAAAATGAACATGCAAAAACAAATTGTAGGAACTAATTTTGTAGTGGAAGATAGCATACCAAATATACAGTGGAAAATAACAAATGAACACCGAGAAATAGCGGGCTACAATTGCCGCAAAGCCGTAGGTAAAATTTATGATGACGTCTATGTATTTGCTTTTTACACGGATGACATTATTATCTCTGGCGGTCCATGCTCTATAAATGGCTTACCGGGCATGATTTTAGGACTTTCTATTCCAAGACTGTATACTTCGTTTATGGCGACTAAAATAGATGTAAAAATCAGTGACACTGCGGTAATAAAACCGACAATTGCCAAAAAAACGTACGATTTAATGGGCCTAAAAACTTTTATTGAAGAAAAAACAAAAGACTGGTATACGTACGGGGAAGACAAGGAAGAGAATAAAAGACAAAAAAACCTGTTTTTTTGGAATGCTTTTTTGTAATGAAATGACCAGATTTTAGAAATATCTAAAATTAAAAAATTCCAAATCCCAACTTTTAAGGTTGGAATTTGGAATTTTTTAGTTTTAGATATTTATCGTTTAAACATCATCATAATCTACATAAATACTTTCTGATGTTGGATGCGCTTGACAAGTCAGAATCAAACCATCGGCAATTTCTTTATCGGTAAGAATGGAATTTTTAGACATTTCAGCTGTTCCAGAAGTAACACGTGCTAGGCAGCTGCTGCAAATTCCGCCTTGGCAGGAATATGGCGCATCAATACCTTGTTTTAAGGCTGCGTCAAGAACGGTTTGTTTTTGTGACATTTCAAAAGTTGTTTCCTCGTCATCTACCATGATGGTGATTTTTGAATGGCCGCCTAATGATTTTTCGATTGCGTTTTCTTTGGTAGAAGAAGCAAATAATTCGAATTTAATATTTGATTCCTTGACGTTATGTTCTTTTAAAACACCGGAAACAATATTGATCATTTCCTCGGGTCCACACAAATAGAACTTATCAAAGTCAAGCTCTTTGTGTTTGTTATTTAAAACAAAATTCACGGTCGATTTTTCGATGCGACCAAACAAAGCAGGCTCTACTTTGGCTTGACTGAAAACATAATGTACAAATAGGCGTCCTACATATTGTAGTTGCAAATCGTGTAATTCTTGGTGAAAGATGGTTTCTTCGGGTGTTTTGTTCCCGTAAACCAATACAAAGGAACTCTTTGGTTCGTTTTTCAATACGGATTTAAGGATAGACATCACGGGTGTAATTCCGCTTCCAGCTGCAAATGCCGCATAGTTTTTTTGGCGTTCAGCCTGAGGTTCAAAGGTAAATTTTCCCTCTGGCGTTCCTACTTCAAGTACATCTCCCGCTTTAAGTTTTGTTTTGGCAAACTGAGAAAAAGCACCACTAGGTACTGCTTTTACTGCAATACGTAATTCACCACTATCAGGCGATGAGCAAATAGAATAGGCACGGCGAATTTCTTGACCGTCGAGAGTTAATTTTAAGTTCAAGTATTGTCCAGCAATAAAAGCATAGTTTGCTTTTAGTTCTTGAGGAACATTAAAAAGTATGGAAACCGCGTCTTTGGTTTCGGGTTTTACTTCTTTTATGATAAGTTTTAAAAAGGATGACATGTGATTATATTTTTTACAAATATACAAAGTCAATAGGTTTCTTAAATTAAAGCGTTTGAAAAATTTACATACCTAGAAGTGTTATGTATAAGAATCTTATGTATATTTGTTTTTCAAAATAGGATTGAAATGAAAAATTCACAATTATACAAGGGTAGTTTGAACACCATAATCATGAAATTGCTGGAGGAAAATGGCAAGATGTACGGTTATGAAATCACACAAAAAGTAAAAGCCATAACGCTAGGCGAGCTTAACATTACCGAAGGCGCTTTGTATCCTGCGCTTCACAAACTCGAGGCCGAAGGAATTCTGGATGTAGAAATGGAGAAAGTAGACAACCGCATGCGTAAATACTACAAACTCACTGAGAAAGGAACCACTGAAACCGTAAACCGACTCTCAGAGTTAGAAGATTTCATCAGAAACATGCAGAGTTTAGTGAACCCAAAACCTAGTTTAGAATTTTAATTTTTTGAAGATGAAATTAACTGTCGAACAAATAGAATACGTCGCCAATTATGTCAACTCCTTTGATATTAAATGGTATGAATTGCAAGTGGAGCTTACGGATCACATGGTAAATAGTATGGAAGAAATTTGGGAGAAAGATCCAGAATTGACCTTTCATCAAGTGAAACAGTATGCTGAGAATCGTTTTGGACGGAATGGTTTTAAAGCCATAGAAAAAGAAAGAATTGCGATTCTTCGAAAAGAATACAATCGAATTCAACGAAAAATGATAACTGAGTATTTGAAGTTCCCTAAAATTTTTGGAAGCATTCTGTTGGGATTTCTAGCTTATCAAGTATCTTTTTACTTCGAAGAACCGCATGAATTTATTTTTCGTTTAAATCTGTTGCTTCTAGCGTTATCGATTCCATTTATGTACAGTTGGATAAAAAACCAAAAAATAAATGGCAAACGTTTTTTAGCAATTAACAGTCAGAATTTTTATGTTAGTGTGATAATTTTTCCTCAATGTGGAATTGACTTCTCCAATAATTTCAAGGAGGAAATCCAACAGAATCATCTATTAGTGATACCATTTATTTGTTTTTGGGTTTTAGGTATTTTATTTAGTATCACGGGTTTACATATTAACACTAAAATTGTAGCGAAAATTAAAAAACAATACCAACTGAATTAATTTTATGAAACTAACCACCTAACTCAGATTATCAACCCACAAATTTTTCATGCTGAGGAACGAAGCATCTCTACAAGTTGCTCACAATTCATTTAGCCAACGCATATAAAAGACTCGTAAAGAATTTAGCTATTGAAATTACTCATAATGCTGAGGAACGAAGCATCTATACAAACTGGAACTTCATTTTAAATCTAAAAACATGATGGAATATCAAGAAGGTTATCATACTTACTATGTTTACATTTTAACCAATAAAGCGAAAACCGTTTTGTACACCGGAGTTACAAATAATTTAAAAATTCGACTACAGCAGCACATAGAATCCTTAAATCCGAATTCGTTTACCGCCAAATATAACGTTCATTTTTTGTTGTATTTCGAAAAATTTACGTCGATAAAACTAGCAATTGCCAAAGAAAAAGAGATTAAAGGATGGAAGAAAGACAAGAAAATTACACTAATAAAATCAATTAATCCGGAGTTGAATTTTTTGAACGACTTGTTTACGTAGCAATATAGAGATGCTTCGTTCCTCAGCATGACAAAATAGAGAGAAAAAAGCAGGAAAATAGTAAATGACAAATAACTTTCAAGAATAGCAAAATAGAATATGAAATTAACCACCCAACAAATAGACCAACTCTACCTTTTTACCCGACAGCATTATGTAGAATATTACGACTTGCAATCAGAGCTTGTAGATCATCTTGCGAATGCCATTGAAGCGCAAATAGAACTGAGTCCAAAACTTACTTTTGACGATGCTTTAAATATCGAGTTTAAAAAGTTTGGAGTTTTTGGTTTTATGGACGTACTTGAAAAACGACGAGCGGTGCTAAACAAAAAGTACTACAAAATTGTTTGGCAGTATTTCAAAGATTTTTTCAGTATCCCTAAAATTGTACTGACAACAGCCATGACTTTAGCTTTATTTATTGTTTTAAAGTTTAGTGTTTATAGGGAATATATTTTCATGGGAACATACCTTTTATTGTTCATCACTATGTTTTATGAATTGTACAAAAATCACAAAACCACCAAAAACAGAAAAAAAAGCGGAGAGAAACTTTGGTTATTTGAGGAGGTTATCCACAATTACGGAAGTATTTCGGCAATTATTACTATCCCTTTCAATACGATGATACATATCTTTAATCATCCCGAAGAATATCTAATAAATGATTACGAGATATTGGGGCTGAGCTTCTTTTTAGTATCATTTAGCCTATTTCTTTTCATCATTTTCAAAATAATCCCCTCCAAAGCCACACAATACCTAGAAGCTACCTATCCCGAATATAAATTAGAAAACGTGTAACGTTTTCCCACTTTGAGTTACTTACTAGCAAACCAAATAACCATATTATGATTCAAAAATTCCTCTATCTCGAATGGAAAGCATTTATTAGATCGGCATCGTTTGCCACTAATTTAGCTTTAAAAATCCTGATGGGTTTTGTTGCCATTTATTTTATTCTGATTTTCTTAGCATTAGGAATAGGTGTTTTTTACATTTTAAAGAAAGAAAATTTAGACCCAATTGCTACAGTAAATAAATTTATGATTTATTACGTATTAATCGATTTAATCATCCGATTGCTACTGCAAAAAATTCCGGTGCTGAACATTCGTCCCATGCTAGTTTTCCCAATTAAAAAAGCGACAATTGTACATTTCTCTTTGGGAAAAACCATTTTATCTTTCTTTAATCTCGTTCATGGTTTTTTTCTAATTCCATTTTGCGTAGTATTGCTGATCGAAGGGTATGACATTTTATCTGTTGTGCTTTGGTTTCTAGCCTTGTATTCACTGTTGTACATCAATAACTTCATTAATATTATTTTAAGTAACAAAGACAATTTATTTGGTATTTTCCTAGCAATAGCTGCTGTTTTAGCGGGCTTACACTATTACGGATTTTTTAATGTTACCGATTATACTGCGCCATTTTTCAATGCCATTTTCAATACGTATTGGGCTTTTGCAATACCAGTTATGGCACTTGTTGGTTTGTATATTGTTACTTTCCAGTATTTCAAAAAGAATTTATATCTGGATGCGGGATTGTCCAGTAAACATGATGTTGCTAAAACAGAGGACTTGACTTGGTTGAACCAATTTGGAACCATAGGAACCTTCTTGAAAAACGACATTAAATTAATCAAACGAAACAAACGTTCTAAAACTACGGTTGGACTTAGCGTTATGTTTCTTGTTTACGGTTTGCTTTTCTTTACCAATAGAATTCCTATGTACAGCAGTCCTGCAATGCAAATTTTGGGTGGGATTATAGTTTCCGGTGGATTCTTAATCACTTTCGGACAATTTGTACCAAGTTGGGATAGTTCGTATTACCAACTCATGATGACACAAAATATTCCGTACAAAGGCTACTTGAGTTCAAAATGGTGGCTCATGGTTATCGCTACAATTGTTACTACAACCATTGCTTCCTTCTATCTTTACTTTGGGGTACAGGTGTATTTGACCATCATTGTGGGTGCCATTTATAACATTGGAGTCAATTCTCATTTGGTTTTATTAGGTGGCGCGTACACAAAAACACCCATCGATTTGAGTTCTGGAAAAGGTGCCTTTGGTGACAAAAAAGCGTTTAATGTAAAAACCATGCTCATCTCCATACCGCAATTAGGATTACCAGTTTTTCTGTATTGGTTGGGTTCAAAATTTGGAAACCCAAACATAGGCTTAGTGCTAGTAGCAGGGATAGGAGTAATTGGATTTGCCTTCAAAGAAAAAGCATTCTCCTTGATTGAAAAAATCTATAAATCAGAGAAATACGCGACCATTGCGGCGTACAAACAAAAAGGATAAATAACATTTAGAGTAATCATCAAGACAAACGCTTTAAGTCCTATTTAGACTTTCAAAATGAAAACGATTAAAATAGAACGATTCAATAGACCTTAATTTTTCTTAATCTCTTAATGGTTTAAAAAAAACATTTTCAATTTTTCAAAAGCTTTTGATTTAAATAACCAAATAACCAGTTTAACGATTAAACTTCAAAAAATGATACAAGTAAACAATCTTTCAAAAACATACAACGGAACAACCGTATTAAAAATAGATACTTTAGAAATTAAAAAAGGCGAAAGCTTTGGCTTAGTAGGCAATAACGGTGCAGGAAAAACTACTTTTTTCAGCCTTTTACTGGATCTAATTCAGCCATCAACGGGAAACATTGTCAACAACGGCGTACAAGTAAATACCAGCGAAGCATGGAAACCCTTCACCGCATCGTTCCTAGACGAAAGTTTCCTGATTGGGTATTTGACACCCGAAGAATATTTTTATTTCATAGGTGATTTACGCGGTCAAAACAAAGCCGATGTTGATGCCTTATTGGCCACGCACGAAGAATTTTTCAACGGAGAAATCCTAAAAAACAAAAAATATTTACGCGATTTGTCCAAAGGAAACCAGAAAAAAGTCGGTATCATCGCCACTTTAATTGGGAATCCAGAAGTTATTATTCTAGACGAACCGTTTGCTAATTTAGACCCAACAACCCAATTCCGCTTAAAAAAAATCATCAAGGATTTAGCGGATAATCCGGAGGTTACCGTACTCGTTTCTAGCCACGATTTGCAGCACACCGTTGAGGTAAGCGACAGGATTGTAGCCATGCATAAAGGCGAAGTGGTCAAGGATATTCAAACTTCACCAGAAACTTTAAAAGAACTAGAATTGTTTTTTGCGGTTTAAATATTAAATATGGCAACCGCAAATTCGCTAATTATAAACTTTAGTAGTGTGTAAGTAGTGAATTTGCGGTTTCTTTTTAGATTTTCTACCCAGAAGTTTGTTTTGGGCATGACCCTGCGTCATTGCTTCGTCGTTCCTCCTCGCAACTTCGGGTCGGGCTGTACGCTGTATCTTTATTTTCTTAAAGAAAGAAAATAAAGGATGCCGCTTCCATCCCTCATGCGCTCGAAAGACTCAAATAAACCTCGATAATTTTCACGATACCAAAAAGAAACGTATTTTTACCAGTCAATATACTAAAAACCGTATTTAAAAGTTAATTGATAAAAACGTTTTCCATTGAAAGTCAACCTACTTAAATCATTATTTTTCTTCCTTTTTTTCATTTTTTTAGTAGCCTGTTCTACTAAGAAAGATACTTTTCTGGCTCGAAATTCCCATGCTTTGAGTACAAAGTACAACATACTATACAACGGACAAGTAGGTTTAGACAAAGGCGTTAAGGAAATAAAAGCAAATTCTGATGACAATTTCTGGAAACGACTGCCAATAGAAAAAATGGAAATCGTAGAGGACTTCACCACTACAACTAAACCTAAAAACACCAATTTTGAATTGGCCGAAGCCAAAGCGACTAAAGCCATTCAGAAACATAGTATGAATATTGGCGGAAGAGAGAAAAACTTTCAAATAGACGAGGCGTATCTCATGTTAGGTAAATCTAGGTATTACGATCAGCGATTTATTCCCGCACTCGATGCCTTCAACTACATTTTGTACAAATATCCCAACAGCAGTAAAATTTACGAAGCCAAAATTTGGCGCGAAAAAACAAACATGCGTTTGGGTAACGATGCTTTGGTGATAAAAAACATCAGTAAATTATTAGAAGATCACGAGGTAAAAAATCAGGTTTTTGCAAATGCGAATGCACTGTTATCTGAGTCTTTTTTAAACTTAGAAGAAAAAGACAGCGCCGTTGCTAAACTAAAATTGGCCATAGATTTCACAAAGATCAATCAAGAAAGAGCGAGATATCGTTTCATTTTGGGACAATTGTATCAACAATTAGGGTACAAGGATAGCGCTGTGACTGCCTATCAATCAGTGATTGACATGAACCGAAAAGCGGATCGAAAATTTGTCATTCAGGCGCATGCTAAAAAAGCAGAATTGTTTGATTATCAAAACGGTGATTTCAATTCTTTTACAAAAACATTTGATAAATTAATAAAAGACAGAGAAAACCGCCCGTATAAAGATTTAATTTTTTATCAAATGGCCGTTTTTTATGATCAGAAAAATGATTCGAAAAAAGCAGTAGATTTTTATAATTTGTCCCTAAAAACAAATTCAAAAGATTCCTATTTGATCGCTTCAAATTACCAAAATTTAGGAAATATGTATTTTAGAAATGCTGCCTATCCTGCTGCTGCAAAATATTACGACAGCACATTAGTAAGGCTGGACAACAAATCGAGAGAGCATAATAAAATTCAAAAAATTAGAAACAATCTCGATGAAGTAATTTTGTATGAGGCTCTTGCCAAACGAAATGACAGTATTTTGAATGTAGTTGCCATGAATAACAGTGACAAGATCACCTTTTTTGAAAAATATATTGTCAAATTAAAGGCCGCAGATGAAATCAAGAGAGTTCTTGAGGAAAAGCAAAAACAAAAACAAGAAAACATAGAAAGGAACAGTTCGATCAGTTCTATTGATCCAGCTTCTAATCAGCAGCCAGGAAAACCTGCCAAAATAGCTGCGTTGATGCCGCCGGCTATCCCTAATGTTTCCTCGCAACAAGCAGGTAGTGTTTTTTATTTTTATAATCCAACCACCGTAGCTTTTGGAAAATTAGAATTCAAAAAAATATGGGGTGACAGATCGCCAAAAGGTAACTGGAGAATACCAACTAGCGCTCTAAATACAGTAGCTTCAGATTCGCTAACCGATGGAGGAGAGACGCTTGTAGACGCTACAAAAACTGAAAAATTTGTAGAACAATACACCACCGATTTTTATTTGAAACAACTTCCAGTTGCACAAGCTGAACTTGACATTATAGCCAAAGAACGCAATTTTGCATATTACCAATTAGGGATTATTTATAAAGAAAAGTTCAAGGAAAATGACTTGGCTATTGCCAAACTAGAACAATTATTAAACAACAAACCAGAAGAAAAACTAGTGCTCCCAGCGTTGTACAACTTGTATAAATTATATCAAATTACAGATGCAACCAAAGCCGAAGCGATGAAAAAAAGAATATCGGCAGAATATCCTGAATCGCGTTATGCACAAATCATGAATAATACTACCGCAAATGCTGCTAGTCTTACTGAAACACCTGAAAGTACCTACACCAAATGGTATAAATTATACGAGCAAGAGCAATTTGTTACTGTTTTAGAAAATTCAGATGCTTTGATTATTCAGTTTTCAGGAGACGAAATTGTGTCTAAATTCGAATTGCTTAAAGCAAACACTCTCGGAAAATTAAAAGGATTATCCGCTTATAAAAACGCATTGCAACAAGTAGCTGATACCTATCCCAACAGTGAAGAAGGGAAAAATGCACAAGAAATTGTAACGAATCAAATTCCATTTTTAGAAAAAATGGAATTGAGTACAACAGACTCCAGTAAATGGAAAATTTTATACAAAGTAGGAGCAAAAGACGATAAAAACACAAAAGCATTAGAGGAAAAAATCAAACTGTTTATTGCAGCACAAGACCTTCAAATACTATCCTATTCCTATGATATTTATTCCGAAAAAGAAAATTTTATCACTATTCACGGAATAAAATCAGAGGTTTATGCTAAGGATATTGTATTTGTATTAAAAGACAATGCAAAATACAAACTAAGCGATCCTGCAATTGTGATATCTGGAGAGAACTACAAAGTCATTCAGATCAAGAAAAACTTAGATCTTTATTTAGCCTCAAAAAACCAATAAATATGTTTGATAAAAAGCAAAAACCCTACACAGATTTGTTGGGAAAAACCAATAGAATTGTCGAAGGAACTACTATAAAAGGCGATATTATTTCACAAGCTGATTTTAGATTAGACGGAAAATTAATTGGTAATTTTCAGTCACCCGGAAAAATTGTAATTGGTCCAGCCGGAAGTGTTGTGGGTGATATTGTGTGCAAGAACGCTGATATTGAAGGCGAATTTGAAGGAACAATTGAGGTTGCTGAGTTACTCAGTATAAAATCAAAAGCCAGCATTCAAGGAACCGTTAGGGTAGGCAAACTTTCAGTGGAGCCAGGTGCCGATTTTAGTGCTTCGTGTACCATGAATAATATAAAAAACAGCATCCTAAACGATGGACAACAACCAGAAAAAAAGAGCGAATAAATGGTTAGCGCTGATTAATATTCCGATTCAGATGGGAGCCATTATCTTTGCGTTTTCCTATCTCGGAAATTGGTTAGATGAAAATCATCCCCATCCAAGAGTATATTACAATAAAATTTTAGTTTTAGTAGGCGTTGCCTTGGCTTTGTACAATGTGATTCGTCAGGTAAATGAAATGAATAAAACGCAGTAATTTCTTTTAATAAACATCAAAACAACAGCTGCAAACGTTGCGATGCTTTAGTAGTAGAAATGATGTTGCGCCTTTATGCCGTTACGGCAAAAAATATAAAAATGAATATAAAAAATTACAAACCGCTTTTATCATTATTTACACTTGTAGGATTGGCTTATGTGCTGCACCGGATTGCATTTTATCTACTAGGTATTAATGATGCTACTTTTTATTATTCGATAGAGACACTTTATTTAATATTTCTAGTTTTGTCGATCATAGTATTTGTGGTGTTGCTAAAAGTCAAGGAGCGCAGTTTTGATAATGTAGGGATGTCATTTCTTTTGAGTACAAGCATTAAAATGATTGTTTGTTATCTGATTTTAAAGCCTATATTGCAGATTGCCACTGAAAACAATGCAATAGAGAAAAAGAATTTTTTTATGATGTTTATTCTCTTTTTAGCAATTGAAACCGTTTTAACGATACGGATACTAAACGAAAAGCAATAAATATCGAATTCAAGGTGTAAATCTGCCAAAAATAAATTTTTATATTCTTTTGAATATTAATAAAAGATGTACATTTGCACCAAATTTACAAACCTAGTATTATAGTATTTTATATATGGTAATTTCAAAGCATCCACTTAGATTTATATTGATAGCATTAACTGCAGGTCTTCCATTATTTAGTTTTGCAAATATCGTTTCAGATAGTACAAAAGTACACGCTGAATCAGTTCACTTAGTTTCAGATTCAGCTAAAGTTGTCACTGAAACAGCCACGACAACAAAAGAAGTAGTTTCTAAAGAAGATTTAGCAGCCGAAGAAAGAGCTGAATTCATACAACATCACTTATTGGATTCACATGATTTTCATTTATTTTCTTATGGAAAAGAATCAGGTCATGAAAAACATATTGGTTTTCCTTTGCCAGTAATCTTATGGGAAGATGGATTGCATTTCTTTATGTCATCTAAATTTAACCACGGTGAAGCAGTTGTTGAATCAAATGGAAAATACTTTGCAATAAATCATCATAACGGTATGATTTATAATACAGGTGCAAAAGGAACTTTTAATGTTGATGAAAAGCATCATACTACAAATACAAAACCAATCGATTTCTCAATGACTAAAAGTATCGTGATGATTTTAATCGTTGCTTTATTAATGCTTGTAATTTTTAGAAATCTTGGTAAATCTTATGGTAAAAATGGAGGTATTGCTACTGGAGTTGGAAGATTTTTTGAGCCTTTAGTTTTATATATTAGAGATGAAATTGCAATTCCTAATATTGGAGAAAAGCATTATAAAAAATACATGAGTCACTTATTGACTGTATTTTTCTTTATTTGGTTCTTGAATATGTTCGGTTTAACGCCACTTGGGGTTAACGTTACAGGAAATATTGCAATTACTGCAGCTTTAGCGATTATTACATACTTAATAACAACTTTTACTGCTAATGGTAACTATTGGGGTCACATTTTCTGGATGCCAGGTGTGCCAGTTCCAATGAAAATTATATTGGCGCCTATTGAGTTTTTAGGAACGATTATTAAACCATTTTCATTAATGATTCGTTTGTATGCTAATATGTTAGCGGGTCACGTAGTTTTAATGAGTATTATTGCATTAATGTATACTTTTAATAGTCCAATCGGAAGCCCATTATCTTTTGTGTTGGCTTTTGTGTTATCAATATTAGAAATATTAGTTGCTTTATTGCAAGCTTATATTTTCACTATGTTAACTGCATTATATTTCGGCGCAGCTAAAGAAGAGCATCATCACGAAGGAGCGGAGCATCATTAAAAATGTCCTTCGGACATTTTGTGTGAGGACCAGCATACGGGCTGGCAAGATAAATTGAATGTTTAATTAAATATATATACATTATGGAAGGAACTCTTAACCTTGTAGGAGCTGGATTAATTGTTATCGGTGCTGGTTTAGGTATTGGTAGAATTGGTGGATCAGCGATGGATGCTATTGCACGTCAACCAGAAGCTTCTGGAAAAATTCAAACTGCAATGCTTATCGCAGCTGCACTTATTGAAGGAATTGGTTTTGCAGCGTTATTCGCAGTAAAATAATTTAAAAAAGACAATTGTTGCAACGGTTGGTTGCAACAATTGTTTAAATTGAAAATTAAAATTAAACAATATATATAATGGAAGAATTATTAGGTCAATTTTCATTTGGTTTATTTATCATGCAAACAGTTTTGTTTGTTGGATTAATCCTTTTACTAAAAAAATTCGCTTGGAAACCAATTCTTGATGCAGTAAATGATAGAGAAGAAGGAATTAAAAACGCATTACTTTCTGCTGAAAATGCTAGAAATGAAATGCAAAATCTTCAAGCTGACAACCAACGTATTTTACAAGAAGCAAGATTAGAGCGTGATAACATGCTTAAAGAAGCTCGTGAAATGAAAGAAAAAATGGTTGCTGATGCTAAAAATGAAGCGCAAGTTCAAGGATTAAAAATGATTGAACAGGCAAAAGCAGCAATTGAAAGCGAAAAAAACGCAGCAATGGCAGAATTGAAATTACAAGTTTCAACTTTATCATTAAGCATTGCAGAAAAAATATTGAAAGACGAATTATCTAACAAAGAAGCTCAAACTAAATTAGTTGAGAAAATGTTAGGTGACGTAAAGTTAAACTAACAATTATGGCAAGTACAAGAGCAGCAATTCGTTATGCAAAAGCAATTCTAGACTTAGCAAACTCAAAAGGTGTTGCCGAAGTTGTAAATAACGATATGAAAACTATAGCTTCAACGATAAATGGTAATTTGGAATTGAGTACTTTTATTCAAAATCCAACTACTAAAGTCGAAGTAAAAGAGCAAGCACTGTTAGAAGTTTTTGCAGGTATCAATGGCGTAACGCAAGGATTGTTTCATTTGTTATTCGAAAACAAAAGATTCGAAATTCTAGAAGCAATTGCGGGAGAGTACAGTAAATTATCTGACATTATGAATGGTGTTGAAGTAGCTCAAGTTACTACAGCAATCCCTATGGATGTAGCATTAGAAGCACAAGTTTTGGCTAAAATTGCTACTCTTTCGGATAAAAAAATCACAATAGAAAATATAGTAGATGAAGCCATCATAGGTGGATTTATCCTTAGAATAGGAGACAAGCAATACAATGCTTCAGTAGCCAACAGATTACAAGTATTAAAAAGAGAGTTAAGTAATTAGTTTATTGCACATTTAAGTGTTTAAATCATAAAATAAGATGGCGGAAATTAAACCTGCTGAAATTTCAGCAATATTAAGAAAGCAAGTAGAAGGTTTTGAATCTGGTGCTACACTAGAGGAAGTAGGAACCGTACTTCAAGTTGGAGATGGTATTGCTCGTATTTACGGGCTTTCTAACGTTCAATATGGAGAGTTAGTAGAGTTTGACAATGGTTTAGAAGCTATTGTTTTGAATCTTGAAGAAGATAATGTTGGTGTGGTACTTTTAGGACCATCTACAGGAATCAAAGAAGGTTCAACTGCAAAAAGAACACAACGTATTGCTTCTCTTAAAGTAGGAGAACAAATGGTAGGTCGTGTAGTAAACACTCTTGGTTTTCCAATTGATGGAAAAGGGCCAATTGGTGGAGATTTATACGAGATGCCTTTAGAAAGAAAAGCTCCTGGAGTTATCTTCCGTCAACCAGTTACTGAGCCATTACAAACAGGTATCAAAGCAGTAGATGCAATGATTCCAGTAGGTCGTGGACAACGTGAGCTAGTTATTGGTGACCGTCAAACAGGTAAATCAACTGTTTGTATCGATACGATCTTAAATCAAAAAGAATTTTATGATGCTGGGAAACCAGTATTCTGTATATATGTTGCAATTGGACAAAAAGCGTCAACTGTAGCAGGAATTGCAAAAATGTTAGAAGAAAAAGGAGCAATGGCATACACTATTATTGTTGCTGCTAATGCTTCTGATCCAGCTCCAATGCAAGTATATGCTCCTTTCGCAGGTGCTGCAATTGGTGAATATTTTAGAGATTCAGGTCGTCCAGCTTTAATTGTTTATGATGATTTATCTAAACAAGCTGTTGCCTACCGTGAAGTTTCTCTTTTATTAAGAAGACCACCGGGACGTGAAGCATATCCTGGAGACGTTTTCTACTTACACAGTAGATTATTAGAGCGTGCTTGTAAAGTAATTGCAGATGATGGAATTGCTAAAGACATGAACGATTTACCAGATTCATTGAAATCTATTGTAAAAGGTGGTGGTTCATTGACTGCTTTACCAATTATTGAAACTCAAGCTGGTGACGTTTCGGCATACATCCCAACAAACGTAATTTCGATTACAGATGGTCAAATTTTCTTGGATGGAGATTTGTTTAACTCTGGGGTTCGTCCAGCGATTAACGTGGGTATTTCGGTATCTCGTGTTGGAGGAAATGCACAAATTAAATCAATGAAAAAAGTAGCAGGTACTTTGAAATTGGATCAAGCACAATTCCGTGAATTGGAAGCGTTTGCTAAATTTGGTTCAGATTTAGATGCCGTTACTTTAAACGTAATTGAAAAAGGAAAAAGAAACGTTGAGATCTTGAAACAAGGTTTGAATGATCCGTATACTGTTGAAGATCAAGTAGCAATTATCTATGCTGGTTCTAAAAACTTATTGAGAAATGTTCCTGTGAATAAAGTTAGAGAATTTGAGAAAGATTTCTTAGAATTCTTGAACAACAAACACAGAGCTACTCTTGATGCGTTGAAAGCAGGAAAATTAACAGACGAAATTACAGATGTAATTGAAACTGTTGCAAAAGAATTATCAGCAAAATATAACTAATCCCCACCCGGCCTCCCCAAAGGGGAGGTGTATAAGGTAGTAAAAAATAAATATTAATATAAGACAAGTGCCCTCGTTTGGTCTCCCTCCCCTCCGGGGAGGGTTGGGGAGGGGAATAAAATGGCAAATTTAAAGGAAATCCGTAATAGAATTACTTCCGTTTCATCTACGATGCAAATTACATCGGCAATGAAAATGGTTTCTGCAGCAAAGCTAAAGAAAGCACAAGATGCGATCACAGCAATGCGCCCTTATGCCGAAAAATTAACGGAATTATTGCAAAATCTTTCTGCTACCCTTGAAGGTGATGCAGGTGGAGAATATACCACACAACGTGACATTAAAAAGGTATTATTAGTTGTAGTAACATCTAATAGAGGTTTAGCTGGAGCTTTTAATACAAATGCCATAAAAGAAGCTAAAAACCGTGCCGAGTTTTATGCAGGAAAACAAGTAGATGTTTTTGCCATAGGTAAAAAAGGAAATGATGTTTTAAGCAAAACGCTGTCTGTAGTTGCAAATCATAGTACTGTTTTTGATGATCTTACTTTTGACAATGTAGCGAAAATTGCTGATTTGTTAACGGAGAAATTCGTTTCTGGTGACTATGATAAAATTGAGTTGATCTACAACCAGTTTAAAAATGCTGCAACGCAAATCGTTCAAACGGAGCAATTTTTACCATTGGCACCTATAAAATCTGATTTACCTGCTTCAACAGGAGATTATATTTTTGAACCTTCAAAAGAAGAAATCGTGTTGACTTTGATTCCAAAATCATTAAAAACACAACTGTATAAAGGTATTCGTGATTCATTTGCATCAGAGCACGGCGCTCGTATGACTGCTATGCATAAAGCAACAGATAACGCAACAGAATTAAGAAATCAATTGAAATTAACGTACAATAAAGCACGTCAAGCTTCGATTACGAACGAAATCTTAGAGATTGTTGGTGGTGCTGAGGCTTTGAACGGGTAATATAGTATTTATTCAAAATATATTCTAAGAGCCAACACCTGTTGGCTCTTTTTTTATGTTCGTAACTCCTATTTTTTTTTAATTGGTTTTTTTGTGCTTGTTTTGATCTGGTACGTTCCCATTATAGAGTCAATTTGTTTTTTATCTATTGCCTCTAACCAAGATATTTGTTTTGTTTTGCTTTTTTTCCAGGGACATGTATTTACTGCTTTTTCTATTTCAGGTAATGCTATTTTACCTTTTTTTTGGGCGTAAGATAGTGCAGAGAATAATGCAAAGCATACCGAAAAGTACATGTATTTGTTCATATTTTTATACTGAAATCACTATTAAATGTTTTGTAAATACTAAGCTAAATTTATCGTCAGCCTAAAGCATCTGCAATAAAATTCACTATTATTTCCAAGTATTGTGTGATTATTTTAAGTATCAGTGTAAACATTTTAATTTGATTTTATTTTCTGTTATTACTGTATTTTAATTATTAGTTATACGACATTTTATTATGATTAGTGAGATATGTAAAATGAATTATTTCTGTATGAATTTTAATGCAAAAAATTTAAGTTAACTACAAAGTCTGTATGGTTCATTTAGGATAGACTTAAAATGAAGTTTTGCGATTCAGCTCCTTTTTTGAAGCTGGTCGCTTCTTTTTGTATGTTTCATAGCTTGCTAGTGCTACTGAAAAAAAGAGGATTAGAAAGATGCATTCTAAGTCCAATAGTTTGTAGATGTCGTTGTTTTTTTCATCTTTAAAAAAATTTCGTATCATTAAAATGTACACAATGAGAATTGTATTTTGTAACGTTTGAGTAATGAAGTATTTCATTAGATGTGGCTTTTAAACTTCAGTATACTAGTAGTAACTGAAAAAATATACTTTTCAAACAAATTTTGTAGGTTTTAGGTTCTTGAAGTCAGAACTTATATTTATTGATTTAGTTTTGTCACATCGATGGCTCTCATTTTAAAAAATAGCTTTATAAACACTACAGCAATAAACAATCTATAGCCTCTGTATACCCAAATACTTACTGGAAAAGAGAATAATTCGTAGGTGTCTCTGATTTCAATTAAGGAATAAATGAAGTTTAAGGTAAAGAAAATTCCAAAGAATAAATAAAAGTTTGTGGGAAGCTTCATTTGTTAGTGATTGTTAGGTATTGCTCTCATTAGTCCAGCCATAAAATTGGCCCAAGCAGAAATTATCGCAGCCGCCACAGTAATAAGCATTAAAAATGCTGTGAAAGTCGGTTCTTTTATAGTTTTTACTTTTGCACTATTTAGTTGATCTAAAAATGGTTGTAAATTGATTTTTAATTTTTTTAAAATCCTGTTTTTAAAAAAGTTTCTCGAGAACTTTTATGCTCATTTTTTAATGGATATTGTAGCTTTATAAACTCCATGCTCTGTATTTTTTTTAAGGGTTACGTACCAGCTGAATTATTCCCTTTTTTTGATAAAGCTTATATTATTTGACTATCGTTTTTATTTTTATTGCTTTTCTTTTCTGATGTCAAAACTAGGATAGTGGTAGACGTTGTGCAAATACTTGTTATCGGAATTCCGTGAATTCCGATAACAAGTATTTTTAAAATATTAAAAATCAATACAATACAAATAACTTATAAATGTAGTTTTTTACTGCACTTTAATTTGCATAATGTACTTTTGTATAAAACCAAATAACAATGACGAACCAGCAGTTTTTAAAAATAGTCCTTACGGCGCTGTTTCCTTTCTTTTTATGGTCGCAAACGGTGTATGATAAGTCTTCATTGTCGTACGACACTATTGATAATAATTATTTTAAAGACGAAGGAAGTGTTAAAAAACAATTAGCATGGGCTAAGGTCTATATTACTAAAGCTGCAAAAGAGAACAAAGCAATTCGAAAAGCTAGAGGCTATTATTTATACGCCATTCTTTATCATCAAGATCAACCGCTCAAAGCCATTCAATATTTTGATAGTGTAATAAAATATTCAAAAATAGAACCGAATAAATTTTTTCCTGCTGCAGCTTATTGTGAAAAAGCAGATTTATTAGTCAAGCAAAGAAAGTTCGATGAAGCACTAGTTAATTTTAACTTGGCTGAAAAAGTGGCTTTGAAAACTAATATTGATTATTATTATATGGTTCGTGACTATATTGGAACTACAAAATCAGAGGAAATGGGAGAGGTAGAGGAAGCCTTACAATTGTACCATGAAAACTATAAATATTACAAAACGAAAGACTATCGAGGGGATTACTACTCTTATTATTACCAAAATACCATATTTGGATTAGCAGATTGCCACAAGGCTTTAAAGCATTCAGATTCTACTACTTTTTATAATAAGTTAGGTTACAAAGAAGCTACGATCACTAAAAATAAAGAATTTCAGCTGATGTTTATTTTGAATGAAGGAGCCAATCAAGTAGATAAAAGAAATTTTAGAGCTGCTCTAGATAGTATCAATAAAGCATTACCTGGTTTAATTAAAGTAAAAAATACAGGAAATGTTTTAGCATCTTATTTTTATCTGGGCAGATCGTATGCAGGATTAGATTATAAATCACGTGCAGTGCAAAATTTTATTAAAGTGGATTCTATGTACCGTATTAGAAAAAAAATCACACCAGAATTTGTAGGAGGCTATTCCTATTTAATTGAGTACTACAAACAAATCGGAGACAAAGAAAAGCAGTTGAAATACTTAACAACCTACATGGAAATTGATAGTGTGCTGCAAAAAAATTACAAACACCTGAGTAAAGTTTTGCGTGATGAGTATGATACCCCGCACTTATTTGCAGAGAAAGAAGCCTTAATAAAATCAATGGAAAAAAAGCAGTCTGCTTCTTATATATGGATTGTAGTTTTAGTTGTGGGCGTTGCTGGTCTGATTGGTTACCAATTTTACTTAAAAAAACAACACCAAAATCGATTTGAAGCAATTCTGAAACCAACCATATCTATTGAAGAAAATAGTACTATTTTAAAAACACATCAAACCACAGTTGATGCTAAAGAAAGCCAAGTACAACAGAGCTTATCAAATGAAATTGTAATTGAATTACTGGAAAAATTAACAGTGTTTGAAAACGATAAAGGCTTTATAGAAAACACAATTTCTATTCAGAAACTGGCTTTGCAACTAAACACCAATACTAAATATTTGTCTAAAGTTATTAATGAACAAAAAGGAAAAACGTTTGTACAATACATCAATGAGCTTCGTGTAAATGAAGCAGTTTTGCAATTGCAAGCACAACCTGTTTTGCAAAATTATACCATAGCTTCCTTAGCAAGTGAGTTTGGTTTTAATTCGGCAGAAGCCTTTTCGGCTGCTTTTTATAAAAAGTATAAAATCAAGCCTAGCTTTTTTATCAAAGAGTTGAGTAAAACTAGAGCTAGTTAACAGTCTTAAAATAAGTAAATAGAATTTTAGGTATCGTAATTCGCGGAATTCCAGTAACAACTTTATATTTCTATTTACAGGAATCGTTCAACTTTAATACATTTGAACCATTAAAATTACCTTAATTATGAAATTATTGCCGCTTTATTATTTTACTTGTTTTGTTATTATTGCAAATATTGTAAGCTGTTTTTCTCAAGAGAACACGACAAGCAGTAATTTATTCACCATAAAGCAGGATAGTTCATTAAATAATTGGTTTCAGAAAGATTACTTGCAAGACGGCCTACCAGGTATTTCCTTAGACAAATGGTATAAACAAAATAAAAGAATACCAAAAACTAATGAAATGATTGTTGCAGTTATTGATACTAAAATTGATTTAAAACACGAAGATTTACAAAATCAAATGTGGATCAACACAAATGAAATTGCAAATAACGGCATAGACGATGATGGCAATGGATTTATTGATGATGTAAATGGTTGGAATTTTATAGGGACAAAAAGAGGTAGTACTGTATGGTCTAATTTTGAATTTGTTCGCATAGTAAGAGAGTATGAAAAACAATTCAAAAGAATCAAAAAATTAGAAGTATCGAGTAAAGATTTAAATAGTTATGAAGAATACATTAGAGCAAATAAAAAACTAGATCAAGAAAAAAGGTATTACCAGAACTGGTTAAAATCATTAAAGGCAGATGTTATAAAGTTTCCAATCGCTAAAGATAGTCTTAAAAAGTACTTTCCAAAAGAGAATTACGCCTATCAACAATTGGATAGTATGTACAAAAAGCGTAAAATTAATGATAAGTCTTACATGCAGAGACGGGATGATAATGACAAAGATTTAGGAGCATTGATTGAAATTGTAATGGCTTCTTATGAGCAAAAACAATTCAATATAGATGATATAAAGCGCAACGAAGAAGAAATAGATTCTATTGTTAATAGAAATTTAAATGTATCATACAATGAAAGGTACTTTTTTGATTTGAATGATCACGTTTTTGACACATTATATGGTACTAACAATGTTAGTTCTAATTTATCAGGTATAACAATTGATAATCATAGCACCAAAGTTTCAGGTATAATAGCAGCCAACCGATACAACGGAATTGGAGTTAAAGGAATAACAAGTAATGTTAAAATAATGCCTTTGAGTATTTCTCCATCGGGAGATGAACACGATAAAGATATTGCAATGGCAATTCGTTATGCGGTTGACAACGGTGCAAAAGTAATTAATATGTCCTTTGGTAAAGAATTCTCGTTGAATAAAGAATGGGTGAAGGAAGCTTTTAAATATGCTGAACAACATAATGTATTACTGGTGCATAGCGCAGGAAACAATAGTTTTAATGTGGACAAAAATCCATATTATCCGAATGATGTTGATTATCAAATTGCAGATGAAGTTGTAGAGAACTTTATCAATGTAGGAGCTACTACCTCAAAATTAGACAGTACTTTAGTAGCATCCTTTTCTAATTACGGCAAAAAAAATGTGGATTTATTTGCTCCTGGGGATAAAATTTATACTACTACAGCTGGAAATAGCTATGCGTATGATTCAGGAACTTCACTAGCAACACCTATGGTTTCTGGAACAGCGGCTTTAATTTGGTCGTATTTTCCTAAACTTACGGCTAAGGAAGTGAAACAAATTATTCTAGAATCAGGAACGGCTTACGACATTGAGGTTTTAATTCCTGGCGGTGAAGGCAAAAAAGCTAAGTTTTCTGAACTCTCTAAATCGGGGAAAGTATTAAATGCTTATAACGCAATGCAACTGGCTGAAAAAGTTAGTAAAAAGAAACCATAATACCTTTTTGAAAGTTGATGGAAACTTTAGAAACTATAGAAAAACAAAAGGGCTAAACTATAAAGTCAAACCCTTGTTAAGTTTTTAAGACGAAGAATGTTGCTAGAATCCAGTTACTTCAAAAGTTCCTTTAGTAACAGCATGCAAGAGTTGTCCATTATCATAAACCTGCAAGTCCAATTCACCTCTAGTAACTTTTACACCGTTAATAATAACGTGTTCTTTAATGGTATAACTCCCCGATGTTTGAAATTTTTTCCAATCTTGGGGACGAATCCCTAATAACTGAGTAGCTCTAAAAATCCCAATGTATTGCTCGAAATCAATTCTATTCTCTAACGTATTTTGGTCAAAAGTATACGTTCCTTTATCCATATTCCATAAATCTACTTTTGATTTAATAATGACTCGGTATCCGTTATCTGAAAAAAACCAAAAATTATACTGGTTTGCTGGTAAATTAGGATTATGTGATCCAGCGTTGAAGTTAGTAGCAAAAGTTAGATTATTTGTTTCAAAATGTAAATTACTAATAAAACTGGTACATGTTGTTGCCTTTACTTTCTTAGACATGATTTTTCCATTAATTTCTTTTCTTTTTTGAGGAACGTCTAACAAGGGAGTATTTGTCTCAACTTTTACTAATTCTCCAGAAAAATTAAAACTGAGATTTTTGCTTGACTCGTCGTAAACAAAGTTGTCAACAGTAAATAGTCCTTTAAGGTTAAAATCGGGAGTGCCAAATGGACTAGTACTTTCGCCAAATCTAGTATAACTTACTTTTCTAAGGATCCCTTTTTTTGTTATCGACAATTCAAAAATAAAATGAGGTTCGTTTTTTCCCTTATCATAAATGAGTGAAACGAAAATAGTGTTACAATTTTCATTGACGACAAATGATTCATTTACGATTTTGAATTTTTCATTCTCAATTTGAAGATCAATAGATTGTTTTACCACCTTATTAGTTTCTTCATCTTTTTCGCAAGACAAAAACAGTATAAAGAAAAATGGGATTAAAATTTTAACTGAAAATTTCATAAGGTTATTGTTAGTTAAGGGTATCTTTATTTTTGTTTAAGTATTTTCTTTGAGTTGGTTTCAAGGACACAATCCGATTTTCGTTTAAATTTTAACTCTTAAAGTAGTTATTTTGTTTATGCTTTCATTTTTGTGTAAACCCAACAGTTGACAACAGCAAGTCCACTAGATTAATAATTTTTTCATAAACGGTGAGATTGGTTTTCTTACGTTCAAAAAAGATGCCAATTTTCTCATAAATTAATTTATGTAAATCTAGTTTTATATAGTGGTGTATGCAAATACTTGTTGTCGGAATTCCGTGAATTCCACGAATATTTATTTTTAAATATCTGGAAATAAATATTTAACAAATATTATTTTAGCTATGAATTTAAGCTATAAGCTGTGATTTTATATGTTACACCATATATTACTTTTTTACTTCAAAAATTCCGATTAGATTTCTGAAAAATTCACCCCATCATAACTGGCAATCTCATTCCTTTTTTTCTAATTTTACACCATTAAAATCTAATATGGAACTACAACTCAAAGAACTTACGACTAAACAAGAAATGCTGGCGCAATACCCAGTAATGCAATATTTGTATACCAATTTCAGTTTAGAGAAATACAATACCTACCTTGATGATATGATCCCAAACAACTACAAGCAAATTGCTGTTTTTGAAGGTGATGTATGTGTTGGACTCTCCGGATTGTGGTCTGGAACAAAACTCTGGTCTGGCAAGTATTTAGAAATTGATAATTTTATTGTACACCCAGAACATCGTAAAAAAGGAATTGGCAAAATGCTAACGGATTATGTTGATGCCAAAGCCAAAGAACTCGGTTGTACCATGATTGTTTTAGACGCTTTTACAGGAAATTATACTGCACACCGTTTTTATTACAATCAAGGATACGTGCCAAAAGGTTTTCATTTCTTAAAAATATTAAACGAAGAGGGAATTTCTTGATTTTGATATTTGTCTTACAAATATTTTTTATTCAAAAATTAGTAACTTTTTAATGTTACATTCGTATAACTTTAACGTCACATATATAAAATAAACCTTACCAAATGGCAAAAGAAAATTTTAATTGGAAAAGTCTTTTCGTAAATGAAGAATCAGAGAATACTTCAAAAAAAGAAACAGTAAATACACCAATTTCCGATGTAAATAAATTTCCAGAAAGTCCAAACACATTTCAACCAACCGAAAACGCAACCAACAACCCTTTCTTAAATGAAATTTTTGGAGTTTATGAAAAGGGTTTTGAATCATTAAATCAAACTGGATTTGACTTTTATGAAATGTACAAGTCGGTAATTTCTGTTGGAGCAACCAATCCGCAGAGCTATCAAATGGCCTTCACTATGGGAAAAACCATTAATCCGCAATTGTCAAAATCCTTTCTTTTAGAAAAAAGCAAGTATTATACCGACGAAATCGAAAAGGTATATGCTAAATATGATGCAACAGGAACGTCAAGAAAACGTGATTTAGAAAGTGCCATTTCATCTGAAAAAAGTAATTTAACCAAAACAATTTCTGATATAGAAACTAGAATTGCACAACTTCAAAATGATTTGCAAAATGCAAAATCAGATTTAGAAAAAGTAGATTTTAAAAATAAAGAACAGTTCAGTGAAATTACTTTGAAAATTGAAGCTAATGATTTAGCCAAAAAGAAAATATTAGAATCAATTAATACAGTTGTAACCGGTATCAATCAATACTTATAAAATCAATGGATAAATTTGCACAAGAAAAAACGACGCTTTTAGAACTTCCAATCCTTAAACACTTCGACGAATCTAAAGGTGAAATTGCATTAAGTTCAAACATATTAAAAAAAGGCGAAAAATCTATATTTTGGATTCTCGCTCTCGGACTTTTAGGAGTTGGTGGTTACCTAACCTGGACATACATTATTCCACCATTATTCACAATGCTTGGTCAAGCCATCGCGCTTTCGGCAACCGGAGTTTTCCTAATTTTTTTAGTGATGATGTTTCCAGTTATCATGAAAGGTTTGCGTTTTATGACCAAAAATATGCACAAAGCATTAATTCAAAGTAACCCGTTTAATGAATTAGAAGAGCAAAAACAGAAAATGGTAAAAAACCGTGAAGTTTTTAAAAATACTAAAGCCAAGCTTAAAGGTTTGAAAAACGAAATGGAAATTGAAGCTACAAAATCTGAAAAAGAAGCCAAATCATTTCAAGAAGACGTTTTGAGTTTGCAACGTCAATCAGAGAAACTTAAATCTGCAATGGATGAAATGGTTCGAATTAATGGTGCTGCGGCAAAAGATACAGACGATTACGTTGCTTTACAAAGTGAGTTGGCTAGAAAACTATCCGATTCGCATCGAATTTCAAACCAATATGAGCAAAGTAAAAGTTTCATCCAAAAATATGGCGTTAGAGCAAATGTTCTTGGTAAAATGGACAGAAAATTAACTCTTGCCGGAACTGCAATTGATATTAAAATTGCCGATTTTGATGCAACTGTTGTGATGTTAAAAAAGGAATTCGAATTTGCTAAAAATGCTAAAGAAGCTACAGAAAGTGCCAAAAGTGCAATGATGTTCACTAAAGATTGGGAATTAGAATATGCACTAGAAGTTGTTACATCAACAATTGCTTTGGATATTGCTAGAACATCAGAAAACCTAATTGATATTGATGCGTTAACCTCTAAATATTCTGTAGATAATGACGAGCTGTATTCTAGATTAGATTCATTGGCAGATCAAATTAAAACTGGTGACAATACTATTCCGGATTCTACTAAATATACAAGTCCAAATTATAAAATCACTAAAGAAGACAAAGTGAACAGTGGTGGTTTTGGAGATATTTTTTAACTGAAAACAAAAACAAATCAAATTTTTAAATACAAATGGGAAAAATTTTACGAGCAACTAAGTTAACCACCTTTTCTGAACTTTTAATTGTTCTTGGTGGAGTTGGAGCAATATTAACAGCAGTTTATTTTATTTCACCAGGTTTAAAAACCGCAGTTTCTAAACAATTAAACGGAATAGAATTAAACACAAGTGATGTAAATAACGTTACTAACGCTGCAAAAATAGCATTGCCATCTAAAGAAATTTCTTCTGAAATTTCTGATAAACCGGTATTAAGAATCGCTGGTTATGCTTGGAATGCCGAATCTGGAATTATCGTTGCCAATGGTGGACCAAAAACAACTAAAGGTTCGTTGATGGAAAAAAACGGTGTAAATCTAGAAATTATTCGACAAGACTGGTTGTCGGAATTACGCAATATGCAAATGAAATTTATTGAAGAGTTTGATGGCGGTACTGCTTTTCCAACTTCAGATAAAAGTGCTGCTGCTGTAATGATTATGGGTGACGGTGCACCATTTTATATTAGTTCTGTTCAAAAATCATTGGACGAAAAATACGGAAAGGACAAATACCACCTACAAGTTTTTGGAGCAATTGGTATGAGTTATGGTGAAGATAAATTAATTGGACCACCAAATTGGAAATCAGATCCAAAATCGATGAAAGGAGCTGTGATTTCAGCAGTTCTTGGTGATGGTGACTGGGTTACAACAATAAACTATTGTTTTGCAAACGGTTTAAAAGTAAACCCAGATCCAACAACTTATGATGCTGATGCCGTTAATATTTATCCATCAGAAAATGATGATTACATGAAATCGGCTGAAGAATTAATCAAATCGCAAACTGCAGGTTTCACCGTTTCTTTAAAAGAAGTTACTAACGGAAAATTAACTGGAAAATCAGTTAACAGAAAAATCGATGGTTGCGCAACTTGGACTCCAGGTGACAAAACTGTTTTTGATAAATTGAACGGTTTTGTAGATATCGTTTCTACTAAAGAATTTAACAACCAAATGCCTTGCGTAATTATTGGTGTAAAAGAATGGGCGGCTAAAAATCCAGAAGTGTTTTCTAATGTTTTCAAGTCTACTTTGATGGCTTCTAATCAAATGAAAAATTATGAAGATTGGAAGGTTAGAGCTTCCGAAGCGGTCGCTGAAACATACAAAATTGAAACTCCAGAATATTGGTACAAAATGTTCAAAGGACAACAAGGAACTAAAAATGGTTTGACTTACAATATGGGTGGATCAAAAGTATTTAATTATGCCGATGCTATGCAATATTTCGGATTGTCTGACGGAGTTAACAGATATAAAGCGGTTTACAATCAAGTTGGAACGTATTTAACAGAACTAAATCCTTTTGGATTTAACGAAAATGTTGGAAAAGTTTCTTCTTATGATGAAGCAGTAAATTTATTTTATTTAAAAAACATAAACGACATCGAATCTTCTGCTGCTGATAAATCGGATTATTCTACAAAAGCTACTGAAGTTATGGCTTCTGGCGAATGGCAAATTAATTTTAGTTCAGGAAGTGCCGAAGTTTTAAGTAATTCATCTAGAGATTTAGAGAGAATTTACAACTTGCTAATTCAGGCAGAAAATTCTAAACTGACAATTGTGGGTCATACCGATAATGTTGGTAATCCAGATTCTAATGTGTCATTGTCAAAAAATAGAGCACAAGCGGTTGTGGATTATTTAACACAAAAAGGAATTCCTTCCAATCGTTTCCAATTAATTGATGGAAAAGGTCAAAACGAACCAGTCTCTGACAACAATTCTGCTAGCGGAAAAGCTAAAAACAGACGAGTTGTAGTTACGTTCTTAAAATAATTTTTATTCAATAACTAAAAGCTGCTTATAATTTTAAGTAGCTTTTTTTAACTCTTTTTTTGATGTTAAAATATTTTATACCTTTTGAAAATACAACCAAAATGCAACGAACTATCATCTTAGTTTCTTGGGTTGTATTATTATTTGCAATTTGGTTTATGGGTTCTGCCGGAACCAAACACTTGTTTCCAACGCCAAGCCAAGTGCTAACTGGTTTTTCAGAATTGTACAAAGAAGGTTTGGTAGTTCATATTTTTCAATCGCTAAAACTTTGTTTTCTGTCTATTATTATAGCAACAATAATTGCTTTGTTATTTGCTTATTCTTGGCCAATTCCGTTGATGAAACCTGTAGCAGAATTTGTAACTAAATTTAGATTTTTGCCTTTCACTGGATTATCATTCTACATTACATTAATGGTGCATGATGCAAGAAATATGCAAGTTTGGATATTGGTAATTTTCTTAACAACATTCTTAACTACATCTTTAATCGCTGTAATAAAAGACATTCCGCAAGAAGAATTTGACCATGCCAAAACCCTAAAGTGCAGTCGTTGGGAAGTACTTTGGCAAGTAATAGTTTTAGGAAGAATTGATTATGTAATTGATGTAATTCGTCAAAACTTAGCCATAACTTGGATGATGCTTGTAACGGTAGAATCAATTGTAGTTGCTTCTGGAGGTTTGGGATTTTTAATTAAAAATTCTGATAAATTCATGAATCACGGTCGAATTATTGCCTTGCAGATCATCATTCTTTTGATAGGATTAGGATTAGATTGGTTCATCAATTTTTTAAGAAAATCAGTATTCAGATATTCAAAAATATAACGCTATGGAATTCGAATTTAGAGAAACACTTTTGTACGTTGAAAATCTTAGCGTAGCGTATGACGGCGTAACAATTATTAAAGATGTTAGTTTAATTGAGAAAAACGTAGTTAGACCAAAACATGACAACACCGGACAAGTTATTGCTGTTGTTGGAAGGTCTGGACGCGGAAAATCTACATTTTTCAAAGCAT
This sequence comes from Flavobacterium frigidum, assembly GCF_048286735.1. Taxonomy (GTDB): domain Bacteria; phylum Bacteroidota; class Bacteroidia; order Flavobacteriales; family Flavobacteriaceae; genus Flavobacterium. The sequence goes on along the minus strand of NZ_JBLVPU010000004.1, from coordinate 126,434 downwards.
TAACTGGATTGGTTCATCCAAACTCGGGTAAGATTTTAATTAAAGATTTTGAAAGTAGTGAACTAAATGCCGCCAAGCCTGTAAGAGAAGGCGATATTGGCTTTGTAGATCAAAAATATACTTTGTTTCGTAACAAAACGGTGCTTCAAACCTTGAAATTTGCTTTAAGAAAAACTACTTTATCTTTACAAGAACAAGAAACTAAGATCAATAAATACATCAAAGAATGGGGATTAGAAACGTGTAAAGACAAATATCCAAACGAACTTTCTGGCGGACAACGACAACGTACAGCCATTATTGAACAGCTTTTCTCATCAGACAAATTAATAGTTTTAGACGAGCCTTTTTCAGGTTTAGATATTGGAAATATTGAAGAAGTAAAAAAATCATTCGAACTTTTAAGTTCCACCCACGATCATAACACTGTTATTTTTTCTACACACGATATTGAATTGGCTATTGAATTAGCACAATCAATTTACGTAATTGGTTATCCAACAGTTGGTGGAAAAAAGCAAACCTATGGAAGTATTGTTGCCAAATACGACTTACGTGAAATGGGAATTTGCTGGAAGGGAAAATGCGATGATCACGATAAACTGTACAAAGAAATTACGCTTCAGATGATGAATTCGTAATTTGAAAAACTGATAAAATTCTAAAACCTGCGAGGTCTTTTTTGACTTTGTAGGTTTTTTTAACATCAATGCAATATGGGCTTTACCACATCTTTTTTCCAACAATTAGAGCAAGAAACGCTGTCAATCTTGGCTATTTGTAAAGTTTTAAATGCTGATGATTCGTTTATTCAAAAGATAAATGAGCTCGTAAAATCAAATGCTGCAAACGGATTACTATTCAAAGCAGAACATTTTTTTCTTTCTGATTGTATTTCAGTTTATAGAAAATTGGGCGAAAAAGAAACTAAGATATCGCAATTTACTTTGGCGTATTATTATGATGTTTTACGCAACAATCATTTTGCCGATGTCAAAAATTTAAATGAATTTGATAAATTAGTCGCTTCGCCAAATTTTAAAAACTTCCTAGAAAAACTGAAAGTTGAAAACACAATTTCTAATGTAAATTCAAGTGATTTTATCAGCGTTTTATCCGAAAATAAAAACGCACAATTAGAAAATGTACTGTTGCATTTTTATAAATTTATACAGTTTTCATTTGATAAATCATTTGAAAAGAATGCAGTTGCAAAAGAATTTTTAAAATCCCATTCAGATAAAAATCAACTTCTACAAGACGATTCTTTAGAAAAAGTTCTTGCAGAATTGAACGAATTAATAGGTTTGGAAAACGTAAAAAAAGACGTTTCCGAATTAATAAACCTGTTAGAAATCCAAAAGAAACGAACTTCCGAAGGATTAAAAAAAACTGAAATTACATTACACACGGTATTCCTTGGTCCGCCAGGAACGGGAAAAACGTCGGTTGCGCGATTGTTAAGTAGAATTTTTAAGCATTTAGGATTTCTTTCTAAGGGACAATTAATCGAAACCGACAGAGAAGGAATGATTGCCGGATTTGTAGGTCAAACTGCTCTGAAAGTTGATACAGTTGTAGAAGAAAGTCTTGGTGGTGTTTTGTTTATTGACGAAGCTTATGCCTTAACTCAAAATTCTCTAGGAAATGATTATGGCGCAGAAGCAGTAAATACTTTAATCAAACGTATGGAGGACCATCGTGATGATTTGGCTTTGGTCGTTGCAGGTTACACTGAACCGATGAAGATTTTTGTAGAATCTAACCCAGGTTTGCGTTCAAGATTTAATCGTTTTTTTGAATTTGATCATTTTTCACCTTCCGAACTATTACAGATTTTCGAATCAATTGCAAAGAAATCGGATTTTGTAATTACTGATGATGCAAAAGAAAAATTAAATGATACTTTTGAATTGCTTCACGAGAAGAAAGACGATAGCTTTGGTAACGCTCGTGTAGTAAGAAATATTTTTGAAAAATGTGTTCAAAATCATGCTAACCGAATTATCAAAATAAAAAAATTTTCTAGAAAAACATTAAAAACACTCACAGAACAAGATATTCCAGAGCCAAATGAAACTCAAAACCAAGTAACTTTTTAAATTAAATAATATAATTTATGAAATTTTGTGAGGTATTAAATTCGTGTTAATTAGTGAAAATCTGTATCTGAAACCTTATTTTTACACCATAAAAAAATCATTTTGAGTTTATACAAAAATCTTTTTAAGCAAACAGTAATCTATGGTTTAGCGACGGTTTTACCACGTATGATTAGCTTTTTACTTAACCCATTTTATGTTGATAAATTACCTAAACAGGAATTTGCAGATGTTTCCATAGTTTTTGCTTGGCTGGTATTCTTCAACGTAATTTTATCGTACGGAATGGAGACTGCTTTTTTTAGATTTTACAATAGTGAGGATAATAAGAAGAGTGTTGTTTCTACGACTACAATTTCACTTTTTTGGACGTCTATTGCATTTTTGGGAATTGCATTAATCAATAGAAAAACACTTTCAGATTGGTCAAATATTGACGTTCAATATGTAACATACACAATTTGGATATTAACATTAGATGCTTTGGTAATTGTGCCTTTTTCTAAGCTTCGTGCTGAAAAAAGACCTATGAGCTATGCTATAATAAAAATAGGAAACGTATTGATTAATCTTGGATTGAATGTGTTTTTCCTTTATTTATTGCCAAAACTTGCGAAATCAAATCCATCAAGTTTTTTTAGTACAATATATTTAGTGAATTTTGAGGTTGGTTATATTTTTGTTTCTAGTTTAATGGCGAGTTTAGTAACCTTTTTAGTGCTTTCGCCAAATTATTTCAGAGTAAAATGGAGTTTTGATTTGATCCTTTGGAAAAAAATGATGCGTTATGGATTTCCAATTCTTGTTGCTGGAATTGCCTTTGCAATCAATGAACATTTTGATAAAATTTTATTAGAATGGCTTGATGTTTCTAAGGAAGATATTGGTGCTTATGCGGCATGTTATAAAATTGGGATGTTTATGGTTTTGTTTAGAACAGCTTATACTTTAGGAATTGAACCTTTTTTCTTTAGCCATGCAAGCAATGAAAATGCGCAACAAACGTATGCAACAATTACTAAGTATTTCGTAATTTTTGGATCATTCATTTGTTTTTTTGTTATTGCTTTTCTCGATTTATTAAAACAACCATTGGTGCCAAATCCAAGTTATTGGGATGCTATAAAAGTGGTGCCGTTAATTGTTATTGCTAACTTTTTCTTAGGAATTTATACTAATTTATCGGTGTGGTATAAATTGATTGATAAGACTAAAATTGGAGCATACATTTCTATAATTGGGGCTGCAGTTACATTAATTTTAAATTACTTATTAATTCCGAAAATTAGTTATTATGGTTCAGCCATTGCAACTATCGCTGCTTACGGAAGTATGATGATTATTTCCTATAAAATGGGACAAAAGAAATATCCAATCCCATATGATATCAATAAAATAATGACTTATTTAGGAGTTACAATATTGTTTTCAGCAATCTCATTTTATATTCCTTATGTAAGAGAAAGTTATACAATACGAATTCTATTATCTGGAATATTTCTATATTTCATCTATTATAACGAAAAAGAAATGGTACTTAAAATCATCAAAAGAAAAGCAAAGTAAAATAATTTTAAGGAGCCAATCGCGCTGTACGTTGCAAGCTTTTTCCTGAAATTGCTTTTTTCTACGATTTAAAAGGAGCTTCCTGCGGTCGCTCTTTCAAATCATGAAAAAATACAATTTCATAAAAAAGGCTTTTCACTTCCATCACGGCTAGAACCCAGAATCCAAAACATAAATAGTGTAAATAGACAAGTTGATACTTGTTCTTAAATAATAAATAAAAATGACAATAAACATCATCAACAAATCACAACATGCCTTGCCAAACTATGAAACCATAGCATCAGCAGGAATGGATTTACGTGCCAATATTTCTGAACCAATAACATTAAAATCGTTAGAAAGAACTATTGTAAAAACAGGCTTGTTCTTAGAGTTGCCTATTGGTTATGAAGCGCAAGTAAGACCCCGAAGCGGACTAGCTGCAAAAAATGGGATTACAGTGCTCAATTCTCCGGGAACTATTGATGCCGATTATCGTGGTGAAATAGGAGTAATTTTAGTAAATTTATCCAACGAACCGTTTGTAATCGAAAACGGAGAACGCATAGCACAACTCATCATCGCTAAACATGAACGCGCTGAATGGATAGAAGTTCAGGAATTAACTGAAACTTCCAGAGGTGAAGGTGGTTTTGGAAGCACGGGAGTGAAATAAGTATTCAGTGTTCAATGTTCAGCGATCAGTCACAGTGATCAGTTTTGAAAATTGATAAATAAACATTTCAAATAAAAAGGCATACAAATCGCTATAAACCGTTTAATTTGTGTCTAAAAAAATAAAATAAAACTTTGCGAGCTTTGCGAAATCCTTCGTGAACTTTGCGTTTAAAAAAAATAAAAAGCATGAAAATAATTGTTCCTATGGCTGGACGCGGATCTCGCCTTCGCCCGCATACATTAACCATTCCTAAACCATTAATTCCTATTGCTGGAAAACCAATTGTACACCGCCTAGTTGAGGATATTGCAGGCGTATTGAATCAAGAAATTGAGGAAGTAGCATTCATCATTCATGAAACTTTTGGTAGTAAAGTAGAGGAGGAATTAATAGCTATCGCTCACAAACTAGGCGCAAGAGGCACGATATACTACCAAAACGAAGCGCTAGGAACCGGTCACGCCATTATGTGTGCCAAAGATTCATTGAGCGGACCTGCAGTAATTGCGTATGCAGATACGTTGATTCGGGCTGATTTCGATTTAGATAAAAATGCCGACAGTGTGATTTGGGTCAAACAAGTAGATCAGCCAGAAGCTTTTGGTGTGGTAAAACTAAACGAAGCAAATGAAATAGTAGAATTGGTTGAAAAACCGGAAACATTTGTTTCAGATTTGGCTGTCATTGGGATTTATTATTTTAAAGATGTGGCAGTACTAAAAAACGAATTGCAGTTAGTACTAGACAACAATATTATCCATGGAGGCGAATACCAAATCAATGACGGTATTAAGCAAATGATGGCCAAAGGAATGAAATTTGTCCCAGGAAAGGTAGATGAATGGATGGATTGTGGAAATAAAAATGTAACCGTAGAGACTAATTCTCGAATGCTAGGTTTCTTGCACCAGGACGGCATACATTTAGTAGATGATACCGTAAAATTAGAAAATGCAACCATTATTCCGCCTTGTTATATTGGTAAAGATGTCATTTTAATCAATGCTACTGTTGGTCCAAATGTTTCTTTAGGAAACAGTTGTCACGTTGTAAATAGTACCATACAAAACAGTTTGATACAAACGCATACGCACATAAAAAATGCAAATCTCGATAATGCCATGATCGGAAATCACGCTAATTTTGATGGCAACTTTACCAGTATCAGTATTGGAGATTACTCTGTTTTAGAATAATCCTCATCCGAAAGGAGAACAAAAGGAATAATGAAAAAAAGACTTTTTATAGGACTACTGCTCGCTTTGCAATGCAATTCTGCTCTGCTATGGTCACAAACAGAACCAGAAGACATTAAGCTGGATGCAGATCAGTTTCAAGAACTTTTTTTCGAATCCTTAATGCAAAAGGGAATTGAAAATTATGACAAAGCAATAGAGGCGCTAGAAAAAGCCAATAAATTCAAGCCTGATGACGCTTCTGTATATTACGAATTAGGAAAAAATTACTTGGCGTTAAAAGAATATAAAAGTGCCTATTCTTCTTTTGAAAAAGCTACTCAAATCGATCCCAAAAATAAATGGTTTTGGGTGGGAATGTATGATGTGAGTTACGATACTAAAAATTTCACTCAAGGAATTACGGTCATTAATAAATTGATTGAATTCGACCCCAAGTACAAAGAGGATTTAACTTCGCTTTACATGGCAACCAACCAGTTTGACAAAGCGTTGGCTTTAATTCAAGAACTCAATGAAACTGCCGGAAAAACAGATCGCAGAGAATTATACAAAAGTCAGATTCTATCTGTAGGGAAATTTCAGAACGCTGAAATTACCAATCTGGAACAGTTGATTGAAAAAAATCCGCAAGAAGAGTCTAATTATATCAGCTTGATATTTTTGTATTCTAAAAATGATGAAGAGAAAAAAGCATTTGAAATTGTTCAAAAATTAGAAAAGGCTATCCCAAATTCAGAATGGGCGCAGGTAACTTTATTCAAAAAATATTTGGATGCTAATGATGGTCCAAAAACAATAAACGCGATGAATATTGTTTTGGCTAGTGCCAAAATTGATTCGAAAATTAAGCACCGAATTTTAAACGAGTTTTTACTTTTTACGGAGAAAAATCCGCAATACGCAGCTGATTTAGAGAAAGCCGTTAGCTATTTTGAAACTGATAAATCGGTAGCAGTAGCAAAAGAAATAGGGAAGTTTTTTACGGTCAAAAAACAATGGGAAAAAGCAATTAAATATTATAATCTAGCTTTGAAAACAGGGTCGCAAGATGATATAGAAACGAATTTACTTTTGCTGCAAGCGCAAACAGAGTTGAAACAATTTGAAAGTGTTGCTACAAACGCTATGCTTTTGGTAGAAAGTTTCCCAACCCAAGCTCAGTTTTATTACTATGCCGGATTAGCGAACAATCAGTTAAAGCAATATAAAAAAGCCAAAGACTTTCTAGAAATGGGCATGGATTATGTAGTAGAGAATAGGGAATTAGAAATTAATTTCAATATTCAATTAGGAGAGACCTACAACGGATTGGGAGATTTCAAGAAAAAAGACTTGTTTTTTACCAAAGCCAATCAATTATTAAAAGAAAAAAAGTAATGAAAAAAATAGCATTAGTACTTGTACTTTCTGTTTTTGTACTTTCGTGTAAATCCAAAGCAGTTGCTGTAGCTGCTAGTAACGAGCCTGTTGCAGCATTAAATGAAATGTCAGCAAAAAAAATAATAGAAAATTATTACAACAATAAAAATCAGTTTTCTACATTATATATTAAGTCTAGTGCGCGCTATTCTGATAACAAGCAAACTCAGAATGTCACAGCAGAAATTAGGATTAAGAAAGACGAACAAATTTTGATAAGCATTCGATTTCTCGGAATCACGATGGCAAAAGCATTGATTACGCCCAAGTCTGTCAATTATTATGAAAAAATAAATGGAAGTTATTTTGAAGGGGATTTCAGTAGTTTAAGCCGATGGCTGGGAACAGATTTGGATTATAATAAAATCCAAAACATGCTTTTGGGCAAAGCTATTGATGATTTGACAAAAGGAAAATATTCAGAGTCAGTATTGGAAAAAACCTATCGATTGGATGCTATTTCAAATGACAGTACCAAAAAATCATTCTTTTTGGATTCGAATACTTTTTTAATCGAAAAACAAGAAATTACACAAACTACCGAAGACCGAATGATCAAAGTGGCTTATCCGGATAATAAGGTCTACAATGAGGCGATATTGCCAACAAGTGTTTTAATCAATACGTTTCAGAAAAAAGGAAACACCGAAATCAATTTGGAATACAACTCGGTTTCGTTCAATGAAGAACTTTCTTTTCCTTATAGTGTGCCAAATGGGTACAAAAGAATTTTAATTAAGTAAATTAGCCAAAATATTTTTTTAACATGCCAAAATTTCTCCTTACCCTAATTTTTATTTGTATGACTTCATTTTTATGGAGTCAAGAATCACAACAAGAAAAATTAGAAGAACGCAAAGCTCAAATTCAAAAAGAAATTCGTGAAAATGAAAAGTTACTACAATCGGTAAAGAAAAAAGAAAAATCAGCTGTTAATGTAGTTGTTATTCAAAGTACAAAAATTAAGCTGAAAGAGAAATTAATCACGACCACAGAGAAGCAAACGAAATTGCTTAAAAACGACATGTATATTAACCAAGTTCAGATTAACAAACTCAAGAAAGAGTTGGCTGAACTTAAGGAGGATTACGCAGAAATGATCGTAAAATCATATAAAAGTCGTTCCGCCGAAAGTAGAGCTATGTTTTTATTGTCCTCTGAAAACTTTTTGCAGGCCTATAAAAGGGCACAATACATGAAGCAATATACTGGGTATCGAAAAATGCAAGGCGAGGAAATAAAAGTCAAATCAGATAAACTTGCTGATTTTAATCAAAAGTTAAACGTACAAAAAACAGCCAAACAAAAACTGATCGCCGAAAACGAAAAGGAACGTTTGTCATTAGAAAAGGAAAAAAGGGAACAGTTAAAACTGGTTAATACAATTAAAAAAGATAAAAATAAGATTGCCCAAGAAATTAGAAAAAGACAACAAGAATACCGAACAATTGATAGGCAAATTAACAAGTTGATTCGGGAAGCGATTGCAGCGGCCAATAGAAAAGCGGCGTTAGAAAAAGCGAAAGCTAATCCAAATGCACCCGTTTCAAAAGCGGCGGTTTCATCTACTAAAATTGAATTGACACCAGAGGCTAAAATTATTGCAGATAATTTTAAAGCCAATAGAGGCAGATTACCTTATCCTGTTGAAAAAGGATTTATTTCATTAGGGTATGGAAATCAAACCCATCCACTCTTTAACACCATTACAATTCATAATAGTGGTGTCGAAATTACCACAGACAAAGGAGCGATTGCAAGAGCTGTTTTTGGTGGAGAAGTAACTAGCGTTATTATTGTGTCACCTGTAAATAAGGCGGTTACCATACTGCACGGAGATTATTTTACGGTATATCAAAATTTAAGTTCAGTATCTGTAAGTAAAGGCGATAAGGTCAGTATCAAACAAAGTATTGGTAAAGTAAGAACCAATGGAGACTCCGGAAAAACGATTTTGAAATTTATGATTTCTCAAAACTCAACTTTAATCAATCCAGAAGGTTGGTTGTCACCTAGGTAATAGTTTTATTTTCGTAAAAAAAAGCACTATCGTATTCTTTGGAATGTAATAGTGCTTTTTTTTAAGTTGATTATAATAGTAAACACAATCTGTATAAAATGATATTTATTTCTAGGAGTTAGATATTTTAAAATAGTTTGTGCGTTTAGGACAATCGTTTTACGAATACTTCAACAGATACTTTTTCAAAAAACCAAGTGTTATTGGTAAATAGACTCGATCACATAAGAAATCTTAATATGAAAAATTCAATGGATATTCTCAATATAAAAATCCCCAAAAAAAATATCGTGAAGTTAAGGAATCTCTTAATTATGGTACTGCTAATTACCTTTATGATTGGTTGTAACAAGAGAAAAGTGGAAGAAAAACAACATTCTTTTAGAGCAATTAATGGACGAGATACAGCCTACTTATCACTCACAACAGGAGATAATTATTTTATGGGAAAATATGAAATATTTTATGGACATGAAACCATGAAAGACTCGGGATATGTACGAGGTAAAATAGTTGGTGATACTTTGTTGGGCGCTTATTACTACAAATCGTACGGAGGTCTAGGTTTAAGTAAGCCAATTGCTCTGTTAATGAAAGAAGAAAAATTACTATTAGGTTCAGGAGTGCAGAGTAGTGTATTGGGACTAGTTTTTTTTACTACTGAGGTGCCAATTAATTATGATAAACCAGTATTTATTTTCGAAAAATTTCAATAAAAGAAGTAGAAGTAAGCCATTGAAAACGCTATAATCTGTACATAAAAATTCTTAACTGCACCTTTATTTAGCTACAGATTAAAATGATTCCTAGAGTTAAATCTTTGAAAATCAATTTAATCTGTGGCTTTTTTTAAATTTAACAGCGCAACCTTTTAGTCGATAGTGTGTACTAGGAGAACGTGAAACAGTATTACTCTGATTTATTGAAAGAGGAATTGATAGATTTAATCATGCCCTCAGTAGACCAAGTTCCAGAAACGATAATGCGTCTGATGGTGTAAATTGGATCTGTTGTATCTCTTTTGGTAGCTAAGATATACCCCATTTTATAGGCACTCTTTTTTATTTCAGGTATCGCAGCGGTATTCCACAATCCGAATGGATAAGCAAAATCTGAAATCGGTTTACCAATGATTTCTTCTAGTTTTGCTTTGGGTTTTACCAATTGTAGATTCCAGTCGTCACCAGTATATTTGGTAACCATATGGTGATCCCAAGTGTGTGCGGCTACAACATTTCCACTGTCGGATAGGCCCTTAATTTGCTCTTTGCTCATGTATCCGGGACGGTTAATGGAGACCGTCATGACAAAAAATACGCCTTTAAAACCATATTTTTTCATTTCGGCTGCGCCAATACTAAACTGCTCTTCTCTAGTATCATCAAAGGTAATTAAGATTGGTTTTGCCGGCAATGGACCATCAAATACCAAATAATTATACAATTGTTCGGGCAGTATGGTTTGATAACCAGCATCGGCTAAGGCTTTCATTTGTTCAGCAAAAGCAGGTGGTTTTACGGTATAAACTTTTACATCTCCACTTGCACTTGGTTTGAAGTCCCGGATGTTATGATAGCATAAAATAGGCACTTCTTTTTTAGAAAGAATGGTTTCGGCATCATTAGCTACTTTTTTTAACGTCACTTTTTTTTCAGGTGCAACTGCAACCGGAACATCAGGTGTTTTTTTACGGGTTTCTTTTTGGCAGCTAACCATTAAAATTAAAGCAGTAAAAAAGCAGTAAAAAATATTTTTCATAACTAAATTATTGGTACTGAATGTAAATTGGTTTTGGAGTAAATTTTACCAGTTCTTCTGGGCTATACATTTTCCAGTCTTTTTTGTTGTCATTTTTATAGAACAATTTAAAACCTGCAAATTGCACGGGCTCTCTATAAATATAGCTCATATAAGAATCTTTTTTTAATACTTTACTTCCAAAACCATCCATATCCATTACAATTTGCACTTCTGGAACAGTTTTAATTTCTTTATAGTTTTTTACCATTCCTTGTGTAAAACGATGTACGACTAAAACTTTTGGAGTTAATTTATTTTTACGCACTATTTCAGCCAAAATAGTAATAGCATCATTAATATCAGCTGCTGTAAAATGTCCAATTTTAGATCCTGGTCGCTCTCCATTTTTCATCGAAAATTCAGGGTCAATTCCTAAATGTACGTTTGGCATGGCTAGGTATTTTTCGAGTTCAGCTACTTCTGTTTTAACACTGCTGTGTCCCACTTGGATGTCTAAAAAAACCAATGCATTGATCGGTTTTGCCCAACTGATAATGGTGTCAATTTGTTTGTGTGGCATACGCATGCGGTGCATGTTGTTTTTTCCTGGAGCTCCTTGTGCAGTAACTGCAATGTAATGCAGCGCAGGAATTGCTTTAGTTGTTGAGTCAGCTGCTTGCCAACTAGCTACTTCGCCTTGTAATTTTGCTAGCATTTCTTTTCGAGGAAGTTCTCCTAAAACACCCATTCTTGTAGAATATAAATTCCCGTAATAAGCAATGATTCTGTTGTAAGGCAGCAACGCTCCAGCCAAAGGATAAGGTGCTTTTACAGGCCATCTACCCGTGGTGTCATTATTGCTAAGCGCCACCATTCTTTTATTAAAATCAACAGTATCAATTGTTAGGGGTTTTAATTTTTCGGTCGTAGTAGTTGTAGCGGTATCTGATTTTTCAGCGCCCGTTTTACTGTCTCCAGCTTTTCCTTTATTGCAAGATATTATTAAAAGTAAAAGCGAAAGTGCTACTAGCGAAAGGAATGATTTTTTCATATTTATGCGTTTTTTTTTCTTTAAAATGGGAACCTATTTGCAAGCAAGGTATCTATTTTTATTGTGATTTGACATCCTAATTTTTTATATAATTTACAGTTAACCTAATCTGGTTTTGTGTGTCTAAAGATCGATTTTAAGTTGAAAACTAATATTAAAACGAATTTTGGTGCAGATAATTGTGTAGTTTTATGTTTGAGGTATGGCTTCTGCTCTATCTTATTTTGATTTTGTATTGGGCTTTATACCAACAAAACAGTAACTTTATAATCCAATTTAATGCATTAAATACAAGGCAATTGCTTAAAAAATCATTTTTCATATCCTATTTATTTTTTAGTATAGCGATTGTTTTTGGACAAACCAAAAAGGATACTATTGCACTTTCAGCGATTACATTAAACAGCTTGACGATTAAAAATACAGTTCAGAACACTGCAGCAGCTGTTTCCGTAATTAGTATTGCAGATAGCAACAATAGTGATGGCATTATACTCACGCCAGTTCTGAATAGGATTCCTGGAGTGACTATGCAACAAGGCGCGCTGAACACGAACAGGATAACGATTCGAGGTATTGGTTCTAGAGCACAATTTGGCACCACCAAAATAAAAGCTTATTTTGATGGGATTCCGCTTACTACTGGTGATGGAGAAACCACACTTGATGATCTTGATTTGGCTTCTATTGAAAAAATCGAAATAATAAAAGGTCCAAATTCTACTAGTTTCGGATCGGGATTAGGCGGTGTGATTCAGTTATTTTCTAAGGAAACACTTGTGAAAGAATCTTTTGGTAAATCGACACTCACTTGTGGTAGTTTTGGATTAATACAACAACGACTTTCAGCAGGTTATAGAGATGCTAAAACCTATTTGTTCAGCAGTTACACGGATTTAGAAACAGAGGGATTTAGAGCCAATAGTTCGTACAAAAGGAAAACAGTCAATTTGCATGGTAGACAAAAATTAAGCAGCAAAGAGAATTTATCTTTTTTAGGAACTTTTACGCGATTAAAGGCTTTTATTCCAAGTTCTATCAATGAAACTGATTTAAAAAACAATCCAGAAAAAGCAGCTAGTACTTGGGCTGCAGCCGAGGGTTTTGAATCCTATGATAAATTTCTTTTGGGATTGGGTTACGAGCATCGATTTTCAAAAAAGTGGTCGGTGCAAACCAACCTTTTTTCAAATTTTAAAGACGCATACGAACCTAGGCCTTTTGATATTTTAGAAGATAATACAAGGTCGCTGGGATTTCGTTCGAATGTGAATTACAAGGATACAATGTATGCTTTGCCCTTTGAATTGAGTATGGGGATGGAGGTAGTAACCGAAAAATACGAGTATACGCTGTATCGGAATTTATATCAGTCGCAACCCGGTCAAGGCAGTATTCAAGGTAATCCGTTTAGTGCCTTTAAACAAAACAGAAACTACAGTAACTTTTTTATTCAAATGGAGTTTTGGCTCAATCAAAAATTACATGTAGAAACGGGATTGGCATTAAATACCACTTCCTATACTTTGGTAAATGTTTTTGCAGCTACTCAAGCCAATAAAGAGCCCTATACTTTTGGATCAGTGTGGTCTCCGAGACTCGGCTTGTCTTATAAATTAGATAACGATAAAAATCTTTATGCTTCGGTTAGTAAGGGGTTTTCTGTTCCTACAGTTGCCGAATCGCTTACACCAGAAGGTCAAAGAAATACCAATTTGAAGCCTGAAATGACTTGGAATGATTCCATTAGAACATTTGATTTAATAATAAGAAGTAAACGATTAGAAATTACAATTGTTTGTCAGATGGTTAAGAAGTTGTGCACTTAGATTGTACGTTTTAGCATTATGCCACAAACAAAAATAAGTCTTACGTTCTTTGGAAAGAAGTAAGACTTATAAATTTCATTTAACTAATATGTACTTAGTAACCTCCCCCAGTATTGGTAGTGGTTGTAGTTCCCTTAACCAATTGACCTCTTATTTCACCCGCAGTAAATGTAGAAGAGTGCAGATTTACATAATAAAGATTAGCCATAAGGTCTGCCTCTTGTTCTGGAGTTAGAGCAGTACTCGTATAACTAATTGGCGATGCAAGTGCAGTAAATGGAAAAACTACGCTTCCATTTGCTCCGGCAGCTCCTTTATGGATGTGTCCTGATGTAATAGATGCAACGTTGTGCGTTACTGTGATTGTAAATACTTTTGTAGTATTGTTAAATTTAAGTATTGCGGTACCCATGGCAGTAGAGTTGTTTGCCGGAACCTCGTTTGATCCCATTAACATTTCAGCCGAAAAGGTAGTAATACTTTGTCCTGGAGTTGATTCATCATCTTTGTTACAAGATGATAAACTTACCAAAAGAAATAATGCTGTAAATAAACTAATTAATTTTTTCATGGTTGTATTTTTTAATTTGTTTAACAAATATACATAAATAGTAAACAAAAACAAGTCTTTAGCAAAATTTTACATTTTAGCAACGCTTTTATTACTCTTCAGGAGAAAGATGAGACTTGATTTGTAATGTAAGTAGTTCATTCTAAGTCATTAAATACGGAACTTAAAATATTATAAGATTACATTTGTCCATTTTTGAAGGAGTACTTTTTTTACTTTCAATGAAATGCTTTTTTAATTACTTATTTAAAAATTGTTTAGAGAAAGTAACTATTTTAAATCGCTGTTGCAACTTGTTGTTTCTTCTGTCATTATCCCTTTCGTGAAATGCAAAAACTTAATTTATATCGTTTATTATTTAACTCGTTTTGTTTTCTGTGCGACACCACTTTTTCTATTAAACAGTTGTAGATAATTTTATATTTTTGTTTAACTTTGCAGTAAAAATTATAAACAAAAATACGTGTAGTGCGAATATTGGATGTTCGTATTTGTTTTGGCGCAAGCCAAAATAGATACATTCAGGACTACTATTAAAAATCGAATGGTAAGGCGCAATTTTAAAACAAGTAAATTTTTGCCTGAAATTAAAATAGAATAAAATGGAAAATAAAAAACCAGATAATGTTGTTTATTCAGTTGAAGCGGGATATAATGCTAATGTTTTGCCTTATGCTACAAGTGCAGGAGCGCCTGTAATTCGGGTTGATGATGTGGTATCGTGGAAAAGTAGAGGGATAGATAATGTAAATAAAGAATTAGGAATTAAATTCAATGAACTGAAACTGCAATACCAAAAGTTGATGGAGGAGTTTGAATGGAACGAATTAGTTTATAGTGCTAAATTTTCATTTGAACCAGTAATTGGCGAAATTTATCATTTGTACAGAGACGCCGAAGGAATCAATTTTCTTTCTTTGATTGGGCCGAATGAATGGAACAAGGAGCATATTGGGACTTTTAAACTCAATAGCGAAAAAAAATGGACACTTCTCAATGCGAATGATTCACATCTGTATTAAAAACAACCAATGTAATAATCCAAAACGCAGAAAACATAATAAATAGGTTAAAAAAAAGGGTAGAAAATCTAAATTTTCTACCCTTTTTTTATTCTGAAAATCCACTTTACAGCGTTGGTGTATAAAGTAATTCTTGTCTTTTTTTATGCAATCCAGTTTAACAACTAAATCTCGACTGCGCTCCATCTGACAAGATTAATACGATGAAATTATTTTATTTCCTTGTCTAAAATAATGGCAGGAATTTGTTGTTTCATTACAAAAGCATTAAATTCCTTAACATCGTTATCCACGATATCTTTTATTTTCTTGATTTCGGCATCTATTTTCATAGCTAAATCGTCATAAACAACATAAGCATTTCGGGTTGGTTTTGATTCCGATGATGAAATATTGGATCCTAATCCAGCCATTTTATCGTTCAATTGAATTGGGTACGCTAACACATCTTGTGGTGCTTTAGCTTTTGGCTGCATTAATGATGACTCAATTTTATCCAAGTTTTCTAGAGTCGATTTCGTCATTTTTTTCATTTGATTGACCGCTACAGTATCTTTTACAGTAGCTATATATCCATTAATTTGTGTGCGGATTTTTCTCAATTGGTTAATCGCAATATGAGCCTCATTGACCTTTTTATTTACTTTTTGATGCAAGTCAAATTGTTCTTTTAAATCAGCATCACTCACAGTCACTCGCGGATCAAGTTTGATCTCAACAGCTGCTTCTGCAATAATAGTTTTGTCTTCAATTAACCGAACAATATAAGATCCCGGTACTACTTTTGCACCAACACCAGACCCCGCCCACATTACATTAGTTCCGTCAACTGCAGTTGCATTTGGATAGCGCATATTCCATACAAATGAATTCATACCTGCTTTTGCGGTGATGAAACCGGCTTGCTCTTTTTTAGGATCTTGATAAAATTCTTTCGAAATTTTCATGGGTTCGCCCTTTAGATTTTTTGACGAGGAATAGGTAATAATCGTATCTCCTTTTGGTGTTAAAAACTGTAATTTTATCTCAGATGAAGGTTTCTTCTTGAAAAAGTAACGAACAATTACTCCATTTGGCGCATTAGTTCCTGAACTCTTATCATCGCTTTGTCCGCCTTGCATTCTATAAGCAGGACGAGGTTTGAAAAGGTGTTTATCCGCTTTTGCTATTTTGTCTTTTATCTCATAAAGCGGGGTAATATCATCTAATACCCAAAAAGCACGTCCATGCGTAGCAACAATTAAATCCTTTTCTCTTTTTTGAATTCTTAAATCTCTAATAGGAGTTAGCGGCAGATTTAAGTTTAGTTTTTGCCAAGAATCTCCATCGTTAAAGGAAACATAAACGCCTCGCTCAGTTCCAGCAAACAATAATCCAGGTTTGTTAGGATCTTCACGCAATACTCTGCAATACTCATCAGATGGAATTCCATTGGTTATTTTAGTCCAACTTTTTCCATAATCAACCGTTTTGAACATATACGGTGTACGATCGCCGTACATGTATTTGTTGGCTGTTAAATATGCTTTTCCTTTTTCGTGTTCTGAAGTGTGAATCATACTAATCAAAGAAAAGTCAGGCAGTAGTGTTGTTGGTAACGAGATATTCTCCCATTTTGCCCCGTCGTTTTTAGTGATATGTACTAAACCGTCATCCGATCCTGTCCAGATTACCCCTTTTTCTAGCGGTGATTCTGAGAGGGTGAATATCGTAGCGTATACTTCTGCTCCTGTTTGATCCTTAGTAATTGGTCCGCCCGTTTCTCCTGTAGTTTTAGGATCATTTCGGGATAAATCAGGACTTATAATTTCAAATGAATGACCTTGATCTTCTGTCACGTGTACTACTTGAGAAGTAACATACATTTTTTTTGGGTTGTGAGGCGAAAAAACAATTGGGTACGTCCATTGAAAACGGTATTTTTTGGCACTGGAAGGAGCCCCAATATTGGATTCTGGATACGGAGAGATATCTTTTCCTTGGCCTGTTTTTTTGTTGAAAGAGCTCAATTGACCATCGTATTCGCCACCGTATGTAATGTCAGCATTCGTTGGGTCGGCTTCGATATACCCAGCTTCGCCACCTGCAACGGCATACCAAGACTCAGGACCTATGCTATTGCCACTAGATCGAGAAGCGATACGAATGGAAGAATTATCCTGCTGAGCACCATAAATATTATACGGGAATTCATTGTCTACTGATACATGATAAAACTGACTCGTAGGCGTGTCTAGTTCTGTGAAGGTTTCCCCACCATTAAAGGTCACTTCGCCACCGCCATCATCGCCTATGATAAAATTTTCTGGGTTTAAAGGATTGATCCATACATCATGTGTATCTCCGTGTCCAACATTTATTTTTTTAAAGCTTTTACCGCCATCATTGGTTTTCCAAGCATCTACATTTAATACGATTAATCCATTTTCGTTTTTAGGATCGGTTTGTAAATTCATGTAATACCATGGTCTTTGCCAAAGATTTTTATCTTCATTAATCAATTCCCAATGCTCGCCTGCATCATCAGATCGATACAGTCCGCCTTTTGTATTTTCGATCAAAGCATACAAGCGATTCGAATTTACTGGAGACACAGCGATTCCCATTTTCCCGAGGATTCCAACTGGCATTCCTGGTTTCTCGTTAAGCGATTTCCAAGTATCTCCGCCATCGATCGATTTATACATTCCAGATCCTTTTCCTCCTGATGACATAGAATGACCGTTACGATACCCTTCCCACAACGTTGCATAAACAATTCTAGGATTGGTAGGATCGATACGAACACACATGGCGCCCGTTTTTTCATCTTTAGAAAGAACTAATTGCCATGTATTGCCACCGTCTTTGGAGCGGTAAACACCGCGTTCCGGATTAGATTTAAAAGGATTTCCCATAGCAGCAACAAAAACGATGTTAGCATCAGAAGGGTGTACTTCAATATTAGCGATTGCATCCGCTTTATCGAGGCCAGATTTAGACCACGTTTTTCCGCCGTTTACAGATTTATACATACCATCACCAAAAGAGATATTGGATCGCATATCCGCTTCACCCATTCCTACGTATACCACGTTCGCATCAGAGGGAGCTACTGTAATTGCACCTACAGCCGATGATTTAAAAATACTATCAGAAATAGGAAACCATTCATTTCCTCCATCAATTGTTTTCCAAACGCCACCTCCTGTTGCACCAAAATAATACGTCAAAGGATGGTTGGCATGTCCTGCTACCGCAAGTGATCTTCCGGATCGAAAGGGTCCGATATTTCTCCATTTAAGAGCGTTGAAGAGACTATCTGAGACAAAATTTGAAGTGGTTTTACTCTTTACATTCTTTTTTTGCCCATAACTTAATCCGGTAGAAAGCGTTATGAAAAATGCAAGAACGATACTCAAGTGAATTTTTTTAAAATAAGTTTGGTTCATAGTTTTTATTAGATTGGTTATTGGTTATTAAATTTTAGCTTATAAAGGGGTTCGTCATTTCCAGTTTTAAACACCGTATATTAGAAAAACGGTACTTAACTGGCTATCAAATATAAGAATTAATTTGTAGTTTTTAGAATCCCAAAACAATGAGGATATTGAACCTTTTTTTCACAAGGTTGGTGTTGTATCGATTGGTTAAATCATCACAATAAAGCAAATAGTTTTGGCTAAAGAAAGATTTTGAAAAAGTAAAAGGCTAGTATTGCTGCACGTAAAAGTGTTTTTAGTACTAGAGTTTAGCCCAGTTAGCAGTGGAGCTCCTTTACGCCAGAAGAAGAAACAAGGATAGGAATAAGGGCGTAACGAAATACACAAATAGCTCCTTGTTATATTTAGAGTTAGGAATACAGTACAAACAAGAAAGACTACCGTTCCCGATAGTCTCTTTTTTACTTTACGAAATAGTTAACCAAAACCCCATTTATAACAATGGAAAATCATAAAGTAATACTTTATTTCGAATCCAATTTTGTTGTAAACACCTCAAAAGTTGTTGTTCAAAATAGTTCAAGCAAGTCCAATTACTTAAATAGGTGACAAACATAAGGAGGGTTGTGAAAACTATTTTACGGGAAACCGTAAAGTGACAATTTTTTTTCAAATTAAATAAATTTGTGTCTTTTTGATTAGGATATAGGTATGGATTGAAAGTGTTTAAAAAGATCGTATATCGTTGTAAAGTCTTTTGAAAATCTTACTCTCTTTGGCTTCCCGAAATAAATTCGGGGTAAACTTCACGTCAAAATAGGCCACAAAAAAACCCGATACTTGCGTATCAGGTTATAAAAAGCTCCCCTAGATATTGTGTTATCGAACCAATTCAAGCATGATTTAATGAGATTATATGTTTTAAGCAAAGAGATTCAAAATAATTATGACTTTGTGTTTTAGTAATGAAATATTCATAGTTTTACTAAAACTTATTCAAGTATGGTTAATGAAGAATTATTGGAAAAATACATAAAGCAGTTAAAGAGTCTTAATCGAGCATCGCATAAAATAATGGGGAAAGCTCCACATAAACCAATTCTATTATTGTCGATATTGCAATTAATTAAAAAGGTAGATATACAGACGAATAGAATATATATTACAGGCGAGTTGGTTATCGCTTTTAAGAGTAACTGGAACCGATTAGTCGAAACAAACCATTTATCAAATTTCTCATTACCTTTTTTTCATTTGAATAGTGAACCATTCTGGCGGTTAGTTTTTATAAATGGGATTAGTAATGGTCATGGTGAAATAAAAAGTATAAGCAGTTTTAAGAGCCTTAAGAATAATATCGCTTTCGCTGAAATAGACAAAGATTTATTTAATCTATTGTTAAATCCAGTATCAAGTACCATGATTGAGAATTTTTTATTAAATAATTATTTTCCTTCATCAAAAGAGAATTATCAAGTAGTAGAGATTTTGGGTAAGTATGACATT
This sequence comes from Flavobacterium frigidum, assembly GCF_048286735.1. Lineage (GTDB taxonomy): Bacteria > Bacteroidota > Bacteroidia > Flavobacteriales > Flavobacteriaceae > Flavobacterium. Next base: position 106,326 of record NZ_JBLVPU010000004.1, on the reverse strand, counting down.
GAGAGAATAATAGAAGAGCAAATTGTTAACGATACAAAGGAAGAATATCAGAGCTTAATGAATGAAAATCTAAAGAAATTATCCGAAGATGAGATTGAAGAAGATAGATTTATTAGGGGAAGCATTTTTAAAAGAGAGGTTCCTAAAATTTATAAGTATCAATGTTGTATATCTGGAATGCGAATCGAATCATCTAAAAATGCCCAAATGATTGATGCTTGTCATGTGATTCCATTTTGTATCTCGAATGATGATACTTTACCAAACGGTATCTCATTATCTCCAAATTTACATAGAGCTTATGATAGAGGATTAATCACAATCAATGAGGACTATATTGTTAGGATTTCGCCAACAATAAAGGAAAATGATTCGCCATTTTCGATTTCGCAATTTGCTGGGATTAGAATTTTTTTACCAGATGACAGTAAAAATTACCCTTCGCCAGAAAATCTCATGTGGCATAAAAAAGAAGTTTTTGTGTTTTAGGTACTATTACTAGCCCTGTGGACATCCTTTTTGTTCTTTATTACTTCATAAGCTCACCTCGTAGTTATGTATTAACAATACGATAACTGGCTAATCAGTACCCTATTACCTTTTTTCCCTTTGATTTGTTAATGTTTTTTTAGTTTAGTTACCTACCCAGATATAAATATCACCTCAACCATAGTAAAGGGTATGATACTTTAAGCGAATTTTCAGAGTATTTCTTTTAAATATTTTTAGCTGTGTCACTTTGGAACACAAATAAAAACAACCATTTAAAAAAAATCATAGAAAATGTGCCAATAAGCTACACTTTTGAGAATTCCTTAGTATTTATATGATAGATGCTTGACTAATAATCTCCTTGTATGGGGTTCTTGTATCAATAAATAACGATATACTAACAATTAATAAAAAATGAAATATGAAAATTTAAAGGAATTTATAACTAGTACAAAAAGTAGTAAAAGTACAATTTACAGGTTTTACAAAAAAAATATAGAGCTCTTTGATGAAACAAAGTTGAAAAGTGGGAAGAGATTTTTTCCAGTTAACCATGCTAGATATTTTGATTCTGAAATCATGTTTGACGAAAATAAGATATTGAGACAAGAGAATCAATCCATGAAAAATTTGATTGACTGTTGTCTAATCGATAAAGGGAGTTTGCAGTTCAGAATATGGCAATTGGATTGGTCATTTTTTATCACGGTAGCTTATAAAGCGGAGAGAAACAAAAAGAGTTGTTTTAAGCAAATGCACGGCTTATACGAACACCTAGAGAAAAAATATGGCAACGCTACCGCTTTACGATTATTTTTCACCAGTGAGCCATTTACCAATAGAATAGGTTACCACAATCATTTGGTTCTAGATATAGCAAATAAAAAACTCCATCAAGAAATTATTTCCGAAGTACAAAACTATTTTAGTTATGACCGTGTAGACATAGATATTTACGACCCATACAAAGCGGGTGTATTTTACATGACTAAAGAAGGGACCATGACAGAGGATTGGGATATTTTAGGAAATAATTTAAAGGCTAATACTTGTTTAGGGTGAAGATAAAAGTAACTAAGCGACAATTCCAATTATTACTAAGTAATTTTAATGTTTTAAGAGAAAAAGGGTTGTCATTACATATAAAGGGGTCATTGGAAAATAAAATATCCTAAAGAATCAAAATAGTTTTTTTTAAAGAATACGAGGTCTAAAAACCCTCGTTTTTTTATGCTTAAAAAATTATAAATACTTGTACACCAGGAAAGCCAAGGTTTTTCTAGGATATTCCAAAAAAGCCTGGAATCTTTGTGGTGTAATAAATCACTAACGGACGATTAAGATTTATTACACCTAAAATCAGAGATATGAAAAAGTTTGTAGCATATTACAGGGTGAGCAAAAAAGAACAAGGAATTAGCGGTTTAGGATTGTCCGCTCAACGAAGTTCAGTATTAAAATATGTTGATTTACAAGAAGGAATAATCATTGAGCAGTTTACTGAAGTTGAGACTGGGACAAACAAAAGAGGGCGTATCGAAATCCATAAAGCGATTAAAATGGCAAAAAATGAAGGTGCTATTTTGGTAATCGCAAAGCTGGACAGATTGGCGAGAAACGTAAATTTTGTTAGCTCTCTAATGGATGCTGGCATTGAATTTTTAGCTGTGGATATGCCTTCAGCCAATAACTTTACAGTTCATATTTTTAGTGCCATGGCTGAACAAGAGGCAAAGTTAATCAGCACCCGAACTAAACAGGCTCTGGCCGAACTAAAGAAAAAAGGTGTAGTACTTGGCACCCCTAAGAATCTTAATGATGATGCTAGAGCCAAAGGACTTAAAAAGATTAAGGAAAATGCGGCTAATAATGACAAGAACAGACAAGCACAGTATGTTATTCTTAATTGCAAAGAAAAGGGAATGAGTTATCGACAAATTGCAGAACACCTCAATTACTTAAATTTCAAGACTCGATATGGTAACCAGTTTATGGCACCAACCGTACATCAGTTGTATACTAAAACACTCTTAAAAAAAGTGTAGTATAAAATAAAGTTGAAACTTTACAAATTTATAAGTTGTTTTGTATAAGGTTGACCTAAAGGTAAAAACTGATTCACAAATCAGCTCTTAAATACAACTTACTCAAACACCTTGAGGGCAGTTAAACTGTTATTCGGATAAGTTTTTCACTTTTTTGTAAAAAAGTGGTATTGACAAATTACATCACAAATTTTATTAAAGAGCTTTATTAAAGCTCAAAACTGTATTGCTATTTCCATTCATTTAAAAGGGTCGAAACTATAGTTAATACTTAATGGTACAAATTATTCTTGTTGAATAATTTGTCGTGGTCAATATGGCCATAAAAATAATCTTCCAGTAAAAAAAGAAGGAAGAAGGGGTTAATAGATTAATATAATGTTAAGCATAACGGAATGTAAAAATATTTTAAACAAAAAAGGGGTTTCTTATAACGATGAAGAAATAAAAATAATAAGAGAGGCATTATACAAAATCGCAGAGATTATGTACAGCCAAAAAAATAATTAAAAATTAAAAAACAAAACAAAATGACAAAAATTAATGTAATCACTTACGGAAGAGTAAGTACGGAAGAGCAAAAAGAAAATGGGTTTAGTCTAAATCACCAAGAAGAAATGCTGAAAAGATATTGCGATATTAAAGGATATAATATTCTTAAACACTATGTTGAGGATTATTCGGCAAAAACTTTTAACCGCCCAGAATGGAAAATGTTAATGGATTATGTTAAAAAAAATAGAAATTCTATTGACATGATTTTGTTTACAAAATGGGATAGGTTCTCTAGGAATGCAGACGCGGCAACGGCTGTAATAAAAGAGTTAATAAAAATGGGAATAATAGTAAATGCAATTGAACAGCCATTGGATATGACAGTCCCAGAAAACAAGTTAATATTATCAATGTATCTTCTCATGCCCGAAATAGAAAACGATAAAATTGCTGAAAGGACAAAAGACGGAATGCGTCGAGCAAAAAAAGAGGGTTGCTACATGGGTAAAGGACCGTTTGGTTACTCTAACGCTAAGATTTTGGAGAAAACCTCTATAGAGCAAAATTCAGATTCTGCGATAGTGCTGAAAGCATTTAAAGAAGTAGCGAAAGGTCTAGAGTCAGTTGAGGTAATAAGGAAAAAATTTAAGGTGGAGTATGGGTTAAAACTTGAAAAGCAACAATTTTATAATATGCTTAGAAATGTAACCTATTGTGGTTTGATAATAATTCCAGAGTATAAGAAGGAGAAAGAGGAAATCATAAAAGCACTACATGAACCCATAGTCGATATTGAGTTATTTAAAGAGGTTCAAAATGTCATAAATGGCAGAAAGAACCATGATGCCAAATTCCCTACTAGTATAAACGATTTATTCCCCTTAAGAGGGAATTTCGTTTGCCCTAACTGCGGGAAACAAATAACCGCCAGTAAATCTAAAGGGAATGGTGGTCACTACGAATATTACCATTGTAAATCTACTTGTAGAATTAGATTGAAAAAGGAAGTGGTGCATGAAAGGGTACAAACATTATTAAATAATATTACATTAAACAACAATGTAAAAGAATTGTTTAAAGGCGTTTTAAGCGACCATATACAATCGAACAATATTGACGCAGAAACACGTGTAAAAGAGCTTAAAAAAGAACAGGAATCAATCAAAATAATGCTTGAACGAGTAGAGGATAAGTATATGGATAATGGGTTAACCTCAGAAGATTATAATAAGATTAAAAATCGATACAATGAGAAGATTACCGAAATACAAAACCGTATTGAAATACTAAGCGATAGAGATAAAGATTTAAAGAAGTATGTTAGTGATTCAGTTAATTTATTGTCGCAGTTGGGAAATGTGTTCAACCAGTTGCAAAATAAGGAAAAAGGTTCTTTTTTAAGGGTTATATACCCAGAAAACATAATACTAGAAAAAGAGTGTTTTCGAACCAATTCGGAGAATGTAATTGTAGAGCTTACTACTAGAATTTAAGTAGTTCGCAAAGTATAGAAATGAAAAAAGCCACTCCGAAGAATGGCTTTTCCACTTTAGCTCCCTCTCTTGGGCTCGAACCAAGGACCCTCTGATTAACAGTCAGATGCTCTAACCAACTGAGCTAAGAAGGAAACTATATGTCTTTATTCTAGTATTGAATGAACGTTTTTAATTGCTTATTAGTGCTGTTTGTTCCACTTGTAAAGCGGTGCAAAGATAGGCTATCATTTGGTTTATGCAAACAAAAAGCAAACTTTTTTTATTTTTTTTTACTTCCCTAGAATTGCCTTGTAAATGTCGTTTCCGTTCGCAAATAGTAATAGTGTGATAAGTAAAACAAAACCAACCATTTGTGCGTTCTCTAAAAATTTATCACTAGGTTTTTTGCCTGAAACAATTTCGTATAATAAAAACATCACGTGACCACCATCAAGCGCAGGAATAGGCAATAAGTTCATTACACCAAGCATTATCGATAACAAAGCCGTAATGGTCCAGAAAGCTTCCCAGCTCCAAGTATTGGGAAAGATGTTAAAAATAGCTGCAAACCCTCCAACTTCTTTATAGGCTTCAGTTTTAGGATTAAATATCGTCATAAGCTGATTCCCATAATCAACTAACCCATTAAAACCAATATTAATCCCAATTGGAATTGATTCTGCAAAACTATATTTCTCACGATTAACTTTATAAAGATTCAATTTTTCAATATTAGAATAAGGTAATCTTGAAGCGTATGCTATTCCTAATTTTGATTTGTTATTAAATATTACTGTTGTCTGAATGATAGTACCATCTCGTTTTAAAGTTACGGGAACCGTTTTTCCAATAAAGTTTTTAAATTGTGATATTGCTTGATCAGCATATTTTATAGGGCTGCCATTAAAGTGGGTTATAATATCTGCAGATTTTATATTTTTAAAGTTAGGAGAACTCTTTTCAATCACACTAACGATAAATGGAATCCTCATTTCTACCAATGTACGTTTAACGCCGGAATTACTTATTTGATTGATAATATTTACAGGAAACTCAATTGTTTTTGTTTCATTATTTCTTTCAACTGTAACTTCTTTGGCTAAGAATAAATTTTTAGAGATATCGTCATAACGTTCCATTTTCTTTCCATTTATAGAGAGAATTTTATCGCCTGTTTGAATTCCTGCTTTTTCAATAGCTGGATTTGTTACCCAAATTCCATCTTTTAAGTCATTATTAGTCACATATGTTTCGCCATAAGCAAATGCCATTCCGATATAGATAATAAACGCTAAAATAAAATTTACCGTTACGCCTCCCAACATAATAATCAATCGTTGCCAAGCTGGTTTAGAACGAAATTCCCATGGTTGCGGTGGCAAAGCCATTTGTTCTTTGTCCATGCTCTCGTCAATCATACCTGATATCTTCACGTATCCACCAAGAGGCAACCAACCAATTCCGTATTCGGTTTCGCCAATTTTCTTTTTGATAAGGGAATATTTAACATCAAAAAATAAGTAAAATTTTTCGACTCTGGTTTTAAACAGTTTAGCAGGAATAAAATGTCCTAATTCGTGAAGTATAATCAGTAATGATAAGCTCAATAAAAATTGAGAAAGCTTGATAACTATGTCCATTTATTTGTCATTGCGAGGAGTGAAGCAATCTAATCCTCTTATTAATTTAATTTCTAAAACTCACAAAAGTAAGGTTTTCTATTTGTATATTTTGCAATAATTGTTCCAGACCATTTTAAATGTTTGTTAATTATTATAAATTCATTTTTTTCATTTGACCCCTCTCCCTTAACTTTACATTTGGAAACAACTATTTCTCGTTACCTTCACTTTAAAATCAATTGTATGTCTTCAAAATTATTTTCTCCTCTTTCTTTAAAAAGCATCACGCTAAAAAATAGAATTGGTATTTCTCCAATGTGTCAATATTCAGCTATAGATGGTTTTGCCAATGATTGGCATTTAGTGCATTTAGGTAGTCGTGCTATTGGTGGTGCAGGATTAATTATTCAGGAAGCCACTTCAGTTTCTCCTGAAGGTCGGATTTCTCCTGAAGATTTAGGTCTTTGGAAAGACGAACAGATTGAAAAATTGCAACAGATTAATCGTTTTATTGTCAGTCAAAATTCGGTTCCAGGTATTCAGTTGGCGCATGCAGGTCGCAAAGCAAGCGCAGCATCACCATGGAACGGAGGCAGGAAAGTAGCCATAGAGCAAGGCGGTTGGAACACGGTTGCACCAAGTGCTGTGGCGTATCACGAAAACGAAGAAGCGCCTCTTGTACTAGATAAAACAGGCATTCAAAAAGTAATTACCGATTTTAAGTTGGCTACTAAAAGAGCGGTCGAAGCAGGCTTTCAGGTTATGGAAATTCATGCGGCGCACGGGTATTTGATGCACCAGTTTTTATCTCCTTTGTCTAATTTTAGAACCGATGAATACGGTGGAAGTTTCGAAAACCGAATCCGTTTGACGCTAGAAGTTCTTGAAGCAGTGCAATCAGAATGGCCCGAAAATTTGCCTTTATTGGTTCGAATTTCAGCTTCAGATTGGGCAGAAGGTGGTTGGAATTTGGAGGAATCCATTCAACTTTCTAAAATTTTAAAAGAAAAGGGAGTAGACTTAATCGATGTTTCATCAGGCGGAGCAGTTTCTTACCAACAAATTCCGTTAGGTCCAAATTACCAAGTTGCTTTTGCCGAAAGCATAAAAAACGAAGCGGGAATCCCAACGGGTGCTGTAGGTTTAATCACTGAAGCTGCTCAGGCAGAGCAAATTATTGCCTCGGGAAAAGCAGATTTGGTATTGTTTGCTAGAGAATCATTGCGTAATCCGAACCTCGGATTGACATTTGCACATGATTTAGAAGCAGAAATCACTTGGCCAAAACAATACGAAAGAGCTAAAAAATAATATTTTTAAACCTATAAGTCATGTAAGTTTCACTTTATAGGAGTAGAGATTTAGTGTATAAAAACATTTCAATCTTTCAGCGGTATTACAGTTCTTCTAGCTTAAAAATCAACTTCTAGTCTCGGTTTTAAAAAATTATATGCTACGTAAGTTAAAAAAATAATTGTTTCGGCTTTTAAACCATTAAGAGATTAAGAAAAGTTAAGGTTTAGCTTTGTGGTCGTATTAAGCTTTTCTTTTAAAAACTTATATGGCATACAAGTTAAAAAAATAATTGTTTCGGCTTTTAAACCATTAAGGAATTAAGAAAAGTTAAGCTTTAGCTTTGTGGTCGTATTATGCTTTTTCTTTTTAAAAACTTATGTGACTTATATATTAGAAAAATAATTGTTTCGGCTTTTAAACCAGTAAGGAATTAAGAAAAGTTAAGGTTTAGTTTTTTGGCCATATCAAGCTTTTTCTTTTAAAAACTTATGTGACTTATATGTTAGAAAAATAATTGTTTCGGCTTTTAAATCAGTAAGGAATTAAGAAAAGTTAAGCTTTAGCTTTGTGGTCGTATTAAGCTTTTTCTTTTTAAAAACTTATGTGACTTATATGTTAGAAAAATAATTGTTTCGGCTTTTAAACCATTAAGGAATTAAGAAAAGTTAAGGTTTAGCTTTACGCTTGTATTAGGCTTTTTCTTTTTAAAAACTTATGTGACTTATATGTTTCATAAAATAAAATATACTATAAAACGCCTTGCATGCAAAAAATAAAAACGGCCTTGCTCTCTTACGGGATGTCTGGCAAAGTGTTTCACACGCCTTTTTTAAATTTTCACCCGGGTTTTGAACTGCTGGGTTCGTGGGAACGCAGTAAAAAGCTAATCCAAATTGATTTCCCGGAGATGAAAAGTTATGCTTCTATTGATGAATTATTAACTGATGAAGTAGATTTAGTCATTGTAAATACACCAGTCGAGACGCATTACGAATACGCTAAAAAAGTTTTATTGTCTGGAAAACATGCCGTTGTAGAAAAAGCATTTACGACAACGGTGGAACAAGCTCAGGAATTGGCAGCTATTGCCAAACAACAAAATGTGAAACTGTCTGTTTTTCAAAACCGTCGTTGGGACAGTGATTTCAAAACCATACAAAAAATTATTTCAGAAGATGTTTTGGGCGATATTGTGGAAGCCGAATTCCATTTTGATCGCTACAATCCGCTTTTGAGTCCAAAGCAACATAAGGAAACGCGCAATTCAGGTGCCGGAATTCTAAAGGATTTAGGACCTCATTTAATCGATCAGGCCTTGTGTTTATTTGGGCTACCACAATCGGTTTTTGCTGATATCCGAATCACAAGAGCACAATCTTTAGTCGATGATTGTATTGATATTCTATTGTATTATGCAAGTTTTCGAGTGCGAATAAAAGCAGGTTTCTTTGTGCGCGAAGCCAATCCAGCCTATGTCATTCACGGAAAAAAAGGTTCGTTTTTAAAAGCTCGTGGCGATGTTCAGGAGGACGAATTGAAATTAGGAAAAAGACCAAATTTAGATACTTGGGGAACCGAATCCATTACCAAACAAGGACTGTTGCACACGGAAATAAATGGTGAAATTGTAAAAAAACACATCCCAACTCTTGAAGGAAATTATTATGATTATTTTGATGGTGTTTTTAATTCGATTACAAATGACATTAAAGAGCCAGTTACCGCAACTGATGGTATACACGTTATGAAAATCATTGAAGCAGCTATAGAAAGTAATGCGCAACAAAAAGTACTTTTGCTTTAAACATTCCTTTTATTTTGTGTGGAGTTGATAAGAATTCATGTAAAATTATTTGACGATTAGGTGGTTTACAAAATAGTTTTGTTTCGATATACCTCATATAAAGGATGCTATTTGTTAGCATTGCTTTTTTTAAATTATACTTTCAGTAGTTCTACTTTATATCACTCCTTTTAAATTTTAGGAAAAGCTTGTTTATTCAAATCGCACGTATTTTTCAGATACTTTATGGGTTAAGAATTTGTAATAAAATCGATTACATGAAAAAAAGTAGTCGAAAAATATTTTATGTACTTATTTTTAATACATTTATTCTTATAATTCTTTCTAGTAAAATAATAATTAGACGCTGAAATAGAAATACCACATTTTTCAGCACGATTGTATTTAAGACTTATACCACTTTTCCAAAATTTACATTTAGTTATTTTTAAGTTGTTGTCCCAAGTGGGAGGACTAGTTCTATGCTTTTTGTTCAACCGTTAAATTAATTTAAACGGTTGAATGACTGGTTAGAAATTCTAAAAATCAAATGGGTATTGATTGTAATATTAGAGCAATCCCAGTATCATTATAATGTGAATCTATGAATAAATTATGGGTGGTTTTTTTCTTTTTAGTTCAAGTAGGTTCTGTTGTCGCGCAAAATAAGACTGGTTTTTTTGGTAAGGTTGTCGATTCTAAAACTCAAAACCCATTAAGTTTTGTGGTGGTTAGTGTCCAGAATTCGGCACTCATGCAACTTACAAACGAAGATGGTACTTTTAGTTTTGAAAACGTTCCAGCAGGAAATATTTTAGTACTCATACACAGCCAAGGATTCCAAGACGGCTTGTATCCCGTAGCAATCACCGCTGACAACATGCTGGATTTAGGCACGATAACGCTAGAGGAAGACCAATCTATAGAACAACAAAGTAGCATTATAACGCTTATGGAAAGCGATTTTAGTGATGAAAATAACAGTTCTGAAAACACTTCGGGACTGTTGCAATCTTCTCGTGATGCTTTTTTGCAAGCTGCAGCTTTCAATTGGGGACAGGTTCGTTTTAGAGTTCGGGGTTTAGATAGCGAGCATGCTACCATGATGATTAATGGAGTGGTGATGAATAAAATCTATGATGGGCGTCCGCAATGGGGCGAGTGGGGCGGATTGAATGATGCGCTGCGCAATCAGGAATTCACACTAGGAACTGCGCCTTCGGATTATACATTTGGAGGTATTTTAGGAACGCAGGAAATCAACACACGAGCTTCTATTTACAGACCTGGCACCCGAATTTCTTTTTCAGGAACCAATACTAATTACAGTTGGCGCACTATGGCCACACATGCATCAGGAATGAATTCAAGAGGTTGGGCATATGTAGTTTCGGCAGGAAAACGCTGGGCACAAGAAGGCTATTTTGAAGGTACAAATTATGATGCTAATTCTTTTTTTATGAGCGTCGAAAAAAGATTGAGTGAGCGGCACTCATTAAATCTAACTGCACTTTATACCCCCAATTCTAGAGCTAAAAATTCTCCAAATACCGCGGAAGTGACACAATTGACTACTATTAGATACAACTCTTATTGGGGTTTTCAAGACGGTAAAAAGAGAAATTCTCGTGTAAAAACCATTGAAGAACCTACCATCATGCTCAATCATTATTTTAAAATCAATGATAAAGTCAATTTGAATTCAAGCGTGATGTATCAATTTGGTAAAGTTGCGAATAGCAATATTGATTATCAAAATGCAAATAGTCCAGATCCAACATATTACAGAAAAATGCCTAGTTTTTACAGCTCACTTTATGCGCCAGATAATGGAGAATTTTCGGGAGCATTTACTCCAGATTTTGAAAATGCAGCCAAAAGTAAAGAAGCCTTTTTAGCCAATCCGCAAATAGATTGGAGCGCGATTTACCAAGCCAACCAGAATCCAATTTTTGATTCGAATGGAACAATTACGGGTTATGATCCTGCAAGAAGTAAGTATGTGTTGTACGAAGACCAAATTGAAGATCAAACAGCAGTTGCGACAACTAATTTGAATGCTGTACTCTCGGAACATATCGTTCTCAATGCAGGAGCATCTTTTAAAAAGTTACAATCACATAATTTTCAAAAGCTTGTAGATTTACTTGGCGGTTCTTATTTTGATGATATTGATGCGTTTTACAGAGGAAATCAATCGAAGTCAGATTTGAATAATCCAGATCGGCAAGTAGTGGTGGGTGATACGTATGGATACAATTATAATTTGTTTGCCACTACTTTAGAGGCATTTACGCAGTTCAAATTCACGTACAATAAAGTAGATTTTTATTTGGCTCAAAATTTTTCGAGCAGTATGTATCAAAGAGAAGGCTTGTACAAAAACGGACTTTATCCCACCAATTCTTTTGGGAAAAGTGAGCAAGTAATCTTTGAAAACTTTGGCTTCAAAGCCGGATTGCAGTTAAAGATTTCGGGTAAACAGTTAGTGACTTTCAATGCGGCACATTTGACTAAAGCGCCATCCCTTCGGAACACTTTTGCTAATTCACGATTAAACAATTCTATTGTCAACGACCTAGAAAACGAAAGCCTAAACAGTGTAGATGCCAGCTACATTTTTCGATCCCCAAAACTGAAAGCCCGAATTACAGCCTATTATGCATTGTTAAAAAATGCAACCCAAATTTCCTTTTTTTATGCCGAAGGGATTTTTGATGATGGCGCAGGTTATTTAAGCACCGATGCTTTTGTAAGTCAAACGTTGACACAATTGAACAAAAAGAATATCGGAGGAGAATTAAGTTTAGAATATCAATTAAGTCAAACTTTTAAAACTACTTTTTCGGCAGCTTTTGGAGAATATACGTATGACAGTAATCCAAATGTTACTTTGACTAATGATGCTCAAGCTTCAGTTGACAATACCAATCCGGTTTTTGATTTTGGTAAAGCTTCACTCAAAAATTACAAGCAAGCGGGAATGCCACAACGCGCATATTCATTAGGATTAGAGTATCGAGACCCCAAGTATTGGTGGATTAGTGCCAATGTGAATTACCTCACGAATAGTTACATTGATATTGCTCCAATTTCCAGAACGGAAATTTTTTATAAAAATCCAGCCAGCGGTTTCAATTTTCCAGAAGCGACTGAAGAACGGGCTGCGCAATTGCTAAAACAAGAAAAATTTGATCCAATAACGCTAGTCAATCTCGTAGGTGGAAAATCATGGAAAATCTACGGAAAGAACGTTGGGATTTTTGCCAGTATCAATAATGTGCTGAACCGTACCTATAAAACGGGCGGATTTGAACAAGCGCGAAATGCTAATTTTAGGCAAATTGATCAAGACGTTTCCAGCGGAACTCCTTCTTTTGGACCAAAATATTTTTACGGATATGGCCGAACGTATTTCGTGAATCTCAACATCAATCTTTAAAAATAAAATCTATGAAATCAGTTTTTCACAAAGCCTTATTGTTTTTGTTGCTTGTATTTTGTTTCGAAAGTTGCGTGACGGATGAGGTTGCTGCGCCAAAACTCATTTGTACGCAACCCGATTTAACACCAAATAAAAAGGTTAGCGATGTGTATGCAGTTACAAATGCCCTTGTGTCCCAATATAAGTATGATGATGTCATTGAGGCCTATGTAGTTTCTAGCGATGAAGCCGGAAATTTTTTCAAATCGATTTCCTTTCAAACTTTGGCGACAGCCACAACACCCGCTACGGGATTTAGTGTTCCCGTAGATGCAAGCAATCTTTATATCGAATTTAGAGTGGGCAATAAAGTCTATGTCAAATTGAAAGATCAGTTTACGGATCTTTATTTTGGGGGTATGCGTATTGGCGGTCTATTTGTAACCGCAGGAAATCAAGGCGCGGTGGGTCGACTCTCGCAAAACGATTACAAAAAAATATTGAACGCCTCGTGTACCCAAGTAAAAGAAGAAGAGTTGGTTCGGTCTTTGACCCTGTCAGAATTATTGAATGATTCGAATTTAAATACCTTAGTAGAATTATCAGAGGTGCAGTTTGTAGAAGAAGCAATAGGGCGCCATTATTTTGAGGAAGCCAATAATGTAGGCGGTGCTACAAACTGGAATTTAGTTGATAAATCAGGGAATCAGGTTTACTTGAGAACGAGTAGTTTTGCAGATTTTGCCACAAAGATTGTTCCTAAGGGTAGCGGAAAAGTACGGGGTATTTTAACCAAATTTGGAACGGATTACCAACTCTTACCACGTTCAGAAAAAGATGTGATGCTTACTGGAGAAAGGGCAGTTCCTTTTTTTGCACAAGATTTTAAAACTATTGTAGACCGATCGAATGTAAGTTTGCCAGGTTGGGCAAATATTATTCAAAACGGTTCCATTGCTTGGCGTGGCGGATTTTCGGCTGGGAATGGATATGCTGAATTTTATTTTTCGGGAACCCGAGTACTTTCTAATGCGGCTTGGTTGATTTCTCCAAAAATTGATATGGATGTACACACCAAGGAAATGTTGACTTTTAGAACGGCTCAGCATCATTTAGATGTCGATTCACCATTGAATGCCCTAGAGGTTTATGTTTCTACCAATTTTGATGGTGTCAATGTTACTGGGGCAACTTGGACGCGGTTGGGTGTGAAATTACCCAATCAAGCGACACCATGGTATCAGTTTGTAGGCAGCGGAGCGGTTGATTTATCAGCGTATACTGGAAAAATTAACGTTGCTTTTAAATATGTTGGTTCAGGTCGAAACCTAGCACTTGATGGATCATTTCTAGTAGATGATGTGCAAGTTTTTGGAGTCAAATAATTTTTATTATGGCAATAATCGAAATCACTATATTTGCCATTATTTTAAAATTGAAATCATGAAATACGCCTTACTTTCCATTATTTTTACTCTTTTTATCTCTTGTTCAAAAGAGAAAGAAGTAGATTATGTTGCCCAAAATGAAGAAGAAATTGCTGCTTATGTAGCCAAAAATAAATTGAATGCTCAACGTAGTGATTCGGGTTTGTACTATATCATCAATGAAGCGGGTACGGGAAAACAACCTACTGCAACATCAAATGTAACTGTAGCATACAAAGGATATTTCACAAACGGAAGCGTTTTTGATCAAAGCAATGCCGACGGAATTTCATTTGGTTTGCAGCAAGTGATTCGCGGTTGGACCGAAGGAATTCCTTATTTTAAAGAAGGCGGAAGCGGTATTCTTTTAGTTCCTGCTCATTTGGGTTATGGGAGTAGTGATTACAGTGGTATTCCTGGTGGTTCTGTACTTATTTTTGAAGTAAAATTGATCAAAGTAAATTAACTTCATTCTAAAGGCACTACTAAGTCTAAACGGAAATATATAAAGCAGGAGTTGTCAATCGTAAAGACAACTCCTGCTTTTTTTAGTAGCCTATTTTGCTGCAGTAAGGCATCGTTCGAAAGTTACAGCGTATAATTTGAATTAAAAATTTAGTTTCGTACTTTGCCAATCCCAAATTCATACCAAACCCAAATGAAAACCTACCTTATTATTTTATTTATGTTAGCTTGTCCTTGTTTAATGCAGAGCCAAGCTTCAGAAAACATCGTTAAGCTCAAGCAAATTAATATTGTAAAAACTAATTTTCGCAATCTCAAAAGCGGAGAAATTGTTAACAAAACCATCTTCTTTAAGGACGGAAAACTACAATCCATTAAAACCTCAGACGTTATTCAGAGTTTTTTTTACAATACCAAAGAACTTTTAGACATGACCGTCAAAGAAAGAGTTGGCAGCAACTGGAAAGAAGTGATTAATTATGGGTACAATAAAGACGAACAATTGACCAAGTTGATCAAAGAATACGAGGAGAATGGCGAGCAAGTGACAAAAACGGTCACGATTACGTATGAAGGACCTCGAGTAAAAGTGATTACCAAAAAAAGCAACAGTCCGCAATCTCAAATGGAAGATATTGAATATGTGATTGAAAATGGATTGATCAACAGACGTTTGACCCGAGATCGGAACCAGCAGATTGTGAATAAAATAGAATATGTGTATTTCAAAGAAAATATTGTCCGCCACAAAGGACTTATTGGAGACAAATCTATGAAGAATTATACGTTTGACGACAAAAATTCGGTCAACGCATTAATGGTGCAAAATATTTTTGGAGCCAATTATAAAGTGATTGTCCCCTTAGTTTCTTTTCATGAAGAAGAATTTGATTTAGGATCAATCGGCGTAAACAATGAACTGGTTTTCTCCTCGACTGCTATAAACGCTATTGGTAAAACTCGAAAATACAAGTACAATGCTGCAAACTATCCTGTTTCCTGCTCGCTTGTTGAAGAAAACGGAATCGTAAAAACAGAATTCAGTTATGTGTATGAGTAAATAATAGCAAAATTTATTTTTATAATTGTAAAAAGGCAGTCTAGATTAGACTGCCTTTTTGATTTATTACTTTTTTATTTCAACTATACTAATGGCATAGCCGCCTCCAGCTGCCGAAAGTTGACTAATTTTCGATTTGTTAGTCACCGCTATTTTTCGAATTGAATAGGCTTGTGGGTTGGTTTTGTAATGCGCTTCTTTTGCATCAGCATAAATCGTAGCCATGTATTTTTTTCCTTTGTCTAAGAAATCAAATGAGATGGTAGCGTTACGTGGAGTTTCACCATTCACGTTACCTACGAACCAGTTGTTCGTTCCTTTTGCTTTTCGGGCAACCGTAATATAATCTCCGGGTTCTGCTTCTAGATATTTACTATCAGACCAATCTACAGCTACGTCTTTTATGAATTGAAAAGCATCTGGAAATTGATCGTAATGCTCGATTAAATCGGCTGCCATTTGCAACGGAGAATACATGGTTACGTATAGCGCCAATTGATTTGCCAACGTGCTGTTGACATGAGAGCTATTGTTAGGACTGAATTTTTTGATATCCATTTCAAAAATTCCTGGAGTGTAATCCATAGGTCCGCCAATCAATCGTGTAAATGGCAAAAGAGTAACGTGGTTTGGTTTTGAACCACCAAAAGCTTGAAATTCAGTTCCTCTTGCAGATTCGTTACCAATCATATTTGGGTACGTTCTACAAATCCCAGTAGGACGAACGGCTTCATGTGCATTAATCATAATTTTATAATCGGCTGCTTTTTCGACTACATATTGGTAATGATTGATGATGGATTGACTGTAATGGTGTTCACCAATAGGTAAAATGGGTCCCACGTAACCACTTTTTACCGCTTCATAACCATTGTCGTTCATGAATTGAAATGCTTTGTCTAAGTGACGTTCGTAGTTTCTAGTAGAACCAGAAGTTTCATGGTGCATGATCATTTTTACATTTTTAGATTTAGCATAATCATGAATTCCTTTCACATCAAAATCAGGATAAGGTGTTACAAAATCAAAAACATAATCTTTGGCATGACCAAACCAATCTTCCCAACCTTGATTCCAGCCTTCTACTAATACGCCGTCAAAGCCATGTTGTGCTGCAAAATCGATATATTCTTTTACATGAGCGGTATTGGCAGCATGTGTGCCGTTTGGTTTTGCTGTAGAATAATCAGTAATTCCAAGTTGTACTGCTGGAAAATCGTTGGTATAAGACCAAGAGCTTTTTCCTGTGATCATTTCCCACCAAACACCAACGTATTTTACGGGTTTTATCCAGGAGGTATCTTCAATTTTACAAGGCTCGTTGAGGTTTAAAGTCATTTTAGAACTTAAAATTTCTCTAGCATCATCACTCACAATAATCGTTCTCCAAGGCGATTGAGAAGGCGTTTGCATGTAGCCTTTATCGCCTACTGCATCTGGAGTTAAATGCGATTCGAAAATCATGTTTTTATCATCTAAATCCAAGTTCATAAGCGAATAGTTGATTAAAGCCGCTTCGTGTAGGTTGATGTAGATGCCATCATTCGATTTCATCATCAAAGAAGTTTGTACGCCAGTATCTGAAAACCAAGTTTGGGAGGCATTTTCGGTTCTTGCTTTAGAAGATAAACCTCTAATTTCAGATAATTTAGAAGTGGTATAATCGTATTCTTGTGTATCATAATCTCC
The DNA here is from genome assembly GCF_048286735.1 of Flavobacterium frigidum. Taxonomy (GTDB): domain Bacteria; phylum Bacteroidota; class Bacteroidia; order Flavobacteriales; family Flavobacteriaceae; genus Flavobacterium. The sequence goes on along the minus strand of NZ_JBLVPU010000004.1, from coordinate 89,053 downwards.
CGAAATCCAATATGCTTTGTGATCGCCCGTCATCGCAAACTGGGTTTTTTCCTCTTTAATTATAAAATATACTAGGTTTTTTTGCGAAGGAAACTCATAACGGAAACCCAATCCATCGTCAAATAAACGAAACCGAATCACTAGTTGTCTATCGGTTCCTTTTTGATTTAAAGTCACTGCAAGTTCGTTATAATGATTGCGAATCGAAGCTACTTCTCCCCAAACAGGTGTCCAGTTTTCATCAAAAGTTGTTGTTTTTGTATCTAAAACAGTAAAATCATTTAGCAGTGATTTTTTGTCATTTTTTAACTCTAGACCTAATTTACTAGGTTTTACCACTGCTTTACTTTTATAATTCAAGCTGTACGTGGGCGTGCCATCATTTTGTAATGCAAATTCCATTACAAAATTTCCGTTTGGTGATTGTAACCTTTGAGCGTTGGTGGAGTTGAAAATCGTAAGCCACAAGAGCGCAGCGAAAAGAAATTGCTTCATTTTTTTTAGGTATAAATTAATAATTAGTCTTATGGTAGTTTAATCGTATTGTAATAAAAATGTTTTTTACGAAATCGATTTATTTAAAAACTCAAAAGTATTCCAGATTTCGATAAAGTAAAAGTAAACGCTTTATACGTTACCTATTTTTGCCATTTTAAAAAAGTAGATTGTTTTTTGATTTAGGTTATGCAATATGTTGAATAATAAGACATTATGTATATTTATCGTTCAAAAAAAGTGGTAGATATATAATAAAAAAGAGTGCTTGTAAGGTGTTTTAACCATCAAGTGCTCGTTGTACAACAGGTTTTTTCTATTTTAAATGGGTTCCAATACGCATTACTGAAGCTTCAAAATCTTCTCTTGGACCTGCAGCTTTATTCTTGAGTTGCGAACGGTAATTGTAAATTGTAGATACCGAATACCGCAGAAAAGTCGAAATTTTTGCACTGTCTTTGATGCCCAAGCGAATGAGTGCAAAAATTCGTAGTTCCGTATTCAGCAGTTCAACTTCCTTCAATTGTATTGCTTCATCATCAATTAATAAAGCGCTGAACTCTGTTATGAAATTAGGAAAGAGTTGGAGGAACGTCTTGTCGAAATTTGTGAGAAATGCTGCGAGTTCATTTTCGACAAATTGTTTTGATTTTACAGCACTAATCAGGTCATTCATTTTTCCTGTTGTTGCCATGACATTTAATTTTCGGCGGTATTCATCTAATTTACCAATATAATCTGAACACTGATCCATGTAGCGACCAATGTATATTTCTTTCAAAAGATTGGCTTCAGTCAGCGTATAATTGGTTTCATTTAGCTTTTCATTGAAAATGTTTAATTCGGTATTTAACTCCGAAAGCTTGCTATTAGCCAAACTTAAGTCTTGCTTTGCTTTGGATACTTTTTTTATTTGCTTAAAAAGTAAAAAAAGCACCACCAACAGGAACACAGATAATATACTGGCACTTATTAAAAAGAGAACCAATTGAAAGCGATTGGTTTCATTTTGTTTTTGATACGCCTCATTGATAATGGGCAACATCTTCGATATTTCGTAGGTTCGTAAGCGCGCATTACAAAAAAGAGCATCTTCAAGCGAGCGTTTTATGTATTTGTAAGCGCGATCAATATCTCCGTTTTCATACATTAGAAAAGCCAAAGAACGCAGCGAAATATATTCCTTTTTGGCCAACTGTAAATCGGAAATAGCCGAAATAATCAGCCATTTTTTCTCCTGCTCAGCATCTTTTTTTTGGCGATAGCCCTGAGAAATCATGTATGCAATTACCGCTCGGTCCTCACTGTTATGCGCAATAGTGGGGAAATAGTTCAGTAATAAAGCTACTGTTTCATTGTGTTTTCCTGCTTGTAGAAGGGTACTGGACTTTGCCATAATGTACGCACTTGATTGTGGTTTGTAGTACCTTAAGGACGAATCTCGGTACTTCTGAGTCAAGTCAACATACTTCTTTTTTTCTTGAGGCGAAGCTGCATAATCAGACATATAGCCATAAACGTAGCTTTCTACCGTAAAATAATAGCCTATTAGTTTTGGTGAGGTAGCGATGTTAATTTTAGTAAGAATATCAGTCGCTTCCTTGTACATTCCTAATGTTCCCATTATGGAAGCCAAATTTAACCGGGAGTGATTGATTTTATGAATATCATTAAGTTTTTCAGCAATTTGAAAACTCTTTCGGGCGTAAACCATCGCTGAATCGGACTGGTAAGATTTATACCCCGCATACAATTTTTCGTAAATATTATAGCGTTGTGACGCAGAAGAAGAGTAGGAGAGTAGTTCTTTGAGCTTGTTTATTTCACCCTCTTTTGTACCGGAATACAAAGCATAATTAGCCACCGATTGATCCAATTCTTCCAGCAATTCCTCAAAATTATTTTGTGCAAAAAGAACAACAGGAAACAAGAATGCAATAAGTAGTATCAAAAAGCGATTCATTCAAATTGGGATTAAGTAGGTGTAAAAATAATTAAAAATCTAGAAGAACCTTAAAAGTATGGGTTGCCATTGCAAGAGTTTTTAAAACAAGCATTTATTTGTTAATTTCCTTCGGGGTTTTTTGGTCGAATATTTTGTCTGAACAGAATACTATCATTATTCACGGCTTCTTATTTTTTTATAAACGTACAATTAGATAAGTATCTGACAAATCATTAAATTTGTAGCTTATTCAAAGACATGTTAGAAAAACAAGTATTAAATTTCGAAAAAACAGCTATTGTAGGTATCGTAACCCAAAATCAAAGTGAACAAAAACTGAACGAATATCTTGATGAATTAGAGTTTTTGACCTTTACCGCAGGTGGCCAAGTAGTGAAACGCTTTTCGCAAAAAATGGAACGACCTAATCCTAAAACTTTTGTAGGAACTGGAAAAATTGAAGAGATTCACCTTTTTGTCAAAGAAAACGAAATATCAACCTTGGTATTTGATGATGAATTGTCGCCATCCCAGCAAAAAAATATATCTAAAATCATAACCGAATGCAAAATTCTGGACAGGACGCACTTGATCCTTGATATTTTTGCGCAACGTGCCGAAACTTCCTATGCGAGAACGCAGGTCGAACTAGCGCAATGCATTTATATGCTGCCTCGCTTGTCCGGATTGTGGACGCACTTAGAACGTCAAAAAGGAGGAATCGGGATGCGCGGACCTGGGGAAACTGAGATCGAAACAGACCGACGTATTGTACGTGACCGAATCGCTTTATTGAAAGATAAAATCAAAGCAATCGACAAACAAATGGGAACGCAACGTGGCAATCGTGGCGCAATGGTTCGTGTGGCTCTGGTAGGATATACTAATGTGGGGAAATCGACATTGATGAATGCCGTGGGTAAAAGTGATGTTTTTGTAGAGAACAAACTTTTTGCAACACTAGACACAACAGTTCGAAAAGTAGTCATCAAAAACTTGCCCTTCTTGCTTTCGGATACCGTAGGATTTATCAGGAAACTGCCAACGCAACTAGTTGATTCATTCAAAAGTACGCTCGATGAGGTTCGTGAAGCCGATTTGCTTTTGCACGTAGTAGATATTTCGCACCCAGAGTTTGAAGATCATATCGCCTCGGTAAACCAAACTTTATTAGACATCAAGGCCAATGACAAACCGGTAATCATGGTGTTTAATAAAATCGATGCGTACCAGCATTTGACGATTGATGAAGACGATTTAATGACCGAAAAAACGCCAAGACATTACACGCTAGAAGAGTGGAAAGCGACTTGGATGAGCCGAGTGGGCGAAGAAAATGCATTGTTTATTTCGGCTACGCACAAAGAAAATTTCGAAGAGTTTAGAGAACGCGTGTACGAAGCCGTAAGGCAAATTCACATCACACGTTTCCCCTACAACAAATTCTTGTATCCGGATTACAAAGACGCGGTAGAGAAAGAAGAAAAAGACGAAGAAGAAAACGAATAATGTTCTTTTACACATAAAATACAGCATCCCTTTTGACATTTCAAGAGGGATTTTTTTTGGGCATGTCCCAGCTTCCTCGGCGTTACAGCTGCGTCAGGCTGTTCGTTTCAATCTTTATATTTCGCTTCGCTACATAAAAGGATTTCCACTGCCATCCTTCATGCGGGGCTTGGTGGTGTACTGGCTAGTATTAGTTCATAGACTATTTGTAAGAAAAAATTAATATATTTGAAACAAATAAAACTGACACTTGTCAGACAAAGCAACCCAATATTTGGGTGATAGGTTTGATTTTGTTAGATGTATATACGAGTTAGCCGTTATTTTAAACAAAATCACAAATATTATGATACTAAAAAGTGAAAGGCCTTATAATATTGAGGAAATTGAATTACTGAAAAAAAGAAAAAATTCTATTTGGCAACATTTTGAAAATTTTGCAAAAAAATGGCTTATTGTGATTTTAATATTAATCTTACCGTTATTAGGATTTGATAAGTTTATCGCAAAAGTTTCTTCAGAAACGCAACTAATAATTTTAATTCCTGTATTAATTATTTCCATTTTGGTTTCATTTTTCTTAATGAAAAGAAACGGTGAAACAAATTGGAACAAAAAGATTGAAAATGAAATAGAAAATGGAAAAGCACAAATTCTTAGAATTAAAACAAGTAAAGTAATAAAAAGACAAGAAACATATGATTTCGGTTCAGGATTTTACCTAAAAATCAGCGAAAATGAAACTATATACCTTCAAGGTCAAATTTATGACGAATTACATTACGTTAAAAAATTTCCAAATACAGATTTTGAAATTTCAAAAACATTATTAACACAAGATGATTTCTTAAACATTAATTTTTTGGAGAATATTTAAAACCTGAAAAAAAATTAAATGCTTTCTTAAAAGAAGATTATGAAAATGAAAAAGTTCATTATAATGGAGATATATTGAAAGTTTCAATTGATGAAATAAAATAAAAACAACGGCTAACAGATAAGGTCAACTTTATCATCATTACCTTTGATGACTTGGCAGCGGTTGAGGTATTTTTAAAAAAGCACAAGTTTGATTATAAACATATTACTAATTCAGGTAAACAGATAGAAAAACTTAAAATTGATGCATATCCAACAAGCTTAATTTTGGATAAAAATGGAGTTATTAAAATTGTAACCGCCGAAATAATTCCAGTACGTATGAAAGACATACAAACTACTCTTACGACTTTGTTATAAATTCAAAATTATTGAACATAAAAAAACCACTTAATCTTTTTAGCATTAAGTGGTTTTGCTTTTTTACAGTTTATTGAACGGCTTTTAAAGCATCAATGTTTCCGTGACCAAAATCAGGATTTTTAGTTGGGTAATATCTTGAGGATTGTTTCATTTTTGTGAGTACTTGATCTCTTGTCCAAGTTGGATTTTTGGCCCAAACTAATGCTGCAATTCCTGCAGTAGTGGCAGTAGCTACTGATGAACCACCCACATAATCAGATTGATTGTCGTAGTAACTTGTAACAGGAACTGTGTTTCCTCCTGTGGCTCTTTGCATGGCAATGGTGAAATCAATTTTATCTCCAGTGTGGCAAACATCACATTTTTGATAAGTAGTACCTTCTTTAACTCCAGTTACAGCCACTGCTTCGGGCATCCAAGCAGGGAAAATAACTCCAACAAAAGTGGTGAATGTTGTAGAAGTTCCTCCGGCGCAAAATATCAATTTGCCTCGGCTGTGAGCGTATTTTACAGCATCAGAAATTTTCCCTACCGAAAATATGTATCCCATAGACATAGAAATAATTTTTACATTTGGATTGTTTCCTAAACCAGTAAAGGCATCTTTAACACCATTTTGCTCGTGGTAGCCTTCTAGTAATACGTTTTCTGCCGCTCTATAGGTTACTAAGTTAGCATTATAAGCAACCCCAACAGGTAATCCTTTGTCATTTCTTGGCGCAGTAGCTACTGATGACATGCTGGTTCCGTGCCCACATAAATCACTAGAACCATCTGTTGCTGTGCTCCATGGCCAAATAGAATCTACAAATGTTCCAAATTTTTGAATAGTACGACCAGTTGATAAACCGTTGTTAAAACTAGAGCCTAGTAAAGTTTGGTTTGGTGAAGTACCAGTATCTATAACGCCTATTGTAATTCCTCTTCCGGTGCTGACATTCCAAGCCGATGGAATATTATGTTGGTAAAATGCCCAAGGCACTCTTGCATTAGGAGTGACAGTAGTAAAATCGGTGGTGTTTAAAGTAGAAGCTTCAAACCCGCAACCGGAGCTTGTGCTGGAGCTTGATTTCTCGTTTTGATTTTTTGGAGTTTCACCTAGAAAGCGGTAATCAGCAGGCTCAACGTATCTAACAAATTTAGTTTGTCTTAAGGCAAGAACGGTTTCTTGTTTGGTGATCACAACATCCATCAGATTTAAAAATGCATCCGAAGAAACTAAAATGTCCTTAATTTCTTTACCTTCATATTTAGAAATAAGTTGCAGTAAATCGTCTTGCATTTTTTGATTGTTAGATGATTTACTTCTATCGTAATCAGTTTCAGAATTTCCAAAACCAACTGTGATTAAGTTTTGTCCTTGTAAAGCGGCACTCCAAATCATTTGACTAGACATTTCACTCCAATGAAACTGTTTGTTTGAAGACAAAACTTGATTAATTGTGGCGTTAATTTGTGTTGGGGTCAACGGTTCTTTTTGCAAAGCATTTACCTTTACGGTTTGATTTTCATTTTCATCTCTGCTACACGAGGTGAATACAATAGCGGTTACGAGTACGAATCTAAAAAGTTTAAATGTCATATTGGTTTATTTTTGGTTAATAACTTGTGAATATAGCATTATTTTGTTATTAATTCTCAATACTGTGCTAAATAAAATTAAGACATATAAAATTCGACCATTTATTGAGTTTATACATTGAAATGGCAATTTTTTAAAATAGAACCTATTGCATGTTTTCTGGAGGAGGTTATATGTGTTCTTCAAATGGTTTATCTAACCATTTTTGCAAGGCAATTTTAACGAAAAGATTCAATCATATAAAAGAGACTAAATTGGACAAATACCAATCAAATTTTGATTGTGCTTTTAATGTTTTTAGAATGAGAATGGTAATTAAAGCCATCCAAACTTGAATCATAACTGCATTTTCGGATGTTCCTATAAATGATTTTGATATGATTGTAATAGACAAAAAAGCCGAATTTGTTTTTGAAAGAGTAAAAGTACTTATTAAAATAACAGTAATCTACGTCACACAACAGCTAGAGATTTGTTACTTACGCAGCACGAACAATGAAACACCAGTTGAACAGCCTGTCCCGTTTTTATGGCAGAACTGGTCACTGGCAGGAACTACGCATTTATTGTAAAGTTTTGAGAGAGAATCACAAGAGTGCTTTCAGTCTTGAGCGTTTTTAAAGCAAAATCGAGCTTAGAGAGATTAACATACGCAACAAAGGCATCTTAAATCGTACCTGGTTATCCGGACTGATAGTATCTTCTAAACAGGAAAAACGCACTTGTTTACGAGAAATACTTGTGATGTGCTGTATCCTTAAAAATACGAAAAATCTTCTTTTAATATAAGTTTTTTGTTATATTTGAGCATAGTAAAACGGAAGTTTTTTCACAGACTGACGTTGTGCGGCACTTTACTATAAAACGTACAAACCAAAACTAATTAAACAAAACCAAAATATAGAATAATGAAAAATTATTTTTTTATCTTATCAATTTTAATGTTTTCTAATAACATAGTTTCTCAAGAAATCACTCAAAAAAGTATAATTGGAAAATGGAAAGTGATTAACGTTTTGAAAAAAATTGACAATCCGAACCTAAAAGATATCGTAAAAAGTTTTAATACTGCATTGTTTGAATTTAAAGAGAATTCAGACTTCAAACTAACAACAACTGACAATTCAAAGTTGTTTTCTATGCTAACAAATATGACAAATAATTCTAAATGGAAATTAAACAAAAATGATTATGTAATTAATGTTGGTAACCAATCTGATGGATACAATATTTTGAAAATAATTATAGTAGAAGTCAATGGTAAAATAATTTTCCATTTGAGCGAAACAGAACTTGATTTAGAAGTACAAAAAGTTTAAAAACTGAGATGAAATATTTGACTTTAATTTGTTTTTTTTATTTATCGGGTGTTGCCATCAGGGTGAACATCATATTACTATTTATAATACTTCTGAAAAAGGTTTATATTGTAGAACATTTATAAACTCTAAAAACGAAAGTTTTAATTATTACTTAAAGAAAAATCATTCCTCAGACATAGGAATCGGGCTTGGTAAACAAGATTCTGAAATAGTAGACAAACATCCTGCCGAAAAAATTATAACTGTTATGTATTTTGACTCGATAGAATATATAAACCCGAATGAAAATTTTGAAAGATTAAAAACTACACAGAATTTAATCTTGAAGAAATATTCGAAAGAAGAATTGGAGAATTTAAACTGGAAAATAGATTATAAATAAAAAAGCGATCGCACAACAGCCGTTTTGAGTTAGCTGGAATTTAGTGGAATTATCGTTTCGCATCAAGTTTTCGTTAAGCCTAAATTTGTGCGGTTACGAACTTCCAGCCATCTCAAAGCAGAAATAAGATATGCAATTTTTACCAAAAAAATAGAAAATAAGAAAAAATAAAAAAATGAATATTGAAGTTTCGAATAATTTTAAAAAAATGACAACAAAAGCAATTATTTCAATTGCTTTATTTTTAATAGTTTACATTGTGCTTTTATTTTTAGCAATAGGTTTAACAATATTAAGTGTTGTAGGAGGATTTTATATTATTGCAGCAAAACCAATGGCAATTACTCTTGGTTTAGGTATTGGTTTAGCAAGTTTAGGGTTTTTTATACTTGCGTTTCTGTTCAAATTTATTTTCAAAAAACACAAAATTGACAGAAGTCACTTGACCGAAATTACAGAACAAACTGAACCTAAGTTGTTTAGATTTATAAGTGATATCGTTAAGGAAGTTGAAACAGATTTTCCCAAAAAAATATATTTATCCACAGATGTAAACGCAAGTGTATTTTATGATTCAAGTTTTTGGAGTATGTTTTTTCTAATTAAGAAAAACTTACAGATTGGTTTAGGGCTTGTAAACACAATTACTGAACAAGAATTTAAAGCAATTATGGCTCACGAATTTGGTCATTTTTCACAAAAAAGTATGAAAGGTGGAAGTTACGTTTATAATGTAAATCAAATAATCTTTAATATGCTTTTTGATAATGAGTCATTTGATAAAATGATTCAAAAATGGGCAAATGTAAGTGGTTATTTTTCAATTTTTGTTGTGATTGCATTAAGAATTATTGAAGCAATACAATGGATTTTAAAAAAAATGTATGATTACATAAATATCAACTATCTAGCACTTTCAAGAGAAATGGAATTTCACGCTGATGAAGTTGCTGCAAATGTTGCAGGTTTTTTACCTCTAAAAGAATCATTGTTAAGAATGGATTTAGCAGACCACTCTTATAATTCAGTGATTAACTTTTATGAAAACAAATTATCGGAAAACATTAAAAGTCAAAATATTTACAAAGAACAAAATTTTGTTTTAATCTTTTTAGCAAACGAAAGCGAATTGATATTTAAGAATGATTTACCATTAGTTTCTTCTTTGGATTTAAGTAAATTTAATAAATCTAAACTAATTATAAAAGACCAATGGGCTTCTCATCCGAGTACAGATGAGAGAATTTCAAATCTTGAAAGATTAAATATTACTAAAGAAAATTCAAATCAAGAATCGGCAAACTCATTGTTTCTTTCCATAGAAACACTTCAACAAAACTTAACAAATAAATTGTTTTCATTCGTTGAAAATTCAGATAAATTATTGTCCCTACAAATTGAGGATTTTAAAACTGAATATATTCAAAACTATGAAAAAAATACTTTTAACAAAGTTTACAATGGTTACTATGACAATAAAAACCCAAATTATTTCGAAATAAAAGGTGTAGAATCTTCAAATACAAATCAAAATGTAGAAATGTTTTTTAATAAAGAAAAGATAGATATGATTTATGATTTTATTGCGCTAGAAAATGACAAAAACACTTTGTTAAATATTGAGAGTAAAGTTTTTTTTATAAAAACATTTGATTACGACGGTCAAAAATTTAAAGCAAAAGAAACTAGCTTATTAATTCCAAAAATCGAAAAAGAAAAAGAAAATTTGAAAGTTGAAATAACTAATAATGATATCAGTATTTATTCTCATTTTTATTATTTAGCGAAAGAAAAAGGATTAGAAACAGAGCTAAAATCACAATACATTGCATTTTTTAAAAATGATAAAGAACACGACCAAAAATCGGAATTATATCTTAATTTGCTAAATGCAACAGAATTTGTTAGTAATGTTACACCATTCGAGCAAATAAAATCCAATTTCAATAGTCTCAAAAAATTGGAAACGGAACTAAAAAAAGAGATTTCAATTATTTTAGAAAATGAACTTTACAAATCAGAGCTAACGGAATTGATTAAAGAAAATTTTGATAAATACTTAAAAGAGAATTGGGTGTATTTTGCAAACGATGAATACATCGATTATGAATTACAAATTCTTTTTAAATCCCTTAATGATTATAGTTATCTAATTTCAAGAGGATATTTTTTAATTAAGAAAGATTTACTAAATTTTAAAGCTGAACTATTATCTAAATAAAAAAACATTTCATAACACGCTACAAGCAATTTGGGTATTAGGCTTAATTTGAAATTGGTTTTGTATTTTGAAGATTAGTCATTAACCGAAAGATTAGGATTTCATAGTCAGCCACATCGCCAAGCGACCAAACATTGTACATCATTTAAATCAACAATAATTTAAAAACGAAATGAAAAAAAAAAATTTTCTTATTATTTTCCTTAATTGCTCTACCTCTCTATTCTCAAAAAATCACATCTGAAAATTATTATGATTCTTTCGTTAAATATATACCGAATCATAAATTAACGACCGCTTGGGTTAATAAATATGAAGTTGCAGAAGTCTTAGAAGAAGAAATGAAAAATGCAGGATTTGAGTGGTTATCAACATTCATAATAGTTAGGATTAGTAATAAAGAATATGTAACTGCAATTTGCTTTTCTGAAAAATCAAAAGTTGGTTTTTTATATGAGGAAATCCATAGTTTACCAAATCCCAACAGAAAAGCTTTAAAAAGTATTTTTAAGGCGAATACAGGGAATGATTATGCAGAGAAAATTGTAACATTAGATGGAGATTCTGAATTTATTAAAATCAAAGAGTTGCCAACTAATTTTTATCTTTTGAAAGAAGATCCATATTGGTATCAATTTACAGATAAACCACAAAAAGAAAAAATTTTAGTTGATAAACAAACAACATTAGAAATTTTGCGAAGCGATGTAAAAAAGATAATCGAAACATTCAAAAAATAAAAGTTGCCTAACAGATAAGGTTTTCGTTGCGTACGCATCACGAACAATGAAACTCCGGATAAACAGCCCGTTCCGTTTTTACGGGAGAACTGGTCACTGGCAGGAACTATGGAGTTTTCGTATAGTTTTGAGAGAGAATGTCAAGAGGGCTTTCAGTCTTGAGCGTTTTGCAGCAAAATCAAGTTTAGAGAGAGCAATATACTCAACAAAGGCATCTTAAATCATACCTAGTTATCGGGACTTATTGATATATTTGAGGATAATAATACGGAAGTTTGTTCACAGACTGACATTAGCGGACAGTAAAGCTCAAAATCGTCAAAAAATATGAAACAAATAAAAGACACAAAAAATAGAAACACCAAAAAATCATGAAATTACTATTCTCTACTATATTCTTTTTACAATTTTCTTTATGCTTTTCTCAAACTTATTATGGACAAATAACCACTAATCAAAATGACAGTTTAAGTGTGCAAATTTTAATCAAAGGAAATATGATTTTCAAAGGCAATAAAATATTATCAATTCAAGAAAAAATAACAGTTTTAAATAATGGTATATCAAAAGATTATTATCCAAAGGATTTAAAATCTTTCAAAATTAAAATGGAGAATAATAAAATCATAACATATGACAATGTTAATAATAACTTTTTTGCAGAAAGATATTATTCAAACAAAGTCAAATTGTATCGAAGATTAATAAAAGTAGAAACTAGACAAAGTCCCTATTTTCAAATTTTTAGCGTACTATTAGTGAAAAATCCAAATCAAGAAAAATTGATTGAATTAAACGCAAATGGATTTAGTAGACTAATAACCCAAAAAGAAATGTTGGCAAAATTTACTGACTGTAAAATTTAATTCGATAAACTCACTAAAGATGAAATCAAAATTAAAAATATAGAAAAATTAGTTGAATTTATTATTGACTACGAAAAGAATTGTTTCAATAATTAAATAAAAATATACTAATAAAGATTTATAAATATTTAAAAAATAAAAAGATTAGAAATGAAAATAAAATTAATACCAATTTGTTTAATAATTACTCAAATTGGATTTTCTCAACAAATAGAATTTGGGGCGAATGTTGGTTATGGATTTACTAACATGGTAAATTCTAGAATTACCGAAGGAAGGGCTGTTATTGGAAATGCATTATGGAATATTAATGAAGGGATTTCAATTATTTATTATTTTAATAACCCTCATACAAACACAACAAATGGTATTCATTTTGAATTTTTAAATAGTCAAAGAGGTTCGAAAAGTGATAAATTTTCTGATGCTGAATATAATTTTAATTCAAAATCTTTTAATCTGAATTACAGAAGAGCTGGAAGTCTTGGTAATGATTTTGGGATTTATGCAGATTTAGGATTTGGTTACAACAAACTAGATAATGAGAATATTTATAAGGGAACTGTAAATGAATTAATTGCATTTGAAAAAATAAATGAACCTCTTATAATAAAAAATAATGAAGTAACTTTTTTATATGCGATTGGAATCGACAAACTTATCCTAAACGATAATTTTGTGATTTTTTTAGAATTTAATGGTGATGCTGGAATTTCAAAAATTAATCAAAATTCTGGGTCATATAGGACTCAATCTATGGGTTTTTCAACTGGATTTAGATATTTAGTGAAATTGAAAAAAATAAAGTAACCGATCCGCCAACACCAGCAACAAGCAATTTGGGTATTAGGCTTAATTTGAAATTGGTTTTGTATTTGAAATGATTTACTTCGCCTGTTCGTTATCGCTCGATTGGCAAATCCGAAAAACTGGGATTAATTTATTCCCAAACCCGCTGTAGTAGCGGGAACGCTAGCAGAAAGTTTAACAGAAACCCCAAATAAAATTTAGTGAAATCTAAAATTCAACAATTACGAGAACAAAACAACTTAACACAAAGTGAACTTGCAGAACAAACCGGTCTGTCCTTAAGAACCATTCAACGTATTGAAGCTGGAAATATACCAAAAGGTTGTACGCTGCTAGCCCTTGCCAATATATTTGAAATTGCCCCAGATAAACTACAGCCGACCGACGAAAGCACCAATGTTGATAGAGTAAAACTGATTAATTTTAGCAGTTTGTGTGGGATTCTAATTCCATATGGTGGAGTTTTAGTGCCTTTATTTTTGACCTTCAAAACAAAGGACAGTATAAATAAAGAATTAGGAAAGAGTATTGTGAGTGTTCAAATACTAATTGCGGTAGCTTTAAGTGTAGCTTTAATAGCAAGTCCGTTTATACAAAAAGGTTTAAGTCTTAGCTTTCCAATTTTTTTACTCCCATTATTGGTAACTATTGGCCTTCAATTAGCACTCGTAATTGCAAACGGCGTAAGTTTAAACCAAAAGCAAGATTTACCTAAAAAACTAAAAATTAATTTTTTATAATAGCCGTCAGTGGATTGACGTATAATTGTCATATTGTTTTCGACAGGAAATCGGTTTCATAAGTAGACATTTGCCAAAAAAAATAACTTATGAAAATTGCAAAGAAAATTGTTTTGGCTTTTTTAGTACTATTTGTTTTATCTTCAATAGGTGGATACATTTATTTTGATCAAAAATTCACTCCGGAAGAAAATTATTTAACCATCGAAAACGAAAGCGGTGTTGTTCCATTGAAGTGGTATGGGAGCGAAAAAAATGTAGTGTTGCTTCCAATACATTTTGAGGGTAATGACATAACATACTATTTGCAGTTTGACACTGGTTCTCCTTACACCGTTTTTTATTCTAAAGCAATCAAGAATATTTCTTCTATCGCAACAAATTCGAATGTTGCAAAAACCGCTTTTACACTTGGAAATACAAAAATAGGTTCGGATCATTTCAAAATTTTTGAAATGGGAAATGACGTAACAAATGATTCGATTAAAATAGTTGGAACCATCGGCGCAGATGTATTGGAAAATAGAAAAACACTTATTAATTTCAAAGAAAGTTTTATTTCATTAAACCTTTCGAAAGCGCCAGCTGAATTTCAAGACAATTTGATCGATTTTGAATTCAAAAAAAGAAAAATTATAGTTAGTGGAATTTTAAAAGACAAGCATGAAGATTTTCTATTGGACTCTGGTACAAGCGCTTTTGAACTATTAACCAATAAAGAAGTTTGGCAAGATTTGAAATTAGTAAATGGTAAAACGACAATTGAAAAGTCGCAATCCTGGGAAAGGGTCTTAACTACTTACACTGCAAATTGTAAACAAACTATAAAATTCAGTTCTGCAGTAATTCCCTTAAAAAATGTTACCTATGTAGAAGGATATTCGCAAGCACAATATGCAATGATGAAATTTTCTGGAATGACAGGAATGTTAGGAAACAAAATATTTTTAAAAAACAGTCTGTACTTTGATTGCACACAAGGTAAAATGGGTATTCAATAAAACCTTCTCCCAAATCTAGGCTTTGTTGCATGCGCAGCACGAACAATAAAGCCCGTGTTGAACTGAACCGTTCACTGGCAGGAACTATGGAGTTATCGTAAAGTTTAGAGAGAGAATATTAAGAGGATTTAGTGTCCTCTTTTTTTGTGCGGTAAAATCAAGATGGCTTTTACGTGTTTTCCTTTGCCGAAGTTTCGGGATTAGGCACACGTGACTTTATCCATAAAATTAAATTTCACAGTAGATTATACTTTGGCTACCGCCAAAATACCATTCCGAGGCTTCGGGAGGTAGACCACGCCGATCAATAACCGCTATTCGATGTAAATTACCCGGCTTTCCGCCGCGGAGGATATAACACGGACATTTAGGTAGAAAGGTGTTCTTCTCTACTTTTTCTATCACTTTTACATTGAGTTTCTTCTGCAAAAGGGTAAGGTTTTTTTCGGGTTTCCATAGCCCATCTCGATTTTACGTAATGCTGCTCGAAAAACCATATTGAAGGATTTTAACACACGAGCCCAATGGGCAAACTGACGAAGTAAAATTCTTGGGCAAAATATGCAGCGCAAAACGCCTGATGAATTCCTGATGCGTCAATGTCATTTATTTATAACGTTTTTACGCTCTGCTTTTTTTAATTTCATAAAGTGACTTTCCCAAAAAAGAATTTTTATTGTAGTTTAAATCATATATATTTACTTTCTATAGTAACCCAATAGTGTTTGTTTAGAGGTTTTTAGAAAAACTAACGGTATTGGCAAGCCACAAAACTATTATTTAGGAAATGGTAAGTTATGCAATAAATGCGTCGAGAATAGAGTGCTGATAGCACAAAAAAATATATAAGTAATATGGATGAAATTTTTGAAATCGTAGAAAATATTTTCAGTTCTGATGGCTTTATGCCTCGATGGATATGCGGGCAATGGTCAGAGACGCTTGGTTGGCTTTACATTATGGCAAATATCGCCACTGGATTAGCCTACCTTTCTATCCCGATACTCTTGTATAAATTTGTTAAAAATAGGAAAGAAAGAATATTTAATAGGGTGTTCATATGCTTTATGCTCTTTATCTTTTTTTGCGGCACTACGCATTTTGTAGACGCTATTATATTTTGGTTTCCGGTATACCGGCTAAATGCAGTAGTCTTAAGCATGACCGCATTGATATCTTGGATTACTGTTTTTGTGCTTTACCGTTTTCTTCCAAAAGCATTGCAATATCGATCGCCCGCAGATTTGCAGCTAATCATCGAAGAACAAACGAAAGACTTAGCCATTGCCTACCAAAAGTTATCGATTAGTGAGAACCAATTTAAGACGCTGGTAAATAGTAATCCGGATATCATTACACGTATTGATAAAAATTTAACCTATCAATTTATCAATGAATCGATTAGTAAAGTTCGGGATTTGGGATCTGAAAATATTATTGGTAAGAATATGCGGGACGTTCAAGGGGAAGGTGATAACCAGATAAATGAATCATTCATTCGCCACGTAGAATCTGTTTTCAAAACAAATAAAACCGAAACGTTTGAATTTGAAACGCATACTAATAGCAATCAAAATAACTATTTTCAACTGTCAATAATACCACTTGATAATCTAGCGGGTGAAATGCCTGAGGATGTCTTAACAATAACCAGAAACATTACGCAACAGAAACTGTATGAGTTGGAACTTAAAAGTAATATTGATAATCTTGAGCTTTTGGCAGATCGGATAGAGAAAAAGAGGAAGATATTAGAAGATTTTACGTATATCGTCTCACATAATTTAAGATCACCAGTTGCTAATTTAGCCGCTTTGTTAAATCTGCTAAAAGACGAGACCGATGATGCTACGCGAAACATGTTTATTGAAAAAATCGATATCGCTTTCGAAAATCTTTCTAGTACAGTAACGGATTTGACGAATGTTGTGCGAATACGCCAAAACACTGAAATACCGAAAGAAGAACTTTTCTTTCAAGATATTGTATCAAAGCATATCATCAATCTGGAAATGCAGATTAAGGAAACGGATTCCACTATTGCTTACGATTTCGATGCTTGTGAGAAAATTAATTATCCAAAAGTTTACCTTGAAAGCATTTTTTTAAACTTATTGACTAATGCGATTAATTATAGATCGCCTAAAAGAGCACCGCAAATTATATTTAAATCGTACATCGATGAAGATGGAATGATTACATTGACATGCCAAGACAACGGAATAGGCATTAATCTAGAGAAGCACGGAGCAAAACTTTTTGGGCTAAATAAAACATTCCATGACCATCCTGATGCGAAAGGTACAGGCTTGTTCATCACTAAAAATCAAGTCGAAACAATGGGAGGTATTATTTATGCTGAAAGTAAAGTAGATCAAGGAACAAAATTTATTATCTACTTCAATGTCAATAATTCTTTAATTTAAAAAAATGTGTTAATTTTGTAAAATAAATTGAATCAGACTTGTGAATATTTCTTAAAAAACATTTATGAAAAAGATTGAAACTTTTTGCATCGTAGATGATGATGATATCTATCAGTTTACTACATCACTTTTGCTGAAAAAGACTGACCTAGTGAATAAGATTATCGTGTTTTCAAATGGGTTGAAAGCAATTAATTTTCTAAAGGATGAGATGGGAAACAAGGAAAACATTCCTGACGTTCTATTTTTAGATATAAACATGCCAGTTATGGATGGGTGGGAGTTTTTGGAGGAATACCTGCTTATCAAGCCCATGATGCCTAAAAAAGTAGTAATTTATATGGTGAGTTCATCTGTGGATGAAAAAGATGTTTTAAAAGCTAAAAGCATTAGCGCATTGTCAGGTTATATGGTAAAGCCGATTTCAAGCCAAAACATAATGGAAGTTATTTTAGAAATCCTTAATTGAGTTTTGTTTTCACATCATTTTTAAATCAATTGCAACACGGATTCCATTTCTAGATTTCAACCGCTTCTAACTCCGTTGAGATACCCGTATACATAAAGCTTTAGAAACACCTTCTATTAAAACTCGAACTACCTGGAATCTTGAGCGTTTTTATGTAAAATCGAGCTTAGTGTGATCAATATATTCAACAAAGGCCACTATATATCGTAGCTGGTTATCGGGACTTATTTGCTATATTTGAGCATAATAAAACGGAAGTTTTTTCATAGACTAACGTTAGCAGCAAACCCAAAACTTGCGTAAACAAAGAACTGACACGATTATGAAATTTACACTAATAGTAATGACTTTTTCTCTACTTTCATTTGGTTGTATTGGACAGAAATTAAATAATCTAAAAGTTGAAAAGGTTTACCTTGAGAAAGCTGACACAACAAAAAACCATTATACTATAATTTATCCACCCAATTTACCGTGGAAGGGATACATGTTTTTAATACCAGGACTTGGACAAACAGCCGAAAATGTTTTACGGCAAACTGAACTGCCGAAAAAATTAGCTTTGAATGGAATTTTGACGATTATACCAACTTTTCAAGATGGAGTATTCTCTTTTGGCGTGGATAGTTTAAGCCAACAATCATTTAATAGAATTTTAATAGACGTGACTTCAAAACATAAACTTGTTGACCAAAAATTTTATGTTGGTGGATTTTCAATTGGCGGAAGTTGTGCAGTTAAATATGCAGAAAATCCGACGATAAAACCAACCGCAATTTTTGCGATTGACCCACCGCTTGACTTTGAACGCCTTTATAATTCAAGTAAAAGAGAGATAAGATTATCCGTAAACAAAAGCCCAGATGAGGAAAGAGTTTATACGATTGAGAAATTGGAAAAAGAAATGGGAGGTTCGCCAAAAACCGCATTAAAAAATTATCATAGAATATCACCTTATTCATTTAATGACACAACTCAAACTAATATTAAAAATCTAATAGAACTTCCTTTGAGAATTTATGCTGAACCTGATATTAATTGGTGGTTGAAAGAAAATGCAGAGGATTTTACTGGGATGAATGTTACTGAATGTTCGGCAATGATAAATGAGTTGAACAGATTAGGAAATACTAAAGCAGAACTGATAATTACACAAAATAAAGGATATAGAAAACCAGACAATAGTAAGCATCCGCATTCTTGGAGCATTGTGGACAATAATGAATTAATCGAATGGTTGTTTAAACAGAAATAAAGCCAGCTATTAATACCAGCTACAAGCAATTTCAGCATTAGGCTAAACTTAAAATTGGTTTTATATTTGGGATGATTTGGCAAATACGAAAATAGGGCATAATTTAAACCCAAACCCGCTTTAGTGCCAGAACATTATGTCCTAGAGCAAAAAAAAATCACGATGAAATGAAATTTATAGATTTATTTGAAATCGCAGTTAAACTCGGTTTTAAAGCAATTCCTGTAAAAGACGAATATTATAAAATAGCTTTTAAGAGTAGTAATTCATTAAATATAGAAATCTCTTTCCCGAATGATACGATTAATGAAGAATCAGAAGATTCTATAAATATTGACTGGGGTTATAGCATCAGAAATGATCATAATATAGAAATCCATAATGAATGGTTTGATTATTATAAAGGAAATTCAAAAACAAAAATTGAAGATATGCAAAATGATATTTCAGAATACTTAAACAATTTTGCTAATTCTAAATTCAGTATAATCGAGAAGTCTGTCTTTTCTATTTTTGGAATACGTTTTCTAAAATATAAAAAGTTAGTATTTGAAAAAAATCACAATGAAAGCTACACCACATAACAGATAAAGTTTCGTTGCGTGCGCAGCACGAACAATAAAACTCATGCTGAACAGCTTGTCCCGTTTTTACGGGAGAACCGATTAAAAGTAAATGATCACTGTGCAGTTATCGTAAATTTTTGATAGAGAATGTCAAGAGGATTTTGTACCCAACCGCGCTGATTTGAGGTAATCGTTAGTGAATTTTGCAAACTGTAACCAAAACAATAAACAAATAATTAAATATTATGCAAGTCGTGTTGTAGTTATTTGCCATTCGTCTTCTTAATTTAAAAAACAATTTGTAATGTTTGTTACGCTGAGGGCCAAAATGGGTCAATTTAAAGATGCTACATCACACGAAATCCCTTTTGAAAACTATTGCAAAAGGGATTTCTTGTACAATAGAACTATTATTAAAATCCGTAGTTAACTCCTAATCCAAAAACTTCTCGAACTTGAACGGCTTGTATTGAATTGTCATCATAAATGGCTTGCACCGCTACATTAGCTGACATGTATTTATTGATTTTCATAATAATATTCATCTGGTAATCGATATCAACATTTTGTGGTTTGTCTAAATAATTAGAATATAAATTTAACCGATTTTCTATAGATACGTTGGTCATGATATTAAATTTATAGTATGCCGAAATACTAGCTCCAAACTCAAATCGTGTTGCATCGCCTTGCTTTACGCCAAAAGAGGGACTTAATTCTGTAAAATGAGGATGAACAACGATCAGTTTTGCTGTTGCTGGTGAAAAATTCACACTTAGGTTATCATTTTTTTTCCAAAGCATTCCGGGTCCTAATTGAAAATAAGCGGGTGAGAAAAAATGGGATATTTTGGTCATATTTTTATCTAAACCGGTATCCATTTGTGTTTTGAAATTAAAAAACATAGAATAATACCATTGTCCGTTGGCTTTCTTTCCGTAAAGCGAATTCAGCTCGAGCCGGTCATCAGTTTTAGCTATTTTTTCATCTCCTTTTATTTTGGTTAAACCGTAGGCTAGAATCAGTTTATTATCCCAAACAACGTCATCTTTTTTATAATTGAAGTCGTAATTTAGTCCAAAATTCCCTGCAACATTTGATGTTCCACCACCCAACCATTGTTTGTTGTAAGCTGATTGATTGAAAAGTAACGAAATGTTACCTTTTTTGGTCCAATATTTTACGGTGTCTGTTGCTGTTTCTTGTGCAGCAGCAGAAAGTATGGTAAAAAGCAATACGAAAGAAAAGGCTATTTTATTCATGATTTTCATTTTAAAATCCACAACTAAAGTATAAAATAATTACAATAAATTAGTCTTTCTTAGTCGATTTGTACAATGGCACTGCAGAGCACGCTTCGCCATACATAATACTTTTGGCAAATGGGTGTAAGTACTGTGCAGCCAAAACATAAGCTCTCATAGGAACAGCTTTCCTAGAGCAGCCTTTTATAATTACCGGTTTGTTTTGGTACATGGAGAAGTCTATTTTGGGCAAAAGTTCTTGGTATAAAGACGCTTCAAGATCTTCTAATGTTCCATTGATGATTTTCTTTACAAATGGCGCTAATTGTATCGCAACTAGAATAGATGCCCAGGTTGGAACAATCGCATCGGTACTGCAATGAATCGCTACATATTGATCTTGGTATTGCGACCAATCGTGATTTTTAAGCGCCTCTCGAAAGTCTTTCTCGCGTAATAAAAAACCCTCTAAAAGCCACTGCGAAATATCTATTTGTGCTCGTAGTCCTGAGGGATAATAATCCTCGAGATCGAAAACTTCCAAAACACTATTCGCAACTTTATTTATGATTTCTTCCATTTGAATACGTTTAAAAGGTTTAAAGTTTAAAGTTGCTCAACCTTAAACTTTAAACCTGAAACAAATTTTACAACATTCCCAATTCTAATTTTGCTTCTTCGCTCATCAAATCTTTACTCCAAGGCGGATCAAAAGTGATTTCTACTTCAGCATCTTTTACACTCGCAATCGATTTTACTTTGTCTTCGACTTCTCGTGGTAAACTTTCAGCTACCGGGCAGTTGGGTGAAGTTAAGGTCATCAGGATTTTTACTTCATAATCGGTATTAACCATTACATCGTAAATCAATCCTAATTCGTAAATATCTACAGGAATTTCTGGATCGTAAATGGTTTTTAATATTTTTACAATTGATTCTCCTAGTTCATTGGTGTCTATTTCTTGTGTCATTTTATTAACAATTTATTTTTTATTAATTTTTTTGAACCATATAAGGAATATAAGGTCATTTAAGTTATTCGTTTAATCTTCTAGATATCTATATCTTTCATTGACATAGGTTTTTTGTCCTTCTTTAAAAATATGTATTACATTGAAATTTAGTATTAAGCCAATAGGAATTTCCAATAGCTTCATATAGGTTAAAACTTGAGCTTCATGTATGGGTAAAATTTTTTCAAGCGCTTTCAGTTCAACAACTAAGCAATTTTCGATTAACAAATCACATCGTAATCCTGTTTCAACTTCCAAGCCTTTATAATGAACTGGTATTATTAGTTCAGTTTTAAAATCAATATGCCAAATTGACAATTCTTTTTTTAAACAACTATGATAAACACTTTCTAGGAGTCCTGGTCCAAGATGCTTGTGTACTTCAATCGCACAACCATTAACTTGATACACTAAATCTTTAAGATATGTTTTAGTCATAATTTATTTGGTTATATTACATTAACTTATATGACCTTATATTCCTTATATGGTTCAAAACGATTTAAGAAATCAGTTCTTCGCGTCGAATGCCAAGGCGTACATTTTTATATTTTTGATCATCGAAACCAGTCCGTTGGCACGGGTAGGCGATAGATGTTCTTTTAATCCTATTTGGTCAATAAAATCCATTTCTGCTTCTAGTATGTCCGAAGCTTTTTGATTGGAGAAAGTCCGAATTAAAATCGCAATAATTCCTTTGGTTAAAATCGCATCGCTATCCGCTGTGAAAACAATTTTGTCATCTGTTTGTTCTCCTTGCAACCACACTTTCGATTGGCATCCTTTGATGATATTGTTTTCGGTTTTGAATTCGTCCTTTATAATTGGCAGTTTTTTACCTAATTCAATAATGTATTCGTATCGCTCCATCCAGTCGTCAAACATGGAAAATTCATCAACTATTTCGTCTTGTATTTCTTTAATTTTCATAGCAGGCTGCATTAATTTCGGTATTATTCTTCTGTAACAAATGAATTTATTTTAGCAACAAATTGCTGTATTTCCTTTGGCGGAAAGCCATGATCAAAATCTGTAGTTTCATAGGTTTTACCTTTGTATGTAACTTTCAAATTGGCAATTGCCGCGCCATCATGAAACCTTTTTTCACTTGGGGCTTTAAATTTTGACAATTGTTCTATTTCTACCTTATCAAAATAAGTTACTATTTCTTTCCAGTCAGCCTCATTGATTTTTATGGGCGTCGCTTGACCCTGTCCATCTCGATCTTTGGATATAGTGACGGTCTTGTTTTTTACTATTATTTTTTGATAAAATCCTCTGGTATTGGCTGTGTATTCAATAATAGCGTTTTCCATATCTTGCGCTTTGGCACTATCGCAGCCGTTGCCTAAAAAGATAGTAAGGAACAAAATAGATAGTATTTTCATAAGAATAAAATTTTAAGATAACATTATTTGTGCTTTTTTGACTGCGGCTACCATTAGATCGATTTCTTCCTTGGTGTTATAGAAAGCAAACGACGCCCTGATAGTCCCAGGAATATCAAAGAAAGTCATGATGGGTTGGGCACAATGATGACCCGTGCGCACCGCAATTCCAAGTTTATCAATGATGGTGCCAATATCATACGGATGAATTCCTTCAATATTAAACGAAATTACGGAAGTTTTTTCTGCGGCAGTGCCATAAATCTTTAAACCTTCAATTTCTAATAAACGTGCTGTTCCATAGGCAAGCAATTCGTTTTCTTGCTGCTGAATGTTGTCAAAACCCACTTCATTCATGTAATCAACGGCGGTTCCTAGTGCAATTCCGCCAGCAATATTGGGCGTTCCTGCTTCAAATTTATGCGGTAATTCTGCATAGGTTGTTTTCTCAAAACTAACGTCCTTGATCATTTCTCCTCCACCTTGATATGGAGGTAATTTGTTCAACCATTCTTCTTTCCCGTATAAAATTCCGGTACCCGTTGGCCCACATAATTTATGTCCTGAAAAAACGTAGAAATCACAATCTAAAGCCTGCATATCTGGTTTTAAATGCGGAACGGCTTGCGCACCATCTATCAAAACGGCCGCACCAAAGGCATGCGCTTTATCAATCATGTATTTTACGGGATTGATAGTTCCTAATGCGTTTGAAATATGATTGACCGTTACAATTTTAGTTTTATCAGAAAGTAATTTGTCATATTCGGACATGATCAACTCACCATCGTCATTCATTGGAATCACTCTTAGAACAGCGCCAGTTCTCTCGGCTAGCATTTGCCAAGGTACAATGTTGCTGTGGTGCTCTAATGCCGATACTAAAATTTCATCGCCAGGTTTCAAAATAGAGGCAAAACCATTGGTTATAGCATTTATTCCGTGTGTGGTGCCCGATGTAAATAATACTTCATGAGCAAATTTAGCATTGATGTGGTTTTGAATTTTCTTGCGAGATTCCTCATAGGCATCTGTTGCTAATTGGCTCAACGTATGCACGCCACGATGAATATTTGCATTGATTTCTTGATAGTATTTTGAAATGGCATCAATCACCACCTGTGGTTTTTGTGTGGTCGCTCCGTTGTCAAAATAAACTAGCGGTTTTCCATTTACTTTCTGGGAAAGAATAGGAAAGTCGTCTCTAATTTTATTAATGTCTAACATGTAGTTGTTTTTTTATTTTCTAGAAAACGAATATATGAGTTGGACTCTATTATTTAGAATTTTTCTAAATACAAAAGTAGTGAAAATCGAATTAATTTTCAGCAAACAGTTGTTAATTAAACCTCATTTTCTCATCCCATAATTAGTTTAAAAATGTGATTCCTTTTTATTAAATTGCTTCAAATTAAATCGCTATGAAAAAATTATTCAAGTTTGTTGCCCTCGTAATTTTGATTGGAATACTGTATGTTGGATTCACAACGTATCCAAAACTGGATTTAATTTCGGGCTTTTCAGCCAAAAGTATGGCGTCTGGTCATTTTTTAGACAATCGTTCACAGGAAATAATTGAAAAAGGGGACAATGACATCGATATGATTGATTTAGCCAAAAACACCATCAATGCTGCAGAAAAGTATGCATCGGCTTCGGTTTATGGTTTAAAAGAACGAAAAGCCATTTACCGCAAAGGGTTGGGCGCTACATTAATCAATGATGATTTTGATGTTTCAAAACCGTATTTGGTTCCCAAAAGAACAAAATTGAACAACAATTTACCTTTTCCGTACGGGAACAAAGAACCTAAAGATACCATTTTTGCTAACGTTGATTATACCAAATTGAATGCGGCTGTAGCCAATGCTTTTGATGTAAAAGGGCAAATCAAAAAAAGAACACGTTCGCTTTTAGTAATTTATAAAGACAAAATCATTGCAGAGAAATATGAAACGGGTTTTGATAAAAACAGTAGAATTTTAGGCTGGTCGATGACCAAAAGTATCACGAGTGCGGTATTTGGAGTTTTAGAAAAGCAAAGAAAATTTGATATTGATGCTCCAGCTCCTATTCCTGAATGGGCGAATGACAAGCGAAAATTGATAACCACAAGTGATTTGCTGCACATGAATTCTGGTTTACAATGGGTTGAAGATTACAACACTATTTGTGATGCTACCGAAATGCTTTTTCAAGCCGAAGATATGACCCGCGCGCAATTAGAAAAACCGGCAGAATATAAACCCAATATGCGGTGGAATTATTCTTCTGGAACAACAAATTTGCTTTCCGGTATTCTCCGCAAGCAGTTCAAAACACATCAGGAGTACTTAGATTTTTGGTACACGGATTTGATCGATAAAATAGGAATGAATTCTATGGTTATCGAAACCGATATGGCAGGTAATTATGTGGGCTCGTCCTACGGTTGGGCAACTACCAGGGATTGGGCTAAGTTTGGGTTACTGTATTTACATAAAGGAAACTGGAACGGAGAACAAATTTTCAACGAAAGTTGGGTAAAATACACCACAACTCCTACCAATAGATCTGAGGGAAGATATGGCGGTCATTTTTGGCTTAATGCCGGTGGACATTTCCCAGATGTACCAAGAGACATGTATCACTGTAGCGGTTTTCAAGGGCAAATGGTGGCGATTATTCCGTCACTTGATTTAGTTATTGTGCGAATGGGATTAAAAGAAGAACCTGAATTTGATTTCAATGGAATGTTGAAAGGGATTGTGGGGAGTTTGGGAAAAATCAAATAAAAAAACTTTTACCTAGAGTAATGTACTAATTATTTTTTTACTAACTGCAATGAATTACTTTTTGATCCTATTTTTAAGTTGCGTAAACCCCAATAAAATCAAGCGTTCAAAAATTGTTTCCCTCATAAGTAAGGGAAACAATACTAGTTAGTATTAATTTTTGTTCTTGAAAAAATATTTAACATTGTCGGCTATTAATCGGCAAAACATTCTAAATAATAAAGTCACTTTAGAAGGTATTCAAGAATACATTGGTGTAAGTGGTATGTTTTTCAAAGAAGAATACAGATTCACAAAGTCTCCAATTTCTGATTTTTATGGCATTGACATTTCAACTATTGAGCGACTTATCGCATCAATAATTCATTAATTTTATTGTATAATAATTTTTCGTCTATTGGTTTTGAGATGTAATCATTCATACCTATTTCCAATGACTTTTTGATGTCGATAGTAGTAACATCTGCCGTTAGAGCAATAATTGGAATTTTGGACTTCATTTTTTTTCTAATAAATTCGGTTGCTTCAAAGCCATTCATTTCTGGCATTTGAATGTCCATTAATACAATATCATACCTGTTATTCTGAAGTTTATCTATAGCAATTTTCCCGTTGTCTGCAATATCACATTCTAGTCCAAAATCTTCTAATATGATTTTTATTAAAAGTTGATTGAGTGGCATATCCTCTGCAACCAATACTTTTACATTGTTAAGGTTATTGTTTTTATTTAATCTAATTGCCGATTCAACTGGCATTTCGAGAGTGGTATTTTTAAAACTCATAGAAAATCCAAAAGTAGAGCCTTTTCCTAATTTACTTTTTACAAACAGTTTTCCGCCTTGAAGTTCTACTAGTTGTTTAACAATGGCAAGTCCTAATCCTGTTCCTCCATACAATCTTGATGTTGCATCAAATGCTTGCTCAAAATTATCAAAAATAGTGTCGAGTTTGTTTTCTGGAATACCAATCCCAGTATCGGTAAGCGCAAATTCTATAGTGGTTTTTTCAGCATTCTGGTCAAGAATTTTTATGTCTAAAGTGATTGTTCCTTTCTCTGTAAACTTAATGGCGTTGCTTATTAAATTCAAAAATATTTGTCGCAATCTAATGTCGTCACCCAAAACTATTTTTGGAATAGCGCTGTCAATATTTTTCACCAATTCTATATTTTTTTTCTCGCATTTCACTACAAATAAGTGAAAAATTTCGCAGATTGTTTGGTTTAAATTGAGTGGATTTTCTTCAAAATTCATTTTTCCCGCATTCACTTTGGCAAGATCAAGAATGTCGTTAATAATTACAATTAAAGAATTCCCAGAGGTTTTAACGGCGTTAACACATTCTTTTTGTTGGCTGTTTAATTCTGATTTTAGTAGCACATTTGTAAATCCAATAATAGCATTCATTGGTGTTCGAATCTCGTGACTCATGTTAGACAAAAATTGTTGTTTGGCTTTAAGTGCGTCCTCAGCAAGTTTTGTTTTATGCTCTGCATTGGCAATAGCTTCTATTAATTGGTCTTTCAAATGTACCTGCTTAGTAACTTCATTAGCAATTATTGTAACGCCCGAAATGGTTTTGTCAGCTTCTAAATAAGGCTGATATACAAAATTGAAATATCCATCTTCCATTTTTCCTTTTCGTAAAAGCGATACACGATGTTCATATCCATTAAATGGTTTTCCTGTGGTAAATACTTCATTTAATAAACTAGGAAATTCGGTAGATGCAATTTCTGGCAAAACATCAAAAAATGATTTTCCTTCTACGTCATTTCCTTTACCCCAAACTTTTTTTACACTATCGTTGGCAAGTATAATTTTCATATCTTTTCCTTTGAGAATCGCAAAGGCAAATGGCGATTGCATAAGCATCATATCATAGCGTTTATTGCTATCTTCCACAATTTTCATGGCTTTTTTTTCGGATTCAGCTTGAACTTCGAGAATTTTCATCTCTTTTTCTTGAACCTCTAAAGCTAGTTTTCTAACCGCTGTAATGTCAATAATAGTGAGTACAATCAATTCTTCATTTTGACTTGGTTGACTCACTCTATGTGCATTTAACAATAATATTTTATGTCCTATATTTGAAAAAATATGATCAATCTCAAAATCATGAAACCGAACATTATTGGGAACAATATCTTCAAGAAGTTTTCGTAATTCAGGAAAACTCCATTGATTATCATTTAATTTATAAAGTGATTTTCCAATACTTTCTTGCTCAGAAACACGAAAGGTTTTGCAAAAAGATTCATTAGCAGAACGAATCTTCATATCTTTATCAAGAATAAGCATGGGTTCGTGAATGGTTGATATAATCGCCTCAGAATAAGAATATAATTCTTCTATTTGTTGGTTACGAGCGTGCAATTCTTGATTACTTGTTGTAAGTTCTTCGTTTGTAGATTCTATCTCTTCTTTAGATGTTTCTAGTTCCTCATTTAAACTTTGTAGCTCTTCGTTGCTAGAAACAATTTCTTCATTTAAGCTTTGCAATTCTTCGTTACTAGATTCTTGGTCAAGAATTATGGATCCCATATCGGCTCTTGCGGCGACTAATTCTTCTTCTAGTTTTTTAATGCGTCGGTCTTTGGCAACAGAAATATTTTGGGAGGATTTTATGGGATCTTCTTCAACTTCTGAAACTTGTTGACCCGTAAACACCACAACCAATAAAGGTTCTTCGCCTTCAATGGTAATGGGTGTAACTTCTAAATTAACGATTCTATATGCATTTTCATTTTTATCACGATTCATTTCAATACCTATTTTTACAACCGTTTGTTCGGTTTTAATGGCATTATGAATGGCATTTCGCAACTCAAATGTTATTTCTGGATGTGCCATTTTCAAAATATTAAAACTGGCTTTGCCTGAAGAGTGTTGCAAATAAAGCGATGTACTTCCTCTAAATTGAAGGATGTCTAAGTCGTAATTAACTATTACACTTGCAGGAACATAATTTTCGAGCAATACAGTATCGAAAGCTAAACCAATAGTTCCATTTGCCGGGCTGTTCGTTTTTTTAAGGATTCGAGCCAGACTGCTATTTTTATTGGGCATAATACTGTTTGCTGTTCTTGAGTTTAAATTGGAAATGGTATTTAATCTTGAATAATTTTTTCGACAATAAAATTTATATTTTTTATTTGTAACTCCAAACAAATGTCCAGAAGACCCAATCGTTTCTGACTTTCCTAGCATTAGACAACCCCCATCATTTAGTGCATAATGAAAAGTGGAAATGGCTTTTTTCTGCGCAATTGTGTCTAAATAAATAAGCACATTGCGGCAACTAATTAAGTCCATTTTAGAAAATGGTGGATCAAGCAAAATATTGTGTTGTGCAAAAACACAAACATCACGCAAGGATTTACAAACGCGATATTTATCTTTAGTTTTAGTAAAAAATCGTTGCAATCTTTCTGGAGAAACATTTGCCAATTGATGGGCAGAATATTCACCAATACGCGCTAAATTAATGGCTTCTATACTTAAGTCTGATGCAAATATTTGAAGAGGAATGTTATTTTTTGTGTGGTCTTGAATTTCTAATAATAACATAGCTATAGAATATACTTCTTCGCCTGTTGCACAAGCTGCAATCCATATTCTTACACTATCACCAGCAGTTTTATTCTTTATTATTTTGGGTAAAATTGTATTTTTTAAAAGTAAAAAAGCATCGGCATCTCTAAAAAAAGCAGTTACATTTATAAGTAAATCGTGGTAAAGTAAATCAATTTCAGAAGTTTGATAGAGAAGCAATTCCGCATATTCTTTTAATGTTTTTATATTGTGAATCAGCATTCTGCGAGTTATCCTTCTCTTGATCGTATTCATCTTGTAATGACTAAAATCTACATTTTTGCTCTTGTGAAGTACTTGTAGTATATGTTGTAAAGCGGGATCATTATTTTCTATTTCTGATTCAGGTATATTTTTTATGGGTCTTAGAGTAGCCAAAGGATGTTTACTAATTCGGTTTATTTCCAAGCCAATTTCTTTTGGTGATAAAATAAAATCAACAACTCCAGAAGCAATAGCCGAGTGAGGCATACTAGCAAACTTAGCCGAATCATCTTGAGCAAAAGTTATGCCTCCAACTTGTTTTATTTCTTTTAAACCAGCGGTTCCATCATGAGCATTTCCTGATAGCACAACTCCAATAACATTTTCTTTATGCGTTTCTGCCAATGATGAAAAGAGTAAATCAATTGATAAATTTGATTTTCTTTTTTCGGGTCTTGGAATTAATTTGATATGCCCATCTACTACTTTAATCTCTTTATTGTATGGAATTACATAAACATTATTAGGAATCATTTTTTCCATATCATCAATATCTTGTACCACCATTTGGGTTACTTTAGATAGTAAAGAAGGTAAAATACTTTTGTGATCTGGACTTAAGTGCTGCACATATATAAAAGCCATGCCTGTAGTAGGCGAAAGATTCTGCAGCAATTCTGTAACCGCCTCAAGACCGCCTGCTGATGCACCAATTGCAACTATAGGAAATTCATGAGATTCATTGCCTAGTTCTTGCTTAGAGTTTAATTCAGATTGTGAATCATCTTTGTCAGAATTTTGATTTGGCGCTACCTTTTGCTTTTTTGAAAGTATTAAAGGAGTATTTTTTGGAAGTGCTGATTTCATTTTCGCCATAATTTATTTTAGGGAAATAGTAAATCAATCTAAACTTGTCTAAATAAACAAATGTTAATTGTACTCAAATGTAGTCTAATTTGAGTTCATAGACTATAAAACAGTGACAATTGAAAATTATATGTTTTTTGGATTTTTATTATTTCGGGCAAATGAATTTTTTTTGGAAAAATTTGAATCATTAAAAGTCTATAAATATATATAACAAGGCTTTACGACAATTTTTTGCTGATTGGATTTCAAAAGAATATATGTTTAACCCCGATAGAAATGAAAATCCTTTTTGAGGTTTTTACCGAAAAAAGATTACTTCACCAACTTGCTATTTTATTTTGGTGATCATTGCATTTCATTTGCAATGTATAGTAGGATTAGTTCCTAAAAATAAACTCGACAGGTTTCTAAAATCTGTCGGGTTCTGTATATCAGGTTTTAATTAAACTACAAATCAAATCCCATTTTCACGCCCAGTTTGGTAGCGATAATTTTGGTGATTCGTTGTTTTAATTCTGGTATTTTGATGCTTTCGATAACCGCATTGGAGAACGCGTACATTAATAACGCTTTTGCTTCTTTCTTAGGGATTCCGCGTTGTTGCATGTAGAACATTGCTGTTTCATCAAGTTGACCAATGGTGCAACCGTGAGAGCATTTTACATCATCGGCAAAAATTTCTAATTGTGGTTTAGCATTAATAGTCGCCTTATCACTCAATAAAATATTGTTGCTTTTTTGAAAAGCATTTGTTTTTTGAGCTTCTCGTTCTACGAAAATTTTCCCGTTAAAAACGCCCGTTGAACGATCAGAGAATATGCCTTTGTAATCCTGATGACTTTCGCAGTTTGGCGTAGCATGTTGCACCAGTGTGTAATGATCTACGTGTTGCTTGTCGCCAATAATCGTAATTCCGTTCAGGTAACTCACAATTCTTTCTCCAAAATGGTAAAAATTGAGGTTGTTTCTCGTAAGGTTTCCACCAAAACTGAATGTATTTACAGCTACACTGCTTTCCTCTTGTTGTGAAACGTAAGTGTTATCGATCAAGTTAGCGGTAAGAGTATCGTTTTGAATTTTATAAAAATCAACTATAGCACGTTTTTGAGCAAAAATCTCAGTAACTGAATTGGTTAAAACTGGATTTTCGTTCAAACTCTGATGACGCTCGATAATTTGAACGTGTGCATTTTCGCCTACTACTATCAAGTTGCGAGGTTGTACTAAAAGCGCGGCTTCATTTCCCGTAGAGAAATACATGATTTCAACTGGTCTGTCTGCTACTTTACTTTTCGGAATATTGATATACGCTCCTTCATTGGCGAAAGCCGTATTCAAAGATGTTAAACTTTCTTCCTTATTTGCAATTTGATTGAAATATGTATCAACAATTGTTTTGTATTTTGATTTAGTCAATGCCGATGAAAGCAAGCAAACATCTATGCCTTCATGCGTTGTAGCCGAAAGATGGGAGCTAAAAATACCATCAATAAAGACTATTTTATAGCTGTCTATTTCATGTAAAAAGTATTTTTTTACATCAGAATACTGCACAGTATTTTCTTGTTTCGGAAAAACGGTAAAGTCATTTTTTAGTACCGCATTGAGTGAGGTATATTTCCAAGCTTCTTCTTTTTTGGTTGGGAAACCTTTGTTCTCAAAGTTTTTTAGTGCTGCTGTGCGTACATCGTGAAGTTCAGCATGAACATCGATGCGCTCCTCAAAAGCCATAAACGACGAGATTAATTTTTCTTTTAATTCCATTTTAATTTGGTTTCAGGTTTAAAGTTTAAAGTTTCAGGTTTTACCTATTGGAACTTATTTCCTTTAAAGTCTTTCTTATTTAAATAGGTGATAAAATTTTTAATTTTACCACTGAGGTTTTCATAATCTTTTTTTAACAGTTCAAATTTTGATTCATTGATATAACCAAAATTTAAAATTCTATAGAGTTGCGATCTTGTTTCACCAGCAGAACCTTTTGCAATTGATAGAAATTGTCTAAATTCAAGATTTCCATCTCTTTAAAACCCTTCGGCTATATTATCCATTACTGAACCTGAAGAAGATTTGATTTGCTCTTTGAATCTAAAATCTGATTTCAAATCGGTTTCAACAGCAATTAGATGTATTTCTTTTGCTAAGCGTCTTGCCTCCTGCCAAATTTGTAAATCTTCAAACCGATTTATGGTCGCCATAGATTTTGTTTATTCGCTTCAGGCTT
The DNA here is from genome assembly GCF_048286735.1 of Flavobacterium frigidum. GTDB lineage: Bacteria > Bacteroidota > Bacteroidia > Flavobacteriales > Flavobacteriaceae > Flavobacterium. Next base: position 56,169 of record NZ_JBLVPU010000004.1, on the reverse strand, counting down.
TTATTAGTTTCAGTTATCTTAACTTGAAATTAATAAAGTTTTAAACTTGAAACAATTTTTAATTTTCTGCTTTAATCCAGTCATATCCTTTTTCTTCTAGCTCGTGGGCTAATTCTTTTCCACCGGATTTTACTATTTTTCCGTTGTATAAAACGTGAACAAAATCAGGAACGATATAATCTAGTAAACGCTGGTAGTGCGTAATGACTACGATCGCATTTTTATCGCTTTTTAGTTTATTAACACCATTAGCAACAATACGTAAAGCATCGATATCCAATCCAGAATCGGTTTCGTCAAGGATCGCTAATTTTGGTTCTAGCATAGCCATTTGAAAAATTTCGTTACGCTTTTTCTCTCCACCCGAAAAACCTTCGTTTAAAGAACGTGACAAAAATTTACGGTCTATTTCTAATAATTCTGATTTTTCACGAATCACTTTTAGCATTTCATTAGCCGGCATTTCTTCCTTACCGTTTGCTTTACGTGTTTCATTGATAGCTGTTCTCATGAAGTTAGTTACTGAAACACCAGGAATTTCAACAGGATATTGAAACGAAAGGAAAACGCCTTTGTGTGCTCTTTCTTCTGGTGCCAAATCAGCCAGGTCTTCCCCGTCTAAACCAATTTCACCTTGAGTTACCTCGTAATTTTCGTTTCCTGCAATTATGGAAGCAAGCGTACTTTTTCCGGCACCGTTAGGACCCATTATAGCATGAACTTCTCCTGCTTTTACTTCAAGGTTTATTCCCTTTAATATTTCTTTGTCACCTATTGAGGCGTGTAAATTTTTTATTGATAACATGTTTTCTTGTTTATTCGTAATGACCTTTTAATGATAAAATGTCTAATATCTCAATTGTGTTTTCTTCGGTAGCTTTATATATAATTCGATGCTCTTGGTTAATTCTCCTGGACCATTTACCAGAAAGCTGGTGTTTCAATTGCTCGGGCTTTCCAATACCTTCATAAGGATGTAGTTGAATATCTTTAATCAAAGCAGTAATTTTATTCATTATTGCTTTATTGCCAGACTTTAGCCAAAATTCTCTGTCTTTTTGAGCTTTTTCTGAATAAATTATTTCCACAAATCCTCTAATTTTATTTTTTTTCCTTTCCCATCTTTTATGCTTTGTTCAGCCTCCAAAATTTCTTTTACAAATTCTGGGTTATATGGTTTGTTTTCTTTTTCAATTTCAAAACCCAGTGATTTTGCCAACGATTTTAAAAGAGGCAAATCTTTTTTCTTAACGTTTTTTAAAATGAGTTCCATAACAATCGTTCTTTAATGTTAGTTCTTCAAATTTTCAAATTTAACCCACTGAACCTTCAAGAGAAATTTCTAATAACTTTTGAGCTTCCACAGCAAATTCCATTGGCAACTTATTCAAAACCTCTTTACTGAAACCATTTACGATTAAGGCAATTGCTTTTTCTGTTGGAATTCCGCGTTGGTTGCAATAAAAAACTTGGTCTTCGCCAATTTTACTCGTTGTAGCTTCGTGTTCTATTTTTGCAGTTGGATTTTTACTTTCGATGTATGGAAAAGTATGTGCGCCGCAGTTATTTCCCATTAACAAGGAGTCGCATTGCGAAAAATTTCTTGCGTTATCTGCATTTGGTGAAATGCGCACCAAACCTCTGTAACTATTTTGTGATCTTCCAGCAGAAATTCCCTTTGAAATAATCGTTGATTTAGTGTTTTTTCCTAAATGGATCATTTTGGTTCCAGTATCAGCTTGCTGGAAATTATTAGTTACTGCAATCGAATAAAATTCACCAGTTGAGTTGTCACCTTTTAAAACTACTGATGGGTATTTCCATGTAATAGCGGAACCTGTTTCTACCTGTGTCCAAGAAATTTTTGCGTTTTTCTCGCAAATCCCTCTTTTAGTCACAAAGTTATACACACCACCTTTACCTTCTTTGTTTCCAGGATACCAGTTTTGTACGGTTGAATATTTTATTTCGGCATCATCAAGCGCAATTAATTCGACTACTGCCGCGTGCAATTGATTTTCGTCACGACTTGGAGCCGTACAACCCTCTAAGTACGATACATAACTGCCTTCATCGGCAACTAATAAGGTTCTTTCAAATTGTCCTGTACCGGCTTGATTGATTCTAAAATAAGTGGAAAGTTCCATTGGACAGCGAACGCCCTTTGGAATATAACAGAAAGATCCATCGGAGAAAACTGCGGAATTCAAAGCTGCATAATAATTGTCTTTTTGTGGAATTACGGTACCTAAATACTTGCGAACTAATTCTGGATGCTCTTTAATAGCTTCGGAAATACTCATAAAAATAATTCCTTTTTCGCCCAATGTTTTTTTGAAAGTAGTTGCAACAGAAACCGAATCGACTACGATATCCATGGCTACATTATTCATCATTTTTTGCTCATCGACAGAGATACCTAACTTTTTGTACATTTCTAAAAGTTCAGGATCTACATCGTCTAATGTTTTATTAGGGTCGACTGCTTTTGGTGCGGAATAATAGGAAATCGCTTGAAAATCAGGTTTGGTGTAGCTTACATTGGCCCATTCCGGTTCAATCATTTGCTCCCAAGCACGAAAAGCCTCTAGGCGCCAATCGGTCATCCATTGTGGCTCTCCTTTTTTGTGCGAAATAGCACGAACGATATCCTCGTTTAAACCAATAGGAAAGGTTTCGGCTTCCAGCTCCGTGTAAAATCCGTATTCGTATTCTTTATTTTCGAGTTCGATTTTTAAGTCGTCTTCTGTATATTTGCTCATTGTTATTTAAAGATTTAAAGATTTAAAGATTCAAAGATTCAAAAATTGAATATTAAACTTTATTATTTGTGTCTAAATATTTAATAAAATTAGAAAGGTTTTGAGAAATTTCAATTGTTAAATTATAACATATTTGAATCTCTTCATGATTGCAAAAACCTAACTCCCTTGATAATATCAACATATTCCTAACCTCAGCACAACTGCCTTTAGAGATTTTTAAATATCTTGTAAATTGCCTATTACTGTTGTATTCTGAACCTTCGGCAATATTATTTGTAATTGAAACTGTAGCTCTTTTAATTTGGTCTTTAAAACCAAATTCCTTTTCTAAAGATTTATTGTTTAATAATTGAAAAATTAATTTAGTCAAGACAATACCTTTTTTATGGACATCAAATTCTTCAAATGATTTTGTCATACTTTCATAATCTTTTAATCTTTAAATTTTCAATCTTTTAATTAAAGAGAGAAACTTTCTCCACATCCACAAGTCCTAGTGGCGTTTGGATTATTGAAAACAAATCCTTTTCCGTTTAATCCGCCTGAAAATTCGAGAACGGTTCCTGCTAAATATAAAAAAGATTTTTTTTCAACCGCTATTTTTACATTATTGTCTTCAAAAACCTTGTCGTTCTCACCTAAATTTTTGTCAAACTTTAATTCATAAGACAATCCCGAACATCCTCCGCTTTTTACGCCTACTCTAACATAATCTTGAGTTGCGTCAAAACCATCATCGTTCATCATAGCAACGATTTTTTTACTTGCTGTATCTGATACTTTTATCATAGCTTATATTGATATTGTCTAAATTATCTGCAAAGATACGTCATATTTCGTTTTTTACATAATTACTAACATTATTATAACTTATAACTCAATAGCCAAATCTAACTTAAACAAAAAATCCTCTATCGATACATTGAAAGAGGATTTTGGAAACTGATAGTTGAAATTTTATTGTTAATTATCCTTTAATGGATAAATATTTTGTGTTACTATTTTCTGCTTTTTATTTCCTTAATTTCTTTTTGTAACTCTTCAATCATCGCTTGTTGTTATTGCATTGCTTTTACTATTGGCGCAAGTAGATCATTGTAACGAAGGCTTAACATTCCTGCATTATCTTTAGTAATTATGCTATTATCTTTAACATTAAATTTGTTAAGTGTGCTTTCCAATTCCTGTGCTATAAAACCATATTCTATTGTTGGGTTTGTGGTGGTTTCTAAAATAATTGGTTTGCCTTCACTGTCTTGAACATCTTTGCGAGTATAAGAAACAGGGTTCAATTGTTTGATAAATTCCAATCCAAGATTTGATTTTTTGATGTTAGATTTCCAGCGATTGTCTGATGTAATTGTCCAAGGTACTTGAACACTCGCTAGAGTTACGGCGGTGTTACCTATGCGCACTTGATTGCTGTTCGTTGGACTTGCAACTTGAACGTTGAAACCAACTGCAGTATTATTGTTACCCGAACTTACTTGAGAAAGGGCACGACAGCCGACAGCCGTATTGCTTTGTCCTGTAGTATTAGTTACAAGAGATCTGGCCCCAATTGCAGTATTCTCAATTCCCCCAATATTTTGAGAAAGAGAAAAAGTCCCTACCGTAGTATTATCGTCTCCATTTGTATTGCTAGAAAGCGAGCTACTTCCAATTGCAGTATTTTCAGATCCAATTGTATTGCTAAATAGAGCATTATCTCCGATTGCAGTGTTATTGTTCCCGTTTGTATTGCTTGAAAGCGATCTACTTCCAATTGCAGTATTATCAAACCCTGAATTACTACTCACAAGTGAATTAAACCCATAGCTTGTATTAAAACTTTCAATTCTTCCAGCAATAATGTTATTTCTCTTAAAAATTACATCGGAAAGGTTTGTAGTTCCAATAAAATTTGATGCTGTTGCAGTATTTCCATTTAAACCCCAAGAGTTACCACTTGTTGCTGCAAACAAAGCATAAGGTACACTTAACATTTGGCTAGTTCCAGAAATAGAGTACGTTGTTCCACCTGTTGGATCGGTTTCGGTTTTAATAAAATAAGGTCCGTTTGCCCAGTTTATGGTTGTAAAATTTCCTGCTACCAAGGTGCCACCGCCAATTTCTATCGAGGCAAGACCATTCGCATTGGTTGGTGTAGTGTGTCTTTCAATGTAAACTGCTGTACCAGTTGCTGTGGTTTGCAATATGCTTATTTGTATCCCAACGTTGGCATTTGCTACTAATGCGCCAGTTGTATTTCGCACTACAGCTTGATAACTCATGCGGTTTGGTGCTTGTGCTGTGGCAGAAAAGAGAGCAAAGAAAAAAGAGCAAAGAATAAAGATTGTTTTGATATTGTTTGTAAATGTTTTCATAATAGCTTTAGTTTTTAATAATTTTGAAAGTTTTTAATGATTTGTTGTTGTCTGAAACAGTCAAAAAATAAATAGCCTTTGATAAATTCTGTAAGGATATCTGCGTTTCTTTTTGCAAAATTTTATTAGATTGAATAACTCTTCCGTTCAAGTCAAAAAGTTGGTAATTGATGTTTTCTGAATTGTAATTTGCAATGGATAAAATTACCAAAGCTGTTGTAGGATTCGGATAAACGCTCATTGTTAAGCTAATTTCTGGAAAATCGGTTGTTCCTAATGCAAAAATTTCAACCGGTTGTTGCGCTCCTTGATTGATTGAGCCGTTTGACCCAACGGCATTGGTGTAAAACACTTGTCCAACCGTAAAACTTGATGATCCACCAGAACCAGTTGCGTTTCCGCCAGAGGCAACAGTTGCATTTTGTGCCATAAGTTTTGGTAAACAAAAAAGCATAAATAGAAGTATAATTTTTTTCATAATTCTTAAGTTTTATTGTTTTACTATTTTTTGAAAACTATTAAAACTCGAATTGGAAATATTGAGAATATAAATTCCGCTTTGTAAATGGTTTAAATCTAAAGCTTGATTGCTTAGATTTTTTAGATTGGAATTATAAATAATTCTTCCATTAAGATCGACTACTGAGATAATAGCATCTTCTAGGGAATTTTCGGTTAATATGGTAAAAATACCTTTTGATGGGTTGGGTGCTATGCCACATTTGTATTTAGAGAAATCTAAATTTGATAAACTTGTCGGGCAAGAAATCAAGAATGGTATAGTAGATGCTACAGTAGAGTTATTACCATATTGATTGAAAACATTGGATCCCCAATAAAAAAAAGTACCATCTGTTTTTATTGCTGCTGATAACTGTGAACCACCATGAATAGAATCCCAATTAATGTCAGTTCCTATTTGGACTGGAGCGAAAGCACGGGTTGTTGAATTATTGCCTAATTGACCACTTCCATTACTTAGCCAAGCCCATAAACTACCATCGGTTTTTATAGCAAGGTTATGATCTGTACCAGAACTAATCTTTGACCAGTTAGTGGCCGTACCAACTTGTGTAGGGATGTTTAAATTTGTAATGAAAGAAGGACTACCGCCTGTTTGTCTGCCCCAATGCCAAAGTGTTCCGTCAGATTTAATGGCTGTGGTATGACTTGATTTTTTGCTTATTTTTTGCCAATCTGTACCTCCAACCTGCACTAGCATTGTTCTGTTGCTAGAACCAGATCCTAAACCCAATTGACCCAAATCATTACGTCCCCAAGTCCATAAACTACCATCAGATTTTAGTGCCATAGTGGTTGACAAACCTGCGCAAACGGTTGACCAATCGGTATCTGAACCTACTTGTGTTGGCAAAGATGTGTTTAAAAGTGAGTTATTTCCTATCTGACCATTACCACCAGAACCCCAAACCCAAAGCGTACCGTTATTTTTAATGGCTGCAACATGTTCAAAACCTGCACTCATACTATTCCAGTCCGTATCGGTTCCGACTTGTGTTGGCGTTGTTACATTGTTTGTAAATGTATTGTTTCCTACTTGACCAAATAAATTGTCGCCCCAGACCCACAATGTTCCATCGGTTTTAATAGCCATGGTGTTTCTATCGCCAGCAATTACTTTTAACCAATTAGTTTGCGTGCCAATTTGTATAGGTATTGGAGCTCTTGTAACTGTACCGTTTCCTAATTGACCATCGGTGTTTACGCCCCATCCCCAGAGCGTACCATCGGGCTTTATAGCCATAGTATGATTGTAACCAACGCTAAAAGTTTGCCAACATTGCGCCTCTAACTGCTCTGAACAAATAATTATAAACAGTAAAATAATTTTTTTCATGCTATTTAATTTTAAAAGTTGTATCTCATTCGATGCGTTGGTAAACGCGTTTGAGATTTCCTTTAAGCATCATTCTATTTGCTTAGGCATAATAGGGAATGCTCAATTCTTTGTTCGTATTTGAGTTTACAAACACCACATTTTTCCGAAAGTGTACCATTGCGCAATTTCAAGATTTTTACCACATTATAAGTTTTAGATTTAAATTATGGGTTATATTTTTTTAAATACTCTTGTGCTATTACCATTAAACAGGAGTGTGTTTCCGTCTGTAGATATTAAAAATGTTACTCTTTCTTCTTCTTTGGTTTGCAAATTGAAAAAGAACAGATTATTGCCATTTGTGTACCACCCACTAGTTATAAGGTTATTTACAGGATTGCTTGGTGTGCCAAACCAATTGTCAACCTCCCCGTTAGCTTTAAATTGGAAAAAATAATCTGTAACCACCGTAAAACCACCGCTACTCAACACTTCGGTAAAGCGCCATGTTCCTATAAATTCTGGATTAAGTTCTTTTGTAGTTACCTCACTGCTTTCATCATCTTTACTGCACGAAACACAAATAACTACAAAGAATAATGTTGCTAAAATTGTTTTTAATGTTTTCATAATTTTTTTGATTTTTGTTTAATATTTTTTTTTAATAGATCCTTTGATAAACTCTGTTCAAACTGCCTTTGAGCATCATTCTGTTTTCTTCGGCGAAATAGGGAATACTCAATTCTTTGTTCGTATTTGAGTTTACAAACACCACATTTTTTCCGAAAGTGTACCATTGCGCAATTTCAAGATTCGTATTGCCAGATCCTTCATAACTTACGTTACCAGATCCACCTGCGCTACTACCAGTCCATGTTCTGCATTCGCCATTTGCATTAAACTGCAAAAAATAATCAGTAGAAAAAGAGGAATAAAACTGTCCACTACCACTACTAATTACTTCTGTAAAACGCCATTTTCCTACCAAGGCTCTATCTCTATTGTTCTTTTTTGTTGAAGTACCGCTTGAACCAGAAGATGTGGTTGTGCCACCGCCACTGTCTATGGCAATAGTATTGCCACCTTGACTGGTTGTCAATGTACTTCTGTCGAGCACCAATGCTAAAATTTGGTTGTTATATTCTGGAAAAGTAATATTGAAATGCAATTTCTTATTGACTATTGCTGCAGTTATGTTGTACCTTTTTTTGGTGTCATTTTCTGTGATTATGCCAGTGCAATTTGTAGCAGATGTTTCAGTAGCAGTAATGTTAGCCTCTTTACCATCCATGGTTAAAATGCCAGATATTTTACTTGTTCTTGGTACTGTTTTTAATGTTACAAAAATTTCTTTATTATTGTGAGTGCCATTATAATTGCCTACAAAATTGCTGACTAATTTTTTTGTCGCAACCATTTTAATAACTTTTGGTTTACTAGCTGTTTTAGTTTTTATTTTTTGTTCTTGGCATGAAAATAGTGCGATGAACAATATGAAGGTTTGAATGATCATGATATTGCAGTTTTATTGTTTGAATATTAATCAAAAGTGATTTTGCGGATTTTAAAGTCATTTGTGTCTGCAACATATAGATTTCCTTGAGAATCTATAGTTATTCCATCTAACCTGTTAAATTTGGCAATATTAGCGTTTCCATCTGCAAAACCATTTGTTGCAGTTCCAGCAATTGTTGTGACCAATCCATTGCTTGTTATTTTACGAATTTTACTTCCATCGGTAACAAATAGATTTCCGTCCGTATCAACTGCTATAACTGCTGGGTTTTTAAATTGAGCATTTGAAGCCGACCCATCGTTAAATCCAAAAGTTGAGCCAGCTATTATTCTTGCGGTTATGGTAGCAATGAAATCAAAATTGCTACTCTCGGCGTTGGCAGTAGCTACCGTAACTTTTATTTTGCCTGATCCTGCACTTGGCGGTATGGTAATTGTAAGTTGGGTAGAAGTACTATTTATTACAGGACAAACTTTGCCGTTTATAGTTACTACATTTTCGGAACTTACATTACTAAACCCAGATCCAATAATCGTTACAGGAGTATTTTTTGGTCCCGTAGATGGGTTAATACTAGTAGTAAGTAAAGTTTCTTTATCATCATCATCTTTCGAGCAGGAAAATAAAATGAGTAAACTAAAAAGTAATATGGTTTTTTTCATGATAAAATATTTTATATTGTAAAATTGATTTAAATTGAAATATCTTACAATACGCAATAAGGAGTATAGAATAAATGGGGTTTTTCTTAAAAAAAGTTAAATAGCTTAGTATTTTTAAAAGATAGAGGTGATTGTAAGCCAAAAAAAATACGCTCAATGGCGTATTTACTTTTTTTCGTATTTAAATAAATATTAAAAAAGAATTTCAATGCTGATTTTCAATCCATTATCGGACTGTATTTTTACATTCCCTTTTAAAGAAGCAATTCTCTTTTTAATATTTACCAGTCCGTTACCAAACTTGTTCTCTTCCTGAAATCCTTTGCCATTGTCCTTAATAGTAACTAGAAGTCCTTTTTTTTCAATTGAAGAAATGGCAATAATCACTTTAGTGGCTTCTGCATGTTTTACAGTATTATTTAGTGCTTCCTTGATAGAAAAAAATAGATTTTTTCGGGAATTTCCGTTTAAAATTCTGTTCGAAATAGCCTCAATATCGTCCGAAAAAATTAACTTAATTGCAGTTCCTTCAAAAAATTTGTAAGCATATTGTTTTACATATTCCGTAAAATTCTGAACATTATTATTATCTGCATTCAGGGACCAAATAAAGGCATTAAGCCTTTGAGAAATTTCAGAACTGGTATTGCTTATTTTGTCAATAAGGACTTTTTGCTTGTCGTTAGGATCATAATTTTTTAATAAATTGACATTGATTAAAATGCTGCTTAATTCGCTGCCTATATCATCGTGAAGGTCATTACTAATCTCATTTTTTTGATTTAAAATTTTCTTTTGTAACCGGTTTTTCCTTCTTATTATAATAATTACTAGCAATAAAATTAAACCGAAAAAAATCGTAGCAAGAAGTTGTAAAACTTTTATATTTTTTTCTTTATCTAATTCATTAATTTTAGCCAATAACAGTTTTTTTTCACTGTTAATATATTGATCCGTAATGTTTTGAATATAAAGATTCCCGTTTTGATTCGTTTCTTTTTCAATTTGCAATAACTTTTCTTGAGTTGACAACAATAAGTTTTTATCATCTAGAGATTGAAATTTGGCTAATGACTGCTCGTAAAAAAGTTTTTGAAAAGAAGGATTTACATTGTGTTTTTTTATTATTTCCTGTCCTTTCTCAAAATAATAATAAACTGTTCGAGATTTTTTAGAACTAGATTCTATCAAACTTCCAAAACCTAATAAAGCGGTATCATAAATCGCTGCGTCTAAAGATGTTTTGATACTTTTTTTGAGATAAAACACAGCTGAATCTTTTTTATTTTGCTTTAAAAACAGTTCTCCAAAAGTACGCTCAACATTAGCAATACACCTATTATCTTTTAAATTTCTAGCAAAACCGTACGCTTTTTTATTATAAAAATAAGCCGAATCCAATTGGCTGGTTTTAATTTTTAATTGGGCAATATCATTATAAATGTATTCTTTGTTGATTTGATATCTTTTGTGACCGATATGCATTTTTACTGGAAAGTAGCTCTTGGCTTTATGGTAAGAGGCTTCTGCTTTGGCTATTTTTCCTATTTCATACCAATTAATTCCTTCAAGGAGAAAAGCATTCGAAAGGAGTAAACTGTCTTTGGATTTTTTGGCAAATTTTATTGCTTTTTGAGCTTCGTGTAAACCAAATTGATACAATCCCGAATAATAAAAGAGCTCCGATTGTAAACTGTTTACTAAATACTGCTCGCTATCATTTGGATACTTTAATAAAACCTTTTTAGAATAATCCAACCATTTTTGAGCTTCTTCAATTTGGTCGAGTTCCAAATATTGTTCTGAAATAGCAATTGAATTCGTTATTTTACAAGTACTAGTTGTGCATTTATCAAACGACTTTTTTTTATCTGAAATTGTTTCTTGAGAAAAAACAAAAACGGCCGAAAACAGAAAAAATAGGAAGTAATATAATTTCATTTTTCTTTCATTTTAATTATCTCTTTAAAAATAGATTTACTGCTTCAACCCTAGTGTTTACTTGTAGTTTTTCATAAATATGCTGAATGTGTTTTCTTACTGTTCCGCCACTTATTTGAAGTTCGTCCGCTACTTCCTTATTCATTTTTCCAGTAGCCAACAGTTCTAAAATTTTGTTTTCACGAGGTGTTAATAGTTGTACACTTTCATCAATAATATTTAATTTTGAAAAACTTGCCACTACTTTTCGGTCAATGCTACCACTCATAGGACTTCCGCCATCAAATAAATCATTCAAGGCATCAATAATCTTAGTGGGGCCTTCGGTTTTCAAAATATATCCACTAGCTCCTGCTTTTAAACTATTAAAAATAATTTCATCATCTTCTGAAGAAGTACACATTATAAAGAGAAGTTCAGGTTTTTTGGCTTTTAATATCGAAACACATTCATAACCGTTATGACCCGGTAAATTAACATCCATTAATAATGCATCAATTGCTATTGTAGGAACAATTGCAATTGCCGTTTCTGCATTTTCAAAAGTCCCAGCTAGTTCAAATTGTTCAGTAAACTGAATCATCATTGCTAGTGCTTCTCGTAAATCGCGGTTGTCTTCAACAATCCCAATTCTTTTTTTCATATTCCCTGATTTAAAGCACAATATTAAAAATAATAATACACTTCTAAAATACGCAAATAAGCGTAGTAAATAAAACTAAAGGATTAAATTGCATTTTTTTTTCAATTAAATACAATATTCATGAAATTATATCCAATAGAAACGGGTAACTTTAAGTTAGATGGTGGCGCAATGTTTGGCGTGGTACCAAAAACTATTTGGAACAAAACCAATCCAGCCGATGCCAATAACCTCATTGACATAGCAGCACGTTGTTTATTAATTGAAGATGGTAACCAATTGATTTTGATGGACACGGGAATGGGAAACAAACAGTCTGAAAAATTTTATGGGTACTATTCGCTCTGGGGAACCCACTCCTTAGATAAATCACTAGCTAAATACGGTTTTCACAGAGATGATATTACGGATGTGTTTATGACGCATTTGCATTTTGACCATTGCGGAGGAAGTATACAATGGAACAAAGACAAAACGGGTTACGAAGTAGCGTTTAAAAATGCTAAATTTTGGACCAACGAAAACCACTGGGAATGGGCAACAAAACCAAACGTTAGAGAGAAAGCTTCGTTCTTGTCTGAAAATATCTTACCCATGCTGGAAAGTGGCCAATTGCATTTTATAAAAAGACCTGAAAGCGATTTTCTTGAAAAATCAGAATTGGGTTTAGGAATTTTCTTTGCTGATGGACATACCGAAAAACAAATGATTCCGCGTTTGAAATATCAGGATAAAACAATTGTTTTTTGCGCTGATTTATTGGCTACAGCAGGACATATTCCGGTTCCGTATGTGATGGGTTATGATACGAGACCTTTATTAACAATGCCTGAAAAAGAAAAGTTTCTGCAAGATGCTGCAGATAATAATCACTACTTATTTTTAGAACATGATGCCCACAATGAAATTATTACAGTACAAAATACAGATAAAGGCGTTCGGTTGAAGGAGGTTTATACAACAAATGAAATTTTTTAAAGCACCATTTTCAAAAAAGCAATTCCCTTACTACAGTTGTAATAGGGGATTTTTTTTGGAGTTTATTTTTTTGTTTTTTGTTTTTAAAAAGTGGAGTAATAATTCTAAAAGATTAAGCAATCTCTAATTATTTAATTCTTAAAACTTTAGTAAGAGAATAAGTTGTTTTTCTTGAATATTATAAATAGGTTTGTCCCAAATTTATAAAAAATACACTTATGAAAAAAACTTTAATTTTTTTGTTGTTTTTAGTTTCTGTTACTATTTCAGCTCAAAAAGTAGACTTAGATCGTTTTTATTTTGAGGTTAGTTATCAGATACTTCCAAAGGAGCCTGTACCTTTTGAAAAAAGATCATACTTCTCTCTTGTGAATTTAGGAGTTAAAATGCAAAGTTTTGTAGATCCTACGACAGTAAATGACAAGATTAGCATTAAAGGCTGGAAAAAATCTTACGAAAACACAACCGTAAATATTGAACTCAAAATTGAAGATTTTATTGAAACAGGGGTGACTCCGCAAACCCGTGTTGAGGAGACAAAAGATAAAGATGGTAAAGTAACGAGTCGCAGAGAGTTTTATTATGTTTTAGTTAAATATTCAGGTAGGGCACATGCAAAAGTTGTTGGCCCGCATACACCTAAGCCTCTATCAGCAAAGGAATTAGAGGCAGAAAAAACAAAACAAGCAGCTGCATCTGCCAATAGATTTTTGAAAAATGCCGTTGTAAAAAAAGACACTGTAACATCTAATGATGATTCCAATATAACTCTCAACGAGGATATTGAATTCAAAACTACCGAGTATTCAGATCGTTCCGCAGCTATGAAATATTACTATTTGAACCAAAATGTATTTCATGATAATGCATTAAGAAATTATGTAGAAAGCGTGGTAAAAAATTTTAATTATAACATCAACTATACTTACGGTTATCGCCCAGTTTACAGTAACCAAATGATGTGGATTTTAGATGCTAAAAACGAAGAAGGTGCTACTCAAATAGAAGCTATACAAGCTGTTAGAGCATTGTTTAAAACCATGAAGGCTGATGAGCCAATAGATGATTTAAAAAGTAATATGCAACCTTTAATAGAATATTTTGACTCCTTAAAGACAAAATATACTGATGATAGTAAACCAGCTCGTAAAATGAGATACTCTGCTTATTATAATTTAGCAGTGATTTATAATTTATTAGACGAACCAGAGAAATCTATTCTTGAAGCTGATAAATTGATCTTAAATGAATATGACAAAGCTGACAGTAAAGAATTAATTAATAATGCTAATAAATTAATTGAAGATTTTAAAATTGCTAAATTAAGATCGAGACATAACCCAACTCTAAAATCGTTATAAATGAAAAATATTACAAAATTAGCATTTATAGTATGCTTTACAATTCTAAGTGGTAATGGTTACAGTCAGTTTTCACTTGGTAAAATGATTAGTAAAGTAGAGGGTGCAAGTTCGTCTACAGGTCAAGATGAAGAAAGAAAAAACACTTTGAACTTAAGAGGACCTGAACCTCCTGTTGATGATCAATACAGCAATTATAAATCGTATGAAATTAAACTTGATTTATCGCAAGGTATAGAGGATAGTTTTACGTTTAGAAAAATTCCTTATTCAAGTGAAAAAATAAATAACATTTTCTTTATTTCAGGTTTGAAAAAAACGAATGAAGGAGAATTTAAAATTAAATACACCGTTTCAAGATTTGAGTCTATTAATGACGAAGATTATGTGCAGTGGTCTTATCAAAAATCTCCAGCGTATTATATAGGAATGGAGTCTAACCTTGAAATCATGGACAAAACAGGCAAGGTTATTTACAAAAGGTATACAACTCCAAAAGTTAACCTATATGTAACTGATCCAACGTATAGTTATGAAGCTTTAGTAATTCGAATTTTGAATACCAATTTCTATTCAATGTTACAGGAGTTTGAGGGGTTCTATTTATATGGACCAGAAGTTTCGGGTTTGCGTTATTTTGATATTGAGAAGAAAAAGAAATCAAAATCAACTTTTAATCCAGATGAGTTCAATCAATCGGTTCAAGTACTACCAACTTTAGTCGATGTAGATAGAGCCGATTGGCCAAGCTTATTCGGTGAAGCTCAAAAGTATTGGACAGAATTTTTAGCTTTTGAAGATAAAAATGACGAGGATATTCAGAAAAAAGTGCGTTTTAGCGCTTATTATAATTTAGCCACAACCAATTTACTCTTAGGTCAAGTTGAAGAAGCTTCAAAATATTTTGAAGGCGTGAAAGAAAACGAGAAAAGTTTTTTAGGCATGCGAACACATCATCCTTTTTTAGTAGATCTAGCAAAAAATATTGATAATTACAAGAAAACTACTGAAAAAGCGACTACTTTAGAGGCAGTTCAATCTGAACCTATTTTAGCATCGTACAAAAAAGCTGCAACCGCTTTTAGATATGCTGAATTTGATGGTGAAGTAGAAGATGTAGAAGGTAAGGTTTTTAGAGGTAAGGTGAGAATTATCAGTGATTTTCCTGAAATGGTAGATTATAGAACGGAGACTCAAGTTTCAGCTCTTCGTGCTCTAGCAAATGGGATTGGTTCAGATAAAAGCACAGTTAGAATTACCATTGAAGGACAGAAAAAACCAGAACGCACTAACTTGAAAAAAGTGGTCACTATCAAAGATAATGAAGGTCATTTCTATATAGCTGGTCAAACAGGTAAAGGAATAGGTCTTACATCTGATGTAAATACAAAAAGATATTCTTTGTTTGAAGAAATTAAAAAGGGAGAAAAAATATCAGTATTTCATGAGTTTTTCCCTCAAGATGCTTATGTTTTGAAGAAGCAAATTCAAGATGAATTTTTCAGTCCAGCTGTTTTAATTGGTAGAAAAAAAGAATTAAGAGAATATTTTTCAGATTGTCCTAAAATGATTGAAAACATCAATAATGGACTTTATAATTTTGAAAATAAAGAAACTTACATCAAGATGTTTGAGGATTATACAGCTTTATGCGGTAATTAACAATGCAATTAAACACAAGATCAAAGCTACCTGTAAAGGGTAGCTTTTTTTATTTTTTTGAATCTTATCAAATAAAAACTTCGTTTATATTTTCTTAATGTACTGTTAATCCTTTTATTTGTTTGACAAAATCAATTATTTTAGTCCAATATTTCAAAAATTAATAAAAACAAACAAATGAATACCATCAAACCCATTTACATTTCTGCTTTTGCTTTTTTAGCATTGGTTGGATGTGGAACAGCAAAACAGGTTACTAGTGCTAGTACGTCAAGTTTTACTGCAATAGCAGCTCCCTTAAATATTAAGAAAAAAGCACCACTTGCTGAAAACGATTTGAAACGTTGGAGTCACTTGGATATTGTAACCGATACCATTCCTGGAATGAGTGTTGACAGAGCATACGCTGAATTGCTAAAAGGAAAAAAAGGGGTGCCCGTTATTGTAGGTATCGTAGATTCTGGTGTTGATATAGAACACGAGGATTTAAAATCAGTACTTTGGACCAATGCCAAAGAAATTGCGGGTAACGGAATTGATGATGACAAAAACGGTTATATTGATGACATGCACGGTTGGAATTTCTTGGGTGACAGTACTAAGGAAAATTTGGAATACGAAAGAATCATCAAGGATAAATCATTGGTAGATGAAAAAACATACCAAGAAGCCAAGGCTTTAAATGACAAAAAAGTTGCTGAGGCAGCTACAGTGAAAGAACGATCTACAAAAATGATTGAAACACTAGCATCAAGTGATGCCGCTGTTGTAAAACATTTGGGTAAAGCGGTATATACTGTTGATGAGGTAAAGACAATTGACACTCAAGATCAGGACTTGCTTAAAAGTAAAGCTACAATGCTACAAATGTTAGGGTATGGATTACCAGTTGCAGAACTTAAGGTAGCGGTTCAAAAACAAAAAGAGGCGCAAGAGGCCCTTATTAATGGTGACAATCTTAAAACAGATTACCGTAAAGTTGTAGGCGATAATCCTAACGATATTACCGATACTAAATATGGTAATAATAATGTAATGGGTCCAGACAAAAACGAAATATTGCACGGAACGCACGTAGCAGGAATTGTGGCTCAGTCTAGATACAACAATTTAGGTGGAGACGGAGTTGCCAATAATGTTCAAATTTTAACTGTTCGTGCCGTACCAGATGGAGATGAGTATGATAAAGACATTGCATTGGGGATACGTTATGCTGTTGATAATGGTGCTAAAGTAATCAACGGAAGTTTTGGAAAAAGCTTTTCACCGCACAGACAATGGGTGTATGATGCTTTAAAATATGCAGAGAAAAAAGATGTCTTGTTTGTACATGCTGCAGGAAATGACGCAAAAGATATTGATTTTGCTGAGAATTTCCCAAATGACTCGGAGGATAAAGTAAAAGAGTTTGCGGATAATGTAATTACGATTGGAGCATTAAATTTTGAATACGGAGACAAAGTTGTTGCTCGTTTTTCAAACATCGGGAAACTGAATGTAGATGTTTTTGCGCCGGGAGTAAAAATTTATGCAACCACTCCAAACAACGAATACCAATACTTACAAGGTACTTCAATGGCTGCGCCTAATACCGCTGGAGTTGCTGCTTTGATTCGTTCCTATTATCCAAAATTGACAGCTAAGCAAGTAAAATATATCTTGATGGAATCTGGTGTTGCTATCACAACCGATGTAATAGTTGGAGGTAAAGCTGGAGATGTTCGTTCTTTTGCAACATTATCCAAATCTGGTAAAATTGTAAATGCCTACAATGCTTTATTGATGGCTGAAAAAATGTCCAAAAAGTAACATTTTAAAAATTTAATTCATGGAAGGACAAATTGTCCTTCCATTTTTATTTCAACTAATTATGAAAAAAATAGTTTTATTTTCGTTTTTAACAGTAAGTTTTACGAGTTTGTTTGCGCAAAGTAATACCTATTGGCAACAGCATGTAGATTACAAAATGGAGGTTTCCATGGATGTGAAAACCTATCAATACAAAGGAAAACAGGAATTGGTGTATACCAATAATTCGCCAGATACATTAAGAAAAGTATATTACCATCTTTTTAATAATGCCTTCCAACCAGGAAGCGAAATGGATGCGAGAATTCAAAGCATCAAAGATCCAGACGGCAGAATGGTCTCAAAAATAAAAGTAGGCGATAAGGAAATCAAAGAAAGTCGGATTAAGAATTTGAAGCCGAACGAAATGGGCTATTTGCGAATTGCTAATTTCAAACAAGATGGTGCAGTTGCTGTTGCAAAAGAAGTAGGAACTATTCTAGAGGTTACTTTGGCTCAACCTATTTTACCCAATTCAAAATCAACTTTCACACTTGATTTTGATGGGCAAGTTCCTATTCAAATACGTCGCTCTGGTCGAAATAATGCCGAAGGTGTAGAATTATCAATGTCACAATGGTATCCAAAACTAGCCGAATTTGATTTTGAAGGTTGGCATGCTGATCCTTACATCGCCAGAGAATTTCACGGTGTTTGGGGAAATTTTGATGTCAAAATCACGATCGATAAAAACTACGTTCTAGGCGGTACGGGCTACTTACAAAACAAAAATGAAATTGGTTTTGGTTACCAAGATCAAGGTGTTGTGGTCAATGTGCCAAAGAAAGCGAAAACGTTGACTTGGCATTTTAATGCACCCATGGTTCATGATTTTACTTGGGCAGCAGATAAGGATTATATTCACGATGTGGCGAAAGGACCTAATGGTGTCGACATCCATTTCTTGTATAAAAACAACCCACAATTTATTCAGAACTGGAAAAATTTACAACCAAAAACAGTACAGTTAATGGAGATTTACAACAAAACTGTTGGCGATTATCCATACAAGCAGTACTCCGTAATTCAAGGAGGCGATGGCGGAATGGAATATGCTATGTGTACGTTGATTTTAGGACAAGGCACGTTTGAAGGTTTGCTTGGTGTAACGGCACACGAAATGGCGCATTCATGGTTCCAGCATGTGTTAGCTTCAAATGAATCGAAGCACGGTTGGATGGACGAAGGATTTACTTCATTTTTGGAAGATTTTGGACTGGACGCGATTGCTGATAAAAAAGTAGAAAACCCATTTTTAGGTGGCTACTCAGGATATTTTTCGATGGTAAATTCAGGAAAAGAATTGCCTCAAGGAACACACGCGGATCGTTTTGACGAAAATAGAGTGTACAGCATAACATCATATAGTAAAGGCGAATTGTTCCTAACCCAATTGATGTATTTGATAGGAAAAGAGAATGTAATGAAGACGTTGAAAAAATATTATAGCGATTTTAAATTCAAACATCCTACACCAAATGATATCAAAAGATCTGCTGAGAGAATCTCTGCAGCAAACTTAGATTGGTACTTGACTGATTGGACACAAACTACAAACACCATAGATTATGGGATTAAAGAAGTGACCGAAACTGCAGGACAAACTAAGGTGGTTTTGGAACGAATGGGTAGAATGCCAATGCCAATTGATTTAACGGTAGAATATACTGATGGTACAACAGAAAGTTTTTACGTTCCATTGCGAATGATGAGTTTCGAAAAACCAAACCCGAATGTAGCGGTAAAAAGAACAGTACTTTCGGACTGGGCCTGGGCGTATCCAACGTATGAGCTTAGCATTGCTAAACCAAAAGCTTCTATTAAGAAAATCACAATTGACCCAAGTAGTTTAATGGCTGATATTAAAAAAGAAAATAACACATACGAAGTAAAGTAAAATTTAAAAGCCCTGAAAAGGGCTTTTTTTATGCAGTATACTTAGGAGTTTCTATTAAAAATTACCTTCTGAATTTAAAATTTTCAGCTAAAGGATGTTTCTTGTTTTTCAACATTTCAGAAACAAGTTCCATTCCAATAACTGAAAATGTGATGCCGTTGCCGCCAAAGCCCAAAACAAAATAAGCGCTTGAAAAATTAGGATGTTTTCCAATATATGGCAAGCCATCTTTGGTTTCGCCAAATGTACCCGCCCAAACAAAATCCATTCTGAAATCATAATCAGGTAAGATTTTCTTCAGATATGTAGTCAACTTATCAGACTTGTCGTTGAGTAAGGAATCTCTTTTTGCAGCGTCGACAAAATCTTCATCCTCTCCGCCAATAAGCAATCGATTATCATCCGTGGTTCGCATATACATGTAAGGTTCCGCGGTATTCCAAAATAGCGTGTCGTTAAGATGCGATTGATTGTCTTCAAAACGTTCTCCCACAATGGCGTAAGTAGAAAGTAATTTTACAAACTTGTCTTTAATGATTTCGGTACTTTCAAAACCGTTACAGTAAATTATTTTTTTTGCGGTAATGGTAGTGCCATGTTCTGTTAGAACGGTTACGCCATTTTGTTTGTAAGTAACTTTTTTGATATCGGTTTTATCAAAGATTTGTAATCCTTTTTCATGATTGTATGCTAGAATATCATGGGCTAATCGGAAAGCATCGATGCTGCCGCCTTGTTCGGATAAGATTCCACCATGCAAATGTTTGATATGAAATTTTTTATCAATTTCCTCGGCTTCCAGCCATTTTACAGGCATTCCAATTTTTTTCCGCGCCTCGAATTCTTTTTTTAACCAGACAACGTCTTTCTTTAAAGCCGCAAAATAAAGCGATTCCTTTTTCTCGAATCCACAATCAGATTTTACTTGTTGCACTATTTTTTTTAAATCATCAATCGATTTATAGCACGCCCAGTAGCTTTCAACGGCAGCTTTTTCACCAATTAAATCAATAAGTTTGTACAAAGGAACGTCAATCTCATATTGCAACATCGATGTCGTAGCAGATGTGCTTCCATGACCAATTTCTCTGCGGTCAATCAGTACGGTTTTGTAACCGTCCGCCATACACTGATGGGCTATAAGACTACCGGTTATTCCACCGCCTACGATTAAAATTTCTGTATCCACATTTTCTCTTAATGACGGATACGAGTTTATGATTCCGTTTTTTACCAACCAAAAAGGTTCACTTGATTTTAGTTTCATGGCGCTGATGCTTTAATCAAATTTAACTAAATTTTATTTATATGACGATTCACTAGTGTCCAATTAAAATAAGTTGAAAACCAGCTGGTTAGTATTATGTTCATTGACATTATTGTAATCTGATTTCATAAGTAGTTCATTTATAGATGTTTTGTCGAGTAATGATGCGGATAAAATTTGTAGAATTTCGTAGGTTGAACGATTGATTTTTAAATCTTTTGCTATTATAGAAACCAAACAGTAAGTTGCAATTGCTACATTGATTTGAATACGAACAGCATTTTCTGTTGTTCCCCAAAAGGTCTTAACTTTTAGGTGCTGTTTTATCCATTTGAAGAACAATTCTACTTGCCATCTTTGTTTGTAAAGTAGTGCAATATCTTGAGCTGATAATTCAAAATTATTAGTCAAGAATACTAACATTTTTTTATTTTCAGTATCGAAAAATTTTACTTTTCGTATCTTTTCTGGATAATCTTTTGAGGTATAAAAACCTTCTATTTTACCAATTTGGTCATATTTAATTCCAGTGGTTTTATCAATTTTTAGAGAATACATTCTTTTAAATTTCACATTAGATTTTGCTCTAACAACAAAATAAGCATTTGCTTTTGTAATTCGAAAAAGTCGATCATAATCAACATAAGCACGGTCAAAAATATAATACGCAAATGACTCATAATCTATGACATCCATTGCATTAACATCGTGCACATTTGCTTCTGTTATATGGATAAATACAGGGATTTGTGTATTAATATCAAATAGAGTGTGCAATTTTATTCCTGCTTTAGTTTTTCGAAAATGAGCCCAACAAAATACACTCAAGCATAGATCAATTGTTGAAGAATCAAAAGCATAAATATTACCTTTTATTTCAAAAGCATCATTGCTGTTTTTATCCCGAGCAATCAATATTAAATGATTGGCAAACTCTTCAAATATTTTATAATTACGATTTTCATTAGCTTTGGATAAATTGCTACGAGTTACATTTTTGCCAAATCCTAAATGATATGATTTTGATTGATGTGCTTCTATAACAATTATCAAATCTCTTAAACTTTCTCTTGCTGAAAGCTGACCAAAAATCATACATAATAATTGATTCCAACAAGTAAAATGTTTGACCGATTTATTGCCAAAATATTTACTAGTTAACCTGTCAAAAACACGTTGAGGAAGAAATTCAATCAGTTGAGAAAAGACATATTTACCGTGATTCATATTCGTAATATTGATTTACGAACATAATAATCATTTCAAATCGTCACGCTCAAAAATGACTCTTAAAATACAGATTTACAATAATTTCAAAGAACTTGTTTTATTTTTTAGTGGACACTAGTGATGACGATTAATAAAAAAAATAGGGTTTCAAAAAACTAGATTTTCATTCTAATTTTTTAAAACCCAAATTCTATAGTACTAAAAGTATTATTCTTTTTCGGCACTCAAATTTTTCAACATGTCCACTGTCATTGATTTCAAATCAAATTCATGTTTCCAGTTCCAGTCTTTTCTGGCTTCAGCATCATCAATACTCGCAGGCCAGCTGTTGGCTATTTTTTGGCGAAAGTCAGGTTGGTACGAAATGGTAAATTCAGGAATGTGCTTTTGGATTTCGGCAGCAATCTCAGTAGGTGTAAAACTCATAGCTGCCAAATTGTATGAAGATCGAATTTTAATTTTTTCAGCAGGCGCTTGCATGATTTGGATGGTTGCCGCAATAGCATCGTCCATGTACATCATCGGCATTTTGGTTTCTGAGGATAAAAAACACTCGTATTTTTTGTCGGCTAGCGCTTTATGAAAAATATCCACAGCATAATCTGTAGTTCCTCCGCCAGGAGGAGATGACCAGCTGATTAAACCCGGATAACGGATGCTTCGTACATCTACCCCAAAGATATTATGGTAGTATTCGCACCATCTTTCGCCCGCTTGTTTGCTTATTCCGTAGACCGTTGAAGGCTCCATAACCGTGTATTGTGGTGTATTTTCTTTAGGAGTTGTTGGTCCAAAAACGGCAATACTCGAAGGCCAAAATATTTTTTTTATTTTTCCGGCTTTCGCCAAATTCAAAACATGAAACAAGGAGTTCATATTCAAGTCCCAAGCAAATGCTGGGTTTTTCTCGGCTGTAGCGGATAAAAGTGCTGCCATCAAATATACTTCGTCAATTTGATGCAACTCTACTAAATGTTCAATTTGATTAAAATCCAGTGCATTCACCACTTCAAACGGACCCGAATTGACCACATCGGTATTCAATTTTCGAATGTCTGATGCAATTACATTTTCGGTTCCGTAAATCGAGCGTAACTTTTGCGTAAGCTCTGTTCCTATTTGGCCACAAGCGCCTATGATTAATATTTTAGTACTCATCGTTATCTGTTTGGAAAAACAAATATAACGTTTTCGTCAGTAAATTAGTTTTGATAGAAAAGTTTAAAAAATTCTTAAAATAGTTTTAAAATAGAAATGGTTTAGTCGGTTTTGGCTTTTAATAAAGGGTATAAATGCAAATGAGTTATCGAAATCATAATTTTAAAGAATAATTAGGAAACCGTTTTTTAAATAATTACCAAAAAGTTTTCATAATCTTAGATTATAGACAGTACTGAAATGGCATTTTTAGTTTCTTTATTTTTCATTTTACGAACTAATTTAAGATCCTTTTAATGAGTTTCAGCAATGAAAGTATTCCCCATTTCTGGAATTCATTATTGTAAATTTAGTTTGTAACTTTGTACTTTAATGAAATTAAAAATGAAATATAAATTAGCCGTTTGCTGTTCTCTTATTTTGGTTTTGGTCTCTTGTAAAAACGAGGATCAAAAACGCTTTGCTGAAAACAGGAAAGAGGTACAGAAAAAAGAAGTAATTTTAAAAAATATACAAAAAGGCTGGATTTTTTATGACACGCCAGTGACCGAAGCTTCTGAAAATAGTTTGTCGAGTTGGAACGAGTGGCGAATTTTTTTAGCAGAATTGGCACAAAAACCTAAAAAAACGATTGCCGCTTTTCAGCAAAAATCAAAAGCACTGACTAAAAAAGTCATGGCGCTTACAGCCCAAATTCCAATTCAATACGATAAACCGCAAATACGAAGCAGAATAGGAACTTTGATCACTAAAGTACAAATGTTGGATTTGTACATTCATTTAGATAACATTCCAGATAAAAAAGTGACGCAACTCGTAGCTGAAATTAACTTAGAATTGGTGTCCTTACAACGTCAAATGGATAAAATTGTCGAGAAAAGTAAAATTCCAATTGAAGAAGGAGAATCTGATTTATTAAGAATGATGGACACTTCAAGAGCCATTCCCAATACACCTAAAATAGACCCAAACATTCCACGCGTTGAGTAAAACAGCTTTATACACTACCTACGATAATTCGCCTAAAACACAACAAATTGTTGCTCGTTTAGTAGAAAACAAACAAGTCAAAATGCATCTTACAGGACTTCTAGGTTCCTCATTTTCATTTGTGATTCGGTCCATTTTCAAGA
The DNA here is from genome assembly GCF_048286735.1 of Flavobacterium frigidum. Taxonomy (GTDB): domain Bacteria; phylum Bacteroidota; class Bacteroidia; order Flavobacteriales; family Flavobacteriaceae; genus Flavobacterium. The sequence continues at coordinate 31,902 of NZ_JBLVPU010000004.1, read as the reverse complement.
AAGCAGAACTTCCTTTTTTAATTGTTTTGAACAATAAGGAAGAAGCTGCGTATTACTTGAACGATTTGGAACAGATGATTGGCGAGCAAGATGTACTATTTTACCCTGGATCTTTTCGTCGTCCTTACGAAATCGAAGATACAGATAATGCGAATGTTTTGCTTCGCGCTGAAGTGTTAAACCGAATCAATTCCCGCAAGAAACCAGCCGTTATTGTCTCCTATCCCGAAGCCTTATTTGAGAAAGTGGTGACTCGAAAGGAATTAGATAAAAACACGTTGAAAGTTGCTGTGGCAGATAAAATTTCAATTGATTTTATCAACGAAGTACTGTTTGAATACGAGTTTAAAAGAGTCGATTTTATTACAGAACCTGGAGAATTTTCAGTTCGTGGCGGAATTGTAGATGTTTTTTCGTTTTCGAATGATAATCCGTACCGAATCGAATTTTTTGGAGATGAAGTAGAAAGCATCCGAACCTTCGATGTAGCCACTCAACTGTCTATTGAAACGCAAAAGAAGATTACGATTATCCCCAATGTTGAAAATAAAGTGTTTCAGGAAAACAGAGAAAGTTTCTTAGATTATATCTCGGAGAAAACAGTAATCTTCATTCAGAATACCGAAGATTTTTTAGCACAATTAGACAAACAATTTGGTAAAGCCGAAGAAGCTTTCGCAAAATTGTCTCAGGAAATTAAGCGTTCAACTCCTGACCAATTGTTTTTAAATCAAACTCAGTTCGTAAAAAGAGCGTTGGATTTTTCTATAGTCGAATGGAGTTCAAAAGCGATTTTTAGAACTACTCAAAAATTCGAATTTCACATTCAGCCACAACCGTCGTTCAACAAACAATTTGATTTATTGTTGAATAATCTAAGTGAAAATCATTTCAACGGATATAAAAATTATTTGTTTTGTTCTAATGATGCTCAGGCCAAACGCTTTCATGATATTTTTGAAACTTTGGACGAAGCCAATTCTGAGAATATAAGAAAGCAATACCACACGGTTGTTTTGCCTTTGTACCAAGGATTTGTTGACGATGAAAACCAAATTACTTGTTACACTGATCACCAAATATTTGAACGCTACCATAAATTCAGCATCAAAAATGGCTATTCGAAAAAGCAGAATATCACTTTAAAAGAACTTACAACACTTTCTGTAGGTGATTATGTAACGCACATTGATCACGGAATTGGACGTTTTGGAGGGTTGCAAAAAATACAAGTCGAAGGCAAAACACAAGAAGCCATCAAGCTCGTTTATGCCGATAATGATATTGTGTATGTGAGTATTCATTCGCTACACAAAATTTCAAAATACAACGGAAAAGACGGAACGCCTCCCAAAATTTACAAATTGGGGTCGAATGCGTGGAAGATTTTAAAACAAAAAACCAAAGCGCGCGTCAAACATATTGCATTCAACTTGATTCAACTGTATGCCAAGCGCCGACTCGAAAAAGGGTTTCAATTTGCGCCAGATAGTTATTTGCAAAACGAATTGGAAAGCTCATTTATATATGAAGATACCCCAGACCAAACCAAATCTACGGCAGAGGTAAAAGGCGATATGGAAAGTGACCGCCCGATGGATCGCTTGGTTTGTGGAGATGTAGGTTTTGGTAAAACAGAAGTCGCCATTCGTGCGGCTTTTAAGGCAGTGGATAATAGCAAGCAAGTGGCGATATTGGTTCCTACAACAATTTTAGCCTACCAACATTACAGAACTTTTACCGAAAGATTGAAAGATATGCCGGTTTCTGTTGGTTATTTAAACCGTTTTAGAACTGCCAAACAAAAAGCGGAAACACTAAAATTATTGGCCGAAGGTAAACTCGATATTGTGATTGGAACGCACCAATTGGTCAATAAAAATGTGGTTTTCAAAGACCTTGGATTATTGATTGTTGATGAGGAACAAAAATTTGGGGTCAATGTAAAAGACAAACTGAAAACGATTGCTGCAAATGTCGATACGTTAACTTTAACGGCAACGCCAATTCCAAGAACATTGCAGTTTTCACTAATGGCTGCGCGTGATTTATCTGTAATTACTACGCCACCACCCAATCGATATCCTATTGAGACGAATGTAGTTGGTTTTAGCGAAGAAGTAATTCGCGATGCGATTTCGTATGAAATACAGCGAAACGGACAAGTTTTTTTCATCAATAACCGCATCGAAAACATTAAGGAAGTAGCGGGAATGATTCAACGTTTAGTGCCCAACGCCAGAGTAGGTATTGGTCACGGACAAATGGACGGAAAGAAACTCGAGGAACTGATGTTGGCCTTCATGAACGGCGAATTTGATGTTTTGGTGGCAACTACCATTATCGAAAGTGGATTAGATGTACCAAATGCGAATACGATTTTCATCAATAATGCCAATAATTTTGGATTGTCTGATTTACATCAAATGCGCGGTCGAGTAGGGCGTAGCAACAAGAAAGCGTTTTGTTATTTTATTTGTCCTCCCTATTCTGCCATGACGGATGATGCCAGAAAACGAATTCAGGCTTTGGAACAATTCAGTGAGTTGGGAAGCGGATTCAATATTGCGATGAAAGATTTAGAGATTCGTGGTGCTGGTGATTTATTAGGAGGTGAGCAAAGTGGTTTCATTAATGAAATCGGTTTTGATACCTATCAAAAAATCATGAATGAAGCGATTGATGAATTGAAAGAAAATGAATTTAAGGATTTATATCCCGAGGAAAGCAACATAGAAATCAAAGAATACGTCAAAGATTTACAAATTGATACCGATTTTGAATTGCTGTTTTCGGATGAGTACATCAATAATGTATCGGAACGATTGAGTTTGTATAATGAATTAGGTACTGTAAAAAACGAAGAGGAATTGGTAGTGTTCCAAAACAAGTTGATAGACCGTTTTGGTCCAATGCCACCTCGTGCCAAAGCGTTGATGAATAGCATTCGCATCAAGTGGATTGCAACCCGAATTGGAATCGAAAAATTAGTGATGAAACAAGGCAAGATGATTGGGTATTTCATTTCGGATCAACAATCAGATTATTATCAATCCAAACGCTTTCATCAAGTCTTGCAGTTTGTGCAAAAAAACAGTTCTATTTGCAAAATGAAAGAAAAACAAACTCCGGCTGGTTTGCGATTGCTATTAACTTTTGACAATGTAAAAAACACTAGAACAGCGCTAGAATTTATGGAGCTATTGGGAGGGGAATAAGACAATGCAGTTTGCAGCCTTTTGTTTTAACTTGATCTATAATTTAAACCTCAATTTTATCTTTTAGCTTCTACAAGTAAATACATAATAGCTTTATGATCAACTCTCTTTAATATTTGAAAATGAAATAGTTAGTTAAATTTAAAGATTTGTTTTTTAAACACAATCAAAAAAGATAACTTTGTTACAGTAAAATTTTAAGTTATGAATTTAGCCACCAGAAAATATAATTTTATTCAAGAGTTGTCTGCGATCGATGAAATTTTTCCAGAAATGACAGAAATTTTAATAAAAGCCAACGAAAAAGATTGGTTCACTGATCTGAATTCCGATGAAAAACTTGAAATTGAAATCGGTTTAAAACAAGCAGAAAATGACGAATTTATTAGTCATGAAACTGTAATGAATAGATTTTCCAAATGGCGTTAAAGATCAAATGGGATCCACAAGCCGATAACGGTCTGGTAATTGTAATTGAATAATTAGAAGCAGAATGGACTTTTAGAGAAATTTTGCAATTGGAAGAAAATATCAACCAAGTTGCCAATCAGATTAGTCTATTCCCTGACTTATATCCAAAATCTGAAACCTATAAAAATCTTCATAAAGCAATAATAGATAAAAATAACTATTTGGTTTACCGAGTAAATTATAAAAATTCAAGTATTGAAATAATTAATTTTAAAGGAACTAAACAAAAACCGAAATATTAGAAACTCATCTAATTCTTCAAATCCTTAATTACTTTAAAAGCCACATCAACCTGTTCTTCGCTTACTAAAATTGTGAACTCATTTGAAGTCGAAATCACTTCGTTTATAATAATTCCTTCCCAAGCCAAACGCTGAAAAATGAAGTAGTAAATCCCCGGAACAACTATGTTTTCTTTGGGTAATTTTACGGTTATTGAAGCCAGATTATCTAATTTCTGAATCAGTTTTTCAGTAGAAAAATGTTTGTCTACCAAGTGATTAACGCTATTACTAACAACTATATTCGTTTCATTTACCCCTCTGGATGAGGTGTAAAATATATCAGGAAGCGAATTAATATCTGTAATTAAGTCGGCTTGTTTGTTTAGTACAGTATCTGATGCAGCAAAGGTATAATCCGTCAAGGCAGAACGAACTGTGATTTCACCAATGTTTTTGATAACTTTATTAATTTTATGATTCAGTCTAAAATCTAATTCTTCCGTTAGTCGTTTTAACGCCATCACCACAGCACCTTGTTTCACCTCTTTACCAAAATCACCTTCTAATTCGGTCATTATATTTCTCGATAAAGAAGTCAGGTTAATAATACCTAACGATAATGCATTTAGTAAAAAGGGCTTTGTTTTGATATAGTTTTCAACGATAGAAGAAACAGTTTTCATGATGTGATTTTTAGTTGTTTGTTAGTGTTGACGTTATTAGTGCCTAAATAAAAACAAAGATAAATAAAAAACAATTTGTTACAAATATAACAACAACAAAATCATACTAAAAATGATAAAACGCGTCAATAAGATGTTCAATTACAAAAGATTTGCCTTCTTTGTGGATGGCAATAATGTCAAAACGCACTTCCATATCAAGATCTCTTTCGTTTACAAAAGCATCAACAGCTTTAACAAGATGCTGGATTTTTTTTGGTTTTACAAAATCCTGAGGCAAACCAAAATCCAATGAAGAACGAGTTTTTACTTCAACAACTGCAAGCGTATTCTCTTTTTGGGCAAGAATATCAATTTCTGCTTTCTGAAAAGTGTAGTTGGTTTGTAAAATAGTATAGCCGTCTTTTCGTAGATATTCGACAGCCATTTCTTCTCCTAATTTGCCAAGTTCGTTGTGTTCTGCCATATAAAGTAATCAGTTTTCAATTGAAGTATTTAGTATGCAAATAGGTGTAGTGAAAAATTATTAATCAACAATCTAATTATTCAAAGGTAAGAGTCCCACCTTTTTCCAGTACATCTAGCGTTACTTTACGGCCCAAAATCAAGGCTCTATTGTCTTGAATGTGACCTGCCGGAAAATTGTATAAAATTGGAATATGGTATTTTTTAGTTACATCTTCAATGATTTCAATGGCATTTTTACCCCAAGGAATGTCGTTATCTTTCATTTTGGTCATCGAACCTACCACAATTCCTTTAATGCTTTCTAAACAACCATTGCGTTTTAAGTTCATCATCATACGATCAATATGGTACAAATATTCGTCTAGATCTTCTATAAATAATATTTTATCAGAACAGTCAATTGCGGATGGCGAACCAAATAAACTATATAATATTGATAAATTCCCGCCTACTAATTCCCCCGAAGCTTTTCCTATTTTATTTTTCCCAAAAGGAGCAACAGTATAGGATAGTTTTTCTCCAAACAACGCCTTTCGTAATGTTTCCTTAGCTTGATCAGTAGCGCGCGGAACTGTTATTGGCATGATTCCATGAACGGATTTATAACCCAAAGTATTTAAATGATTGTGTAAAACGGTTACATCGCTAAAACCAACAATCCATTTAGGCTGTTTTTTAAAGGCAGTAAAATCTAACAAATCTATCATTCGAACGGTTCCATAACCGCCTTTTACACACCAAATCGCTTTGATATTAGGATTGTCTAATTGCTGCTGAAAATCGGCTGCACGTTGTTCATCAGTCCCGGCGAGCTGGTTGTTATCGAGTCCAATCGTGCTTCCTATTACTACTTCAAGTCCCCAGCTGTGCAACAAATCAATGGCAGGTTTCAAATTATCTTCTACATTTTTTCGGGCTGTAGCTAATATCGCAATGGTATCTCCTTTTTGTAAATTAGGTGGTGTAATCATGTGTTTTTGGGCTTGACTGTTTAACGATTGAAAAATAAAAATGAGCAATAGCAAGCGATAAAAAATAAGATTTTGGTTGGTAGAAGGAAATCGATTTTGATTCATGCTGTATTGCTGTTCAGAAATATTGTTTACTTTGGTGTATTGTTTTGATAAAATCAAAGATAGACAATTAGAAAATAACTTGAAGTTCATTGCAAATGACTATTTTTATAGGCAACAGTTGGTAAGGTAAAATTTTCGTTAAAAGTTATGTTTATGAGAAAAATAGTTTGGGTTCTTTTTTACCTTTTTACAATCACCCAGGCAATTGCACAATCAAAGAAATATACCATTCATACGGTTGCGTTTTATAATTTTGAAAATCTTTTTGACACCATAAACGACCCGGATACTTTTGATGAAGAATGGACTCCCAATGGATTGCAGCGTTGGACATTTGATAAATACCGAAAAAAACTTGCTAACCTTGCTCGTGTCTTAGCTGAAATTGGTTCTGCTGAAAACCCCGATGCACCTACTTTTATTGGCGGTTGCGAAATAGAGAATAGAGGCGTACTAGAAGATTTAGTCAAGCAACCTAAACTTATTGAGAAAGAATACGGAATCATTCATTTTGATTCGCCTGACAAAAGAGGAATTGACGTGGCGCTTTTGTATCAAAAAAAGAAATTCCAACCCACTAGTTACAGCAATATTCCTTTGTATATCTTCAAAAAAGCAAGTGCCACAAATGAAATTGAAAAGACTAATACCGAAGAAAAAACAGATGATGAATTGCAAGTAAGCGCAAAAAATTACAGAGTTTACACGCGAGATCAATTGCTTGTAACTGGATTCCTGGAGGGCGAGGAAATTAATATTATCGTTAATCACTGGCCATCCCGTTCTGGCGGGGAGAAAAAATCAAGCCCGTTTCGCGAAGCTGCGGGAGCTTTAAACCGAAAAATAATCGATTCTCTGCAACGCATTAATCCACAGGCAAAAATTATATTATTAGGCGATTTAAACGATGGCGCATACAATAAAAGTGTCAAAGTTGCTCTTGGCGCTAAAGCTAAAAAAGCTGAAGTGAAGCCTTTTGGGATCTACAATCCCTTCGAGGATATGGCCAAAAAAGGTTTTGGAACCATTGCCTTTCGTGATGCTTGGGATATTTTTGACCAGATCATGGTTTCTGAAACCTTGATACAACCTGATTATTCCAGTTATCGGTTCTGGAAAGCCGGAATTTATAATAAGTCTTTTTTGATACAAATAAGCGGACAATATAAAGGCTATCCGTTGCGACATTCCAATACCGAAATCGGATTCAGCGATCATTTTCCAGTCTATATTTATTTAATCAAAGAAAAATAATAGTGCTTTTTTATTTCATAACTTTACATCTAAATTAGCAAACATGGCAATAGCACAACCGTTTAACCTCAATAAATGGATAGACGAAAACCGTCATTTACTCCAACCACCTGTTGGGAACAAAAATTTATACCTAGAATCTGGAGACTATATTGTGATGCTTGTTGCAGGGCCCAATGCCCGTAAAGATTATCATTACAACGAAACAGAAGAATTGTTTTACCAGTTAGAAGGCTCCATAAAAGTTGTTATTCAAGAAGATGGTGTCCGCAAGGAAATGGAACTCCACGCGGGCGACATGTATTTGCATCCTGCTAATGTTCCGCACTCTCCAGTACGTTCAGAGGGTTCAATAGGTTTGGTAATCGAACGCAAACGAGCGGGGAAAGGATTTACGGACGGACTTTTATGGCACTGCGACAACTGCAACCACAAACTGTACGAAGTAAAATTTGAGCTAAAAGATATCGAAAAAGATTTCTTGCCGCATTTTAAACATTTCTATAACTCAATTGCCTTGAGAACTTGTGATTCTTGTGGCACAATCATGGAGGCCGACCCAAAATTTGTATCCAAAGACTAATTTTCATTGGGAGCTATTCCCGTCATTCGCTGTATCTTTTATTCCTGCAAAAACAGTCATAAAAGGATGCCGCTACTACCGGGGCTAAAAATTAAAATTCGTAAACTAGTTTATTTTGTTTTCAGTTTAGATCGCCAATGTAATTTTTCTAGACAAACGAAAGAGGAATACAAGTAAATTTTAAATAAATTTTAGGGACATAAATACGCAAATTTGAAGCGACACTAGGTTGTATTTCAAGTCAAATCAATATATTTGTGAAAAAATATAACAATTTTTAATAGAAAAGTTACAATGATAACAATAGCAGATCAATTCGGAATGAAAGAAGCATTGGCGCAGTTAGGCGTTCAATCCATAAACGAGGGAACATCAACAGGGATAAATAATTTTTCTAACGGAGCAATTTTAGAAAGTTATTCGCCAGTTGATGGTCAACGTATTGCTTCAGTAAAAACAACTACTGCAACAGATTACGAGAAAGTAATGCAAACAGCAAGCGGAGCTTTTAAAACATTCAAGACAATGCCAGCGCCACAACGTGGGGAAATTGTGCGTCAGTTTGGAGAAAAATTGCGTAAAAATAAAGAAGCACTCGGTAAATTAGTTTCCTATGAAATGGGAAAATCATTGCAAGAAGGCTATGGTGAAGTACAAGAAATGATCGATATCTGTGATTTTGCAGTAGGTCTTTCTCGTCAATTACATGGATTGACTATGCACTCTGAGCGTCCAGGTCACCGTATGTATGAGCAATACCACCCAATGGGGGTTGTTGGAATCATCTCAGCGTTTAATTTTCCAGTAGCCGTTTGGGCTTGGAACACGGCTTTAGCATGGATTTGTGGTGATGTTTGTGTTTGGAAACCATCTGAAAAAACACCGCTTTGTGGTATCGCTTGTCAAAATATTATTGCCGAAGTAATCAAAGAAAATAACTTGCCAGAAGGAATTTCATGTTTAATAAACGGAGATTATAAAGTAGGGGAAATGATGACTAATGATAGACGTGTACCGTTAATCTCGGCTACTGGTTCTACTCGAATGGGGAAAATCGTAGCGCAAGCTGTTGCGGGTCGCCTTGGAAAATCATTACTAGAATTGGGTGGGAATAATGCCATTATTGTAACACCAGATGCTGATATCAAAATGACAGTTATAGGTGCTGTTTTTGGAGCAGTAGGAACAGCTGGACAACGTTGTACTTCGACACGTCGATTAATTATTCATGAAAGTATTTACGATACAGTGAAAGATGCTGTGGTTTCAGCCTATGGTCAGCTGCGTATCGGAAATCCTTTAGATGAAAACAACCATGTGGGGCCACTTATTGATACTCATGCGGTAGAAATGTACAACAATGCCTTAACAAAAGTTGTTGCCGAAGGCGGAAAAATATTAGTAGCAGGAGGCGTGCTTTCTGGCGAAGGTTACGAAAGTGGTTGTTACGTAAAACCAGCAATTGCCGAAGCCGAGAATACTTTTGAAATTGTACAACACGAAACATTTGCACCCGTTTTATATTTATTGAAATACTCAGGAACTGTAGAGAATGCTATTGCTATTCAAAACGGAGTAGCTCAAGGTTTATCATCTGCAATCATGACCAATAATTTACGTGAAGCGGAATTATTCTTGTCGGTTGTAGGGTCTGATTGTGGAATCGCAAACGTAAATATTGGAACTTCAGGTGCAGAAATTGGAGGTGCTTTTGGAGGAGAAAAAGAAACAGGTGGCGGACGTGAGTCGGGATCTGATGCTTGGAAAGTGTATATGAGAAGACAAACCAATACCATCAATTACACCACAAGTTTGCCCTTAGCACAAGGAATCAAATTTGATTTGTAGATTAAATGGAACAAATTAAAAAAGGCAATTTGAATATTTCAAATTGCCTTTTTTGATTTATATAGATGATTTACCTACAGGTTGAAAGAAGCACCAATATTAAATGTAAATTGGTTGTTCAGTTTGTCAAAACCTATGGCATCTGTTTTATAACTAGCGATAGGAATACCAGCTTCAGTAAAAATACCAAAACCTTCGGTAAAGAAATAGCGCAATCCTAAGTGTGCACCAAAATTTCTGAGACCCAAATTCAATCCAGGATAAAGATCCATTTTTTCGTCGAGTTGAAATACATTTCCTAAGTTCGCATTGAATCTAACCTTCGCGTCAATACGATCATCAAATTCTGGTTTATTTCCTAAATCATCATTAGAAACCGATAACAAATAAGAAGTAGCAAACCCATATGACATGTTTTCTCCAAGTCCAAAATCAGCAGAAACCCGAATTCCAGATCCTCCTTCTTGAAAGTTAGCGCCTACATCAAATTTAACATCTCCTTTTCCTTTAAAGGCTTGTGCATGCATCAAACCAACGGTCAATAATACTAGTACTGTAATACTCTTTTTCATATTTAAGTCTTTAAATGGTTGCAAAAATAGTTCAATAAAAACTAATTTCTTCCTTTTTCATCAAAATACAACTGAGTCAACGGTTCGCTTTGCCAGAATTCCTTAGTGTCAACATCCATAATGGTTAGTGGCCCTTTGAATGCGGCACCAGTATCTACATTCCAAACATTCGCTTTTTGAACGGGCGTATTCTCTCCTATTCGGGTAACAGGTGTATGACCTATGTAAATTTCTTTATATAAAGTAAAACGTTTGGGGTAAAAAATATTATCTGTTGCCATGGTTTTGTCTAATGCCAATGCCGTTTCCCACAAGGTTCTGTCCCAATAAAATAGTCCAGGGAAATATTCGTAAACAACACCATTCACATTGGTAAAACCAGCATGAACATACAAACGACGTTGCTCGTCCAGATGATAATTTTCTAAGGATTTCAAAAATTCAATATGTTTTTGTTTCGTTTCTACACTAACGGATTCGTAGGCCAAAACCGTCGCTTCGCCGCCGTGTTTGTACCACAAAAGATTGTCTTTACTTTCATCAAGCCATTCCAATAATAGATCGTCGTGATTGCCACGAATGCAAATGCAGTTTTGTTTGGTTTTTAAATCAATTATAAAATCGAGTACTTGAGGCGATTGACTCCAGCCATCAACGTAATCTCCCAGAAAAATAAGCGTATCTTTAGTAGTAACTTTAGCTCTTTCTAATATTTGGTGCAAGGCTCTTAAACCGCCGTGTATGTCGCCTATGACGAGTGTTCTCATTTATGATTTTTATTTTATCAGTTTAAAACAACCCAATAAAAGAGGTTGTTTTTATATGCTAAAAATAAGTAAAAGAGTGGGACGTACAATTTTTTAGGTTATTTTTTTTAGATTAGAATTTATGGAGCATATTTTTTTAGTGACAAAGTGAAATATCACTGTTTTTAGTGATGGATTTATCGTTTTTTAAGATTAGCTTTACAGAAAATTAAAAACCTCTAAAATGCGAACACTTCTAGCGTTATCGATTCTTTTAGTTCAATTGATTTGTCAGTTTTTACAAGAATTAATTGCAATGATTTAGTATCATAATAAATTCTTCACTGCACATCATACTTCATTTTTCTCAATATTCGTAAAGCTTCTTTAAAAGATAAGTATACTGGTATGAAAGGTTTTAAAAGCACTTTGGAATCAATCAACTTTTGTTTGGCCTCTTCAAAACCGTTGAGGTAACATATCATAAAAGTGGAAGGTAAATTCTCTAAATCCTTGTGCTCCCGCTCGGACAATGAAATTCCTTTTTGCAGTTTGTTCAGCAAAGCAATATTGGAATTATAAATGTGAAAAAGCATTTTTTTGTTGAATTCCGGCGGTTTAAACAATATTTCACGTTCAATTTTATAATACCCATTATCGTGAAAGTGGATGGTTTGTTTTTCTAACGGATAATAGCTTGTTTTATCATTTAAACCTAATGGAACGTATTCAATAATGGTAAAAGTATCCTCATCGAAAATTATTTCAACTACATCCTGAGCGGAGTAAAAAAGCTTAATTTGTTCGTTTATTAGTTCAATATCTACTCGGGATAAATAGGTTTTGTCACGCGACTTTTTGGCAATTCCTGCCCAGCAAATCACAAATAATTCTTTGAAAACTTTGTATTTTGGCCCCATATCTTTGTGGCGGAAATTCATGAAATCAATCACGCCATCGAGGGTATATTCAATGCTATTTCGCGAGTTATTTTCAATGCCAATTACGGTTTCTGTGTTTTGGTGATTTTTATCTATTTCACCTTCCAGTGGCATCGTGTTGCTGCCTCGTCTTGTAAAAATACTGTTAGCAGGAATAGTGTGAATTCCTTTTTTAAAATAGGACGTATTGCTCTTTGGCTTGATGGTAACCAGCCCTACAACTTTATCTTTGGATAAATTTGGGAAAGGGACATTTTCATACTGAATTTCGGGAGGATTTTCTAGATAAGCATTCACTAAATTCTGAATTCTACTATCATCAAAAAAATCATCGCCTACGATAGTATTGTCTTGATCTTCAACACCCACCACGATGTAAGAATTGTTAGTAGGATTGGAATTAGAAAGTGCGCAAATGTGTTTTAAAAACTTAGCTTTTCCCTCACGAGAGTGCAAGTTCAACTGTCGCTTTTTATCATAAAAACTACTTTCATCATTATGAGCGAGCAGGTTTTTAATAAGAAGACGTTTGTTGATCATTGTTATTGTTTATTATTTATTTCTATTTTTTATTGTTGTTGAGTTATATTTATTAATCATATTTTGACCCTTTTCTATCAGAACTTTTTAAAAAATTCATGAATTTTGAAATTTGGTCAATTAGTATTTGAGATTTTATAGTTAACTCCAAATGCTTTTCTTCGTTGATATGTTTTCTGTCGAAGGTTCTTTGTAATTGAGCTTTTGTTTCACAACAGGAACCTCTTGAATAACTCAGGAAAGTTATAAATTCTTTGTTTCCTCCCCTGCCAAAACCCTCAGCAATATTATCCATAATTGACCCAGAAGAACCATTGATTTGATCCCCTAATTTATAATCTTGACCAAGAGTTGTATTTTGAATTAAATGCCAAATATGATTGCTTTGTTCTCTAGCTAATTGATAAATTCCCATTTCCTCAAAAGAATTGTAATTCGCCATTTTTTGAAGGTTTTATAAATAATTAATAGAAATAAATAATAATTTAATCTCTTTTCAAAATCGTTGCAGCCGCTTGTGCAGTTGGTAATACTAATAAATCAGCAATATTTACGTGATACGGTCTAGAAATTACAAAATGAATTATATCAGCGATATCTTCAGCGTGTAAAGGCTCAAACCCTTTGTAAACGTTAGCTGCTCTTTCGGTATCGCCCTTAAAACGCACCTCGCTAAATTCAGTTTCTACAGCTCCAGGATGTACGGCTCCAACGCGAATCCCATACGGATTCAAGTCCATTCGCATCGCCTGATTCAGGGCGTCAACAGCATGTTTTGAGGCGCAATAAACGTTTCCATTGGGATATACTTCTTTACCTGCGATAGAGCCAATGTTAATGATATGACCTGATTTCCGTTCAATCATTTGCGGAATTATAGCTTTAGAAACATACAAAAGTCCTTTGACATTGATGTCAATCATGGCATCCCAATCGTCTAAATCACCATTTTGAATCGGGTCTAAACCGTGTGCATTTCCCGCATTATTGATCAAAACATCAATCGTAGAAAAGGCTTGTGGTAACGAATTAATACTTTCGAAAACCGCTTTTTTGTCTCGAACATCAAAGGTTAACGTATGAACTTCTGTGAAAGCCGAAAGTTCTTTTTTGACCTCTTCCAAGCGGTCTTCACGGCGTCCGCAAAGAATAATTTTGTAGTTGTTTTGAGCTAATATTTGAGCTGTTGCTTTACCAATTCCGCTGGTAGCTCCAGTTACTAAGGCTGTTTTAATCATGTTTTTTTGTTTTAGATTCTAAAGGTAATCTGAACGCTTTGTTAGGCTACGTCATTGCCAATACTTTCGGTCCAAATAGCAAACCAATCTTCTTGGTCTAATTCTAATTCGACCGCTTTCATCAAGGATTGAATACGCGCTACATTTACCGTTCCTGCAATAGGAATCACCTGTGCAGGATGTTTTAAAATCCATGAAAGTAAAATAGAATCAGATCCTAGGTGGTATTTTGATACTAAAGTTGCAAGTAATTTTTTCATACGTCGGGTTTGTGAATTGTCTTCTCTAAAAACGGAACCTAGCGGATTCCAGGACATCGGACGAATGCCATTGGTTTGCATATAATCAAAACTTCCATCAACCATCGGTTCAAAATGAGTGGCAGAAAATTGCACTTGATTGAATAATACGGTTGTTGTTTGACGAATTAATTCAGTTTGTGAGGTAGTAAAATTAGACAGCCCAAAATCACTAATTTTCCCGTCTGATTGCAGTTTTAAAACCGCTTCTGCAATTTCATCTGCACGCATTAATGGACTAGGTCTGTGGAGTAAAAAAACGTCTAAATAATCTGTTTGTAAATTTTTTAAGGAATTCTCAACAGACCAAATGATGTACTCTTTAGAATACTCGTAATGTTTAATACTGTTTTTACGGTTCTCGGTAACCATTTGGATACCACATTTGGATATGAATTGTAATTTTTCTCTAGCGATTTTGCTGGAAGAAAATGCTTTTCCAAAGTCAGCTTCTGTCGTGTAATCTCCGTAAATATCGGCATGATCAAAGGTGGTAATTTTATTCTCTAGACACACATTAATCATGTTTTCCATTTCTTTGGTATTGAGATTTTTATCCCAAACTCCCCAATTCATGACACCCGCTACAATGGGAGATAAATTTGTTTTGCTCATGGTTTTTATTTGTTATTCAAATTCGTATTTATGTTGTTTCAGTGTATATTATTCAAAGTTCTTAAAAATATAAAAATTGTATCACAATTAGTCCTTAAAATTACCTATTTTATTGAAGTTTTAACCATTTTTTAACATCTTACTTCTAAAAAAAAATTCAATTTGCACCATCAAAAAGTATGCATTCAATACAAGGTTTTAAAAACGACACAATGGAAGAAAATACAACGACTTTAGACATTAGAGCAATCAACGAAAAAATTGAAAGAGAGAGTGCATTTATAGATCTTCTCACCATGGAAATGAACAAAGTTATTGTGGGTCAAAAGCACATGGTAGAGCGTTTATTAATTGGACTTTTAGGTCAAGGACACATTTTGCTTGAGGGAGTTCCTGGATTAGCAAAAACCTTAGCCATTAATACGCTGTCGCAAGCCGTTCATGGATCGTTCAGTAGAATACAATTTACTCCGGATTTATTGCCTGCTGATGTCGTAGGGACAATGATTTATAACATCAAGTCTAATGAATTTTCGATTAAAAAAGGTCCTATTTTTGCTAATTTCGTCCTTGCGGATGAGATCAACCGTGCGCCTGCTAAGGTGCAATCAGCCTTACTGGAGGCCATGCAGGAAAAGCAAGTTACCATTGGCGACACTACTTTTAAATTAGACCGACCATTTTTAGTTTTAGCTACGCAAAACCCAATAGAACAAGAAGGAACCTACCAATTACCAGAAGCGCAAGTCGATCGTTTCATGTTGAAAACTGTCATTGATTACCCCAAAATGGAAGACGAACGTATGGTTATTCGTCAAAATTTAAAAGGAAGCTATGAAAAAGTAAATCCAGTCGTTTCGGTTGAACAAATTTTACGCGCTCAAGAAGCAGTTCGTGAGGTGTATATGGATGAAAAAATAGAGAAATACATACTGGATATTATTTTTGCGACGCGTTATCCAGAGAAATATAAATTAGCTGATTTGAAACCGTTAATCAGTTTTGGTGCCTCACCACGTGGAAGTATTAATTTGGCTAATGCTGCAAAATGCTACGCTTTTATCAAACGACGTGGGTATGTAATTCCAGAAGATGTTCGTGCTGTGGTTCATGATGTCTTGCGCCATAGAATTGGAGTTACCTACGAAGCCGAAGCCGAAAATATTACTTCTGTAGATATCATCAACAAAATCGTAAACGAAGTAGAAGTACCCTAAAAGTGAATAGTAATAAGTGAATAGTAATTAGCCTTGGTTGGTTACTATTCACTTTTCACTAATTACTAATTACTAAAGAAATGGATACAAAAGAACTCTTAAAAAAAGTACGAAAAATAGAAATTAAAACCCGAAGATTGAGCGATCACATCTTTTCGGGAGAGTATCATACGTCTTTCAAAGGGCGTGGAATGACGTTCAGCGAAGTGCGTCAATACCAGTACGGAGATGATATTCGTGCGATTGATTGGAATGTAACTGCACGTTATAACGAAGCGCACGTAAAGGTTTTTGAGGAAGAACGCGAATTGACCATGATGCTTATGGTTGATATCTCAGGTTCAGAAAGTTTTGGTTCAAAAAATCAGTTCAAGAAGGATATTGTTACGGAAATTGCTGCTACGATGGCTTTTTCGGCAACTCAAAACAATGATAAAATAGGCTTGATTTTGTTTTCGGATGAAATCGAATTGTATATTCCGCCAAAAAAAGGAAGGTCTCATGTATTGCGCATCATTCGGGAGTTGATTGAATTTCAACCTAAAAGCCGTAAAACTGATATTGCGCAAGCCTTGAAATTTTTATCGGGAACACAAAAAAAGAAAGCAATTGTATTTGTGATTTCTGATTTCATGTCTGAAGATTACGAGCAAACGTTGAAAATTGCATCAAAAAAACACGACATCACCGGCATACGCGTCTACGATATTCGCGAAGAAAAAATGCCAGATTTAGGTATGGTTTCTATGCTTGATGCCGAAACGGGAGCTGTCGAATTGATCAATACCAGTGCGAAAGCAGTGCGAATGAATTATGAAAAACAGTACCACGATAAAGTAAATTATTTTAAAGAGACATTCAGCAAGTCAGGTTCAGGTGTTGTAAACACTAGAGTCGATGAAAGTTATGTGACGAAATTGCTGAGTTACTTTAAATCGAGATGATGATTTCAGATTTTTGATTTCAGATTTTGTAGAAGTGGAAAATAGATTTTAGATTGGGAAAATAAAAATATAATCATAATAAGTGAATAAGCAAGAATTAGAAAATAGATTGATAGAATTTGCAGCGACAATAATAATCGTTGCTAGCAAATTTGAAAAAAACTATGCTGGGAATCATCTTGCTGGGCAAATAATTAGATCTGGAACTTCTTCTGCTTTAAATTATGGAGAGGCGCAAAGTGCAGAAAGCAGTAAAGATTTTATTCATAAAATGGGCATTTGTTTAAAAGAATTAAGAGAAAGCTTTGTTTGTTTAAAAATTATTGAAAAATCAAACCTAACGTCCGATTTAACAAGTCTAACGACTGCGAAAAGTGAGGCTAACGAGCTAATTTCTATTTTCGTGTCAAGTATTAAAACAGCTAAAACAAATTTGAAATAAATTTAGATTTTTGATGAAAAACGAATCTAAGTTTCGGGGTCAAATCTGAAATCAAAAATCGTTAATCCTCAATCAAAAATCGAAAGAGGTTCAATAATAAAAGATGAAAAAACAATTATACCTACTATTATTACTGCTTTCTACGGCTGTTTTTGCACAACAAAAACAAGTGGTTACTGGTATAGATACCACTAAAAATAAAATTGGCGCAGAATTTAAATTGTCTATAAAAACTACTGTTGATACTTCGGCTAGAGTGATTTTTCCGAAATTGAAAAACGTTGGCGCTCTAGAGGTAATTCAGTCGTATCCTATTGATACCGTTAAAATGGATGGTCGTTATGAATTGATCAAAAAATATGGGTTGACCCAATTTGATTCTGGTCGCTATGTGGTTCCAAGTATTAAGATTTTCATCAACAGCAAACCTTTTTTGACAGATTCGCTTTTGGTAGAAGTAGCAAATGTTCAAGTAGACACGCTGAAACAAAAAATGTTCGATATTAAGGACATTGCACCAGCAGATAATTCTATTGGTGATTGGTGGAAATACGTGCTAATTGTTGCACTGATTTTAGGAATTGGAGTTTTCATTTATTGGTTTATTAAAAAACGTCAAGAGAAAAAATTACATCAAGAAATTTATAAAACCCCAATAGAGAAAGCCACCAGTTTACTAGATACTTTAGAGAAAAAAGAATTGTGGCAAAAAGGTGAAGTTAAAGCCTATTACAGCGAACTTACGGATATTGCAAGAAATTATATTGAAGAAGCGATAGAAATTCCAGCAATGGAAAGTACTACTTCAGAACTGATTCAAGGATTGAGAACCGCATCGGTAAAGAAAAAAATGACGCTTTCTCAGGAAATTATTGAAAATTTGGAGCGTGTTTTGAAACAGGCCGATTTAGTGAAATTTGCCAAGTCAAAACCATTGGATTTTGAAATTACCGATGACCGCAATAAAATTCAAAAAGTAATCTTAACATTAGATAATTCGATTCCAGTTGAAGTGCCAGTGGAAGAGGATATGTTGCTAAACGAAGCGCAAAGAATAAAACAAATTCAGATACAACTGCGCAAACAAAGGAACAAGCGCGTTGTTACAGCAGTGGCTTCGGCGGTTTTTTTATTGGTAGCCACCACGCTCTTTTTTGTAGTAACTAAAGGATTTGATTTTGTAAAAGATAATGTTTTGGGTCATCCTACCAAAGAATTATTAGAAGGCGAATGGATCAAAAGTGATTACGGAAATCCCGGAATTGTAATTGAAACTCCAAAAGTATTGAAGCGAGTAGATCTCACAAAAACACTCCCAAAAGAGGGAATGGCATTGATTAAAGAAATGCAGTCTTTTGCTTATGGAAGTGTCTTAGATCCGTTTTATCTAATGGTATCTACTTTAAAGTTTAAGCAGCAAACGCAGATTGATTTGAAAAAATCAATGGATGGTGTGTTGCAATCTATGGAAGTGCAAGGCGCTCAAAATATGATTGTAAAACAAGAAGAGTTTGAAACCAAAGAGGGTGTAAAAGGCGTTAAAGCGTATGGGACTTTTTCACAAATAAATGCAATTACTAAATCAAGTACCAAGTTGTACTATGAAGCATTGTTGTTCAGTCAAGAAGGCGGATTACAACAAATTTTATTGTTACACGAAGAAGGAGATACGTACGCAAATCAAATATCAGAGCGCGTTTTGAATAGTGTCGAATTAAAACAAGCAACCAAATAATGGAAAAAATAACTTTTTTGAACCCAGAGTTTTTTTGGCTGTTTCTTCTGATTCCAGTGGCAATTGTATGGTTGATGCAAAAAAAGAACCACCAATCAGCAACTTTAAAAATAAGTTCGTTACAAGGATTTAAAGGAACTAATTCCTATTTGACCAAGTTAAAGCCGATGTTGAATGGACTAAGAATACTAGCCTTATGCTCACTTATTGTGGCTATGGCACGGCCAAGAACCGTAGATGTGAGCAATAAAACGAAAACGACAAAGGGTATTGATATTGTTATGGCGATTGACGTTTCTGGAAGTATGCTTGCCAAGGATTTGAAACCCAACCGAATGGAGGCGCTGAAAAGAGTGGCTGCTGATTTTGTGGGTGAAAGACCTAATGACAGGATTGGATTGGTGGTGTATGCCTCAGAAGCGTATACAAAAACTCCAGTAACCAGCGATAAAGCTGTAATTCTAGATGCGATCCGAAGTATAAAATACGACAATGTGCTACAAGATGGTACAGGAATCGGGATGGGATTGGCAACTGCGGTAAATAGATTAAAAGACAGTCAAGCAAAAAGTAAGGTAATTATTCTGTTGACGGATGGGGTAAATAATGCCGGATTTATAGAGCCAGAAACGGCCTCGGATATTGCGAAGCAGTACGGAATAAAAGTATACACGGTAGGAATTGGAACAAACGGCATGGCTATGTTTCCGTATGCGATTGCTCCAAATGGTCAGTTTTTATTCCAAATGATGAAGGTTGAAATCGATGAGCAGTTGATGAAAAATATCGCTAGAAAGACCGACGGAAAATATTTTAGAGCAACAAGCAACAGCAAATTGGCCGAGATTTATGCTTCGATCAATAAACTAGAAACTACTGAAATTGAAGAATTAAAATTCTATGATTACGATGAAAAATTTAGACCATTTATTTGGTTTGCCGGTTTTTTATTGTTGTTAGAATTAGCATTGCGAAATACAGTTTTTAAAAGTTTTATATAAAATCCCCACCCCAGCCCTCCCCGAAGGGAAGGGAGTTGAAACTGGAATTAGAATGACCAAGTTTAGAATTTTGACTTAGAGTAAAAATCTAAGATCAAAGTTCATAAATCTAAAATTAAAAATGGAATTAGACGAAAAAAAATATTTATACCTTCTTTGTATACTGCCATTATTGGTATTGCTATTCTCATACAATTTGTATTGGAAAAGAAAAAAGCAACTCGAGTTTGGCGACTTAGAAATGGTAAAAAAACTGAGTCCAGAAAGCTCTGTTTTTAAACCCGTTTTAAAATTAGGAGTATTGCTTTTGGCGTTGACGGGGTTAATTCTGGCATTGGTAAATCCAAAAATTGGCACCAAAATGGAGACGGTGAAACGTGAACGAATAGATATTGTTTTTGCAGTAGATGTTTCTAAAAGCATGTTGGCCGAAGATGTGGCACCGAATCGTTTGGACAAAAGCAAGCAAATTGTTTCGCAAATCATCAATCAATTAGGAAGCGATCGAATAGGAATTGTAGCCTATGCTGGCAACGCGTTCCCAGTATTGCCAATTACGACGGATTATAGTGTAGCCAAAATGTTTTTGCAAAGCATGAATACAGACATGGTTTCCTCTGTGGGAACTTCCCTGAATGAGGCAATTAAATTGTCATCGACATATTATGATGATAAAAAAACTAGTAAGTTGCTCATTATGATTTCTGATGGGGAAGACCATAGCGAGGGCGCACAGGAAGCTGCAGAAGAAGCGAATAAATTGGGAATTAAAATAATTACCATTGGCGTAGGAACAGAAAAAGGAGGCACAATCCCTTTAAAAAAGAATGGTGTTGTCGAAGGTTTTAAAAAAGACAACAATAATGAAGTGGTGATTACCAAGTTGAATCAAGAAAGTTTACAATCCATTGCAAAGGCCACAAAAGGCGGTTATGTAAACGGAAATAATACTAAAGAAGTAGTAGAGTATATCAAGAATGCACTGAATAACATTCAAAAAACCGAATTTGAAGCAACAGAAATGGCCGATTTTCAATCGCAATTTCAGTGGTTTTTGGGTTTTGCTTTTGTTTTCTTATTTCTAGATATTTTCCTTCTGGAAAGAAAAACAAGCTGGGTTAATAAATTGAATTTATTTAACGAGAATAAAAAAACATAATGATAAAAATATATTTAGCCTCGTCGCCCACTCCTTTGGAGAGGGTCGGGGTGAGGAAAAACATAATTTTACACTTGCTATTAATCATTTCTTTTGTTGCAAACGCACAACAGAAAGACAGAATATTGCCCAAAGCGAACGCGGAATATGCTGAAAATAAATTTGCAGAGGCCGAGGCTAATTATAGGATTTCGGATTCAAAATTTCCAAATAAAGCAACTGCACCTTTCAATTTAGGAAATACTATTTACAAGCAAAAGCAGTCTTCCGAAGCGAAATTTGCTTACGCTAAATCTTTGAAAAATTCAAAAACACGGCCGCAAAAACACAGGGCATTTCATAACCTTGGTAATGTTTTTATGAATGAAAAGGATTACACACAAGCAGTTGAAGCCTATAAAAACGCTTTACGTAACGATCCTAGCGATGAAGAAACGCGATACAATTATGCTTTGGCCAAAAAAATGCTAAAAGAAAATCCGCCAAAAGACGATAAGAAAAAAGACGACAAAAAGAGTGACAAGGATAAGAAAGAAGATAAAAAGGACGATAAGAAAGACGGCGAAAAAGACAATAAGGATAAAGAGAATAAAGACGATAAGGGCGATAAAGATAAGCCAAACAAAGATCCAAAACCCAATGAAAACGGGGAGCCAAAACCAGCTCCTGGTGGGATTTCTAAAGAGCGTTTAGAAAACTTATTGGATGCTGTAAACAAAGAGGAAAAGAAGGTGCAGGATAAGGTAAATGCCAAGAAAGTAAAGGGAAAACCAGTTAAAACTGAGAAAGATTGGTAATTCAATTAGACAATTTGAAAATGAAAAGATGTATTGCAGTATGCTTTGTTTTGATTTGCAATTTACTCAACGCTCAAGTTCAGTTTGAAGCTAGAGTGAGCAAAACTACTTTAGGACTAAACGAGAGACTTCGGATAGATTTTATGATGAATGTAGATGGTGATAACTTTGTTCCGCCCTCATTTGCAGGTTTTCGTGTTATAGCTGGACCCAGCCAACAGGTAAGTCAGTCGTGGATCAATGGAAAAAGCTCTTTTGAAAAGGCCTATTCGTACTATCTTGTGCCCAATCAGAAAGGGACATTTGTATTGAAGGGTGCTGCTATTGAGTTTAATGGAGCTACCTATAAAACTGCGCCAGTAAAAATAACAGTTACTGAAGCCACTGAGGAACCAAGAGATCCAAACAATTCTGAAATAAATACTGATGAAAACCTGTATCTGGTAGCTGATGTTTCAAATGGTAATCCCTATATCAATGAACCAATTACAGTTGTTTATAAATTGTATTTTGGTAACATTGGAATTTCAAACCTTGGAGAATCAAGTAAGCCTAAGTACAATGATTTTTGGAGCCAAAATATCGAGATCAAACAACCTGTGGCCGAAGAAGGAATGTTTAAGGGCCAGAATTTCAGGTTTATTGTACTGAAAAAAGTAGTGCTGTATCCGCAAAAATCAGGAAAGCTCAAAATTGAGCCATTGACATTATCGGTAGATGTGCAGTTGCCCACAAACCGTCGGGATATGTTTGGTCGAATGGTGCTTACTGAAACAACAAAGAAAGTTTCGGCTGGAGCCAAAACCATAAACGTTAAACCATTGCCAGAGGTTGGTAAACCAGAAGATTTTTCGGGTGCGGTAGGAAGTTTTGATTTTAAAGTTACTCCATCTAAAACGACTTTAAAGCACGATGAAAGTTTAGATTTAGTGGTCAGTGTAAGCGGAAAAGGAAATTTAAAACTATTTAGTTTACCCAAACCCGTAGTGCCAAATGCTTTAGAGATGTATGATGCAGTTCATAGCGAACAAGTAAATACGCCGCTTTCTGGAATGGCAGGAAAAATAGCAGATAGTTATACGATTGTACCACAATATAAAGGCAGTTATCCCATAAAACCAATCAAATTCACGTATTTTGATTTGGATACAAAAAGCTATAAAACATTAAGTTCACCAGAAATAATAATTAATGTTATCGATGGTCCTTCGCCTACTGATGCTACGGTAGCTTCTTCTAATAAAAACAAAGGAGACAAAGTAGAACAATTTAAATCCATAAATGTAAAGAGCAAGCTTCTGTCCATGGATACTAAAGATTTCTTTGAGTCGAATGTTTTCTTCGGATTGTTCTTTTTTCCGTTTTTGATGTTGCCTTTGATTGTGTTGTTCAAAAAGAAAAAAGAAGCTATTGATGGCGATGTGACTGGAAATAGAATCCGAATGAATAACAAATTGGCCAAGAAATATTTATCAGAAGCCAAAAAGCAAATTAACAACAAAGAACTTTTTTACATTGCGCTGGAGAAAGCGATGCATAATTTCTTGAAAGCGAAGTTGCATATTGAAACTTCAGAAATCAGTAAGGATAATATTCAAGAATTATTATTGTCAAGAAATGCAAATCCAGATGCGGTAAATGATTTCATTGCGCTTACAGAGAACTGTGAAATAGCTCGATATGCACCAGCATCAAGTGTTACAATTCAACACGATTTTGACAAAGCAGTTGCGATTATTTCAAATTTAGAAAAACAGATTGCTTAACACTTTTGTCATTTTGAGGAACGAGGAAATCTCATGTAGATTTGCAAGAATAGTTAACCGACAACTTATAACTAATTAAATGAAATATATTTTTTTTATATTATTACTTTCAACCCAAATTTTCTTTGCCCAAAACGGCTTTGAAAAGGGAAATGCGTATTACCAAAAAGGAAATTATAAGGAAGCAATTGCAGCATATGAAACTGTTCTGACACAAAACAAACATTCTTCAGAATTGTATTTTAATTTAGGGAATGCGTATTATAAATTGAATAAGGTAGCGCCTTCGATCTATAATTATGAAAAAGCATTGGTTTTAAATCCAAATAATAAGGATGCCATAAACAATTTGAAATTTGCTCAAAAGCGAACGATCGATGAAATTAAAGTAATCCCAAAAGTTGGTTTTGCAAAGTTGGTTCGCGATTTTACGGGAGTATATCATTACAACACATGGGCCTGGATATCGGTTGGATTAGCTGTTGGTTTCTTGCTTTTTTTTATTGGATACTATTTTTCACAAGTTACAGTATCAAAAAGAATTTTCTTTTTTGGGATGTTTGTGTTTTTTATTTTTATTTTCATCAGTATGCTCGCTGCATTTTTTGAAAAGAGCTATTTTGATAATGAAAGACCCGCTATTATTTTTGCTGAAAAGTCCGATGTTAAAAGCGAACCAAGAAATGGCGATAAGCCTATTTTTATACTCCACGAAGGAACAAAAGTATTCGTGTTTGAAACAATAGGGCGATGGAAAAAAATACAACTTACAGATGGAACCGAAGGCTGGATTGATAGCAGCGCGATTAGGGAAGTGAAGTAGTTGTAACTCTCCAAATAAATTTTGTGAATTTATAATTGCAGAACTTTACTTTTTTGTAGTTCTTTGTTCCAATCTATTTTTCAATCAAAAGTTTATTAATTACACTTTCAATATTGTAGAAGGCGACTTTTCTGTCGCTTTCGAAAATACCATTATATCGTATGCGACCATCTTTTAAAATGATCAAGTGAGGAAAGCTATTAATTTTTAAACTATCTTCAATCTGTTTGGCAGATGTTGCATAGATTTTCGGGAAAGTGTATCCAAGATTATTTAATATTTTGGTTGTTTTAGTGAAATCATCTTGCTTTAAAGGGACATTAACAGCATATATAACCACATTAGGATTGTTTTTATATTTTAGATAAGTGTACTCTAAATCAGGGAATTTAGTAAAACAAATGGCACACGAGGTCGTCCAAAAATCAAGTACAATTATTTTGTCTTTCTTAAAATTTACAATTGTATTATTTTCATCAATAAAATGTACTAACGGATATCGGCTATTCACTTCGGCATTTTGATTTTCCACTAAAATCAATACATTTTGGAATAACACATATCCTACAATTCCGAAAACTCCTATCGCTAAAAATATAATCGTCTTATGTTTAAACTTAAAATATGTATAAGCTAAAGCACTACTAACTGGTAAAAATATCAAGTATAATATTGTTCGAGAATATTGATTGTAAATAAAGAAAAACATGAGGAAAATAAGCATTATTGGCGATATCAGAATAAGAATTGACTTCAAAGCTTTACTTAAAGTATTAGTCTGAAATATTTTGATCGATAAAAAAAAATTGGTCGTCAAAAACAACAGCAACATCAAAGAATGGTCACCGTACGTAATTGTGCCGTACAAGATGTAACACACAATTAAAATAAGAGCTATAATGATATTTTTTTTAAATAAATTTTTGAAATAATTGTTTTTGTTCATATATCGATTTTTGTTTGTAAATGCAAGATATAAGTGGAATTGAGCACCGCAACACGATTATTTACTTTTTCTTCAAATCGTCATACCAGCTTTCAATAGATGGGTATAAATATCCCATTATTTTCTGGATGGGACTATAAAATAGAGAATTGTCCAGGGTTTCTTTCTTGGCTAAAAAATTATGGTAGTTTATTTTTTCAAAAACCTTAAAAACAATTCCGATAATTAAGATGGTTTTGAGTACTCTAAAGAAACCACCTCCAAGTGAATTTAACCAACCTAAAAAGGCAAAATCAGCTATTCCTGTCAAAAATTTACCCAAAATCGATACGGCAATCACTACAACCATAAAGGTCAAAACAAAGGCTACTACTTGTATGGTATTGGGATTCCACTTTACGAAACCAGCTAAAAACTCTTTCATAAAATAAGAAAATTTCACGGCCGCATAAATTCCAAGTAATAAAGAAACCAATGACGCTAACTCTACAAAAAGGCCATTTTTGATGCCTTTAAACAGCGCAATTGCGAGAAGTACACCCAAAATAATATCTAAAAATCCCATGATAATTCATTAAAAAATAGAAACGCAAATATAAATGAATTGTTCTGTACCATTGCCAATTTTCAAGTTCTTATCTTTGCCCAATATAATTGTAAACGTTATGAATTAATATTTCATAACTCATAATTCATAATTCAAAAAAATGTCAAGAGACACACAACTTAAAGAACGCTGGGAACAGCTTGTTAATATACTTTCCAATCAATTTTCGCAAGGTGAAGATTTAGATTTAGACGCCATTATTTACTTAATTGGGGTTCAAGAACTTGGAAAAGTACACCAAGAATTTAAGAAAGACGAAAAACTCAATTTGATGCATATTGCCATTTGCCGTTTATTAGAGCCTTATGGATTTTATGAATTCGAGTTTTTTGATGAGGAAGGATGGCCACATTATAAAGTTAAGGAGGAACTGCCACCATTAAAAGCAGGGGAACAATCCGTTTTAATGAAGGAAGCTATTGTAAATTATTTTGTTGAAAGAGAACTTATACAATAGAAATCACTAAAAAGCAGCTTATAAATGGCTTTTTTGGGACTATTCACTATTAAATAATCACTAAAAAAAGCTAAATTTGCACTCTCAATTACGGAAGGAAAATGATAGATAAGATAAAAGAATATATTGGCGAAGCACAAGCTTTTTCTACGCAGAACGCAGCAGAATTAGAAACATTCCGAATTAAATTTTTAGGAAGTAAAGGACTTTTAAAGGAGCTTTTCGCTGAATTTAAAAATGTTCCCAATGACCAAAAAAAGGAATTTGGACAAGTAATCAATTTACTTAAAACTTCTGCCGAAGAAAAAGTAAAAACCATTCAGGATGCTTTAGAAAGTAAAGAAGAAATAAAAGGTTTTTATGGTGATTTAACTCGTTCCGCTGAGCCTATAACTATTGGTTCTCGTCACCCTATTTCATTGGTAAAAAACCAAATTATAGATATCTTTTCAAACATTGGTTTCAACGTTTCTGAAGGACCAGAAATCGAAGATGACTGGCATAATTTCACTGCATTAAACTTACCGGAATACCATCCGGCGCGTGACATGCAAGACACTTTTTTCATTCAAACAAATCCTGATATTTTGTTGCGTACGCATACATCATCTGTACAAGTGCGCTACATGGAAAATAATAAGCCGCCTATTCGTACGATTTCTCCAGGAAGAGTATTTCGCAACGAAGCTGTTTCGTCCCGTTCACATTGTATTTTTCACCAAGTGGAAGGGTTGTATATTGACAAAGACGTTTCTTTTGCCGACTTAAAACAAACGCTTTTATATTTTACTAAAGAGATGTTCGGAAAGTCAAAAATCCGTTTGCGTCCATCCTATTTTCCTTTTACGGAACCAAGTGCTGAGGTTGATATTTATTGGGGTCTAAAAACAGAAACCGATTATAGAATCACCAAAGGAACTGGTTGGTTAGAAATCATGGGTTGCGGAATGGTAGATCCAAATGTTTTGAAAAACTGTGGTATCAATCCTGATGAATGCAATGGTTTTGCGTTTGGAATGGGAATCGAAAGAATTGCCATGTTGCTATACCAAATTGGCGATATCCGTATGTTTTACGAAAATGACGTTCGTTTCTTAGAGCAATTTAAATCCTCAATTTAGTTAAAAGTTATAGAGTCTTAAAGTCGAACGAAATACCTGTTATAGTTTTTCACTCGACTTTAAGACTTTAGGAACTTATACATTACTACTAATTTATGAAAAAAGACATTATCATCCCCGAAGTAGAAAACGTATTTTTTGCGGCAGTCCAGGAATGGAGTGACGATTTCATGGAAAAAGTTTGGTATGCTTATTTGGTAAACGACAGTGATTTTCTAATAGAAAGTGTAATGGTAGTTTCTAAAGCTTTTGGAACTATTGATGACGAAATGAAGAAAACATCATTGTTGCGTCATGCTTTTGTCGAAGTCCCAGCGGTTTCAGTAGTGAAAATTGAAATGATCGAAAAAAGTGTTTTGGCACTCAACAATGAGTTCATGCTCACGTTTTTCATGGATGGGAAATTGTACGATAAAAAATTCATTTTCAAAGCCAATTCCATCAATGAAAAGGAAGTCGAAGAAGTACCTATATTATTTGTCTATGGTGTTATCGTTAGGTAGTTAAAGACTTCTTGACATAAAAACACTAGCATTCCCATATACACTATTATTCATAGAGTATATAGTGTGTTGTATATCAAATTCACAACCAAGTTTACTTGTCCAATAACCATTTGATAATTGTCTAGCCGCATGAGTTGGTAATCCATCATTTCCCAAAAATATTGCAATTTTTTCATTACCTATTTCTAGGGAAGTAGAAGTACATAATTCGTATCCTTTTAATTTATATAATTCTATAAAAGAATTTATTTCAATTGTCCTAGGAATATTTTCTGGCCAAAAATACATTTCATCAGGGTCAGGCCAATACCATTTTGTATTGTCACCAAATGCCCATGCAATACAATTATACGATGAAGTTTGTGGGCTTGTAATTATAAATGGATCATTTTCCGTATTTGGAAATTCAGGAATACTTAGAACCATTAATAATTATTCTTTTGCGCCCATTCTATCCAATCTTCTTTCATTTTGTTTATGATGCCATAGTGGTGAGGGTTGATAGGGTTTTCTCCACTTATTTTCTTTAAAGCATAAAACCAATGATCATTTGTTTTCTTTAATTCTCTTATAATCCAAGGAATTGTTTTGCTGCCTAAAGCAATGATTTCCCTATATGCAGAATTATTGAAGATATGTGAAGAACTTGAATAATACAGAGTTTCTGATTTCCACTTATCTTTTAATTGTAAAAAATGTTTAAATTCTTGATTTTCAATTCTATCAGAAATAAGCACACTGTTTCCTTTGAATGCATTAACAGCATTAGAATAATTACAAGATAAAATAGATGCTTCTTGAGTTAAACCCGTATTTCTAGTTATTTCGGTGCTGTATAGACGACTCATTTATTAAATAGATTTCTAGTTTTATCGGTAATAAAGTCTTCAAAAATCAAATTTTTCATTGAACGCATGTAATTGAAATCTGTAAATTCAAAATTATTATTGATTTCTTTAAAAATGTCAATGTCTAAAATAAAAGGAACTAATTCCTTTGTTGTAGTTTCTATAGTTTCTGTTATTAACGCAGTAAACTCTTTTTCAACACATGGTACTTGAATTTGCATAAAAAAACTGTTATACAATTGCGGTAGGCTTTTTGGTATTGGAGGCATATTTAATATGTACTCTTGAAAGCTTACTAAAGGTAACGGGATGTCGATTTTATTTATATATCGTAATCCGATTCTATTTATTTTTTTTGGTTTAAGACCATTAAAATATATTTCCCAAAGTAAAAATGCCTCATTATAAAATTCCTCCCAATCACTATAAGGAGATAAGAAATTGAGAGTGAATCCATCAACTCTAAATTGCACTTGTCTATTGTTTTTTTCGTTAGAAAAAATTACCCCTCTAAATTGAGTTTTTGTGTTGTTAGTTATTTCGTTATTCTGTTTTATTTCAAAATCTCCAAAAACATTTAAGGTTTTTTTCTTTTGAGGATAATTCTCCTCAAATAATGTATGTAAATTTTCAATATCCTCTTCTGTGATATTTTCTAATCCAATAACTTGAATATCAAAGACAGCTTCTTTTATTGGGGGATTTGAATATTTCATAAATCAAATATATAAAATAGATTTTACTAGTTTGTTTTCTTTGATCAAAATTAAAAATAATTTAACCTATCAGTCAATTTCATAAATACTTTTAGAGTATGTTTTCTTATCATAATTAGTGTTAGTTATTTTTTTTGAGTTGTATAAGCTTTTATTGACCTCATACTAACATTTTTATTGGTGAAAAATTATGCCTTGAATTGCCATTTTAATCTGGAATTCAATTATTGATTCATAAAATTATTTATCAGCTTGTTGTTTAACTTTGGATTTCCAAGTAAAATAGCCTAGAACAAATATGCCTATCAAGATAAAAGCGGCTGCGCGAATATAAAAATTGAGTGTAGCTACTTGTACCGAAAAAGGGATTTCTTTTATGTTGAATAATACATTGAAAACCGTCATAAATACACCCCAAATTCCACCCATTTTAATCTGGTATTTCCATCTTTCGCTCATGAAGTTGCTTCTTTGTTTGATTATAAATCTGTCGTTGGATTAATCGAGTTTATCTGTCAGTTTTTTAAATACGGCTTTGGCATCTTGGCCTTCGTATAAAATGCTGTGCACCGCATCTATAATTGGTGTTTTGGCACCATACGCCTGATTAAGTTTGTAAGCACTTTTTGCCGCATAATATCCTTCGGCAACCATACTCATTTCCATCATTGCTGATTTCACGGTGTAGCCTTTACCAATCATGTTCCCAAACATTCTATTGCGGGAAAATACCGAATAACCAGTAACCAATAAGTCGCCTAAGTAAGCAGAGTCATTAATGTTACGTTTCATTTTGTGGACTTTCTTGATGAATTTTTTCATCTCGCGAATACCATTACTCATCAATACCGATTGGAAATTATCACCATACCCTAGACCATGTGCTATACCTGCAGCAATTGCATAAATATTTTTTAGCATGGCAGCATACTCAGTTCCTATAATATCATCAGTTATTTTAGTTTTAATGTAATTTCCAGATAAATTTTTTGCTACAGTTTTAGCTTTGTCGGGATCACCACACGCAATAGTAAGATAAGAAAGACGCTCCATGGCAACTTCTTCAGCGTGGCAAGGACCCGTAATTACACCAATGTTGTAATACGGAATATCGTATTTCACATGAAAATGCTCCCCTACAATTAAGCTTGTTTCCGGAACAATACCTTTAATGGCTGAAAAAATAATTTTGTTTTCTAAGGAAACAGTCAGTTTTTCTAGTTCGGCTCCCACAAAAGCAGAAGGAATAGCGAAAATAATATAATCAGCGTAGGCTACGGCTTCGTTGATATCGCTCGTTAATTTGAGTTTTTTAACGTCAAATTCAACGGAACTCAAATAATTTGGATTGTGTTTTTCTGTTTTAATATGTTCTATTGCAGCCTCATTGCGCATGTACCAGGAAATTTCGCTAAGATTTACACACAACATTTTTGCTATAGCAGTCGCCCAACTTCCACCACCTATTACTGCGAATTTTATATTGTCAGCCATTTTTTATTGAATTTAATCAAAAGTACTTAAAAAAGTACCGTTTATGCAAATAAAAGTAACATCCTAAAATTCATTTTGTAACAGAATTTTTTTTGTTTTAGAAGTAAAAAATAATAATTTACTATTTTTTAATTTTCAATGCAATAAAAACACATGCGACTCGTTATCTTTAATGATTTTGTATCAATTTAACAAATTAATGGATCAATCCCAAAACCTGTGGGGAAGCAAAAATTAAGCATAAATATTAGTTAGTCTAAAAAGGAAGAATTCTATATTTCTAACTCCTCTGAATTGAGATCTAAATGCTTTTATTTTGGCATTGAAGGACTCTGCTGAAGCATTGGTGCTTCTGTTATCAAAATAGTTTAATATGGTTTGGTAGTGATTTATTATGGATCTTGAGATTGTATTGAAAGATTTAAACCCGGATTGATTTACTTTTTCATGCCATCTGGCTAGCCTTGAAAGTCCAATAATTTTATCAGTTGTTTTTTCAAAGATATTTCTCAAATCTTGTGCTAAATTGTACGCTTTTTCAATATCG
>NZ_JBLVPU010000003.1:0-197654 GCF_048286735.1 Flavobacterium frigidum | reverse complement strand
TTACGAATGTTAGATTCATTTGGTCCTTTTTGATTTGAAACATAATTACATGAATAATGTTTTTCCAATACTAATTTTACGCATTCGAGCTTAAACGCATAATCATACTTGACTTTTCTTTCCATAAAAATACCCCCAAATAGTGTCTAACTTTTTGGGGGCAGTCTAAATACTTTGCTGCTTTTTCTAATTTAATATTATATCTACTTTTCCGCCAAAACGGATTCTGATGCTAGCACATTCAGTTCTATCATGCATTGCTTCATCATTTGATACGTTCTTTCAATATCATTATCTAAACCAATGGAGAATCGAATCAAACCATCAGTCAATCCCATTTCTATTTGTTCTTCCATAGGAATTTCACTAGATGTAGAGGTTCCAGGGGCACTAAATAGAGTTTTGTAAAAACCTAAGCTCACAGCAAGGTATCCCAAGTTTTTTTCTTGCATCAATTCCATTAAGGCATTTGCCATTTCTAATGTGCCGACATCAAGCGTCATCATTCCCCCAAAACCATACTCATGGTTAATCATGGACGAATACAATTCATGACTCGGGTGACTTTTTAATCCAGGATAAACTGTTTTTAATCCATCTTTTTCAAAGCGTTCTGCCAAATACTTCGCATTGTGGCTGTGTTGTTTCATACGGATATGTAATGTGCGTAAGTTTTTCATCACACTCGCAGAACGTAAACTATCCATTGTTGGGCCCAATAACATGCTGGCACCGCTATTAACATTTTTCAAACTGTCGATAAATTCCTGAGAAGCACATGTTACACCACCCACAGTATCACTGCTTCCGTTGATGTATTTCGTTAAACTGTGAATCACTATATCAGCACCTAATTTTGCAGGAGAAACGGATAATGGAGAAAAAGTATTATCGACAACCAATTTCAAATTGTGTTTTTTTGCAATTTTTGATAAGCCTTCAATATCAGCAACTTCCAATAAAGGATTACTCACCGTTTCGCAATATAAAACTTTAGTGTCAGGAGTAATTGCAGCTTCCACAACGTCTAATTTCGTGATATCAACAAAAGTGGTTTTGATGCCTAATCGAGGCGTGAAATTCTTAAGGAATGCATATGTTCCTCCGTAAATGGTTCTACTAGAAACAATGTGATCGCCTGAGCTGCACAGCTGCAATAGTGTAGGCGTAATTGCTCCCATCCCAGAAGCAGATACATTGGCTGTTTCGGTGCCTTCCATTGCTGCCAAGGCTTTGTCTAGGTATATATTACTCGGCGAGGAATGTCGGGAATACAAGTAGCATCCTTCCATATTACCTTCAAAAGTATCGAACATCGTTTTTGCCGATAAAAAAGTGTAGGTTGACGAGTCTGAAATCGATGGATTTACACCACCAAATTCACCAAAATACTGTAAATCCTGAATGTTGTCTGCGGGATTGAAATTTTTCATAGTTTTTTTGTTATTTGAAGCCATTCCTGCTATTCGCTTTATCTTTTATTCGCCGCGGCGAATAAAAGGATGCCGCTTCTATCAGGGCTAGGAGATTTCGGTTTGAATAAAACCTTTTCAAAATAACAGTGATTTAGATTAATAATCAATCATATTGTTTGACATTAGATTTTAAAACTATTAAATATAAATTATACAATTTAATTTTCTAAATTAGCTTCGCAAATAAGAACTTTATAGATTATTTATCCATTCTAAATTTTATTAAAATGACATTAGATTCAATAGATAAAAAACTACTTTTTTTACTACAAACAGACAGTAAGAAAACAACCAAAGAACTTTCCTTAAAACTAAATCTATCTGTCACGGCAGTTTATGAACGTATTAAAAAATTGGAGCGAGAAAGGATTATTGAGAAATATGTTGTTTTAGTCAACCGTTCTAAAGTTGAAAAAGGATTTGTTGTTTTTTGTCATCTTAAATTAATACAACATACCAAGGAGTTTATCGCTAAGTTCGAAAGTGAAGTAATACAGCTTAAGGAAGTGATTGAATGCCATCATGTGAGTGGCGATTATGATTACATATTAAAAATTGTGGTTAAAGATATGGAGGCCTACCGGGAATTTTTGGTTACAAAACTCACCACATTACAGCATATAGGAAGTACGCATAGCACATTTATGATTAGCGAAGTTAAAAACACTACAATTGTTGATATTTAGAATAAACGTGAATTTAAAGCGGTATTCAATAATTAGTAAATGCTAACTACTAAAAATTCGTAACAAAAAACCTTCTGAATTAAACTTTAAACAAAACTTAATTCCTTAATTTTGTGCAACATTTTATAAAAACACAATAAAAAAATATACTATGAGTTCATTTGACGTAGTCATTATAGGTTCTGGTCCAGGCGGATATGTAGCAGCAATTCGTTGTGCACAATTAGGTTTCAAAACAGCAATTATCGAAAAATATTCAACTCTTGGTGGAACTTGCTTAAATGTTGGTTGTATTCCTTCAAAAGCATTGCTTGCGTCATCTCACCATTTTAGTGAAATTGCACATTTTGCAGACCACGGAATCGAACTTTCAGGAGAAGTAAAAGTAAATCTAGAGAAAATGATTGCTCGCAAACAAGCGGTTGTTGATCAAACTTCAGGTGGAGTAAAATTTTTAATGGACAAAAATAAAATAACCGTTCTCGAAGGACTGGGTTCATTTGTTGATGCTACACATGTTGCTGTTGCAAAAGCAGATGGAACTACTGAAACTATCGAAGCGAAAAACATCATTATTGCTACAGGTTCAAAACCATCTTCTTTACCTTTTATCAAAATCGATAAAGAGAGAATTATCACTTCTACCGAAGCTTTGAAACTTAAAGAGGTACCAAAACATTTGGTGATTATTGGTGGTGGAGTTATCGGAATTGAATTAGGTCAGGTGTATTTACGATTGGGAGCGCAAGTTTCTGTTGTAGAATATTTAGACCGAATCATTCCAGGAATGGACGCTTCGTTGTCTAAAGAATTGACTAAAGTATTAAAGAAACAAGGGATGAAATTCTACGTTTCACACAAAGTGAAATCAGTTGAAAGAAATGGCGAAGGTGTTGTAGTTCAAGCTGAAAATGCAAAAGGAGAAACTATTACGCTGGAAGGAGATTATTCATTAGTTTCTGTTGGTCGCCGCCCGTATACAGATGGTTTGAATGCTGATAAAGCAGGAGTAAAAATCTCAGATAGAGGAATGGTTGAAGTAAACGATCATTTACAAACTTCAGTTCCTAATATCTATGCAATTGGCGATGTTGTTCGTGGAGCAATGTTAGCGCACAAAGCAGAAGAGGAAGGAACTATGGTTGCCGAAATTTTAGCGGGTCAGAAACCACATATTGATTATAACTTGATTCCTGGTGTTGTTTACACTTGGCCGGAAGTAGCTGCTGTTGGCCAAACGGAAGAGCAATTGAAAGCTGCCGGAGTAGAGTATAAAGCAGGAAGTTTTCCTTTCAAAGCTTTAGGTCGTGCTCGTGCAGGTGGGGATTTAGACGGATTTGTGAAAATTCTTGCAGATGCAAAAACAGATGAAGTTTTAGGCGTTCACATGATTGGTGCTCGTTGTGCGGATTTAATCGCTGAAGCAGTAACTGCAATGGAATTTAAAGCATCTGCTGAAGATATTTCAAGAATGTCTCATGCGCATCCAACTTTTGCGGAAGCAATAAAAGAAGCAGCTTTAGCAGCAACTGATAATAGAGCTTTGCATGTGTAATTAGGAATCTAAATTAGATAATTAATTTCGTTTTAAAATAAAGAAACCCGTTCAATTGAACGGGTTTCTTATTTGTTATGAGATGAGTTTAATTAGCCTTTTGCTACAAACAGACCTTTATAATTTTCCCAATGGCTAAAAATTAAAAATAGATTTCCTAAAAATAAGAACATCGCAATAGGTATTCCTTCCGGTGACAAGAAAAAGTTAATAAACAAAATATTTAAAGTTATAGGAAGGATCAAGATATTGGCCAATGTCACGTATCTACCTGTAAGAAAAGATAATCCGCAGAGGAATTCTATTGATTTAGCTAAAGGAATTAAGTACGTTGAGGCAACTAAACCTACATTAAAAGCTTTGAAATTTCCAGTAGCTTCTGGTTCTGGCGCTAGTTTTAAAAAGAAACTAACCGATGCAAATAATAATAAAAGTCCAATTAGGCTTCGAATAATAATAATTGCGATTTTCATAGTATATTATTTAAGTGGTTACATATTGAAAATTATTATAGTGGAATTGCATTTTCATCCATATACATAATTTCCCACTGATGCCCGTCTAAATCAGCAAAACTATGTCCATACATCCATCCATGATCTTGTGGTTTCATATATATTGAACCACCGGCATCTACTGCAGTTTTTACTATTTCATCTACTTTTTCTCTACTATCAGCATCTATTGCAATTAATACTTCTGTATTTTTATGGGCATTGCAAATTTCTTTTTTGGTAAAGTCTTTAAATCGTTGGTCAGTAAGAAGCATCGCAAAAATAGTGTCTCCAATAATCATGCATGTGGCGTGTTCATTAGTAAATTGTGGGTTGAAAGAAAATCCAAGTTTAGTAAAAAAAGCAACAGATTTTTTAAGGTCTTTAACAGCTAAATTAATGAAAATTTTTAAAGCCATAATCGGAATGATTTAATGATTTAAAAAATCTAAAATTGAACACTCACTATCCAAGTTACAAAAAAATAAGCTAATTTTAGTAAAATCGTTTATTGAAGGTTTATTTTTTGTTGTAATTTTGAATTTTAAATACCAATACTTTTTGAGAACTTTTATTTACAAGTATATTTCTGATCCAAAACTGTTAAAAGAACAGCTTTTATTTTGGTCTCAACAATTTCACGAAATCATATATTTAGACAGTAATGACTATCCACAGAATTATTCGAGTTATGATTGTGTTCTCGCCGTCGACGCATTTACTTCAATAAAAACAGATTATCACAATGCTTTTGAGGATTTAAAACAATACCAACAAAGTACTAAAGATTGGCTTTTTGGCTATTTATCCTATGATTTAAAAAATGATATAGAGCAGTTACAATCAACTAATTTTGACGGATTAGGATTTCCAGATTTGTATTTCTTTCAGCCTAAAAAGTTATTTTTATTGAAAGGCAATCAACTCGAAATTCAATACCTAAATTTGTGTGATGATGAAGTAGAGGAAGATTTTGAAAATATAGTTAAAAGTCAAAAGTCAAAAGTTGAAATTGAAGAACTAGTAACGATCCAACAACGAATTTCGAAGGAGAATTATCTTCAAAAAGTTTCAAAAATAATAAAACACATTCATCAAGGGGATGTTTATGAAGCTAATTTTTGTATGGAGTTTTTTGTTGAAAAAGCCGCGATTGATCCAATCCAAAAGTTTTTAAAACTCAATGAAATCTCCAAACCACCTTTTGCTGTTTTTTTTAAAAATAACAATCACTTTTTACTTTCGGCTACACCAGAACGATATCTAAGAAAAGAGGGTGATTTGCTTATTTCACAACCGATAAAAGGAACTGCCAAACGATTTTCAGACCCAATTGAAGACGAAAATTCAATAAAACAATTGGCTTTAGACCCAAAAGAACGATCAGAAAACATAATGATTGTGGATTTAGTTCGTAATGATCTGTCAAGAACGGCACAAAAAGGATCTGTAGAAGTACAAGAATTATGTAAAATTTATTCTTTTTTACAGGTGCACCAAATGATTTCGACGGTAACATCAAAATTAGACCCGCAATATTCAGCAGTAGATGCATTAAAAACCACTTTTCCGATGGGAAGTATGACTGGTGCTCCCAAAATTTCAGTGATGAAAATCATTGAACAGCTGGAAGAAACAAAACGGGGTTTATATAGTGGTGCTGTGGGGTATTTTTCGCCAAATGGTGATTTCGATTTCAATGTAGTAATCCGAAGCATTTTGTACAATCAAGAAAAAAAATATGTTTCATTCTCTGTAGGAAGTGCTATTACATCTCAATCTATTCCCGAAAAGGAGTACGAAGAATGTTTGCTTAAAGCAAAAGCGATGCGAGAAGTTTTAACCTAAAACAAAATGAATTCATTAAATTTGAATATGCTACAGAAATTCCAAGATCATCTTCGTCAAAACTTTCAGTTCTTGAACGGAAAAAAAATTCTGCTTGCTACAAGTGGTGGGAAAGATAGTATGGTGCTCTTGCATTTGTTTCATCACTTGGATTATCAAATAGGAATCGCACATTGTAATTTTCAGTTGCGTGGAATGGAAAGTTTTGAAGACCAAAATTTTGTCCAGGAATATGCTTCCGCAAATGATATTCCGGTATTTATTACACAATTTGATACTAAAGCTTTTGCAGAAGATTTTAAAGTCTCTACTCAAGTTGCCGCCCGTGAGTTGCGCTATAACTGGTTTTATGAATTATTAGATACTGAAAAATTTGATTATATTCTTACGGCACATCATGCCGATGATAATTTGGAAACTTTTTTAATTAATTTGAGTCGTGGAACCGGATTAGAAGGTTTGACAGGGATTCCTGAACAGAACGAAAAAGTAGTGCGTCCCCTTTTGGCATTTAGCCAAGAAGAAATCGAAGAATATGCCAAATTTAATACTATTCAATGGCGAGAAGATAGCAGCAATGCGTCTGACAAATACCTTCGGAATAAAATTCGCCATCATTTGGTTCCGATGTTAAAGGAATTGAATTCAAATTTTCTTTCGTCATTTCATAAAACGCAAACGTATTTGCAAGAAGCACAAGTGATGGTCGAAGATGCTTCGATTATGATTTACCAGCAAGTGGCTAAACAAGAGGAAGACACAATTTATTTTGATTTAAAGAAATTGCAACAATTACCCAATTTCAAGTCCTATTTGTACCAATGGCTAAAAGAATTTGAGTTTACCGCGTGGGAGGATATATATGATTTGGTCGAAAGCCAATCTGGAAAATCTATTTTTGCTCCAGAATATCGTCTATTGAAAGATAGAGAATTCTTAATTTTAAGCCCGATAGATTTTACAGGTTCAAATGATAAATACTATATTCAAAAAGATCATTCGGAAGTTAATATTCCCTTAAAACTTACACTTTGTAAAGTAGCTAACATTAGTATCGTTTCAAATAAAACTATATTTGTGGACGCAGATAAAATCTGTTATCCACTAGTTTTACGAAGATGGAATGAGGGAGATGTTTTTCAACCTTTTGGGATGAATGGAAAATCTAAAAAAGTAAGTAAGCTTTTTAAAGATGAAAAATTGTCTTTGCTAGAAAAGGAAAACGTCTGGATTTTATGTTCTGAAGATGCAATAGTTTGGGTTATTGGGATTCGTCAGGATGAACGCTTTAAAATTAATACAACAACAAATAACATACTCAAAATACAATTAGACTAATGAAGAAACTATTATTTTTATTCATTGCTTTTTTGGCTTATTCCAATGGCAATGCGCAAATTTTAGATCCTGCAAAATGGACTACCAAAATAGAGAAAAAATCGGAGACAAACTACGTCTTAACATTTAATGCTGTAATCGAAAATGATTGGCATTTATACTCCCAGTTTACCCCAGACGGAGGACCATTACCATTAGAAATTATCTTTAAAAATCAAAAAGGGAATTTCAATTTAGTAGGAAAAGCTAAAGAAAGCAAAACAAGAACAGCTTACAATGATATTTTTGAAGTAAATGAAACATTTTTTGAGAAAAAAGCTCAAATCCAACAAGAAATTAGCATTACAAATTCAAAGCTTACGGAAATAAAAGTTGATTTTAACTTTCAGGTTTGTAAAGACGTTTGTATCAATGTAGAAAAAAACTTTACAATTAAAGTTCCTGCTGTTAAGTTAGTTGCGACTGCTATCACAACTGATTTAGTACCGGTAGACTCCACAAAAGTTGCTCCAGTAATTTCTAATAGTACTGTTGATGAAAAACAAGTTGCCACACCCGAGAGAGTTTCAACTATAGACACAAAACCGGCAGCGAAAAGAGGATTGTGGTCCATTTTCTTCATAGCTTTTTTATCAGGATTTGCAGCATTGCTAACTCCTTGTGTGTTCCCAATGATTCCTATGACGGTGAGTTTTTTTACAAAACAAAGCAAAACTAAAGCCAAAGGAATTCGAAATGCTATTATTTATGGCATTGCAATTATTTTTATTTATGTGGTGTTGGGATTTTTAGTGACTTGGATTTTTGGTGCCGATGCCTTAAATGCACTCTCTACAAATGTATGGTTCAACATCATATTCTTTATACTGCTTGTTGTATTTGCCTCATCATTTTTGGGTGCTTTCGAAATTATGTTGCCTAATTCTTGGGCAAACAAAGTAGACAATCAGGCTGACAGGGGTGGAATAATAGGCATTTTATTCATGGCATTGGCATTAGCGATTGTATCTTTTTCTTGTACGGGACCAATCGTAGGAACTCTATTAGTCGAAGCGGCATCTAAAGGCGGAATAGCACCAATTATAGGAATGTTCGGATTTTCATTGGCTTTAGCCTTACCATTTATGTTGTTTGCCATGTTTCCTGGTTGGTTGAATTCATTGCCAAAATCGGGTGGTTGGTTGAATACTGTCAAAGTAGTTTTAGGATTTTTAGAATTGGCTTTGGCATTCAAATTTTTGTCGAATGCAGATTTGGTATTACAATTGCATTTTCTTGAGAGAGAAGTGTTCCTTGTGATTTGGATTGCCATTTTTGGAACATTAGCCTTTTATTTATTCGGAAAAATTACATTACCGCATGATAGTCCTATGAATCATATTTCAGTAGGACGATTATACTTAGGATTGGTAGTTTTAGCTTTTACTGTTTATTTGATTCCTGGAATTTGGGGAGCACCATTAAAAATAATTTCTGGTTTTCCACCCCCTATGACTTACAGCGAAAGTCCGTACGGAGTTGGGAATTCTAAAGGCGGTTCGAACGCATCTGCCCAAATTTTGCCCGAAGGAGCGCATTTAGGGCCTCATGATTTGATCGCTTTTGAAGATTATGAAAAAGGATTGGCTTATGCCAAATCAGTAAAAAAGCCTATTTTACTTGACTTTACAGGATATGCATGTGTCAATTGTAGAAAAATGGAAGACTTTGTTTGGTCTGATCCTGCAATTTTAAAAATACTACAAAATGAAGTAGTATTAATCTCTTTGTATGTAGATGACAAAAGAGAATTGCCTATAAAAGAACAATATGTGTCAAAAGAAACTGGTAAAAAAATTATAAGTATAGGGAATAAATGGAGTGATTTTCAAATTACAAAATTTAAGGCCAATGCACAGCCGTACTACATTATATTAGACAATGACGGAATGATGTTATCTGACAAACCAGAGAGTTACAATTCAGATATTAATGCTTATAAAGCTTGGTTGAGATCTGGCATAGATCGTTTTAAAAAATAGAAATAACAAGAATTTAATTGTTCTAAAAACACTAATTGTTACTGCTGTGAAGGTAGTAATTAGTGTTTTTTTTGCTTTATGTTTAAATCAATTCTCTTTTAAGTCGTTTTAGTAAAGAGGGAATTTTAAGCAACTGCTTAATTACTGGCAGGTTGTTTTATTCAAGAAGGATGTAAATAGTGTTGCTGTTTTCTTTATCCTCTTTGAATTTGCATCGATTTGATAGAGATAAAATTATTTGGTTTACGACCTTATATTCAGTGAGATTTTTTACCTTTAAAAATTATTTTTTAATTCAAAAATTATGAAAAAACTATTTAGTATTGCATTACTTTTCGTTAGTGTAATTCTTTTTGCTCAAGACAAAGTACCAAATTATGTTGCTGCTAATTATACTAAAAAAGAGGTGCATATTAAAATGCGGGATGGAGCTGAGCTCTTTACTTGTATTTATTCTCCAAAGGATATTTCAAAAAAGTATCCTATTATAATGCAACGAACGCCTTATGATTGTGCTCCGTATGGCGCAGATCAATTCAAAAGGAGTATCTCGCCAAGCGAAACGATGATGAAAGAGGGATATATCGTGGTTTATCAAGATGTTCGAGGCCGTTATATGAGTGATGGTTTATATGATAATATGCGTGGTTTTATACCAAATCGAAAAGATAAAAAGGACATTGATGAAGCCTCTGATACCTACGACACGATTGATTGGTTAGTTAAAAATGTAGCAAACAATAATGGAAATGTAGGAACTTGGGGAATTTCATATCCGGGATTTTATGCGACTTATTCATTATTAAGTAACCATCCCGCATTGAAAGCAGTTTCGCCTCAGGCATGTATTTCCGATTTCTTTTTTGATGATTTTCATCACAATGGCGCTTATTTATTGAGCTATTGGAAAGTGACACCATTATTTGGCCCGCAAAAAACTATGAGAACTACTGAAGATTGGTTTAAATTTGCAGATGTTGGTACCAAAGATGATTATCAATTTTTCTTGAATGCTGGACCTTTGTCAAATTTGGACAAATATTATGGTAAGGATAATGAGTTTTGGCAACAGTTGAAAGATCATTCTAGTTATGATGATTTTTGGCAGAAACGTGGAATTTTACAGCATTTAAAGAACATCAAGCCAGCAGTGATGACTGTAGGAGGTTGGTTTGATGCAGAAGATTTGTACGGTCCATTAAATACTTACAGTACTATTGAAAAAAATAGTAAAAACTATAACACTATTGTTATGGGGCCTTGGAGTCATGGAGATTGGGCTAGAAATTCAGCAAAACAGGTAATAGGTAATATCAATTTTGGAGATAGTATTTCAGGTTTTTATCAAAAAAACATAGAAGCTAATTTCTTTCGTCATTTTTTAAAAGAGAATGGAAAAGGGGAGAATAAATTACCTGAAGCTTATGTTTTTGATTCTGGAAGAAAAGAATGGAAAACATACGATGCGTGGCCACCGCAAAATACAGTAAAACAAGATTTCTTTTTGCAGGAAAACAAATTGTCAAAAATGGCTAAGAAAAATATAGCTTTTGAAGAATTTGTTAGTGATCCACAAAAACCTGTTCCTTCCTCAGAGGATATACTGCAAGGTTTTACCCCGAGAAAATACATGACTGATGATCAGCGATTTGCAGCTAAGCGTCAAGATGTAATTGTTTTTGAAACGGAAGTATTAGCTGATGATATATCACTAGCGGGAGAAATACTAGCTAAATTACAAGTTTCTACTACGGGAACTGACGCAGATTGGATTGTGAAAGTGATTGATGTTTTTCCAAGTGACGAGCCGGAAACAAAAGAAATTGCCTCTTATTTAAAAATGAGTAACTATCATATGATGGTGCGCAGTGAAGTAATGCGAGGACGTTTTAGAAATAGCTTTTCAAAACCGGAACCTTTTGTTGCAAATGAAAAAACGGCAGTAAATATTAAATTACAGGATGTTTTTCATACGTTCAAAAAAGGGCATAAAATCCAGATCCAAGTTCAAAGTACTTGGTTTCCGTTGATAGATTTGAATCCGCAAACTTTTGTAGAGAATATTTTTTATGCTAAACCAGAAGATTTTCAAAAGCAAACACACCGCATTTATAACGATTCAAAAATAGAGTTTACCATTTTAAAATAGTAAAAATTTAATTTGAATAATATATAAAAAAGGCTACCAGTATGGATAGCCTTTTTTGTGTTTAGTGCGGTTTATTTTTATTTAAACTTACAAACTTGTATAGTTGTTTTCTTAATGAACAGCTAATTTATAGAAATTCGCCGTGCTGAGAAATATCTAATCCTAATTCTTCCTTTTCTTCACTAACGCGGAGTGGTGTTATTTTATTTACAATAAAGAATAGG
The DNA here is from genome assembly GCF_048286735.1 of Flavobacterium frigidum. Classification (GTDB taxonomy): domain Bacteria; phylum Bacteroidota; class Bacteroidia; order Flavobacteriales; family Flavobacteriaceae; genus Flavobacterium. Next base: position 185,864 of record NZ_JBLVPU010000003.1, on the reverse strand, counting down.
AAATAGGAAGCAGAAAAAGCAAACACCGAAACTATAGCTAAGGCAGTCAATTGGTTTAAAAATAGAGTAGTGTCTCCAAATATAAGTCCCTCATTATCGCCAACTACTGAATTAACTGCTTTGGATGCAAATACACCAGTTAGTAACATACCAACCATTCCTCCAACTCCGTGACATGCAAATACATCTAGCGCATCATCAATTTTACCTTTTGGAAATTTACTAACAACTAAATTACTGACAATACTAGCAAAAATACCAATAAAAATGGCATGAGGAATAGTTACAAAACCTGCTCCAGGTGTAATGGCAACTAATCCTACAACGGCTCCTATACACGCGCCCATTGCAGAAAGTTTGTGTCCTAAAATTTTATCAAGAAATACCCACGTCATTCCTGCAGCCGCCGCTGCTACAGTTGTGGTTCCTAATGCTTGTACCGCTAAACCATTTGCTCCTAAAGCTGATCCAGCATTAAAACCAAACCATCCAAACCATAGCAAACCAGTTCCTAGTAAAACATAAGTGATACGAGCAGGATTTACTTTTTGTATTTTTCTTTTTCCCAAGAATATGGCTCCAGCCAATGCAGCCCATCCAGCGCTCATGTGCACTACCGTTCCACCAGCAAAATCCAATACACCTATTTTAAAGAAAATGCCATCTGGATGCCAAGTCATGTGCGCTAATGGAGCATAAACCAATAGTATAAATAGTACCATAAACAGTAAGTAAGCCCAGAAACGAATTCGCTCTGCAAATGCGCCAGTAATTAAGGCTGGTGTTATGATAGCAAATTTTGCCTGAAACAAAGCAAATAACATAAATGGTATGGTTGGAGCGAGACTCCAAGCGGTATTTGTCCCTACGTTTTGAAAAAATAAATTCGGCAATGGGTTGCCAATTATTCCTCCTATTGTTGGTCCAAATGATAAACCGAAGGCAATTACAACCCATAAAACAGTAACAATGATCATAGCCATAAAACTTTGTAACATGGTACTAATAACATTTTTTTTACCTACCATTCCACCGTAGAAAAAACCTAGACCTGGCGTCATGATTAATACAAGTGCTGTTGCAACAATCATCCATGCCGTATCGCCAGTGTCAAATTTTACGGCTACCGTTGGAGCAGGACTGTCGATTATGAAATAATTTGAAAAAAGAGTGGCCACCAAAATTGTGAATAAAATCACGCTTAAAATAATTTTTCGCATTGTTTTTTAGTTTTAAATTTTTATAAAAATATAAAAATCTTATACAGCCCCTTAAAAAATATGCTTTACATCTTTATTTTTACATTATAAACAATACGACCCCTATTTATTTATGGGTATGAAATAATTTAAAGCAAAAAATTATAATTTATTAATGTTAGTTTAATGTTTTTTTCAAATAAGTAAAAGTATTTTGAAGAAAAGCGGTATAAGATAAATCAAGGGCACAATTATTTTATACCCTATTTAAAAGAAAAAGCACCAATCGAAAAGTAATTTCAATTGGTGCCATTTTATCTTTGAATTTTGATATCTACTTTAAAAGATGTTGACTCAAAATTTTATAAACTTCATTGATGTTATTTCCTCCTTTGCCAAAAGTTTTTATTATTGGTGTATTGTCGTTATTGAGCCAAATTTTTAATTCAGCATCCATGTCTAATATTCCGGCACTTTCTTTAGAGAATTTTTTGATACTGGAATAAGGTATTGACATGTAATCAACTTTTGTTCCTACCAATTGTTTTTCGACTAAAATAAGTCTTTTGTTAGTAAAAATAAACATGTCACGGATGAGTTTATAAGCTTTCTCTATGATCTCACCGTCAATTAAAATAGGTTCAAATTCTCTTGAAATATTTTCAATGTTCACTTCGGATGCGTTGCCTAGGATGGCATTAAATAGTCCCATAAAATATTTTATTTTTGATTGTACTTTGTTTTGTATTTTTCGTTCATTCTGGTTTGATGCGTTTCTAAGCTGATCATTCTACCCTGAATAAAAGCATTTGTCAATTTATTAGTTCTCATATCTAAAGCATCGCCTTCAGATATAAACAGTGTTGCATCTTTTCCTTGTTCTAAGGTACCACATTGTGCATCAATTCCAAGTATTTTAGCGGTATTAGATGTAATTAATTGTAACGCTTGTTCTTTGTCAAGGCCATAAGCTGCACAGGTTCCTGCTAAAAACGGTAAATTTCTTGTATTCATACGTTCCATTGCTCCACTATTTTCTAAACCTACTAGCACCCCTTTATCCGTCAATAATTTGGCTGATTTGAATGGTAAATCAACATCATCATCTTCGTTTTCAGGCATGTCATGAACTCGCTTTAGCAATACTGGAATATTATTTTTTTGCAATAATTCGGCTGTTTTGTATGCTTCATATCCTCCTACAATCACCATTTTTTTGATGCCATTTTCTTTTGCAAATTGAACTGCATCTATGATTTGCTTTTCTTCATTGGCATTTATAAATAAGGTTTGGCTGCCATCAAATAGACCTTTGGTAGCCTCTAAAACTAAATTTCTTTCTTTGGAGCTGTCTCCTAAATAAGCTTTAGCATTAGACAAGAATGTTGATAATTCTAAAATCTGTTTTGCGTAGTCTTTATTTGGTTCAATGCTACCAGGTTCAAACCAAGAACCACTTCTTCTAAAAGTTGCAGGAAAGTTCATATGCATTCCATCATTTTCTTTAATCGTGGCATCTTTCCAGTTCCATGCGTCAAGCTGAACAATTGAGGACGAACCCGAAATTATTCCACCACGTGGTGTGATTTGAGCCATCAAAATTCCGTTTGGTCTTACTGTTTCAATTACTTTCGAGTCGGCTGTATAAGCAATGATACTTCGTACATTGGGATTCATTGTCCCAATCTCGTCTTCATCATCAGATGATTTGATGGCGTCAATTTCTACTAAACCCAATGTAGAATTGGGAGCTATAAACCCGGGATAAACATGTTTTCCGCTCGCTTCGATGATAATGTCATAAGCACCACTCGCTAATCGAATTACTCTTGCATCCGCAACAAGATTTATTTTTCCATCAACAAATCCTATGGCGCTATTCTCAATGATTGTTCCATTTCCCAAATGTGCCGTAGCATTAAGAATAAGAACTGATTTTGATTGTTTCAAAGCCGGTGTTAGTTGTGCTTTTGTAGCTATTGATAAACTAAATACCAGTAGCAATATGTATATTTTTTTATTCATTTTTATTTTTTTATTTAGAATTCCTAAACTTTTTCGAAAAAGCATTTGCTGTAATGGTCCGTATTTATTGCTCCATTGTATCACAGTGGTATTCTTTTTTCTCCGCTTTTTTTGGTTCTTGAGTGATCATTGCTTTATTTTTTTCTTGCATAAGTTGACCAATTAATTCATTTCGTTCTTTTGCTATAGAAGCTCTATGTTGCAAATCGTTTTCAATATCATAATATACAACACCTTCAATCATTGTTTTCTCCGCTTTTGCATATATCGACAATGGATTAGCGTTCCACAATACCATATCGGCATCTTTACCCACTTTTATACTTCCTACTTTATCATCAATATGCAATAGTTTAGCTGGATTTAGGGTTACAAATTTCCAAGCTTCTTCTTCAGAAACATTACCATACTTTACAGCTTTTGCAGCTTCTTGATTCAATCTTCTTGACATTTCTGCATCATCAGAATTGTAAGCAACAATCACTCCTGCATTGTGCATAATTGGTCCATTAAAAGGAATAGCATCATTTACTTCAAATTTATAGGCCCACCAATCAGAGAATGTAGAAGCACCAACGCCGTGTTCTTTCATTTTATCGGCTACTTTATACCCTTCTAGGATGTGAGTAAATATGCTTACTTTGAAATTAAATTTCTCGGCTACATTCATCAACATCAAAATTTCTGATTGTACGTACGAGTGACAAGAAATAAAACGCTCTTTATTTAAAATTTCGGCTAATGTTTGAAGCTCTAAGTCTACTCTCGGTGCTTTTAAGTTTCCTTTTTTACCATTGGCGTTGTAATTTTTCCACGCCATATCATAGTCTTTAGCACGCTGAAAATAGTCTGTGAATACTTGTTCTACACCCATTCTTGTTTGAGGAAAACGAGTTGGATTTGTGATTCCCCAATTGGCTTGTTTAACATTTTCACCTAAAGCAAATTTGATAAAACCAGGTTGATTTTTATACAACATTTCCTCTGCTGGTGCACCCCATTTCCATTTTACAATTGCGGAACGTCCCCCAATTGGGTTGGCTGAACCGTGTAATAATTGTGAAACAGTAACTCCACCTGCTAAATCTCTATAGATGTTTATGTCTTCTGAATTAACTACGTCTTGAATGGTAACTTCGGCGCTAGAGTTGTGACCGCCTTCATTCACTCCATTAGAAATTGCAATGTGCGAATGCTCATCAATAATTCCGCTCGTTAAATGCTTTCCTTTTGCATCGACGATGATCGCAGAGCCGTCAGTAATATTTTTACCAATAGCAGCTATTTTTCCATTTTTTACCAATACATCAGATTCTACTAAAATACCATCTTTCTCATTGGTCCAAACTGTAGCATTTTTAAATAAAATAGTTTCCGCAGTTGGTTTTTTTAAATTACCATACGCCACATTTGGGAATGTAATCGGCATAACGGCATTATTCTTTTCAATTTTTGAGGAATCAATCACTTTTACAAATGGTGCTGTTTTTACCGCTGTCCATTTCACTTCATTTCCGTTGAATAGCACCGCTTTTCCAGAGAGATTCTGATTTTCTTCAACGTATCCTATAAGTCTAGTAAAACTAGTTTTAGTCGAATCTATTGGTTTGATTACAGTAGAAATCCAGTTATTGGTAAAAGTAAGCTTGGATTTTATTTTTTTATTGTCTGTAGTTGTTACCTCTGATTTTGGTGCAGCAACTTCGCCATCAATTTTCCACTTGTATTTTTCGCTGTTGATGGTTAAATCATAATCACCACGAATATCTCTTATTGCAATATCGTTTATCACAAACTTGTTGCCTTGAACCCAGTTTTCGTATAGTATGGTTTTATCATTAAAGATCTCACCAGATGCGATAATAAAATTAGCTAAACTACCCGTTTTCAAACTTCCTATTTGACTACTTTTTCCTAAAATTGCTGCAGGAATAGTTGTCAACGCTTCCAGTGCTTTTGTTTTGTCAAATCCGTATTTAATGGCTTTAAGTAGGTTAGGTCTAAAGTCTTCCAGTTTTTTTAATTTGTCAGTGGTCAGGGCAAATACAACCCCATATTCAACTAACACTTTAAGATTGGTTGGTGCTTGATTCCAAAAGCGCAAATCTTTCAATTCCATCTGATTGGCTTGGTTTGGGTCAGACACATCATACGCTTCAGGGAAGTTAATTGGAATGATAAATTTTGAATTTGTCTTTTTGATTTCTTCAATGCGCTCAAATTCATTTCCGTTGCCTTTCAAGATGTAATTCAGTCCAAATTCTTTTCCAATTTTGGCAGCTCTCAAACTGTTTAATTTATCTTCAGAAGCGAATATTTGTACTAATTTCTCATTGTTGGCTGCAGCCTCTAAAGTTATATCTTTATTTGTTGCATTTCCTTTTTTGTACCAGTCTAAGTCAAGATACATTTGGCGTAATAGAGCCATCATTCCCATTAGTGAACTTGGATAGGCTTGATTTGTGGTAGCACTTCTGGTAAAAGCATAATGATTGGTTACTCGATCAGTAATTAATTGGCTGCTTTTATCAAAATTATTTAAAGCAATTAAAGTTCCTGATCCTCTGGCAATTCCGTCTTGAACGTGCGTACCTACAACACCAAATCCCGCTTTCAATAACTCTTCTGCTTTGGGTTGGTCGTATTTAAAACTTTCATATCCGTTGACTTCTGATTTTATGTTTTCGTTCCAGTAGTGTCCTGATTTTTTGGTATCGTATAGAGGATTTCTTTCGTTGCTTCCCATCCCTTTTGGTTTTTCGATCCCAAAGCTGGTATACATATCGATAAAAGAGGGATAAATTGATTTTCCGTCTAAATTTATGGTTGTGCAATTTTTAGGAATAACAACAGTAGTTCCAGCGGCAATAACTTTTCCGTTTTGAATGAGTAAAGTTCCTTTTTCAATGACTTGTGTTGGAGTAACATAAATTTTAGCGTTGGTAAATGCCGTAAAATTTGTATTTTTGTTAGGGATACTTTCATTGTTTGGAAAGTATTCTTGGGCATAAGCTTTTGGTAATAAAATACTGAATAGCAGTAAAAGTAAGATTTTTTTCATAGTGTAGTTTCTAATTATTTTCTAAAAGTAAAAAAAGGAATAGTTTAAGCCGTCTTTTTTTATGATTTTAACATTTGTTACTTAAGATAATTGTTAGATAGCGGCCTACTTTTATGAAGTATTCCTATTTATTTTGATTGATAGCTATATATTTTAATTCATTCCCAAATTTTGTAAGAATAAGTATAATAATTGAAAATGTTTTTATAATTTTAGAAACAAATAGTAAAATATGTTAGTCAAAGTTTTTGGGAGTGCTGTTTTTGGTGTTGAAGCCACAACAATTACTGTAGAAGTCAATATGGATAAAGGGATTGGTTACCATTTAGTTGGCCTGCCGGATAATGCCATCAAAGAGAGTAGTTATCGAATAGCGGCAGCACTTAAAAACAACGGCTACGCTATGCCTGGAAAAAAAATAACAATCAATATGGCTCCCGCCGATTTACGAAAAGAAGGTTCTGCGTATGATTTGACTTTAACCATAGGGATTTTGGTGGCTTCGGGCCAAATCAAAGCAGAGGATGTTGACAAATATATTATTATGGGTGAACTTTCCCTTGATGGCAGTCTTCAACCAATACGAGGTGCTTTGCCAATTGCGATAAAAGCCAAAGAAGAAGGTTTTAAAGGTTTTTTTCTTCCAAAGCAAAATGTGAAAGAAGCCGCTATTGTGGCTGGATTAGATGTCTATGGAATCGAAAATGTTCAGGAAGTTATTGATTTTCTTGAAGGAAAAGGAACGCTGGAACCAACAACAATTGACACGAGAGCCGAATTTTATAAAACCTTAGATTTTCCAGAATTTGATTTCTCGGATGTCAAAGGACAAGAAAGTATCAAGCGTTGCATGGAAATTGCAGCTGCCGGAGGACATAATATCATCTTGATTGGTCCGCCAGGCGCAGGAAAAACAATGCTTGCCAAGCGATTACCTAGTATTTTGCCGCCGATGACGTTGCGTGAAGCACTAGAAACTACTAAAATTCACAGTGTTGCCGGAAAATTAAAGGAAGTCGGTTTGATGAATCAAAGGCCATTTCGTAGTCCACATCATACAATTTCGAATGTCGCATTAGTTGGCGGGGGAAGTTATCCGCAACCGGGTGAAATTTCTATGGCGCATAACGGTGTTTTATTTCTGGATGAATTGCCAGAATTTAAGAGAGATGTTTTAGAAGTGATGCGTCAACCACTGGAAGATAGGGAAGTGACTATTTCGAGAGCCAAGTTTACGGTTACTTATCCGTCTTCGTTTATGCTGGTGGCAAGTATGAATCCGAGTCCGAGCGGTTTTTTTAACGATCCAGATTCGCCACAAACTTCTTCGCCACACGAAATGCAACGGTATTTGAGTAAAATTTCGGGACCTTTATTAGATAGAATTGATATTCATATAGAAGTGACGCCCGTTCCTTTTGAAAAATTATCCGATGATCAAAAAGCAGAAAGCAGTGTTGATATCCGGAAACGAGTGACTGCAGCAAGAGAAATTCAAACAGTACGCTTTGAGCAAATGGATCACATTCATTACAATGCCCAAATGAACACCAAACACATACGGGAACATTGCGCTTTGGATGATGTTTCCAAGCAATTATTGAAAACCGCAATGGAACGATTGAATCTATCGGCTCGGGCGTATGATCGTATTTTGAAAGTGGCCAGAACTATCGCTGATCTTGATGCTGCTCCAGTAGTGGTTTCGAGTCATATTGCCGAAGCGATTCAGTATAGAAGTTTGGATCGTGATGGTTGGTTGGGTTAAAATTGATTACAGATTTTTGATTAACAATTTTTGATTTCAGATGTTTCACGGCTAGAAAATTTAGAATTCGCTCGTGCTATTGTGGGAAAAAAAAGTATAGAAATAAATACGTCAAAAAAGAGATTTCGGGAGAAATCTCTTTTATTTTTGCCAAATGTTAGAAATTCTGTACCAAGACGAATATATTATTGCAATTAATAAACCAAGTGGATTGTTAGTCCACAAATCATTTTATGCGCGCGATGCAAAAGTTTATGCTATTCAAGAATTGAGAAATCAAATAGGAGGGCAACACGTTTATCCTATTCATCGGTTAGATCGCAAAACATCTGGTGTCTTGTTATTTGCGTTGGATAAGGAAGTTTTAAAAATTATGAATGATCGTTTTGCGACACGCGAAGTCGAAAAAAAATACTTAACAATTTTACGGGGGTGGTCACCCGAAGAACTAACGATTGATTACGATTTAACCAATGATGATGGCATTATACAAAATGCAATAACCTACTTTCATCGGTTGCAAACTACCGAAATTGAGTTAGAATTTAACAATAAACCAACGTCACGATATTGTTTGGTAGAAGCGATTCCTGAAACTGGACGGATGCATCAATTACGAAAACATTTCAAACATATTTTTCATCCCATTTTAGGAAGTCGTCCGCATGGTTGTAACAAACAAAATAAATTATGGTTGGAGAATTTTGAACTGACAGGAATGATGCTTCATGCGCATCAATTAATTTTTAATCATCCAGTAACAAATGAACCACTTATCTTGAATGCAAAGATTAATGAAGAGTTTAGCAGAGTAGGTACTATTCTTAACGTAGATTTGAATACCTATGAATAGCATACTAATTTGTAAAGTCATGCTTTAAATTATTGTTGTATTTGGAAACAATAGTTTTCAATATGAAAAGGAGTAGCGTTGAGATTTTTGATTAACGACTTTTGATTTCACAAATTTAACCTCTGCAAAATCGATAATTCGAGCGCAATCGTGTCAATGGTTTAAGAATAAAAACTAAACTTTACAAAACCAAATTAATATTATCTGTGTTTTTTTCGCAAGAAAAAACCAAGTCCAAGCCATTGCTGTAAACCTGTGTTAGCCGTTCAGTTTCTATTAATATTTATTTGTTTTAATAGTTTCTTTTATACTATCTAAATCATTTAGTTTTTTGTCAATTTCTTTCTTTTCTGTATTAGACATTAATTCAAAGTTTGCATCTCCAATTTCATCCATTCTTTTATTTATTTTGATATTTAGATTTTCATTATTTAAGTGTTCATAGTTTTTATCTAAAATATTATTGTCAATCTTGGATGTGATTTTTTCTAATAATATTTTTTTATGCTCCTCATTTATTCGTGTTGCAACATTAAGTAATCTTTCTTTTTTATTAGTTTCTAAATAATTACTTATGTTCTGTATGTTTTCAATAACATTTTCATAAATAAATTTTTCAGTTTCTATTAAAGATTTTATTTCTGTAACTAATTCTTTATATATATGTTCCATATTATTAAGCGAAGTTTAGTTCTGAAACCATAAGTGGAGAAGTTCCTTCATTTAATTTAAAAATAATTTGATTATTAATAACTTCAGAAATGCAAAATATACAATATTTGCCGAATTTTCCATTTTCTTGAAAATCATCATATTCTTTTTTGTTGAATTTAAGATTATCAATATTATATATTTTAGAACTTTTTTTATCAATTAAACTCAAGTTTAATTTTTCATTATTTTTAATTCTAAAGACAAGACTTAGTTCATCTTTTGTTAAATTCTCAACTAAATAATTATAAGCATTAATTCCATTTAAAGCGTTATCAAAAACTATTGATATTACTGGTGGTTCAACATTATAATTTTCTGTTTTAAAAAATATAATCCGGTTTGATTGTTGAAATGATTTTTCAAATTCTGATTCTGTCATAAATCTTTTTTTTTAGGGTTCGTCAAGTTGATGGCCAACATTCCGGAAATTTGCTGTGTTTGGCAACTTTTGAAAACGAGTATTTTCGGTTAAACGAAAATGCGAATTAAAATAGTAGTTCCACTAAGAATCCAAATATAGCAAAATGTGTGTTAGGTGCTGGTTGTATTATCGAAATTACGTTTTTATCAGTAAACTTTTCACGTTTCTGTTTCACAGATTCCATTTTTCATGTACAGAATAAAGTCGCAATCTTGCTTATTGATGTTAGCGCGATAGTTTATTGAGATTTAAGCCATTTTTCATTATTTATTTTATGATAAATTTTTAATGAATTTTTATACGCTTTTACCTTAGGATTATTTTTATTACACATTAAAAGTTCAATATATTCTTCTCTAGTTAAGCTAAAATCTGAAAAAAGTGGCTTTGGATAGTCTTCTCCATATAATTCACAATATGTAGGTTTTCTATATTTTTCAAATTTTTGGAACCATCTTTTTTTAATAAAATTGTGAAAGAAAATAGACATATTAAGACAACCTGCAAAAATTCCTAAAAAAACAATTGCTGATAAATAGAGCAAAAAAATATTAAAATCAAAGTATGCCAAAATTTTTATTCTAATCATGTGAAGAAGACAAAAGAAAGCGAATCCAAATATGAAAAGAATCAAGTAGTAGAAATAATGTATTATAGCAAAAATTGAATTTTGTACTTTTGGATTCATATCTTTTTGTTGTTAACAAATGTATATTACCTTCTCAGTAATTTTAGCACCTAACTACTTTTTATATTTTCGATAAAATCAAACTAATCCAACAATTTGGGGTAGAGTATATGACAAGAGTTGTAGTATTTATTCCAAATATATTGATTTTTTTTACAAGTTGTCGATCAATTCTAGATTTATTGTATGAATTTGCAAAATGATATTATGAAATTAAAAACGCTCTAAATAGCCCCGATTACTTCACTTAACTTTTATTTTAAGTGGAGTTCAGTGAACTACGTTTGCAATGAAAAACCTTCTTAGAGCTGGTGTTCAGCTCTAAGAAGGTTTGTAATGTATAGCGGGACATGCGTTCTTAAAAACGAACTCGTTCTGCTCCTAAAAAAGAATAAAAATTAATTATCTATTAGAACGTCGGTCATTATTTTGACTCGGGCGTCTTGGACCAAAACTATTGTTACTGCTTCGGTTTGTAGTGTCTGTTTTTGGTTTTCGCGGAGTTGAATCGCGTTGTTGTCTTCCTTGTCCTTGTTTGATTGGTTCTTTGGAAGCATTAGGATCTGGCTCGAAACCTCTGATGTTTTCTTTAGGCAAATTCAAACCTACTAATTTTTCTATATCACGCAAAAAAACCGTTTCGTCTGGACTGAATAACGAAATAGCTTCTCCGCTTGCTCCGGCTCTTCCTGTTCTACCAATGCGGTGAACGTAATCTTCGGGGATATTAGGCAATTCAAAATTGACAACATGCGGTAATAACGGGATGTCCAGACCTCGCGCGGCAATATCAGTTGCGATTAAAGCGGTTAGGGTTCCGTCTTTGAAGCCCGCTAAGGCTTTGGTACGGGCGCCTTGTCCTTTATTTCCATGAATCGCAGCTGCTTTGATTCCGGCACTAATCATGCTTTCCGTTAATTTATTAGCGCCTTGCTTGGTACGGGTGAAAACCAAAATTTGTTTCCAGTTTCCTTCTGTAATCAGTTTAATGATTAGTTCTGTTTTTTTCTCTTTGGCGACAGGATATACTTTTTGGATAATAGCATCCACTGTCGTGTTTTCCGGAGTTGCTTCCACATGAACGGGTTGGTGCAAAATGCCCATGGCCAATTTCTTGATGTCTTTTGAAAAAGTTGCCGAAAACAGTAAGTTTTGTCTTTTAGAAGGTAATACTTTCAAGATTCGTTCAATGTCTCGTAAAAAACCCATGTCCAGCATGCGGTCTGCTTCATCTAAAACTAAGATTTCTACTTTGGCAAGTGATATTAAACCTTGGTTTTGCAAATCGATTAATCGACCTGGAGTGGCCACTAAAATATCTATTCCCTGACGCAGTTGTGTTACTTGTGGATTCTGGTTTACGCCACCAAAAATTACGGTGCTTTTTAGGTCTAAAAATTCACTGTATTCTTTGATATTGGCCAATATTTGTGCAGCTAATTCTCTGGTTGGAGTCAATATTAAGGCACGAATAGGTCTTTGTCGCAATTGTTGACCTTGTGATAATATTTGCAGAATAGGTAATGTAAAACCGGCAGTTTTTCCTGTTCCTGTTTGTGCAGATGCTAAAACATCTTTACCTTCTAAAATTGGGGGAATTGCTTTTTGTTGTATTGGAGATGGGGTTGTATACCCTTTTTTGCTGATGGCTTTAAGTAAAGCATCAGATAAGCCTAAGGAATTAAATGACATAAATGGTGTTTATGAAGCAAACACAATTATTTAGTTTACTTCTTTAAGTGGGGGCAAAGGTACTGCTAATTTTTTCTATCTGGTTTTTATTGTTTGACTTTGTTTGAATATAACCTTATTGTTAGAATTAATTTACAAGATGTTAAGTCTGTGCTAGTATAAATTTAAATGCCGTAGTACTAGTTAGATTTATATCATGTAACATTACTGAACGAAATATTGAGTGATAAAAGCGTGTTGTTGATTTACATTCATTTTATCAGTTTCTTTTATTTCAATCTTCAATTTATAAAAACGTTCATCTTCACTTAGAGCATCAAAAAAATCAATTTTAGATTCAGAAGGCCCAAATAGTATTATTTTATCATAGTTTATGATTGCGTTTCCAATCTGATTATAGTATTTATACTTTCTCTTGATATCTCTATTTTTTGTTTTTTTTCTATATGGATTACTTTTTTTTTCGTCCACTGTTAAGTCACATTCTATTATTTGAATTTCAAATGGCATAGTATTAAATTCCATTAAATAAGCAATAGAGTGGTCCATCCATATTCCTATTTGATTCGTGTTTTCCATTTTTTATTTGATTATTTTATATAAACGTACTTATAAAAAAGTGGGCTACTAATCATTTTAGACAGATGGAATTTTAATTAAGTTAAATGTTAAAACTGTATCGATGAATGGAATTTTAGTTGGATATATTTTAGGATTAAAACAATAAAAATTTAAATAAGTAAATTTTAAAATAAAAAATCGGGAGACTATCTCGATTTTAAATTCTAATTGACTTTTAATTTATCTTATTTCTGCAAAAGTATCGCCTTGATTGATGTCTCCGGATTTATAGCCTTTCATAAACCATGCTTTACGTTGCGCCGAAGTTCCGTGTGTAAAGGATTCTGGAACAATATGTCCTTGAATTTTGGCCTGAATTGCATCATCACCAACTGCATGTGCTGCACTTAAAGCTTCATCAATATCGCCTTCCTCCAAGAAATTGTTCATTTTTTGGTTGTAATGCGTCCAAACTCCTGCATAAAAATCAGCTTGCAGTTCTAAAGCCACTGATAATTTATTGGCTTCGGCTGTGCTTTTCCCTTCTTGCATTTGTCTCATTTTAGCGGAAGTGCCAAGCAACGTTTGTACATGGTGTCCTATCTCATGTGCAATTACATACGCTGTTGCAAAATCGCCTCCTTGAGCTCCGAATCTTGTTTTTAGCTCTTCAAAAAATTTTAAGTCCATGTACACTTTTTGATCAGCAGGACAATAAAAAGGTCCTGAAGCAGATGTGGCATTTCCACAGGCAGTTTCGACAGCTCCAGTAAATAATACCAGTTTTGGATTTTTAAACTGCATGTTGTTTTCTTGGAATATTTTTGCCCAAATATCTTCATTATCAGCTAAAAGGGTTTTGATAAATTTGCCTTCTTCAATTTCGGCTGCAGTTAAGTCTCTTTGTTCAGTAGGAGCACTTTGTCCTTGGTTGAATTGTTCTAATATTGGAGTTAGCATTTGTGCATTTTCTCCACCAAAAGTATTCAATAATAGAATTACAATTCCGATGATTCCACCGCCTACTATTGTTTTTCCTCCAGAGGACATTCCTCTTCGGTCTTCCATATTGTCACTTTGTCTTCTACCGCTCCATTTCATGTTTAATAAATTTAAGATTAATAATTAGCTATTCGACCGAAAGGTATAAAATTTTAATAGCAAGAAATTTTGTATTGATTATTAGTATTTATATAATTTACAGTTTGTGTTTTTATTTATTTTTAATAGTTATTATTCTTGATCTAAATAGTAATACTAAGGTAAAATAGGTTTAATAAACTGCTTTCTATTTTTTTTGCAATATTAATGTGTCCACTTTGTAATAATATCTTCAATAATTCCTTTAATTATGGGCTTCGGGATGTAATCATTCATTCCGGCCGCAATGCATTTTGCTTTTTCTTCTTTTTCAGTACCAGCCGTTATTGCTATGATGGGCACATTTTGACCTGATGGTAAAGTTCTAATAATTTGAGTAGCTTCGTATCCGTTCATGATGGGCATTTGTATGTCCATGAAAATTAAATCTGGTTGAATAGTATCGAATTGATCTACAGCCTCTTCTCCATTAGAAACCTCAAAAATTGTGGGATGAATTTCTAAATTTCTTAGGATCGTTTTCAGCAATAACATATTCACTTTGTTATCTTCAACAATCATAATTTTTAATTTTTTATTGTTCAGGCTTTTTTCAACAACCTTGTTTTTGCTGGCATCAAAATCGGTTTCAAATACGCTATTTTTTTTTGTAGGCTCATTGCTTGTTTGTACCTCTAGATCAAAATAGAAAGTACTACCCACATCAATTTGACTTTCGAGTTGTAAGCGACTATTCATTAACCCTAATAATTGATTAGAAATGGTTAAACCTAAGCCAGTACCACCAAATTTTCTAGTGGTCGAACTGTCTTCTTGCGTAAAAGCCTTAAATATTTTCTTTTTATTTTTTTCTAAAATTCCGATTCCAGTATCTGTTACTGCAAAACGAATTACTGCATGGGTATCGTCTGTTTTATTCAAAACAGTAACTTTTAAAAGTATAGATCCTTTTTCAGTAAATTTTACTGCATTTGCCAATAGGTTGATCAATATTTGTTTCAAGCGCATACTGTCTACCCAAAAATATGCCGGTACATCAGGCGATAAATTGAGGTTTAGATTTAATTTTTTTTGATTGGATTCATACAGTATCAAATCAATAATTTGATTTAACATTTCACCAATATTATATTGCTCAATAAACAAATCTAATTTACCTGATTCTATTTTGGAGAAATCTAGGATATCATTGATAATATCCAATAAAGAGAGTGCTGATTGATTTACGGTTTTAATATATTTTTCTTGCGTAGCTCCTAAATTTGTTTTCATTAATAAATCAGTAAATCCGATAATTCCATTTAGCGGTGTTCGAATTTCGTGACTCATATTTGCTAAAAATTCAGATTTTGCTTTATTGGCCGCCTCTGCTAATTCTTTTTGTTGCAATACTGTTTCATTCTTTTTTCGTTCCGTAATATCTATGAAAATACCTTCGATAAAGGCAATTTTTCCATCTTTATAAATAGCATCTCCAAACTCCTCTACCCAAACAATATGCTTTTTTTTATGCACAATTCTGTAGGTTAAGTGAATGGCTTTTTTATTTTCAATTGCATTTTTTTGTCCTTCAATAGTACTTATTTTGTCGTCTGGATGGATCAAGTCAATGAATGACAACTCATTATTCAGAAAACTAGATTTAGGATATCCGGTTAGTTTTTCTATTTCATCATTAATATAAATCTTAGTATTGTATTCATCGTAGTGAGACAAATAAACTGTACCTGGAATGTTGTTGGCAAGTAAGCGGAATTTTTCTTCACTTTCGTTAATCGCTGTTTCGTTTGCAATACGTTCAATTGAGGATGCAATATTTCTAGCCAAAGTTTTCAAAATATTAACTTCGTCATCAGACCATATTCTTTCGTTTTGAGTGTCATCAAATCCTAAAAAGCCATGAAATTTATTTCTGACAAAAATTGGAAAGAGAATTACAGACACGACATCTACATCTATTAATTTTTTTCTTAGAGAATCGTTTTCAATCTTCGTTATGATTGCTCTGTATATTTTATTATCAAGAAGCGGTGTTATTAGCTCTTCGAAATATTCATGGGGCAGATTTTGAAGTTTTACATTGTTTTCAGTCAATTTTATATTATGTATGATCCACCGGTATTTTTGACTTATGAATCCATTTGTTTTATCATTTTCATAGTAATATGCTCTATGAGAATTAGTCGCTTTTCCCATAATAACAAGTACGTCAGAGAAAATAGCGTTGATGTCATTACTATTTAAAAATTTCTCTGTGCACAAGGTCATCGCTGATAAAAGATCACTCTTGTATTCAAGCTTTTTCTCCGTTTCATATCTACTATGTGAGATTATTGTCAATGAGATTATATCAGAAATTGTTCTAGTAAAATTAATATCATCATTATCCCAATTTATTTTGTTTTTAGTAGTTTCAAAACAAATTAGTCCCGTTAGTTTTCCATTTACTGAAATTGGCAAATCAAGCAGTGATTGAATATTATATTTTACAAAATAGTCGTCTTTAAACTCTGAAAGCTCCTGAGCAATAGTAACGTTTGAAGCACAAATTAACTTGTTATTTTTAATGGCTTCAAAATAAATAGGGTATTTATTTTTTTCTAAAATTTTGCCTTTAGTAAAGCTATTAGTTTCTAAAATATATAAATTTTCACAAGTAAAAGTGTCTTGGGAGTATCTCCAGTAACTTACGCGATTGCATTTTGTAGCTTTAGCAGCAGATTCAATTATTAGTTTGATACTAAAATCTAGATTATTATACTCACTAAAGTTGGTTGATGCTAAATTTTTGATGGTTTGATTATACAACTCTATTTTTTTGTGTCGGATTTCATTTTCAAGTTCAACATCTTTAATTTTTGTTATATCTCTGGCAATTCCTGAATATCCTATAATTTGTCCTTTTTCATTTCGATTTACAATTACTTTTTGTGAAACCCAAAGTTCTTTTCCGTCTTTCCTGAGGAGGGGAAATTCAATTGTTGGAAAATTTTGTCCGTGTTCAGATAAGTTTCGATAAAAAACTTTGATGCTATCTCGGAAATCTTCGCGTATGAATTCTAAATAATGTTTGTTTATTAATTCTCGTTTCTTAAATCCTAACGATTTTAATGTAAAATCATTTACAAATTTGAAATTACCAATTTCATTTACTTCAAAAATAATATCAATTGCATTTTGAATTAAATTTTTATATTGGTTTTGTAAGTGAATTTCATGAGTTACATCCTGACCAATTCCGATAATTAAGTCTTCAGAAAATTTTTTATCGTTCCACTGTATGAGTTTATAGGTGCCATTTTTACATTTAATTTTTCTAATAAACATTCTATCCGCTAGGAACTTTGTATGATATTCTTCTCCATAAAATTCGGTATCTTCGGTTAATTTCCAGTACCCCAAACCCATAACTTGGTCAACAGTGTAGCCTAAAATAGTTTCTACATTCTCACTGCAAAAAACAACTTCCCCTTTTCGATTGGTAGCCAAAACAAGTGAATTACCTTTATTGATAATTTGATTGTTGAATCTAAATTGATCGCTACTGCTAAGCAAAAGTATGTCTTGAATATAATTTATAAGTACAATTATTATAGAATTAGTAAACAATACGAGTACAGTTTTAAAAGGTAAAAATTTAAAAATCGTAACAATTACAAAATACAGGAACAGTAGAGCGATGAAACTGCAATAAAGTTTTTTTGACTTAAGGACACGATATGAAAAAAATAATGCAACTACAAATGCTACAATGGGCATAAGATCTGTAGGTGATACAATTACATTTCTTGAAATAGATGCAAAATAAAGAAAAAAACAGGCTGTAAAAATTTGTTGTATATGGGCAAAAATCCATTTACTCTTTGTACTTAAGAAGTATAAAAACAGTAATATAAATCCAATGCTTAGGTTTATAATCAGTATGCTTTTTGGTCGTATTTTTAAAAATTCAAAGGTAATTTCAATTATGGGCAATATTATACCTAGGAACAAGAGGTAAATTTGATATTCCTTTTTTAAGGTTATCGCTTTGGCTGTTTGCTCCAAGACATTTGTTTTTAATCCTGTTTTTATTTGACTAATTTTAAAAATTAGAAAAAGAATTAAAAGAGGAATAAAAATATAAAAAAGTACATTAACTCCCAATAGATTAATCGCCCAAAATAAAACTAAATTTGAGTTGCATAGAGAAAATAAGCTAAAGCATAAAGCCATAGGTTTTTTTTAAATAGGTTGAATGAAGAGATTTGGAACGTTTCTATTTGTATTAACCAAAATAAGCATTTATTTTTAATTAAAAAGCCAAAATTTAATTTTTATAAATTTTGGCTTTTTCGTCTACAATGAAATTTAGATGGTAATTTCATCCTCAGGATCAAATCCTATAATCTCGCTGTAAATTGCAAAATATAGGGAATAGATAAAAGGCAATGTAAAAAAGATACCAATGCAGCATCCTATAAAACCTACCATTGTTGCTATTGAACCTACCACAAGTAGCCTTAGTAACACTAAAGGTTGTTTAGAAACAATTAAAATACTCGCCTGAATGGCTTCAAGAGCTTTTAAATTTCCAAAAATAATTAGCGGAATCATCATAATGGTAAATAATCCTATAGTAACTGAAACGACCACATCCAGAATTGGTATTTGGATGTAATTAAGTGTGCGACTTATTACGGTATTCGTCAGAGTAATTAAAAATGTTGCAACAAAAAGTTCTGTGAAATAAGGGGCTTTGTAATATTCAAACATAGTTGATACATGAAATTCCTCGTCTCTTTCGGCACAATAGGCCATTTTGATTAATCCACCAGAAAACGGACTCAATAAGCACCTGATTAAAAGGGAAAATGCCGAAAAAATTAATATAGTATTTACATCCATATTTTCGGGTTTAAAACGATCTGGCTTTAAATTTTCTAAAATAGTTTCAGTACCAAAAATAGAAAAAAGTACAGCAATCCCTATGAGGCTAAACAATACTGCAAAAACAAAAAATACGAGGCCGCCATAGAGTGCGATTTTTTTATAGTTTTCGAAAGCAAGGTTAAAAACATTTCCAAAATCTATGGTGTACCCATTTTTTTTGATGTCTTCAATTCGGTTTTGTGCAGTTTTGTTCATTTGGTTTTTGTTATTAATTGGTTTATAAATAGTTATCTCTTAAAATAGACTTCGTCAAAAGGAATTCTAAATCGTTCTCCGTAAATGCCTTGTGCATCTCGTATTCCGCAACTCAAAATCATATTTATTTCTGTATTTGCAGGCAAATGTAATATTTTTTTAATTCTAAGTGAATCAAATCCTTCCATTGGGCAAGTATCATAATTAATAGCAGCCATACTAATCATAAAATTTTGTGCAGCCAGTCCAGCGCTTTTATGTGCGACTATGCGCATATCGCTTTGTCTCGCCTGTCTGTAGATGGGTTTTATAAGGCCGATAATTTGAAATGCTAGAAATTTTATCATTCCGACAATACCCAAAAAATCGAAATATAGTGTAGGAATTATTTTTTGGTAATAATTCAAGGCAAATTTTTCTCTTTTAGAATAGTCAGCAGTTGGTTTGTGGCCGTACAGTGTTTTTAAATAATCAATATTCGATTGAGCTCTTTGTCGCCATAAATCTTTTCGCACTACAACTATAACCATTTGTTGTGCAGTTTTGGCAGCATTTTGATCAAAACTAGCGGTGGCTATTTCTTGAATTAGGGCTGGTCTAACAATATGATAAAATTCCCAAAGTTGCATGTTGCTGCTCGTTGGCGCAAGAGAAGCAAGTACAATGCATTCTTTTACTTTTTGTTCATCAATCGGTTCCGATTTAAAAACGCGAACAGACCGACGGTATTTAATAGCTTCGCTAATGGACTTTTCATTATTTACAACCATTTTAGTACTTTTTGAATGGTTGTCAATTTATCTTTGTATGGAGCATAACGCAACGGCAAATCCAGCCAAGTTCCTCTTTTTACAATTGCTTTTTTATGTGAAAAAATATCAAAACTCAATTTTCCATGATAAGCGCCCATACCCGAATTGCCAACGCCTCCAAAAGGAAGTCGATTATTGACTAAATGAATAACCGTATCATTTATACAACCACCGCCAAAGGAATATTTTTGCAAGACTTCATCAATAAAAGACTTATTTTGGGAAAATAAATATAATGATAGCGGTTTCTCAAAACTGGAAACTATTTTTTCAATATCCACTTTCGTTTTAAACGAAATAATAGGGAGAATTGGTCCAAAAATTTCTTCTTTCATAACCAAACTATCCATTTTGGGTTCATTCAGTAAAGTAGGGGCAATGTAAAAAGTTTCTTGATTGGATTTCCCTCCATAAAGTATTTCTTGATTCTCCAATAAATTGATCTGACGCTGCCAGTTTTTTAAATTGACAATTCGAGCAAAATCGGCAGATTCCTCTGGATTTGTACCAAGTGCTTTCTCAATTTCTTCAATTGTATGTTTTATGAATTTATCTTTGATGGTATGGTGAACCAATATGTAATCTGGAGCAACACAGGTTTGTCCCGCATTAATAATTTTTCCCCAAACTATTCGACGTGCACTTAATGCTATATCTGCTGTTTCATCAATAATACAGGGGCTTTTCCCTCCTAATTCAAGTGTAACGGGTGTTAGGTATTCGGCTGCTGCTTTGGCCACTATTTTACCAACTGCCACACTTCCTGTAAAAAAGATATAATCCCAACGTTGATTTAACAATGCTGCAGCGACAGTCGCATCACCCGTTTTGACTGTAACGTCATCAGTTGAGAAGGTTTCACTTACTATTTTCGATATGATTAAAGAGGTATTTGGAGTTAGTTCAGATGGTTTCAAGGTTACTCTGTTTCCAGCAGCAACAGCGGCAACAAGCGGACATAAAGCCAATTGAAACGGATAATTCCACGGAGCAATAATTAAAACATGGCCGTAAGGTTCACTATAGATATAATCCGAAGAAGGAAAATTTAGAAGTGAAGCTGAAACTTTTTTTGGCTTTGCCCAAGAATCAATATTCTTAATAGTTTCTTTTAAATCAGAGATAACATAATTAGTCTCTGTTAAAACGGCTTCAAAAGCAGGTTTTTTAAAATCATTATACAAAGCTTTGATGATCTCCTCTTCATATTTTGTAATGACATGCAATAATTTTTTAAGCGATTCTTTGCGGTATTTTATATCGGTATAGAGATTCATAAGCTGATTTTAATTTAAAATTACATAATTATTAACTGATAGCAACTTTCTTTGGGTACTAAAATAAAAAAACAGGATTTTATTCATTTTTTTAGCTGTGCGTTGGTTATCTTTTTTTTTCTTTGATACTTATAGGACGTTCTAGATTACATCATAAGGTGTTGGTGCCAAGATTTTCATATTTCGTTTGAGAGCAATATGAATCAAAACTATTTTTTATAGTTAATGTGAATTCATGCAGTGTATAGGTTTAAATAGTTAATGCTGTATTTAATATGAAGTTAAATTATACAAACATTAAATAGCAGTTCAAGTATTTTTATGTTACACTGTTTCATAAAATTAAATGGGAATGAACATGATATTTTGAATATATTTGGTTCCTGAAAAGGGATAAAGGTTGTCCAAATAAAGTTAAATTCAATGCAAATCTTAAAAAAATGAAGAAAATCATATTATCAATACTGTTCTTATTTTGTAGTTATTTATCAATTGCGCAAAAGAAAGAAATTAAAGCAGCCTTAGAAAAGCAACGTTTAGATTGGAATAATGGCGATATGATTGGATATATGCAAGGGTATATAAAATCCGATTCTTTGGTATTTGTTGGAAAAACAGGACCATTTTACGGCTGGCAAAAAAACTTAGAGATTTATCAGCAAGTCTATCCTGACAAAGCCGCCATGGGTACTTTAACTTTTGATATTAAACAAATTAAAATGATAGATAACAAACATGCCTTTGTTTTAGGTGCTTGGAATTTGCAAATGGAAAAAGGGGAACAAAAAGGATTTTTTACTTTACTAGTAGAAAAATTTAAAGAAGGTTGGAAAATCGTTGTTGACCATTCTAGTTAGATTTTGCTGTAGTGAGACACAATGACAACAGTTGTTGAGGAATTGAGTTTTCTAGATTGCATTCCAAATTACGTCATCTGGAGTTGGGGCTAAAATTTCTAAATTTTCTTTGGTAACAGGATGTACAAAAACTAATTTACAGGCATGTAAATGAATGCCTCCATCGGGATTGCTTCGGTCAAAACCGTATTTTAAATCGCCTTTTATAGGAGAACCAATAGCCGAAAGTTGTGCTCTAATTTGATGGTGTCTTCCAGTATGCAGATTGATTTCAAGCGCAAAATAATTATTGAGCTCTTTGATGATTTTATAATCTAAACTGGCTATTTTACTTTCAGGAACTTCTTTTAGATGGGCTTTTGAAGTATTGTTTTTTTCGTTTCTTTTTAAATAATGAACCAATTTATCTTCTGATGCAACCGGTTTGTTTTTGACAATACACCAATACGTTTTTTGAGTTTCCCTGTTACTGAATAATTCATTCATTCGTGTCAACGCTTTGCTGGTTCGCGCAAAAACGACTATTCCAGTTGTAGGGCGGTCCAAGCGATGCACTACACCCAGAAAAACTTCGCCAGGTTTGCTATACTTATCTTTGATGTATTCTTTCACCACATCAGATAAGGGTTTGTCACCCGTTTTATCACCTTGCACAATATCGCCTACACGCTTGTTGACCACAATAAGATGGTTGTCTTCGTGAAGAATTTGAAGGTTATTTTTATTCGAAACTATTTTCATTTGGATTTTAGATTTTTAGACTTCTTAGATATTTAGATAAGTTAGACTTTCTTCGTTTGGAAAAGACAAAGTAACTTTATAAATTTCAGAACAAAAAAATCTACTTTTTTTCCAAATCTCTAAATCCTTAAATCGATGCATTTCTACTTTTTCTAGTCTAACAATCCAATAATCTAAGAAGTCTAATTTTAATATTGTTCGCTGGAATTTGGGAAATCACTTGATTTTACATCGGCAACATATTGTCCAATGGCTTTTGTCATTCCGTCATATAAATCCATATACCTTCTCAAAAATCGTGGACTAAATTCATTATTCATTCCTAACATATCGTGAATTACCAAAACCTGACCATCTACACCACCACCAGCTCCAATACCAATTACTGGAATTGCAATACTTTGCGCCACTTTTTCAGCTAAATGCGCAGGAATTTTTTCTAATACTAATGCAAAACAACCCAAACGTTCTAATAATTTGGCATCTTCAATAAGTTTATCCGCTTCTTCATCCTCTTTGGCTCGAACAGTGTAGGTTCCAAATTTATAGATCGATTGTGGGGTTAAACCCAAATGTCCCATCACTGGAATTCCGGCGTTTAATATTTTTTTAATGGACTCTTTAATTTCTTTTCCACCCTCTAGTTTTACGGCATGACCTCCGCTTTCCTTCATGATTCTAATAGAGGAACGCAGGGCTTCTTTTGGATCAGATTGATAGCTTCCAAAAGGCAAATCTACAACAACCAATGCCCTTTCGATTGCTCTTACCACTGAGGATGCGTGATAAATCATCTGGTCTAGAGTTATGGGTAGGGTAGTCTCGTGACCAGCCATTACATTTGATGCCGAGTCGCCTACTAAAATCACATCAATTCCTGCCGTATCGACTATCTTTGCCATCGTAAAGTCATAGGCGGTAAGCATAGATATTTTCTCGCCATTGGCTTTCATTTCTATCAATGATTTTGTAGTAATCCTTTTGTAATCTTTTTTAGCGACTGACATATTTGTTGTTTTGAGATTGTAAAGGTACTAAAATGTATATTTTTAACTCAAAAATGTATAGTAATGTTTCTTTGGTGGTCAAATTAATTAAATAAAATAGTTATGCGTAAAGTTTTAATAATGCTTGCCTTGTTTCTATCGGTAAGTTTGCAGGCTCAAAATCAAGAAATTAAAAAAGTAGTAGAGACTTTTTTTGAGGCTTTTCATGCCAAAGATACAATCCAATTAAAAGGACTTTGTGACGAAACTTTGATTTTACAATCCATAAGTGAGAATGCTAAAGGAATTAAATTATCCAATGAAAGCGCGCAAGCGTTTTTTAAATCGATCGGTTCTATTTCTAAAGAAGTGAAGTTTCAGGAAAAAATTCTAAGTTATGCTATTCAGATAGATGGGAGTATGGCCCATGCCTGGACACCTTATGAGTTTTATGTGAACGGAAAATTAAGTCACAAAGGCGTGAATGCTTTTACGCTTTTTAGAAAAAATAACAATTGGAAAATCATTCATTTGATTGATACACGAAGGAATTAATCACCAATTGTTGATTATGGGTAAGTATAAATACTCGACTTGTATTTTAAAATTATATCGTTATTCTCTTTTTTCTTTTTCTTAGTAATGCATCAATTATTTATACTGTTCACTGGAGTATGATTTTTTTATAAAAAAAAATCAATTTAACGGATTTCAATGATTTAACTTTAAGTAATACCGTGTATATTTCAAATATCAAATAATAAAAATGAAAATAATAATAATTACCGCTTTAATTTTTTTCGGATTAGTAACAGTGAATGCACAGGAAATCGAAAAAGAACCAAATTCATTCACTTTTTCTGGATATTTAGAAATGTATTACAGCTATGATTTTGGTAAACCTAGCAATCATGAAAGACCGGGATTTATTTACAGTCATAACAAACACAACGAAGTCAATTTAAATTTAGGATTGATAAAAGTGAATTATGAAAAGAATAATGTTCGAGGGAATTTTGCTTTAATGGTGGGGACATATCCTCAGTATAATTTGGGCTCGGAACAGCCTTTATTGCAAAATATATACGAAGCCAACATAGGTGTAAAGATTTCTAAAAAGCATAATTTATGGATTGATATGGGGATTATGCCATCACATATTGGTTTCGAAAGTACTATTGGAAAAGATTGTATGGCATTGACTAGGAGTATTTTAGCGGATAATTCACCTTATTATGAAGCAGGATTGAAAATTAGCTATACTTCAAAAAATGAAAAATGGTATTTGGCTGCGATGTATTTAAACGGCTGGCAACGAATCCAGAAAATTGAAGGTAATCAAACACCCGCTTTTGCAACGCAGGTAACTTTTAAACCATCGTCTTTAATTACCTTAAATTGGAGTACTTATTTAGGGAATGAGAAACCTGATATTGATAGAAAATGGCGCTATTTTAATAACTTTTATGCACTGCTCAATGTTTCTGAAAAAGTAACTATCCATGCCGGTTTTGATATTGGAGCGCAACAAAACGCATATAAAAGTGATAAAAATGATGTTTGGTTTTCACCGGTAGTAATTGCTCAAATTAAGCCTACAGCTAAAATACAGTTGGCTGCCAGAGCTGAATATTATAGTGATGAAAAAGGAGTTATTATTGCATCAACAACTCCAAACGGATTTAAAACGTATGGTTTTTCCGCAAATTTTGATTATTTACCAACTGATAATCTAATCTTCAGAATAGAAGCTAGATCCTTAAGCAGTAAAGAAGACATCTTTGTGAAAAATAATTTACCTAACAATCAAAATGTATTTTTAACTACATCATTAGCTATTTCATTTTAATATTTTTTCAAACAAAAAAATTATGTGGAATGATGAATTGAATTAGAATTCGATTTAAATTTTTCAAAATTATTTTCATTTTCAATCAATCGTATACATAGGAAGTAATTTAAAAAAGAACAAATTAATAGATGTCGTCATTCAAATCTGTTTCTACTTCTTCTGCTTTTTTGAAATCAGAATTTAAAAAATGGGTGTACTTTTTTTTGGCTTTTTGATTTTCTTTGATTAAAAAAATAATAAATACAACTACAAAGAAAGCCAAAACACTGACAATAATCCAATTGATTTCCATGGCTTTTGATTTAAAATTTAAAATCAAATTTAATGTAAATACTTGAATTTCAATGGATAATACATTTAAATTTTTGAAATTTGAATTTTGGTGTTTTTTTGGTTAGCAATCTGCCATATTTACGGCAATTGCCAATCCACCCTCGGATGTTTCTTTGTACTTGTTGTTCATGTCCTTTGCGGTTTGCCACATCGTGTCTACCACTTTATCCAAAGGTACTTTAGCATTTTTCGGATCGGTTTGTAGCGCAAGTTCAGCTGCATTGATGGCTTTTATTGCGCCCATTGTGTTTCTTTCAATACAAGGAATCTGAACTAAACCACCAATAGGATCACAAGTCAATCCTAAGTGATGTTCCATCGCGATTTCGGCAGCCATTAAAACTTGTTCGGGAGTTCCGCCCATCAATTCGCACAAAGCCGCCGCTGCCATGGCAGATGATACACCTATTTCGGCTTGACAGCCACCCATTGCTGCAGATATGGTTGAACCTTTTTTGAAAATACTACCTATCTCACCAGCAACCATAAGGAACTGTTTGATTTCTTTTTCACCAGCATTGTGGTTTTCAATGACTAAATAATACATTAAAACGGCAGGAATAACTCCTGCGCTACCATTAGTTGGTGCTGTAACCACGCGACCTAAAGCTGCATTGACTTCATTTACAGCTAAGGCAAAACAACTTACCCATTGTAAGATTTGGCGAAACTTCACCTCGGTTTTACGAATTTCTTCGAGCCAGCTTTGAGGCGAATCATAATTGGCTAAACCGATGAGGTTTTGGTGCATATCAAAAGCTCTGCGGCGTACGTTTAAACCTCCGGGAAGAATCCCTTCTGAATGGCAACCAATGTACATACATTCGAGCATTGTTTTCCAAATGCGTATCAATTCATGATCGATAACTGCTTCGGTGCGCATCGATTTTTCATTTTCATAAACGATTTCTGAAATGGATTTATATTCTATTTTACAGATCGTCAATAGTTCGGCTGCTTTCTCAATCGGATAAGGAAAAGCACATTTTATTTCTATTTTCTTCTTGGCGTTAATGCGTTCTTCTTTGACTACAAATCCGCCACCAATTGAATAAAAGGTAGAAACGAACTCACTATCATCTGTCATATACGCCGTAAAAGTCATTCCATTGGCATGAAAAGGAAGGAAGTTTTTATTGAAAACGATGTCTTGGAGGAAATAAAAAGGAACTAGTTTTTCGTTACCTAAATTGATTTCGTTTTTTGTTTCAATTGATTTGATTATCGCATCAATATTTTCCACTGGAATGTATTCTGGATCCTGTCCGCTTAACCCTAGCATTACTGCCAAATCAGTGGCATGTCCTTTTCCGGTTAAGGAAAGGGAACCGTACAAGTCTATTTTTACGCGCTCGACTTTAGGAAATAAATTTTCGCTTCGCAATTCGCCAAGAAACCGCTCTGCAGCTCTCCAAGGCCCTAATGTGTGCGAGCTTGAAGGCCCAACACCAATTTTTAGCATGTCAAAAACTGAGATACATTCTTCCATCTGTAGTGTGAATTTTGTTGTTTGCAAATATAATAGAATGTAGCAAGGATACTAATCCAAAACTTACTATTATTGTTTATTTAATAACGAAAGGTGCTCTATTTTTAGTATTCTTCAACAAAAAATGAATTAATAAAAACTTGAGGTTTAAGATAATCAATATGTAACTAATCCGAAATTTAGCTTGTGGAATAGTTCGTAAATGGCTATTTTTGAAACATAACTAACCCAAAATAATATGAAAAAGACTGTTTTTTCTTTTTATCTAATGTTAACTTTTGTATTAATTGCCCATTCGCAAGTGCAAAGTCCATCCCAGTTTTTACCCAATTACGGAAAACAAATTACCTATTACCATCAAGCTGAAAATTATTTCAAACATCTTACGGAAAAGTCCAATTTAATCAAACATCAGAAGTATGGTGTAACGCCAGAGCAACGGGATTTGAGTGTGTATTTTATTTCTAGTCCGGAGAATTTGGCCAATTTAGAACAAATACGAAATAACAATTTAGCAGCCATTGGTTTGTCCCAAAATAAATCGCAAATGATTGGCGATAAACTAATTGTATGGTTGAGTTTTAATGTACATGGAAACGAATTTGCAGGAACTGAAAGCGCTATGACGGTAGCATACGAATTAGTAAATCCTTCGAATGCTGAGACTAAAAAGTGGTTAGAAAATACAATTGTGATCCTAGACCCGTGCATCAATCCCGATGGATATCCAGATACGGAAATTGGTTACGATAAATTTCAGGCAAGAAAACGCATCCAGAATTGTCAGATAGAGAACACATGGAAGAGTGGCCGGGCGGCAGGTACAACCACTATATTTTCGATTTAAATAGAGACTGGGCTTGGCAAACGCAAGCGGAGTCACAGCAGCGAATTGCTTTGTATAACCAATGGATGCCACAAGTTCATACAGATGTACATGAAATGGGGTACGATTCTCCGTATTTCTTTCCACCATCAGCAGAGCCTTTGCACGAATACATTGAAAAGTATCAAAAAGATTTTCATTACACTCTTGGTAAAAATATTTCTAAAAAATTTGATGCTCAAAACTGGATGTACAACACAGGAGAGCGATTTGATTTGTTTTATCCCAGTTATGGCGATACCTATCCTACTTACAACGGAGCCGTAGGAATGACATTGGAACAAGGCGGAATAGGAGCGGGAAGAGAGGTTGTGATGAGTAACGGCATCAATTTAACGATCAAAGATCGACTGACACATCATGCAACGGCAGTATTAACTGTCGTAGAATCGGCAGCAGCCCAAGCAGATGTTTTGCTGAAAGGATTCAGAGGTTTTATGAATAATTCCCGAAAAACAGTGAAGGGAAATTATAAAATGTATGTAATGAAAAACAATCCGAAGTTAGTTCAAATGGCGGATTTGTTGAAAAAGAATAATGTGGAATTCAGTTATGCTGATGCCAGTCAAAAAACTTCGGGATTTAGTTATTATACCAAAGCAGAGAAAGATTTCACGATTTAACCTAATGATTTAATTGTAAAAGTAGACCAACAAAAAGCTGTTTTTGCGCAAGTACTTTTTGAACCGAATCAAAAGTTAAATGACAGCTTATCCTATGATATTACCGCTTGGGCGTTGCCCTTAGCGTATGGAGTTGAAGGCTATGCGTTGAAAAAAAGTATTGCTTTCAAAACAAAAGCGGCTATAGCAATACAAGAAAAAACGATACCTCAAAATGTATATGCGTTTCATATTCCTTGGAATAATAGAGTATCAGCTCAGGTTTTGTCCTTGTTGCACCAAAATAATATCAAAGTACGATCTGCCATGAAAAAAGCAGTTTTCGGTGATCAAACCGTGGAACCAGGTGTTTTGCTAATCACAAAAACTGATAATCCCAAAGTATCTGATTTTGAAAAAACGATAACTGAATTGGTAAAAATAAAAACAGATTTTAATTACATTTTAACTGGTTTTTCATCTAATTCAAAAGATGTAGGAGGCGAGAATTTTAATTTACTAAAAGCGCCTAAAATTGTATTATTATCAGGAAAAGGAGTCGGGTCTACTGAATTTGGTGCTGTTTGGTACTACTTAGAAGAAACATTGGGGTATCCCGTAAGTGTAGTTGATGCTGATAATTTGAAAAGAATTAAATTATACGATTACAATACCTTGATTTTACCTGATGGCTATTATGATTTCTCCGAAGAGCAACAAAAACAAATTGGAGCGTGGGTAAATAACGGCGGAAAATTGATTGCAATGAATAGTGCACTTAGCTTATTTGAAGGTAAAGAAGGATATGCTCTGAGTCCTTTTGCTTCGGAGGAAGAAAAATTGAGTTCTGAAAAAGAAGCTGAAGAAGAGGCGTTAAAAGAGCGCTTTTTAGATTTCCAAGAAACAGAACCAAGGTACATATCGAAATCAATTCCTGGTGCCATCATCGAGAATTTGTTGAATAAAACACATCCAATGTCTTTTGGTTTGGGAGATAAATATTTTAGTCTAAAAACAGATGACAGGCATTATTCATTATTGAAAAAGGCAATAAATGTTGTTTATGTACCAAAAGAGTATAAAAGTTATGGATTTGTCGGTAATGAAATTAAAAAGAAACTAAACAATACGGTGAGTTTTGCTGTAGATAAAAAGGAAAATGGAGCAGTTATTTACATGGTAGATAATCCGTTATTTAGAGGTTTCTGGGAAAACGGAATTTTATTATTTAGCAATGCCTTATTCTTGGTAAACTTAAACTGGATAATTTATTATGGGAATTAATAGTTAAATTGTGCCGTTAGGTACTAAATATTGGTAAAAAAAACACAACATTTGAAGCGAATTTAGCGTGCCGTAGGTACGCAACAAAAACATAAATGTAGCGTACCTTCGGCACGCTAACGAATTTCAAACCCAATTACTACCAATATTTAGTGCCTAACGGCACAAAAAAAGATTTTACGCCTTGATTAGTTATTATACAAAAAGAGCACGGTATTTTCGTGCTCTTTTTTTTATCCAGATTGTATTGTTTTAAAATGGATAGCCAATAGCCAAATTGAAAATTAAATTTTCTTTGCGCCATGAACCATTTCCAAAACTGATTTGGTCTAAAACCCAACGATTGCCATTAGGCAAATATGGTTTTCGAATAGGGAAGGCAAGATCTGTTCTCAGTATCAGAAATGAGAAATCAAAACGCAATCCAGCACCAGCTCCTACGGCTATTTCACTCAGAAATTTTTTCGAAAATGTAGCTCCCGGTTTATCTGGATTCTCATTCAATAGCCATATGTTCCCAGCATCTATAAATAGCGCTCCTTTCACTAATCCGTAAATTTTAGCTCGGTATTCGGTATTGAATTCCAATTTTAAATCACCAGATTGATCGGGTAAAAACGTATTGGTATTTGTTGAAGCACCGTCAAAACTTCCCGGTCCGATAGAACGTGCTCTAAAAGCGCGTAAACTATTGGTTCCACCAATGAAGAATTGTTTGATAAAGGGCATTTCACGAGAGTTTCCATATGCAAATCCAGCACCTGCAATAATTCGACTAGCTATTTGAGAATCGGGACCTAATTTATAATAATGCCTGAAATCATTCTCTATTTTGATAAATTGACTAAACGGTACATCGAATAATTTAATAGTATCACCTTTTCGAATATTTGCACCCGAAACTAAACCTGCAACATTTCCTGCTAAGTCGATTGTTCCTTTGTAATAAAAGGTGTTTTTCTTTCTTTTTTGTAGCGTGTTGGTGTAAGTATAGGAGTAGGTTGGTCCAAAAATCAATTGTTTTTCAATTACTTTTCCAAGGGATTCATTTGCGGCAATTTGCTCCTGATATAGGGGAGTTACATTTCTTGGACTGGCGTATGTTATCTCAGTAACATTCAAAACATGTTCCTTTCGTTCATTTTCTTTCCATAAATATCCAAAGGAACCTTTAAAAGTTTGAAGGGAATATAATTTAGTCCTGTTTTGAAACTCATAGCCTATAGTTGCTTTTGTTTTGGGTACAAAACCACTGGGCGAATTGAGTTTAAAAGGGGCAACTAATCGTGGCCAAACTAAATCAGCTTGGGTTCCAATTCGGTATACATTAAATCCATTGTTTTGTCCAGATACTTGTACTTCAATTCCTCCAAAAGCTGAAATGGTAAGTAATTCTGCTCCTCTAAACGTATTTCGGTTGCTCCAATTTAAATTGAGTTCGGTTCCGGTGTAATTAGCAGAATTCGTTTTGGCCAACAGTTCTAATCGGATTGATTTTTTAGGTAAAGGAGTTAAAAAATAGTACGCATCGAGATAATTGCCTGTGGTGTCAGAAACCTTAAATTGGTTTTTTACAAATTTAAAAGTACCCAGATTTACTAACCGATTCAAGGATAAATTATGATTGCTACGATTGTATAAATCATTTTTTTTGAAATATAATGCTCGATCAAAAATGCGCGATTTAAATAAATTCTCCTTATCTATTATGGATAAATCATTGTATTTTTTAATAGAATCCATATTGGTTTTCACACTGTCAGAACCTATGGAATAGTTGGGATAAACGATGATTTTATTGATTTTGTATGGTGTCTCAGCCAGTTTTGGAGCTTCGTCTTTTACCTTTACAATAAGATCCACCTGATGATCAGCCACAGTTGTATCTACTTGTACTTTAAGATAATCAGGATTAAAATAAAAGAATCCTTTTTCTTTTAGTCTGGCGTCAATACGAATTCTTTCTTCTTTAATAACTGCAAGACTGTAACCTTCTTCTTCTTTGAGCAGACTTCTTCTTCTGGTATTGCGAACAGCAGTTGAAATTATGGAGGAATCTGTAGGGAACTTTACTTCTTTAATTTTATATTGTTTCCCTGGTTTTACGATATATTCTGCGGTTGCTTTTTTACCATTTCGAGTTGAATCTGCGGATGTTCTTGTGTTGAAATAGCCACTGTTTTCTGCAACGTTTTGTAAAACACTTTTGTTGTATTCTAAATCTACTTGACTGTATAAAACGGGAGCTTCGCCTACCTTGGTTCTCAACCAGTAGCGCCATCCTTTTTCTTTCTTTGGCGTCCCAGCCAAATTATAGATATATAATTTAGGTCGTAATCCTAAAATCGAGGAATTTGGCTTTGGTCTAAGAACTTCTTTTAATGCTGTTTTTAACGCTTTTTTTTCTTTTTTAGACACGTCTTTTCCTTCAACGGTAACTTTTGCGCCAATATACAATAGTTCTCCCTCGGGCAGAAATCTGGTATTGCTGCAGGAGGAAATAATTAACCCTAAAAAAAGAAAATATAATAAATGGTTTTTGTTCATCGAATTTCTTTTTTTAATTCTTTTTCTGTTTTTGTTTTGTTTTTTTCGCTTCATTTTTGCGAAACAACTCACTGAATTTATTGTAATCCAAGGTGATTATAAAAGCAATTCCAGTTTCTACAACTTCTCCTTGCAAGGCTACTTGGTATTTATTAACGCGGTAGGCTCGCATTTTATATCTTCCATCTTTAGAAAGTTGGTAGTCAATAGAAACATCACCAGCAATATTATTAGCGTTTTGATTCACTTGCTGTGGACCTTCTATCCCAAAACTACTTCCCAAAGTGACTTTTAATCGATCATTCAATAATTTCTTTGAAATTCCTATGCTTAAATCAGTTTTGTTTTCGCGTTGACCAGTGGTGTAATCATCTGAGGTATTCAAATCAAAATTCAATTCTACGCCTTCAATTAAATCACCCGCTAAGTTATTCAATTGCTGCGATAAAATTTTACTGGCGCTTTCTCTTGCAATCGAGGACACGCTAGCAATACCAGTTTCACTAGCAAAAGGATTTTCTCCTATAAATCGATTCAATAACAGTAAGGAAAAAACTTGCTTGTTTAACTCGTCTGGTTGTTGACGCAATTGTGTCAATTTGGCTTGCGTAGCATTGATGATTTCTGTAGAAACACTATTATTGCCCTCAGGTAAAATAATGTCAAATGAAATGTTTGGCTTCATCAAATCACCAGTCATTTTTAATTCGGTTTCAAAAGGAATTTTTTGTTTGTACGTATTTCTTATTTCAGCGGTAACATCACCTAATTGATCATTTATTAAATCAAGGGGAGCGGCTTCTGTTTTGTAGACTGCAGTAATATTGATATCCGCCGTGGTAGGTTCTCCAGTCCAGAGAATATAACTGCCTTTTTTGATGTCGAATTTTCTTTTGATTGCATTAAAATTCATTTCATAACTACCCTCAGATAATTCATATCTTCCGGTCAATGTCGTTTTTCCTGATGGATCAATACCGCCGTTTAATTGCGCTTCTCCTTTTAATTTTAGGAAATCCCCATTTGCTTTATCAATAACCAGTGATAGTTCGGCATCTTTATCGATTTCAATATTTACTGATGCATTGATACCTTTGATGTCCATTTCACTCTTTAACTCGTCTAAAGTGATAGTGCTTGCTAATTTAGGATTGTCTTGATCGATAAATTCTACAATTCCCTCTCTATCCGCAATTGAAGGGTCAGACTGCGGTATAACAATAGTAAATTTTGTGTCTTTATTAATTTTGATATTTCCTTCTACAATAGGATTGTCTAAATTCCCAGATAGTTTCAAATGATTGTCCAAATACAATTCGCCGTAATAGGAAGCATTGTCTTTTTCTTTCGAATTAATTGCTTTAAAATTATCAGCATCGATGGCTAAGTCAAAGCCAAAATTACTGAAATTAGCACTATCAATTTTTCCGTTTATGGCGAGATCATTGTTTTTTTCATCCTTGATTATAAAATTATCAAAAAGAATAGCATCGTTTGTAAATAAAATTTTATCATTCAAAGAATTGAATGTTGCATTGAGCTGCTTCACTTTGAAACCAATTTCATTGAACTTTAATTCTCCAATTACTTTAGGCTGATTTGTATTGCCCGTAATTTTAAAATTCCCAGTCAAGAATCCTGTGCTTTCCGTAATATTATCGAGTGTAAAACCTTGAATGCTTTTTAAATTCAATTTATCAATATCTAGATTCATATCAAAACTGCTGTCTTTAGTTTTGTAATTCCCTTCTAGATTAACTTGATTTCCCTGACCAGTAATGGCAATTACAGCGTCATATTGATTTGCAATTGCATTATTTAATTTGATACTAATGTTTCCGACAGTGTCTTTTTTGAAAGTAAAATTTTCAATGTTTAAGTCCGAAGTAAAAAGAGGTGTAGTGCTTATATTTTTGACCAACGCATTTCCATTGATTTTACCGCTCATCTGTAAATCCCCTTTTTCTACAAAACTGGTAATGGTTTTTATATCAAAATCTGTAAAATCAATTGCTAGCGGAGCGTTTCTTTGCTGCGATTGTGATTGTAGACTAATTTGACTACCTTCTTTACTCAATTTGAAGTCATCAGCATAAATACCGTTTTTACCAAAGCGAATTAAATTATCTTGTGTTATTTTCCAAGATTCATAGTTCAGCAGTAAATTATTTGGATTAAGATTGATATCGTTGTTTCCGTTGGTAGCTTTTAATGTTCCTGCAATTAAGTATCTTTCTTTATCCTTTGCATCTTTTAATTGCACCGTATAATCCACAATATTTTTTTGTACTTTACCGGTAATGCTTGTGTGAGGCAATTGTATTTGTTTGTTTTGAATGTCATCAACTACAAAGCTGTACACTAATGCATTGTCTTTTGTGTCAACTTTAAGGACAGCATTTGTGATGGTGTTTTCTCCATAAATTAATTTTGGAATTGTACCATTCAAAACAATAGAGTCGTTAACAGAATTATATCTTCCTTGAATATTTATTGGTTCCAGACTTTTCAATTCAGGAATAAGTTTAAGTAGAATTGGACTGTCCTTTACACCAATTTTAAAAACAAATTCTTGTTTCTCAACTGCTGTTTTTCTAAAATTTGACGCGCTAGTATAATATGTAGCAATAGAATTTGACAAAGCAGTCGCTATTTTTGACAACTTGTATTTTCCATCAGCCTCAACATCCAAAAACGGTGATTTCAATACCAATGTGTTCTTTTCAGAGCTCGATGTTGCCACCGCGCTAATAGAATCAATTACAAATTCTTCTTTAGCATTTACGATGGTAATGTTGTGTGCATAAACCGTTCCGTTAAGGTAATCTAGATTTGCCGATTGGATATCAGCATCTACAACACCTCTCAATTTTAATGGGCCAGCATGCAGATTCAGTTTTTCTAAATCAGCAATATCCACATTCAGTTTTAGTTTTCCAGTAGGATATTTGTCCTTGAAACTTCCGCTACTTACCAAATCAAATGTTAGATTGGGATCTTTTGCAACTGCAGTTGCATTAAAGTTTCCGTTGCGTATGGCTCCTTTTACAGCAAGATTTCTGTAGGTGTATTTGTTGTAATACGCTTTTAAAATAGTTCCGTTTAATGATGCTGTGGCCGTTTTTGGATTAAATCCTGTTCCTTTTATGTTGGCTTTTAAAGTTACTTTTCCAATCGAGTCATTTTTTATAAATTTCCCTAAATCAAAGTTGTTGAGTTCCGTTCGGGCATCATATTTTTCGTAATTTTTTCTACTTTGGTCGAATGTAGCTTTGATTTTTGCATTTCCAAAACTACTTGCGATATTCATATTAGTGTTGAAATTAGCAATGGTTCCTTTAAAAAAACCTTTGGCATTAAATTTTGAAGGCAACCGAATTGAATTTGGAATGGTACCTTTTGGCAAAAAGTCAACAAAATCTTTCGAACCAGATTGTAAGTTTTTAACATCTAAGTCAAAATAGGCTTTATTTACATCTGGTAAACCAATGATTCTCCCGCTTGCTGCTACCGTAGTTGTTGCTATTCCACTAATTTCGATATTTGGAAACTCAATATTTTTTAATTTTCCTTTTACAGTTCCATTAATCAACAATATTGCATTGGGATTACTCATAAAGGGATTCACAGTATTCAGGGTAGGAGCAAAAAGTAAAATATCTTTAATTCCCAGTTTGCTTTTTTTCAAATTAGCAATAAGTCCTAATTCTCCTGGGTTTTTGGCTAGTGACTCAATAGAAGGATATCCAATTCTAATTTCATCTTTTAGTTCCGTTTGAGGAGTTTTTAAGTATAATTTTTTAACAAAAGCATTTTTTTTGCCGTAGAAAAATTCCGCATTAAAGGACTGAATGTTCAAGCCGCTTTTGTCTTTAACGGTTAATGAATTGGCAATTCCGGAAATATTTTCGGCATTGTAATTTAATTCCTCAACTTGTAAATTTACATTGGTTAGATTTAGGTGGTTGTAGTCAATTCCTTTTTGAACTGCTGCAACATTATTGTTATCATAACGGAAATTTACCCGTTTGAATTCCGTTTTCTTTATTTTGACATCCCAGTTGTTAGATTCTGCATTTATTTCTTCTTTTTTAGATCTGATTTTATCTAATTGATCAAAAGCCAAAGCACATTCTACACCTGTTACTTCTAGAAGATCAACGATAGCAAATTGATTGTTGAGGTCAATTTTATCAATTTTGGCGAGTAGTTTTTTTAAATAAAAATGAGTCGATAATTTGGTTTCGTCACTTTCATAATCAAAATCAATTTTTGCCAAATCAATTTCACCCAATTTTAATTTTAAGATGGATTCTGGATCATTTTTTATCGCTGCCACTTTTGTCGCATTGGAAATTTGAACTAAACCTTGCTTTAATTTCAATTTTAATCCGTTGATTTTAGCTTTAGGAATTTCAAAGCTCATTTCGTTTAAATCGAATGTTTTAATTTTCGTTTCAAAATGCTTTAAATTGGCATAAAGATTATTTTTTGTAACAGCATCCGTATACTTAAACTGGATGCGGTCGAGCTTAATTTCTTCTACAGAAAACTGCAGCGGTGGCGAATCACTCTTTTGTTTTTCTGGCGCAGCAAATGCTTTTATGATGTAATCAAAATTAAAAATAGCTTTAGTATCTCTATTTAAATTTGCTGAGATTCCGACTAATTCTAAGGAATTGATTTCTATTTTATTGTTGATTAACTGCAAAAGACTGATATCCGCAGCTAGTTTTTCTCCAGCAAAAAGAGTGTCTTTTTTTTGGTCTTCAAAGTATACCCCAGTAAGAACTACTTTTTTTGGAAAGGCAATAGCAAGGCTATCGACTTTTATTTTCGTTTTTATTTTACCTTCTAGGTAAGTTACTGCTTTATCTTTAGCATAATTTTGAACAGATGGTATTTGAATAACTACGAAGAGTACTACGAACAACAGAACAATAAATCCTATTATCCAAAGGAAAATTTTCAAACTTTTCTTTAAATATCTTTTCAAATGAGGTGTGTTTTTTTTTAAAGAACCAACTTAAAAAGGAATGGTACTCTAATCTAGAAATGGAATTACGCACAAAGATCAAAAATTGAAATTGTAATAAATTATAAAATTCAAAAAAAATATTGTAAAATTACTAGATAAAAATGATCAGTAATGTGTCTTAATTAGTTTCTAAAGATTTATAATAGGTACACTTTTCTTTAATTTTTCGCTTATCTTGTTTTAGGATATGGAGTGTTTTATTTTACCCGCTTAGATGCTTTCAAAGCCTTCACTTTTAGGAAAAACACTAAGCGCTTCCATAGCAATTTCAGGAGTTGGTGCTGCTAGTTTTCTTAGTTTTAAATCCATCCAAGCGCCATCTACAGTGATAGTTGCACAAAGTTGGTTTTTATCATTTCTGAATTCATGAACAATCGACCACCGCGAAGCATCGGCATTTACTTTAGAACTTTTGGTGTGCATGAAAATGGTATCACCCAATTTTATTTCTTTTCTAAACACACATTCTTCCCTAAACAAAATGGGACCAAAGCCTTGCGTTTGCATTACGCTCATCGTTAAACCAAGACTCTCTAGAATTTCTATACGATGCTGCGCACCAAAATCATAATAAGCACTGTGTCGAACATGAAAATTAGGGTCTAAATCAGACCAACGAAAGGATAATTCTTTGCTAAATGAAGTCATTTGTATTTTTTTTATTGTTTCCGTATCACTTTCACTTTTATATAAACAAGAAAGTTTTAGGTTTTTGAAAATCGAAAATACAAATAAAAACCGAGATGCAATAAGGAAATAAGCCTATTTTATGGCATTCTTTAGTACAATTCATTTGAAAAAGGTGTAGAGTCTCTTTTTTATTTTACTTTAAAAAAGATTGTGGCTTATCTTTTGCAATGCGTAAGTGGTATCCAATTTCGGATATTGAAAACAGTACAATATATGAAAAAATTAATTTTTGTGTTCTTGCTTACGGGCTCTATTTATGCTCAAGAACAGGTGTTTAACGTACAACGGTATTGTGTAGATGAGAAGCCTTTTAAGCAGGGTGAGTGCAATATTTCTGGTAATGAATACTCTTTTGTATTCCTTGATATACAAAAACGAGAGGTAGTTCTCTTTCTTACTTCTACTAAAATGAAGTATAAAATTATTAATTCAAGTGTTTTTTTTTCAGACAAAAATTACACAAGTTACACTTTAGAAAATGAGCAAGAGCGAGTAGAAATGAGAATAAACAAGCAGCAAACCCGAATCGAGTTTTTGCATCCAAATACCCACATCTACCTTACAGTAGGCACTTCGACTAAGGCGGTTCAATAATAAATGTACCTTTCATAGGATCTCATGAAACAAAAAAAATTGAAGGCAACAACTATTTGGTTCTGAGTAAAACAACAGGAAATGTAGCGTGGTGCAGTAGTTTGTATTTATTAGAGTTTTGTTATTTGGTAGAATCAAAAATGAAGGTATGCAGTAAAACAGTATTGTTTCTTTTGGTATGAAATTTTTAATTGGTTTTTATTTTGTTAATTAAAAGTTAAAC
The DNA here is from genome assembly GCF_048286735.1 of Flavobacterium frigidum. GTDB lineage: Bacteria > Bacteroidota > Bacteroidia > Flavobacteriales > Flavobacteriaceae > Flavobacterium. Next base: position 146,443 of record NZ_JBLVPU010000003.1, on the reverse strand, counting down.
CATTGAATACTATTTAATTTACAGCGACTAAAATTTATTTTTGGTATTGATTAACCACTAAAAAACCTGTAAATGAAGAAATTTTTCATTTTAACAGCACTTGCTACTGCAATGCTAATACCTACTACTCAATTTGCGCAATCGAAAAAGAAAAAAGATAAAAATGCTGTTGTAGCGCGACCTCTTGAAAAGAAACCAGAGACAACTATCAAGGAGTATAGCAAAGTAATTACAAAAGATGCTATAACCGATGAGGGTTTGTTTTCGGTGCACAAAGTAGACAAAAAGTATTTTTTCGAAATTCCGAATAAGTACTTGGATAAAGACATGCTTTTAGTGAGTCGGTTGTCAAAATTGCCTTCAAATTTAGGTGGTGGGTATGTTAATGCTGGTTCAGAGACAAATGAACAACTTATTGTTTGGCAGCGTTTTCAGGATAAAATCTTGATTAAGATAAAGTCCTTTAGCGCAGTTGCTAATGACAGTTTGCCGATCAGTATTTCGGTTAAATCCAATAATTATGAGCCTACCTTATTTGCATTTGATATCGTTGCATTTAGTAAAGATTCTGCAAATACGGTAATTGATGTTACTAAGTTTTATGGAACTGATGTAAAAGCGATTAGCGGTTTATCAGCTGAAATGAGAGAAACATATAAAGTAAAAGGCATGGATGATTCTCGTAGTTTTATCAATACGATGAAAAGTTTTCCGATGAACATTGAAGTAATTCAAGATTTCACGTACAATGCCTCTAAACCACCGGTTCAAGAAGACTCAGAAACAATAAGCATTCAAATGAATCAGTCGATGATTTTATTGCCTGAAAAATTAATGCAACCTCGATTGGCCGATCCGCGTGTGGGATGGTTTACGATGGATCAAATTGATTATGGGAGTAATGAATTGAAATCTGACAGTAAAACCTTTATCCGTCGTTGGCGATTAGAGCCTAAAGATCCGATCGCTTATGCAAAAGGGGAACTGGTAGAACCAATAAAACCTATTGTTTATTACTTGGATCCTGCCACACCCGAAAAATTGCGTAAGTACATCAAACAAGGGATTGAAGATTGGCAAAAGCCTTTTGAAACAGCAGGTTTTAAAAATGCTATTATTGCCAAAGACGCACCAACGAAAGAACAAGATCCTGATTTTAGTCCAGAGGACATTCGATATTCGGTAATTCGTTATGTGGCGAGCACGACTCGTAATGCCGTTGGACCAAGCGTTTCTGATCCTAGAACTGGAGAAATTATCGAGAGCGATGTAATTTGGTACCACAACCATTTGCGTTCGTATAGAAATCGCTATTTGTTAGAAACCGGTGCTGCAAATCCTTCAGCAAGAACATTAAATACGAGTGATGCTGAAATGGGTGAGATGATGCGTATGGTTATTGCTCATGAAGTAGGACACGCACTAGGTTTTCCTCATAATATGGGTGCTAGTTGTGCCTATGATACTGAAAATTATAGAAATGGTGAGTTTACACAGAAAAACGGAATTGCAGCCAGTTTGATGGATTACGCTCGTTTCAACTACATTGCTCAACCCGGAGATAAAAACGTTCGTTTTATCCGCCAAATGGGACCTTACGATCATTATGCTACGAATTGGGGATATAGAGTGATTCCAAATGCGATTTCTCCAGAGGCAGAGGTACCTACCCTAGACCAGTGGATTATGGAAAAATCGGGAAATATTATCTATAAATACGGGCAACAAAGCAGTAGTTTTGACCCTACTTCACAAACAGAAGATATTGGAAATAATTCAATGAAGGCTGGTACTTACGGACTTAAAAATTTGCACTATGTAGCGGCACATTTATCAGAATGGACTAGTGATGTGACTAATAATTACGAAGATCTAGAGGAATTGTATAAAGAGATGCTAGACGTTTGGGGTAGGTATGTAGGGCATGTAGTAACTAATGTAGGAGGTGTTTACGAGGCTGCTAAAAAGCCAAACCAAAAAGGAAGTATTTACGATATTGTACCAAAAGTAAAGCAGCAAGAAGCAATGCAATGGTTGCAAGCTAATGCTTTTGCTTCGCCAACGTGGTTGGTAAATGTGAGCACTTTAAAAAATATTGATTATGCAGGATACACAGAACGTTTCCGAAATTTGCAAGCCAGACATTTGATTGCACTATTGAGTTTTGAGCGTTTGGGACGATTAATAGATTCAGAAATTATGGGTACTGCTAATTATAAAGCATTGGATTTGCTGAGTGATATGCGCAAAGGAATTTGGAAAGAAGCTAGTTTAGGTTCGAATGTGACTATTTACAGAAGAAATTTACAACGTGCCTATATTGAAAGAATGAGTTATCTGATGAAAGAAGAAATAAAATCAGGACGTCCGTCTGACTATTATAATGTAGCACAATCAGATGTAAGAGGATTGGTTCGAGGAGAATTAACTACTTTGAAATTCGCATTATCTATTGCTAAAACTAAAGTAGTACATCCGGAAACAAAATACCACTATGAAGATGCTATCAAAAGAATTGATCTAATTTTAAATCCAAGATAATGTAAGTCTGATTTGTCTTTAGCTTAAACTTTGCCTCCAATTGAATCATACAATTGGAGGTATTTTTTTTAGAGATTAATTTTAAATAAAATCTTGAAGGGTACATTTATTAAATAGGATGTACTATTATAAATATTGAGTTGATAACGTAATCGCCTGTAAATTAAATCACATTTTTTTTTAAAAAAGGTATTGATTTTATTTAAAGGTTATTTTTAGGTAAAAAAGCATTCTTGTTTAGAAAAAGGCAGTATCAAATATTTTTGTATTTGATAACAGGAGATAACAGCGAATAAATATGTGTAAAGGACTGTTGATGCAATTTTTTATTTGTAAATTTCGATGTTATCCAAAATATTTTCAAATGAAAGTTTACCCAACGCCTGAAAATGAAATTGAACGCCTTAGAGTTCTAAAGGAATATGGAATTCTTGATACTTTTTCAGAAAAGGAATACGAATCAATAACTCAGTTAGCCTCCTATATTTGTGGTGTTCCTATAGCATTAGTAAGTTTAATTGATCAAAATAGACAGTGGTTTAAAGCTAGTGTAGGTCTTGATGCAAGTGAGACATCTCGAAAAGATTCTTTTTGTCAATACACGATCATGAACAATCATGTTTTTGAGGTTGAAAATGCCACTGAACATGAATTATTTCATGATAATCCACTGGTAGTGGGAAACCCAAATATAAGGTTTTATGCAGGAGCTCCATTGCTAAACAAAAATGGATTTGTCATGGGATCTCTCTGCGTTATTGATACAAAACCCAATAAATTAAACGAAGAGCAAAAAAATGCTTTACAACTTTTAGCAAATCAAGTGGTAGCATTACTTGATGCTAGAAAGAAAAATTTAGAATACTTAAACTCACAAAAAGAGTTGCAAAATTTCGTAGATCTTTCTAAAGATTTAGTGTGCATAGCAAATTTAGATGGACTTTTTTACAAAGTAAATCCAGCTTTTAAATCGGTTTTAGGGTATGAAAAACAAGAAATAGAGGGAATGCCTTTTATCGATTTTGTTCATCCAGAAGATGTTCAAAAAACGATTATGGAGGTTGAAAAACTAGCGGACTTAAAGCAGACCATAAATTTTGAGAATAGATTTAGAACTATAGACGGATCTTATATAAATTTGAGTTGGAACACATCACCAGATCCAGAAACAGGTAATTTATATGCAATAGCTAGAAATATTCAGAAAGAAAAACTTGCAGAACAGCATTTAAAAGATGTAAATTATTTACTAGATCAGTCACAGCAAATTGCAAAAATTGGCAGTTGGAATTATAGTTTTATTTCAAAAAAGTTAATTTGGTCTGAGGAGCATTATCGAATTTTTGAAATGAAAAAGATGCCAACTGATGAGTTGGTTGAAAATTATCGAACATTAATCCATAAGGATGATTTAATAGTTTTGGATAATGTTGTTGAAGAGGTGTCAAAAACAGGTAAAAAGTTCAAAATAAATTATAGAATAATTTTCCCAGACGAAAGGATAAAATACATTCTGGCTATGGGAGAACCAGTAATGGATAATAAAGGTTCTATTATTGCACTAAATGGTGTTGTACAAGACGTTACAGATATTACGGTAGCCGAGCAAAATCTTACCGAAAAATCTAAAGAAGTTAAAGACATTAGAGCTGCACTTGATGAAGCAGCTATTGTATCCATAGCTAATAAAGAAAGAAAACTAATGTATGTTAATGATAATTTTTGTTCCTTGTCAAAATTTGATAGAGAAGAATTATTAGGAAAAGAACAACCACATATGGATTCTTTTTTTGAAACTGATTTTGGAAAACAAATTTTAGAAAAAATTTACAGCGGCACTACTTGGAAAGGTGAAGTACAACATAAAGCCAAAGACGGGACCTATTATTGGGAAAATAAAACTATTGTACCATTTTTAAATAATAAAGGTATTCCGTATCAATATATTTCAATAGGGACGGATATCACATATCGAAAAAATGTTGAAGAAAATCTTATAGCCGCACTTAATAGTTTAGAAAAGAAAAATAGAGAACTTGATGAGTATGCTCATGTTGTATCTCATGATTTAAAATCACCTTTGAGAGCTATTTACAACCTCTCTGAATGGATTGTTGAGGATATGCCTGAAATGCCGCAAAAAGTAAAAGGAAATTTTGATTTACTGCGTCGTAGAGTAACAAGAATGGAAAATTTAATCAATGGTGTTCTGGAATATTCAAGGATAGGTCGTCTTGAAATTGAAAAAGAAATCGTTGATGTAAAAGAACTTTTAGAACAATTAGTAGACTCAATAGTTCCTGATAATTTTAAGATTTCAATAGGAACTAATTTCCCAGTTGTATTAGCCGAAAGAATTTTATTGCAGCAAGTATTTACCAACTTGATTAGTAATGCTGTTAAATACAATGATAAAGCAATAGGTGAAATTAAATGTACGTATAACTCTTTGACTGATTTTCATGAATTTACTATCAAAGATAATGGACCCGGAATTGCGGAGGCTTACCAACAAAAAGTGTTTCAAGTTTTTCAAACTATTGAAGCTCGTGATGTAAAAGAAAGTACAGGAATTGGGTTGTCAATAGTAAAAAAAATAGTCGAGGAAAAAGGTGGTGTGGTATACATCAAGAGTGAAGAAGGAGTAGGATGTAGTTTTATTTTAACGATTCCCAAATGCCAGAATTAGAAATAAAAATAACAGTACGTTGTTTAAAAAAAAAGTAAATTTTACATTTTTGAAAATTGATTTTCAAATACTATAAACCGTTTATCTAAATCTTTAAGCAATTGCTTTTTTACAGTATCTTCTTTAATAAAACTGTAATTAATACTGTTGTATACAAATTGCTTGATATCTGAGTAGGAAACGTCTTTATATCTTTTGGCTAATAAAACATATTGTTCAGTCATATTGGTACGCAATATCCCTGCATCATCCGTACTGATAACTATAGGAACACCAAATTCTTTGTACAAGGAAAATGGGTGACGGCCTTCTTTTACTTTTAAAATAAATTCGTTACTCACTAAATTAATTTCGATAGGAATGGAGTTCTTTTCCATGTAACGCAGTAGATTATAGGAATCTTTCTCGTATGCTAGGTCTACTCCGTGCCCAATACGATTGGCTCCTGCGGTATAAACAGCGGCGCCAATATGCCACGTTAAATCTTCGGGTAATACCAATCCAAGAGTTAATTCTCCAGCGTGCATCGCGTACTTCACATTTGGATAGCGCTCATGACAATACTTGAACATCAGCATGTGCAACCAATAATCATTCATCGCCGTTTCACCATCCTCGGGAGAAACAATGTTAACGCCCGCCACTAGCGGACTATTATTTGCCGATATAAAAGCAATTACCAAATTCTTGAACAAATCTACCGGCTCCATAAAACGCAATACAAAATTTTGGTAGCGCATGGTAAATTGCTTGTCATCAATTTTTAAATCATTGTGCATTTTGGCTACAAAATTGGTATTGAAGTCTTTAGCATAAGACTCCGCATTTTTCTTTAGTAACGAATTGAAAACAGAATCCAATGATGTAGTGATTGCTTTTTCGTTTTTTACCAAAGCTAATTTTCGCAACTTTATATTGAATGATGTCAAATCATCTGTAATCATCGTTGTTGGAATTGTAGATAATTGAGTTTCAATGTAACTTACATTTTCTGAAATGGCTCTATTTTTTAGTTCCAATAATCCTTGTCCAAAATTTCCTTTGATCGCCGGTTCAAATTTCATAAAAGATTCAAAAAACAATTTATCTGATGGATAATCCACATAATTATAGTCCTTTACAGACCATTTTTGCATTATTTTTTGTTTAAATATATTCAGAGTACCATTTGCTTCGAGCGAAGAAAATAAAGACCAATTCCCTGAATTTTCTTTGACTTTGCGTACATCCATTGTCTCAGTGTTGAGGTAAAAGTCTTCTTTTATAGCATGTTGCAATAAAGGCTCTGCGTAAATAGATCCAGAAAAATGGTGGTGTAAATCCCCTCCTTTTGGCATTTGGGAGAAAAAAGCAGTTAACTGCGCTTCATTATTTCTAATTTTTTCAAAATAGGCATCAGTAGGTTGTGAATAAACAGTGTTTAAGACAAATGCAACTAATAGGGTATATACTAATTTCATATTTTTTATTATAGCTAAAGTAATAGGTGTGCCATTTTCAAAAAGTATAATTGATAGATATCAAGAAGCTCTTTATGAAAAAATATTCTTATTTTTTATGGTGGTAATAGTTTACAAAAATAAGTAATTTCATTGTCTGTTTTGGCTACTCATAAAAAAGTTTATTTGGATTACTTTATTGCATCTCAAAAACTAATTTTTATAAAAGGTGTTGTTGATTTTTTAGTACTTTATTTTGTTTTTTTTATTGATCAAATTATGAAAATAGTTTTTGTTTGATAGGCTTTAATTTATTTAAATTTCATCATTGCTTGGGCGGCTAATCTTCCTGTTTTTAGGGCAGCATTGATAGAACCATTTAGCAAGTTGTCTCCACAAATAAATAGCGTATCTGATATTTTTATTTCGGAAGTATCAATCGTATTTCGTACACTTTCTTGCGTTGGCAAAGCGTATTCAATTCGATAGGCTTTCAGCATTTTCCATAAATTTACTTTTTCGCCATACCATTGTTTCAATTCTTCTTTCATATTTTCAGCCAAAGTAGCGTCATCAACAGTTGGAATTCCATTGAAAGAAACCGATATAAGCACTTTACCTTTTGGAGCATACGCTTCAGAAACATTAGATAGAACCGTTAAATTATTGACCCATTTCTTTTGGGTAGAAGCATTTAATAAAACCACCGCTTTTTTAGTAGGTGCTTCATTGGTTTCAAAATAGATATTGGTGACCTGATGTGAAGTCATTTTTTGCTTTGGCAAAAACTGGCTAGTAAGAGTATTTGCGGTCGTTGCCAAAAGGATTTGGTTGGCCTCAAAAACGCTTCCATCCGCAGTTTTCACCTTGTTTCCATCAATAGCTGTTACTTTCGTCTGACATTGAATACTCCCTTGCGGAAGCATAGCGACTAATTGTTTTGGAATTTCCTCCATGCCTAATGCTGGAACAGCAACATCGCCATCAGAAAACATTTTCATCACAAAATCAAACATACGTCGGGATGTTAGTAAATCATTTTCCAAGAATATCCCAGATAGAAATGGCCGGTAAAAGCGCGCAATCATTTTTGCACTAAAACCATATTCGGTTAATTGCTTTTGTGTCGTTTGTTCTGGTTGTTCGAAAATTTCGTCGATGCTTAAATTTTGCAACCTGTTTTTCAACCAAAGGGTATTAATTTTATCTTTTAAAGTACCTACAGGAGCAAAAAGCGTTGCAAATGCCGCCGATGGTCTTCGGAAAGGATCTGCAATTTCAAAAATACCACCATCATACAGCACAGTGGCTCCTGGAAGCATTTTTTTTAAGTTTAAATCAGTGTAATTAAGTAGTGTTTGAGTTTCTGGATAGGCGGTCAATAGCACTTGAAATCCTCTATCCAAAAGATATCCTTCATGTAAATCGGTTTTTATGCGTCCGCCTGGACGATCAGTTGCTTCTAGCAGTAGCACTTTTCGGCCTTGACGGTGCAAGTGAACGGCAGCAGATAATCCAGCTAATCCAGCTCCAACAATAATAACATCTTGTTTCATGATTTTTATACTATTTGCAACAAAAATAAACCAAATTGAGTTTTCATGAGGTTTAATTAAGGAACAATTTTGAGGTAAAACTTTTGTGTCTGAAAGTAGAGTTCAAAACTATCTGCTTTCAATACATCTACTTTATCTTTAAAAAAAAAACACTCACCACAGATTTACAAATTTTAAAAGAGTACCATTAGAAAAATTTGCGAATCTGCGGTAAACAATACAATCTAACTTTACAGATCAATTATGTCTAATGGAATCTATGTACTTTCATCGATTGAGGTTCAGTTATTATAGTAGAAGTTTAGATTTTTTTACAAGATAAGTTGCATCATTAAATCGGTTTGTTTGTCAGTTCCCATTATAAAGTCATGTTTGTCAAAAACTACAAATCCATTTTTGGTGTAAAATCGAAGTGCTCTATGATTTTCTTCCCACACTCCAAGCCAAATTGAAGTAACGCAACTAGTTTGACCAATATTTTTAGCTTTGTCAAGCAGCAATTTACCTACGTTTTTGCCATGAAAAGTTTGCAAAACATAAATTCGATGGATTTCTAACGAATTCACTTCCATGATTTCGGTTTGTGCCTCTCCAAAATTTACTTTTAAATAACCAACAGGAATTGTATCTGAAAAACCCATATAAAACTGAGATTTTATAGTGTTTAATTCCGTTATTAATTGTTCAGTATTGAAGCTTTTATCGATGTAATTAGCAATATTTTCGGCAGTATTGGTAACGGCAAAAGTTTCTGTAAAGGTTTGAATACTTAATTTTTGGAGCATTTCTAAATCCGCTACTGTCGCTTTTCTAATTTCAATTGGATTCATTTTGATATAAGGTTTTGGTACGTTTGAATCAAAAATACATAATTTAACTAGGTTTCGGATGGTATTCCTTTATAACACTATTTAAATAATCAATTTAAAGATTTTTGGTTTCTTGAATTCAATTAGTACTTTTGAAACAATTAATAAAAAGCGCTCTACAGCGCAATCTGTATGAAAATAGTACTATCACCAGCCAAGTCGTTGAATTTTGAAAAAGAGTTACCTACTGCTTTGCACACGGAACCCTTATTTTTAAAAGAATCAAGAGAGGTTCACAAAGTTTTGAAGGAGAAAAAACCTGCTGATTTATCAGATTTGATGAGTATTTCAGATAAGTTGGCCGATTTGAATTGGAAGCGTAATCAAGTTTGGAAAACACCTTTTACGACCTCTAATGCGCGTCCAGCAGTTTATACTTTTGATGGAGATGTTTATATCGGTTTAGATGCATATTCTTTACCTCAAAAAAAAATACAAGTTTTGCAAGATAGCTTGCGTATCCTTTCGGGTTTGTATGGCTTGTTAAAACCATTAGATTTAATACAAGCGTACCGATTGGAAATGGGAACAAAATTACCCATTGGCGAAAGCAGAAATTTATATGAATTTTGGAAACCTACAATTACTAAAGCTTTAAATAAAGAGTTGCAAGAAGGGGAGTTATTTGTCAATTTAGCCAGTACAGAATATTTTTCTGCAGTTGATATCAAAGCTCTTAAAGTTCCAGTAATTACTCCGGAATTCAAAGATTATAAAAATGGAAAATTAAAAATAATTAGTTTTTTTGCCAAAAAGGCGAGAGGAATGATGGTGCGTTACATTATTGATACAAATGCGCAAACTTTAGAAGATTTAAAAGGATTCAACTATGATGGGTATCAATTTGACGCTACATTATCCAAAGCGAATAATTTGGTTTTTACTCGTTAACGTTTTTAGATAAATACACAAAACGCCGTTATCATTTTGATAACGGCGTTTTTTGCATTCAATCTTTAATGCATTGCATCTGCAGGATTGATTTTGTTTTTTCCTTTTTTGATCAAAAGGATGAAAGGAATGCAAAATAAGAATAATGCTCCAAGATATAAAAAAATGTCTATGTAAGACAATACAGAGCTTTGTACCATTACTTTATATTCGATTGCTTTATAGGCTTTGGCCAAAGCTTCGTTTTCCGTATAGCCTTTGGACATAAATCCCAATTTGAGTTGCTGTACTGTTTTTTGGACTTCGAAAGAAGCGGAATTAAGATGAGAAACTAGATTTACACGATGTTCCTGATTGAATCGAGCGATAAAAGTTGTGATGATTGCAATACCAAAAGAACCTCCTAATTGGCGCATCATCCCTGTAAAAGCTGCCCCTTCACCTATACTTTTACCTTTTAAAGTTGATAATGATAGTGTAGAAATGGGTACAAATAATAGCCCGAGTCCGACTCCTCTTAAGATCAATGGCCAATACAAATGCTCTTCACCAGAATCTGGCGTAATAACCAATTGCATCCAATACGTAAAAAAGAAAAAGGTTAAAAAACCAGCTGCAACCAGATAGGCTTGCGGTACGCCACGTTGAATCATTTTGCCTATAAATGGCATCATAATTCCGGTAGTGATCGAACTTGGGATCAATAATAAACCAGCGTCAAGTGCGCTCCAGCCTAAGACAGATTGCGTATAGATGGGGATGATAAAAGTGGAACCATACAACCCGAAACCAAGAATAAAACACATTATGGTGCCTATTCTTAAATTGGTATCTTTTAGTACTTTCAAGTTTACAATAGGATGCTCATAAGTAAGTTCTCTCCAAATAAAGAGTACTAAACCCAAAACAGTTATTACACTTAAGATGATGATGGTAAGGTTATTGAACCAGTCATCTTGTTGTCCGTGTTCTAAAATATATTGTAATGAACCAATAAAGGCAGTTAGTAAAAAGATACCCCACCAATCGACTTGGCTAGCCTTGAGTTTATCTCCATACTTTGGACTTTTTACAAAAGAAAGTGTTAGTAATGTGGCAATAATCCCAATTGGGATGTTGATATAAAAAATATACGGCCATGAAAAATGATCGACAATATAACCTCCTAATGGCGGTCCAAGAGTAGGGCCTACAATCACTCCCATACCATAAATAGCCTGAGCCATTCCTCTTTTAGCAACGGGATAACTTTCTGTAATTATGGTTTGTGCGGTCACGAGTAACGCACCACCACCAAGACCTTGAATGAATCTAAAGGCTACTAGTTCCCATATATTATTAGCGTTACCGCACATAAAGGAAGCAACGGTAAAAATAATAATAGAAACCGCAAAGTAATTTCGTCGCCCGAACTGTTGTGACAACCAGCTCGTCATAGGAATCACAATCACATTTGCAATGGCATAAGCCGTTATAACCCAAGCAACATCAGTTAATGATGCTCCAAGGCTACCTCGCATATTGTTTAATGCCACATTTACAATTGTAACATCTACAATTTCAAGCAAAGCACAAAGCACGGCGGTAATGGTAATTATGACTCTTCTAAAGCCATATTCTACTAAATCATCTTCTCCTGTTTGTACCATTTTATACTTAATTGTAAACTATCATTTTTTTAAAAAAAGGCATTACTTTTTTGGCCATTTTAGAACCTTGTAAAAAGGTTTTTTATTTCAAATGTACATCTACATCTACATTCATACCTGGGCGAAGTAATTTTATTTTTTCGGGATCGTTAGTAGTGTTTAAACTTATTTTAACCGGTAATCTTTGGATTGTTTTCACAAAATTTCCAGTGGCATTATCAGGCGGAAGTAATGAAAATCGTGATCCTGTAGCCGGAGAAAATGAGGTGATTGAACCTTGAAAGTTGTAACCAGGATAGGCATCTACTTTCACAGTTACTTTTTGACCAATAACCATTTTGTTCAATTGAGTTTCTTTGAAATTAGCAATAACCCAAGCTTCTTTATTATTGATGATATAAAATAAAGACTGTCCCGGTTGTACTAATTGTCCTGGCTGAATATCAATTTTTGAAACTTGACCATCAATCACAGCAGTTACAGCGGTGTAAGTAAGATTTAATTTTGCGGCATCCAGTTGTGCTTTTGCTCTTTTAATATTGGCAGCCGCAACTTCGGTTTGCTTACCTGAAACTTTTGATTTGGCAATAATAACTGATTTTTGAAACGCGCTTGCTCTTTGTTGCTGCTCTAAAACACGTACTTGACTTTCTGCTTCAAGTTTAGCAGCCAGTGCTTGTTCGTACTGTTGTTTGGTGATAGAATGGCTTTTATACAAATTGTTGTATCTGTTGTAATCACTGGTTATACGATCCAATCTAATTTTTGCAGATTCAATATTGCCACCTGCTGATTGCACATTGGCATCAGAAACAGAAATACTCGCTAAAGCACTACCAATATCAGCTTTAGAAACTTCAAAATTTCCCTCAGCTCCCACCATTGCAGCACTAGCTTCCTCAATTTTTAGTTGGTAATCTCTTTTGTCAATTGTAAAAAGAGTATCTCCTTTTTTTACAAAATCATTGTCTTTAATGTACACTTTATCTACATATCCCGATACTCTAGGAATAATAGGATTCATGTTTTTTTCAATTTGCGCATCATCCGTTTCTTCATGAGCTAGGGAATGCATGTATTTATATGTCCCGTATGATGCACCTAAAACTACCAAAGCTACTAGGATAATTATAAATTTTTTATTTGTTTTTTTCTTTTCCATGGTAGGTATGATTATTTTTTTGAAATAGTAAAGGTTTGAGATAATTGTCCAGTTACCGATAGTAACTCGTAGTATTTTTGAATGGTATTGGCTCTTGCTAATGCTTTATTGATTTTAGAACTCAATTGTTCTACATCAGCCTCAAGAAGATCATTGGTGTCTGATAGGCCATTATCATATTTATCTTTTATTATTCTGTAGTTTTCTGATGATTGTTCTACCGCTTGCTCATAAACTACATTTTGTTTCAATGCTAAATCGTAATCTTCAATTGCTTTTTGAACCTGACTTTTTATGTAATCCGTTAATATAGCCTCAGCGTTTTGAGCTTCAATAAACTTATTTTCCGCTAGTTTTACTAACGTTCCATTTTTTAATATAGCACTTAAATCATACGAAATACCCACACCTATATTCATTGCATTTTGCACGGTAATTACGTTACTCAAATCTAATGCAGTATAGCCACCAATAATTGCAATGGCAGGATAATATGCCCCTTTCGCTATTTTAATATTGGCCTCACTTGCTTTTTCTTGTAAACGTATCGCGAGTAAATCTTTTCGATTTTCTAATGCTGGTAAGTCATTTGTTGGGATATTAGTCATTTGAAAATCAGCAAAATCACTTTCCCGAATTTCCAATTTAGTTTCTGGATTCAATTTCAAAAGTGTAACCAAATAAAAGTTGATGATTTTTAAGTTGTTGTTTGTTTCATCTAATGATAATTGGATTTTAGAAGCTTGTAATTGTGACTTTAAAAGGTCGTTTCTAGGAATAATTCCGTTTTTTTCTAACTCTATAAAATCTGTTACGCGTTGTTGTGCACTTTTTTGATTTTCTTTTAACAATTCAATTGTTTTTTGAGCTTTGTACAAGCCTGCGTAATAATCAATAACCCGCAATGCTATATCTTCCTTAGTTTGAGTTGCTGTTGCCATTTCAGCCTCATATAAGTTCTCATAAACTTTGATACTATTTTGTATTTTGAAACCAGAAAACACAGGAACACTGGCATTCAATTGTCCAATCATTAATTGATTGACGATAGGTTGCGGTTCTTGTGAGCCCGAATTATTTTGATTGATTTTAAAATCAACAGCAGCATTAGTCAATCTTTGGTATTGACCTGAAAGCTTCAAATCAGGATATTGATTATTTTTTTTGGATTGCAGTTCGTATTGTTTCGTTTTAACTTTGGTATTGGCCAAGGTAACCTCATTACTTTTGGTCCAGGCCAAATTAATGGCTTCGTTCAATGTTAAACTTGTTTTTTCTTGGGCTGTTACCGATGAAATTCCAATATAGAAAATTCCAAAGAGCATAAATGGACTAACTTTCATAAATTAGAAGTGCTTTTATAGTTTGTTGAATATGCTTTGTCAAATTTGTTTTGATGTAATTATTGTATAAATCTTCGGTTTTTAAGTTTAATAAATTTTCAAAGAAGGGTTTGTTCATGTGAAAATGAAAAAAAGTGCCCAAAATAGTAGGTGTTATCAGTGGTATAATAACATCTTTCCTAAAAATACCTTTTTTCTGACCTTCTTCAATAATAGTTTCCAACGATTTTAAATTTCCTTTTCTTAATTCTGAAAAAGCTTGAAGATTTTGTTCTCTTTTTTTAGAAGTGAATTCAAAGTGTAAAATTCTGTAAATACCACGGTTGCTATTGATTCTATTGATGTACAGTTCAATAAGCTTGTTGATTTTTTCGATTGGTTCTAAGTCTTCTTGAAGTAAATTTTCCAATTGATTTTTAAGATCCGAAGTTCTATAAACAATTAAGGATTCCAATAATCGTTCTTTCGATCCAAAGTAATATGATACCATAGCCACATTGATCTGAGCTACTTTAGCTATTGTTCTGATGGAGGTGCCTTCAAAACCTTTTTCTGCAAAAAGGGTCTCTGCAACTTCGAGGATTTGAATTTGTTTATCGTTAAAATTACTTTTCAATGGAACTTAATTTTTTCAAAAACAAAACTAAACAAGTGTTTAATTTAAACAACTGTTTAGTTTTTTTTTAACATAATTTTAACGTTATAATTAGAGCTAGATTGAAGTGTAGAACAAAACTAAACAGCAGTTAAAATTGTGAATATCTATTTTAGGAATGATGCTTTTTTTAACCTCTAAAATATATCTTTGAAATCCTTAAAAAAATAGAAATGAGCACAACTTGGTACGAATGTAAAGCAAAATATAGAAAAACAGATGAAACTGGCGCACAAAAGATTACGACAGAACCGTACTTGGTAGACGCGTTATCCTACACAGAAGCCGAAAGCAGGATCAATGAAGAAATGTCGGCGTATATTAGTGAAGAATTTAAAATCACGAATATAAAAGTGGCTAATTATGCAGAGATTCATCCTTTTGAAAATGCAGATCGTTGGTTTAGATCCAAAGTTTCTTTATTGGCCTATGACGAAGAAAGCGGTAAAGAGCGAAAGACCAACATGTACTTATTGATACAAGCAAATGATGTAAGGGAAGCCTATGACAATACCATCAGTGTAATGAAAGGAACAATGGGTGATTATACCATACCAGCGGTTTCTGAATCTCCTATTATGGATGTTTTTCCTTATTTTAGTGGTGAAGAAGGGGAACTGGAACAGTTAGAAAAATTTAATGCACTAAAAGCATCAAAACCAGAGGTAGCTGCAGAAATAGTAGATTACATGGAATTTGAAGCGACTCCTGAAGAAGAAGCTGTATTTTAAGTTTTTTTTAAAAAGAACCTACCGCAAATTCGCAAATTACGGACCAGTTACTAACTGTTTTTATTTGCGAATGTGCGGTTTTTCAATTTCAATCAGTCTTGTTTGTGTAATACTTTCTCGTATGCTTTTCTAGGGCTTCCTCTAAAATAAACTTCGCCACAATACACATAACCTGAATTTTCAAATATTTTGATCATGGCGATGTTGTCAAAATTAGTGTCTGCTTTTACACTATAAATGGTATTGTTTATCGCAAAATTCTCTATGTGTTTCATAATCATTTTAGCGTAACCTTGGCCTAGATGATTAGTAGCAATAGCTACACGATGTACCACCACAAAATCAGTATTAGTGATCCATTTACCCTCAATAGCTTTGTAAGCAGGCTCATCATTAATTAGAATTGCACAATAACCAATGATAGTTTCCCCTAAAATTAAAATAAATCCCTGGCCTTTTTCAATATCTTTTTGCAGTATTTCTGGATTGGGATACCCATCCTGCCATTGGGTACTTCCATCTTGTTTTCGGCGGGCAATAGCATCTTTCAAAATGGCCCAAATGGGGATGATTTCAGAAAGTTCAGCTTTTCTGAAGTGATAATTCATATCTGTCATTACAGTTTATTATCTTTAATATTTAGCACATCCAAAATTTTAGTATACAATAGCTTTTCGTCAAGTGGTTTTGAAATGTAGTCATTCATGCCAATGGATTTACATTTTTCAACATCAACGGTAGTAACATCTGCAGTAAGTGCGATAATCGGGATTTGTAAATTCATTGTATTGCGGATGTATTTTGTAGCTTCAAATCCGTTCATAATGGGCATCTGCAAATCCATTAGAATAATATCATAGGTATTTGTTTCTAGTTTTTCAATGGCTATTTGTCCATTGTCCGCAATTTCCCATTCAAAATTATAATCATCAAGTATGGTTCGTAACAATAATTGATTTAGTTTAACATCTTCTACGACCAATACTTTAATTTTTTTAATTTTAGCTGTGTCGTGATTTATTTTTTCTGATTCAAAATTACTCATAGCATCAACAGTGTTTTTTTGAAAATTTAATATACAACTAAACGTAGTTCCTTCATCAACTTTACTATCTACAGTAATTGTGCCTCCTTGTTTTTCTACAAGTTGCTTTACAATTGCTAGTCCAAGTCCAGTACCTCCATATAGATTAGAGGAAATAACGTGTGCTTGTTCAAAATTCTCAAAAATTGTTTCAATTTTATTAGCAGGAATTCCAATTCCTGTATCAGAAACTTTAAACTCAATTGTAATTTTCTGTTTGGTTGCACTTTTTACATTCACATTAATAGTAATGTTGCCTTCAGAGGTAAATTTAATTGCGTTACTCAGTAAATTAATTAGAATTTGATGTAATCGAACCGAATCACCTAAAATAATTTCGGGAATTCTGTCATCGTATTCCGTGATTAATTGTAAGCTGCTTTCTTGAACTTTTGTTTCAAATAAACGAATAACACTAGATAGTAATTCGGATACTTTGAATGGCTCATTAACAAAAATCATTTTGCCTGCATCAACTTTGGCTAAATCAAGAATGTCATTAATGAGAACAATAAGTGTATCGCCGCTGGATTGTATTGCTTTTAAACACTCTGTTTGTTTTTCGGATAAATCTGTTTTTAATAAAACGTTGGTAAAGCCAATTATCGCATTCATAGGAGTCCGGATTTCATGGCTCATATTGGATAAAAACTGTTGTTTTGCTATTACGGCATGTTCAGCAGTTGCCGTTGCATTTTTAGCTTTAATGATTGCTTGAGATAATTCTTCATCGATCTTCTTTTGTTTTGAAATATCAATACTAACGCCTGTAAGTGTATGGGCCTGGCCAAACTCATCATAGTGATAGTGACCAGTAGATTTGATCCAAACAATTTCTCCATCATTAGCACGTGCTATACGATAATCTACTTCATAAACGTTATGGTTAATCTTTGATTCTTCTATTTTTTGAAAAGCTAATTCTATATCTTCTGGGACGATCACGCTGTGCCAGTCCGAATAGGTTAAGTTTTCTTTCTGGTCATCGTAGCCCCACATTTTTTTATGCATCGTGGACCATTCTAATGTTAATGATGCGATGTCTAGAGACCAAATACCAACTCGGGCTGAGTCAGTTGCTAATTTAAAATGTTTAGCTAATTTTTTTTGTTCCTCTTCATTTTCTTCAATCTGTTTTTTAGCTAGAACGTATTGCGTAATTTCGGTAGCCAAGATTGTGATGCCGGTAATAGAATCATCAACATCTCTATAAGGTTGGTATACTAAGTTGAAATAACATTCTTCCTGTTTTTCATTGCGATGCAGTATACATTTAATTTCATTGGTTACAAAATGTTCTCCTGTTTCATATACATTAAGCAATAAACTAGGGAATACTTGATCTTTTATTTCAGGCAAAATTTCAAGTAAGGATTTACCAATGACATCATTTCCTTTTCCCCAAATAGCAATTATAGCTTGGTTAGCAGATGTTACGATCATTTGCGGACCTTTTAAAATGGCGATGGCAATTAAGGATTGTGCAAGGATATTACTAAATCGTTTTTCGCTAACTTCAATTTGTTTTCGTGCATGTACTGCTTCAGTTATTTCAGTACCTATGGATATAATTCCGTAAATAGTATTATTTATATCTCGTAAAGGTTGATTTAGTATATTGAAATAAGCAGTGTCTAGTTTACCTTTTCTCATGAGTAAAACCATATATTCAGTTACTGTAAAGGGTTCACCAGTACTGTAAATTTTATTGAATATTTGTAATAACCCACCTTCTGTTTCTGGAGATAATTCACAAAGTGGTTTGCCAATTACTTTGTCATGTGTTTTATCCCAAATTTCTAGCGCTTTATTGTTGATAGATTCTACTATAAAATTAGGTCCTTTAAAAATGGTGATGGGAACGGGTGCCTGTGAAATCAGGTTTTGAAAATTTATCAAACTGCCGTCCTTAGAAAGAGGATTAGTAATTTGAGATTCACTCATAGCTTTGTTGTATGTGTCCATTTTTATAGTATTAATGGGTTCGTATTCGCTACATTTTTTAGACAACTATTCGAATTAAATATTTAATTGAGTCAAATATAAATAATTCTGAGTATTAATTGTTAAAATATGTGATTTAAAATGCATAAATCGAAACAATATTTTTTTTTAGAACACTACATTTAGACGTTGATTGTGTATTTATTATCAAAAAATTAATGGTTAAAGCAATAAAAAATCAGCAGCAAAAAAAACATCGCCCTGATATTTGTCTTTTAGGTTTATAATAATAGATCCAATTTTAAATCATTGCTACCTATATATTTTTTGTTTGATTATTTTTAATTTACTTTGAAATAAGGATAAATGATATTGTAGATCATCACAACAAGGCATAGAATAGTATTTTCTAAATGCACGTTTTTTTTAAATGAGTTATAGTGCTTGTAGAATTAAAAAAAAAGCAATCTTCTTTTGTGTCAAGTTGCTTCATATTTACTAAATCGCTCACCATATGAAAAGTTATAGTATCATTACTGTTGAGTTGGATCAAATTTTGTAATGATCGCAAAGAATGTAAGACTTTATTTTTAATCAATACAACAGTAACTTCTACATTTGCAATGCTATTTCGGACGATTTTTTAGAAAAATATGTAGTAGTCCTTGAGGTGATTCATATCTTTTAATTTAAATTCAATCACGCTAAATAGTAGTTATGGTTTTGATAACGATCTTCAAAAATATTTTTCAATTTCTCTGTAGGTGCGGTATCACTTGATGCATTTATACCATTGTTCCTATTTCGAGGAGCTGATGCGATTCGTTTCTATTTTTGATATTAACCTTTGGTTGTAGTTGTTGTGTGATTTTGAGACCCATCGGGCTAGCGAACTAAGTACCTATTAACTCTAGTTTTATAGACCTTAGATATTTTAATCAACAGTAATTGAGACTATATTTCAGGTTGTTACAAAAAAACGGTGTTTAAATCTCGATTAAACACCGTTTTCCTGCTAGTATAAAAAAAGTTTATCGAATCGCTTCAACGAAAGCGTCAATTTTTCCGGTTCCATTTTTTGTTAAATCCTGAATAAAAGCACTACCAATAATAGCACCTTTGGCAAATTGTGTGGCTTGCTCAAAAGTTTCTTTGTTGTTGATTCCAAATCCTATTACTTGTGGATTTTTTAGATTCATGTCCGCAATACGTTTGAAATAATCTTCTTGTGCGCTTCCAAAACCGGTTTGTGATCCTGTAACACTCGCTGAACTCACCATATAAATAAAACCATCGGAAACACTATCAATAAAATGAATGCGTTCAACAGACGTTTGTGGTGTGATTAAGAAAATGTTTTTCAAGCCATATTTTTCAAAAATTGTTTTGTATTCATCTGCGTACACATCAACGGGAAGATCAGGAATTATTAATCCATCAATACCAATGGCAGCGCACTCTTTGCAGAAATTTTCAATACCAAATTGCAACATTGGGTTGAAATATCCCATGATGATGAGCGGAATAGAAACTGTTTTTCGGATGTCTTTTAATTGATCAAAAAGAACTTGTGTAGTCATACCGTTATGCAACGCTTGTGTAGAACTCTCTTGAATGGTAGGTCCGTCAGCCAAAGGATCACTAAACGGCAATCCAATTTCTATCATGTCTACTCCATTTTTTTCAAGGTCTTCAATGATTTGTACTGTATCATTTAGACTAGGATATCCTGCTGAAAAATAGATGGAAAGTATTTTTTTAGTTTCTTGTAATTTTTGATTTATTCTGTTCATTGTACTATTTTTTATGTATTCTAGCAAGGCTTTCAAAACCTTGTGGGTTTTAGTTTTAAGGTAATAAATTTAATTTCAATACTTTATAAGCTGTTTTAAGAGCAGTTATTTTGCAAGGCACTTAACTTTCAATATAGATCCAAGCTTTTGTTCCGGACTGCAATGTTATTTGAATTCTTTTGTAGGCATTCGATTCAAATTGATCTGCTTTCATCAAATCTTCGCTAGAGACAGTAAACGCAATTCCATGAATCGCATCCGAAGGATTTTCACTAGGCATGGCTACAAAATAATCTTCCATTCCAAATTCTTCTTCTATTTGTAAATCTTTTAATTTGTATCCTGCAAGCTGGTCTTCAATTCCGCTTAATAGTTTATTAAAAACCTGCATCTGAATTTCTTTTGACTGCAATGTTCCGTAGGAGAATAGCTGTTCCATAAAAAGTATTTGTATCGTTATTGGTATGCGTTAGGGATGGAAGCGGCATCCTTTTTCATGGCTTTTACTGCCATGAAAAAGATACAGCGCACAGCCCGACCCGCGGGGAACGCCCTAATTATGCTTTTGTTATAATTTGAAATAATCAATATACGTATTCAAATCTTTGTCGCCACGACCAGAAAGGTTGATGACCACAATATCCTCTGGTTTGAACTTCATTTCATCTAGTACGGCAAAAGCATGCGCGCTTTCTATGGCCGGAATTAAGCCTTCCATTTTAGATAATTTAATTCCCCAATCCATTGCTTGTTCATCGGTTATAGAAATAAATTGTGCTCTACCTGTGGCAAATAAATTTGCGTGCATAGGTCCAACTCCCGGATAATCTAAACCGGCAGAAATCGAATATGGCTCGGTTATTTGGCCATCAGTGGTTTGCATTAACAACGTTTTGCTTCCGTGAATGACACCTACTTTTCCTAGCGCTGATGTTGCAGCACTTTCACCTGAATCTACTCCTAAACCAGCTGCTTCAACCGCAATAATATTTACGTCCTCATGGTCTAGAAAATGATAATAGGTACCTGCGGCATTGCTTCCGCCTCCTACGCAAGCCACTACGTAATCTGGGTTTTCGCGTCCTTCTTTTTCTAATAATTGCTCTTTAATTTCTTTTGAAATTACACTTTGAAAACGCGCCACCATATCAGGATACGGATGTGGTCCTACAACAGATCCAATGATATAATAGGTGTCTACTGGATTATTGATCCAATCGCGAATGGCTTCATTAGTAGCATCTTTCAGGGTTTTTGAACCCGATTTAGCGGGACGAACTTCGGCTCCTAACATTTTCATACGTGCTACATTTGGAGCCTGTCGCTTGATGTCGACTTCCCCCATGTATACAATACATTCTAACCCCATTAAGGCACACACTGTTGCGGTTGCAACACCATGTTGTCCAGCTCCAGTCTCAGCAATGATGCGGGTTTTGCCTAAACGTTTCGCTAATAAAATTTGGCCTATCGTATTGTTGACTTTATGCGCGCCTGTGTGACACAAATCTTCCCTCTTGAGGTAGATTTTAGTATTGTATTCCTCAGACAAGCGTTTTGCAAAATACAGCGGCGTAGGGCGACCTACATATTCCTTCAGCAAATCATCAAATTCTGCTTGAAAAGAAGGTTCAGCAGTAATTTTTAAATAATTTTGACGCAATTCTTCTACATTTGGATATAACATTTCAGGTATGAAAGCACCTCCAAAATCTCCGTAATAACCTTTCTCGTTGACGTTGTAACTCATTTTGTTTAAAGTTTAAAAAGTTTAAAGTTTCAAGTTATGTTGAAACTTTTTTAATGTTGTTTTGTCTTTTAATCCTGGTTCTATTTCAAATTTACTGTTTACATCAATGGCATAAAGCGGTAAATTGGTTTTTGCTATTTCTCTAACTGCTTCGATTTCTTCTATTCCAATTCCTCCACTCAAGAAAAATGGTTTGCTGGAGGGATATTTTTCTAATACTTTCCAGTCGAATGTGGTTCCGTTTCCGCCAGGTAATTTCCCTTTGGTATCAAAAAGGAAATAGTCGCAAACCGCTTCAAAGGGTTGTAAAACTTCAAAATCAAAATCAGTACCAACCGAAAAAACTTTTATAATCTCGATTTCATTTCCTATTGCAAGCCTTAAATCAGAACAAAATGCTACTGATTCGTGACCGTGTAATTGAATGGCTTGTAAATTGTATTTCTGGGCTTTCGCCAAAATTACGCTGCTGCTTTCGTTAACAAAAACTCCGACTTTCTTGATCGACTGCGGTAGTTCTGGAATAATACCGTCAAAATAGCGAGTTGAATTTTCCCAGAATATAAATCCCAAATAATCGGGTAGGAGCGAACCTACTTCGATAATATTGTCGGGATATTTCATGCCACATATTTTGAGTTTCATCGTTACAGTTTTAATATAAATTCCGTGGCTGCTTTACCAGCATTATCCGTTTTCATAAAATTTTCACCTATCAAAAATCCTTTATATCCGTATGGTCTTAGTTCGTTGATGGCTTCTATGGATGAAATCCCACTTTCAGAAACTTTTACAAAATCATTTGGGATGTGATCTGCCAATTGCTTACTGAAATCTAAACTCACCTCAAATGTTTTTAAATTTCTATTATTGACTCCAATCATGTCTAAAGTAGGCATTATCGATTTTTCTAGTTCTTCAAGGTTGTGTACCTCTAGTAAGACTTCAAGGCCTAAATTTTTAGCAAATTCAGATAATGATTTGATTTCTTCTCTAGTTAAAACCGCTGCAATTAGCAAAATTAAATCAGCTCCATACGCTTTGGCTTCTAGGATTTGGTATTCATCCACAATAAATTCTTTTCGCAATAGCGGAATGTTTACTGTAGCTCTAGCCAAAAGTAAGTCGTCTAGTGAACCACCAAAGTACTTCCCGTCTGTCAATACCGAAATTCCGCAAGCACCAGCATTTTCGTAGCCTTTAGTCACTTCTTCGACGGTAAAACTGTAATTGATTTCGGCTTTAGAAGGCGAACGACGTTTGTGTTCGGCAATAATCCCTGACGTGCTGTTTATTAAATTATTACGTAAGGAAATCGTCTTTTTTTCAAAAAAAACCGATGATTCCAGTTGCGCAACCGGTATGATTGATTTCTTGAGAATGACTTCTCGTTTTTTGTCAATTATGATTTTATCTAAAATGTTCATTCTTAATTTTTTGTTTAAAGTTTACTTTGTTTAAAGTTTCAAGTTGTGGGAAATCAACAACTTTAAACCTTAAACTTTAAACTTTTTTATTTACTCAATTCTTTCAATTTGTTCAAAGATAAAAGTCCTTTTCCGGATAATAAACTTTCTTTCGCTATTTGAAATCCTTCTAAAGGAGTACATTTTGTTACGGTCGCAATGGCCATTGCAGCATTGGCACAAACTACATTGTTTTGCGCTTCAGTTCCTTTTCCAGAAATAATATTGATAAACATGTCAGCCGAATCTTCAATTGTTGTTCCGCCTTTGATTTCGCTTTGCTTTAAAAGTGAAACACCAAAGTCTTCTGGAAGCAGCATACCTTCCATGGTGCTGGTAATTGTCTTTGTAGGACTGGTCAAGGAAATCTCATCGTACCCGTCAAGCGAATGTAAAATGGTGAAATTCACATCGGTATTTTGATATAAATAAGCATACATTCTAGCTAATTCAAGGTTGAAAACACCAACTAATTGATTTTTTGGAAAGGCAGGATTCACCATGGGACCCAACATATTAAAAAATGTTTTCACTGCTAATTCTTTTCGAATTGGGCCTACATTTTTCATAGCTGGGTGAAAAAGGGGTGCATGTAGAACACAAATTCCCGCCTTGTCAATACATTTTTCTAAGAAATCAGGATCATTACTGAATTTGATTCCCATTTTTTCCATAACATTACTAGATCCTGAAATAGAGGAAACACCGTAATTTCCGTGCTTTGCTACCGTTATTCCTGCGCCTGCTGCTACAAATGAAGCCAAAGTAGAAATGTTAAAAGTGTCTTTTCCATCACCACCTGTACCGCATAAATCAATTGCATTATATGCGGATAAATCAATGCGAATACACAATTCAAGTAAGGCTTCTCGAAATCCTGCCAGCTCATCGATACTAATGCTACGCATCATGTATACGGTGAGAAACGAAGCAATTTGACTCGTGTTGTACCCTCCGTTCGATATGTTAACCAATACGTTTTTTGCTTCTTCTTGCGAAAGTATTTCGTGATTGATGAGTCTGTTTAATATATTTTTCATTTTTATATATGTCTTAAAGTTGAAAGTCTAAAGTCTTAAAGTCTTTCGACATTATAACATTGGACTTTATGACTAATTTTTCACCCAATTTTCTAATATTTTTTTTCCATTTGGTGTTAATACACTTTCAGGATGAAATTGTACGCCGCGCACATCGTATGTTTTATGACGTAAGGACATTACTTGTCCGTTTTCATCAAATGAAGTCGCTTCTAATACATCAGGCAAGTTGGTGTCAACAACCCAAGAGTGATAACGTCCGACTTCAAATTCACTACCTAGTCCTTCAAATAAATGCTCATCGGTTACCGCTGTTTTTACCAATGAGGAAACCCCATGATAGACTTTATCAAGATTATAAAGTGTTCCTCCATAGACTTCGCCAATGGCTTGTTGTCCTAAACAAACACCAAAAATACTTTTAGTAGGACCATATTTTTTTATGACTTCTTTTAGCAAGCCCGCTTCTTCTGGAATTCCAGGACCTGGAGAAAGTAGTATTTTATCAAAATGGGCTATTTCATCAATTTCGAATTCGTCGTTCCTGTAAACGGTAACTTCACAATTCAAATCCTCTAGGTAATGCACCAAATTATACGTGAAACTATCGTAATTATCTATGACTAGTATTTTTTTCATTTTCCTCCCCCAACCCCTCCAAAGGAGGGGAGTACCTATTGGGGTAAATAGGTTTTTTAATTGTTATTTTTATTTACAACTTCATAAGTTGCTAATTTTTATAGATTTGGCTCCCTTCCCTTCGGGGAGTCCCGAAGCTTCGGGAGGGGATAAGATTTATATCGTCTCTGCTAAATCCAACGCTGCATTCAACGCCCTTAGTTTGTTATACACTTCTTGCATTTCATTTTCTTCATCAGAACCAGCGACTATTCCGGCTCCAGCTTGACAATGCAATTGGTGGTTTTTGCTCAGGAAAGTTCGGATCATTATAGCATGGTTAAAGTTACCTTCAAAATCCATGAAACCAATTGCTCCACCATAAAAATTACGATTGGTTTTTTCGTATTCCTCAATCAATTGCATGGCTCTGTGTTTTGGTGCGCCACTCAAAGTTCCTGCTGGAAATGTATCAGCAACAACTTGCATGGTTGTAGCTTTTTCATGTAAATAGCCCGTTACTTTTGAAACCAAGTGAATCACATGCGAAAAGAATTGTACTTCTCTGTATTTTTCTACTTGTACATCATGTCCGTTGCGGCTTAAATCATTTCGTGCTAAGTCAACCAGCATAACATGTTCACTATTTTCTTTCTGGTCTTCGGATAATTGTTTCGCAAGATCAGCATCTTTTTCATCGTCACCCGTTCGCTTGAAAGTTCCTGCTATGGGGTGAATTTCAGCCTTACGATCTTTGACAATTATTTGCGCTTCTGGCGAAGAGCCAAATATTTTGAAATCACCGTAATCAAAAAAGAATAAATAAGGCGATGGATTTATACTGCGCAACGCACGGTACACATTAAATTCATCTCCTTTAAAGCTTTGGGTAAACCTTCGTGATAAAACCAATTGAAATACATCACCACGAAAACAATGTTTTTTGGCTAAAGCCACATTATGTTTGAATTCTTCATCACTTAAATTAGAAAATCCTTCTCCTTCTTTCGAAAATTTATAAGAAGCTATATTTCTAGATTGTAATAATTGCTCGATTTCTGAAATGTTGTTTTTACCATCTAAGCTGTGGCAAAAAATATACGCTTCGTTTTTGAAATGATTGATGGCAATGATATTTTGGTATACAGCATAATACACATCCGGAATGGTGTTGCTGTTTTCTTTTTTAGCTATAGTTACTTTCTCAAAATAGCGAACGGCATCATAGGAGATGTAACCAAACAAGCCATTGTTGATGAATTTGAATTTGTTTTTCTCCGATTTAAATTGTTCTGAAAATTCTTGAATCAAAGCTGGAATATCAGTTGTCCCGTCAATGATAATTTTTTCATTGGTTCCATCAGGAAATGTTTTATAAACTATTTCATTTTCAATTTTGATAGAAGCTATAGGATTGCAACAGATGTATGAGAAACTGTTGTCATTGCCATGATAATCACTGCTTTCGAGCAACAGACTATTTGGGAATTTATCCCGAATCTTGAAATACACACTCACTGGAGTGATCGTATCAGCTAGGATTTGTTTGTAATGGGTATGTAATGTAAATGATTTCAATTGCTATTTTTTTAATGTTGGTTTTACGAATAAGTACATGCAAAAAAAAAGGCTTGTCGTGATGACAAGCCTTTTATATTTATAGTTTAAATGATACTATAGGAGCTTAGTTCACGACGACTGACGTAAATTGTTCCACCACCAAGTGTTGTTTAAAATTGTGTTCATTGTTTATTTAGTTATTGCAAATATATAAATGAAAATTCAATTATTATACATTTTAAAATAAAATTAAATAAATTTTACACTTTAATTTGTTATAAATGCAAAAGTTGTGATTTTGCGAGCATTAAATTCAATATTAATTACTTACTGGCTAAACTAGTGTAAGATCTTAAACGATAATCGGGTGCTTTTTTTAACGATGGTTGATTGAAAAAGTCTAATGCTGGAATAGTAATGTATTCTAAACCATAAGATGCATTGTTGTACCAATTTGCAATTTCAAGATTGTTTTCGGGTACTTCACTAATTATTTTTGCGGTGCAATTATTAGCTATTACGCCTCTAAAACTAACTCGATTGAGATTTTCACTGATGTATCCTATTTTTGAATCTAAAATAGCAACTGCAGAAAAGCCATGTATCACACTATTGTTAAGTGTTAAAAAACATTTGTCTTTAATGTAAATAGCCTCTTTTACAAGTCCTTGATTGTTTTCTTGCGTATTGAGAAGGGTAATGTTATTGGCGGTGATCGAAGTTGCTTTTTTAGTAACATCGCAGTTTTCTATTTTATCATAATTGTCTATTTCAAAGCATCTAGAACCTGCAACATCAGATGAAAATGGATCTCTAATGGCAATACTATTAGAAATTTTAGCTTGTGCTCCTTGGGTAAAATCAAAATCATCATCAGTTGATCTGTAGGATATAATGTTGCTTAAAGTTGTTTTACCACCATAACATTCAAATGAATCGTCGTTAGAAAAACTAATTTGTATATTTTCAAGTGTGGTTTTATTCCCCACACCAGCAAGCGACAAACCATTAAGTTCTTTTTGTTCTTTAAGTTTTCTACCAGAATATTCAATACGGACAAATTTTAAAATTCCTGAATTATCCTCTTCATTTGCACCACCATAATAGCTAACTTCTGGATTAAAATTAAAGTCTAAAAAAGCGATACCGCCAATTTTATTAATAGGAGCATCGCCAAGAATTACAATTCCACCCCAATCGCCAGGTTTTCTTGATAAAGCGACGCTATTTGAAGTAAAAATAATAGGTGCTGTTTCATTGCCTTCGGCCATAATTTTAGAGCCTTTAGTAATTACGAGGGTTCCACAGGTTTGTTTATCACCTCTTATTACGGTTCCGGCCTCAATTGTTAGTGTAGCTTTATTAGTAACATATACCACACCTATCATTACATAGGTATTTGTGCGTTTCAAAACCATGTCACTACTTATTATTCCTGTAAGTATGGTTGTTGCCTCATTGTACTCTGTAGTTGCAGGCTTAAAATTTGTCCAGTTGTTAGTCCAGTTGTCTTGTCCTATAATTCCTTTGAGTTGTTGCGCATGTATATACACACAAGAGAGTACTAAAAGTAAAGTCAGTTTTAATTTCATGATATGCATTTTTGTAGGTTGAGTTCTTATTGTTGATTTTGAAATTTCTTTTTATCAAAAGTACATGTGAACTGTTAAGTTACTTTCTACCTAATATTATGAGTTTATTACGAATACCCTACTGATGTTATGTTTGTGCCATTATAGTTTAATGATTGTGCTAAATCGATTATTTTAGTATACAAAGTGAAATAGTAGTTGCATTATATTCCTATTTTTAGATCTAATTAATACAAAGTAATCGTCCTTTTTCTGTGGATTAATATAGAAAAAGCCTATCAATTTCTTGATAGGCTTATGAGTTGTATTTTAAATTACAATTAGAATTTCAAGGCCACAGCTAAAGTAAAATCATCATTGATTGCTTTATCACCTAGGCTGTCAAAGAAACTTCCTGATCCGTATTTGATATCAAATTTAGTTCTATCAATTACTACATTTGTAGATGCCGTGTTTGCAGTTGTAGCCAAATCAAAAGTTACAGGTTTAGTGATGCCTTTGATAGTTAAGTCTCCAGTTACGGTGTATACATTTGGTGTTTTAGTCACTATTTTTTTGAAAACTAAACTTGCTGTAGCAAATTTATCTGTTCCAAAAAAGTCATCTGCTTTCAAGTGACCTTCCAATTTTTCTTTTCCTTGACCTGCTTTTAAGTCAGTAACGGTCATCGATGTCATATCTACTTCGAATGTACCACCTACTAATTTTTTTCCTTTGAATACTAAGGCACCATCTTTAAGATTAATTGTACCTTCATGAGATCCTGTTACTTTTTTCCCAACCCAGTTGATGGTACTTTTCGAAACGTCTACTTTTTTAGTTTGCGCGCTTACGGAAACGGTAGATAAAACTACGACTAATGCTAGAGCAATTGATTTTAAATTTTTCATGTGTTTTTGTGTTTGAATTTGATTACTAATTATAAGGTTATGAATAAGTCTTCGTTTGATTTTCTAACTTTTTTGTAGTACTGCGTTGCATCATCTTCATGTCTATAACCAAGTGTGGCAATCAATGTGGCGTTTAAGCCTAATGCTTCAAGTCCTAGAATTTCATTTACTTCGGCCGGTACAAAACCTTCCATTGGTGTTACATCTATTTTTAGTTCTGCAGCAGCGTTGAGTAAGTTTCCTAAAGCTAAATAGGTTTGTTTCGCCGTCCAGTTATTACGAGTATCCTCAGGAAGTGCTGTGATATTTGCTTTCATGAAGTCTGCATAGCCTTGAAGGCTTTCAGCTGGAATTGCTCTTGTTTCGCTTGCGTTTTTGATGTAATCATCAATTCCTGTTGTACCAAAATTAATTTCATTTGCAAAAACGATTAAGTGTGATGCCTCAACAATTTGGGATTGTCCCCAAGCTGATGGCTGTATTTTTGCTCTTAACTCAGGATTTTCAACAAGGATTACTTTGTACGGTTGCAAGCCATAGGAGGAGGAACTTAAGCGGATTGCCTCTTTCAAAATATCTAAATCTTCAGCTGTTATTTTTTTTGTAGCATCGAATTTTTTCGTAGCATATCTCCAGTTTTGATTTTCTAAAAATGCGTTCATGTGTATTTGATTTTTATTGATTTCTAAATTTTTCTAATAATTGGTTCAATTGAATGATTTCGTCGGTATGTAAATTTTTTGAAAAAAACTGTTCGTGAGCAATCACCTTAGGATCTAATACCGCTAAAACATCTAGTCCTTTTTGTGTGATTAACACTTCAATCTTCCGCCTGTTTTCTAGGCAAACTTTTCGAGTGACATATTCTTTAAGTAATAATTTATCGACTAATCGTGTCGTATTACTGGTTTTGGCTAACATTCGTTCTTGTATGACGCACATGTTTGCGGGATTGCCTTTTTGTCCTCTTAATATTCTCAATACATTGTACTGTTCTCCAGAAATTTCGTAAGGTTTAAGGACATCATTAAAATTCTCTGTAATGACACTTTGGGTGTACATAATGTTTAAGATAACTTTTTTGGAGTTATCCATTGGTACAGTTGATTTTAAGATTTCTTCAATTTTCATAATTAGGTATTACGTCATTTGTCGATACAAATGTAACACATTTTATACTTGTATATACAAATGTGTATTATTTTTTTGTTAAATAAATTCTGTTAAAACATAAACAATTGTTATTTTATGTTTTAACAGTTTAAATTCATATTTTAACTATTGAATTACTATTTGCAAAAACTAAGCCGATTATAGTGTTGGTATTCTTGTGAATCATTAGAAATCAATAACTATCTATTTGTATTCTCGTTTTTAACATTTTTCAATTGGTATTGTTTCACATAAATTGACGAGCATACAATAGCATTTTCCCAAGAAAAAGAAGCAATTATTTTTAGAATTGTATTTTAGTGTTGTCCTAATATTGTTGTATATTATAATTTATTATATTTATGTTTTTATTATATATTTTAGCATGAATGAAGCCCAGCCGACGTACAATGATTTACTTCAAACTATTCAAAACCAAGAATTAGAAATAAATCGATTAAAGAACAAAACAGATTTGCCTAATACCTTTGAATCTTTGTTAAAAGGATCTCAGGATTGCATGTTTGTTTGTGGATTTGATGGCTACTTAAAAAAAATTAATTCTTCTTTTATAAGAATTTTAGAGTACTCTGAAGCCGAAATTTTATCCAAACCTATTTTTTCGTTTATTCATCCAGAGGATCATGAAATAACTGCAAATGAGTTTCACTTGTTGTCTCAAAATAAATCATCCATCAATTTCAAAAATCGCTACTTAAATAAAAATCAAGATATTGTAACGATCTTATGGACCTTAACAGCGTCCCTAACGGAAGAGACTGTATATGGAATAGGTAGAAACATTACAGCACTTATTCAGGCACAAGAGGAGTTACGTAAAAGTGAAAGGTTACTAAACGATGCACAAAAAATAGCAAAACTGGGTAGCTGGGAAATTGATTTGAGTAACAATAAAATGATTTGGTCAAAAGAGCTTTATTCAATTTATGAAATTGAAGCTAAACCTCATCAAAACTTATATCAAGAATTTTTGCACATTTTTTCAAAAGAAGATTCTAGCTTTTTTCTGAATAAAGTGTACCAGGCCATTAGTGATAAACAAGAGTTTGAAGTTATTCAAAAAGTCATTTTATCAAGTAAAAACTCTAAATGGTTGCACGCTATTGTTAAACCTTTAATTGATAAAGAGGGGAACGTTTATGCCTTGCAGGGCAATACACAGGACATTTCAGATAAAAAAAGAATAGAACAAGAAATTATTGATACAGAAAATGCTGTACTTAAATATAAGTTACAAGTTATTGAGCAAGAAAGCGAAACTAAGTTTAAACAATACATTGAAAATGCGCCAGACGGAGTTTTTGTATTTGACCAAGATCGAAATTATATTGAGGTAAATCAAGCGGCTTGTGACCTAACGGGTTATTCAAGGTCAGAACTTTTACAAAAGAAATTTGGCGATTTATCTGCACCTGATTTCACTGTAAAGACACTACAAAATTTTCAGTCTTTGAGGGAAACAAGTGCACTGAGAAGTGAGATTAAAATCATTCATAAAAATGGATCAGAAATATTTTGTTTTGTCGATATGGTTCAACTTTCTGATTCTAGATTTTTAGGATTCGTCAAGGACGTTACCGAAAATAAAAAAGTAGAAGCGAAAATTATTAAAGCAAATCGTCTGTACTCCTTTATTAGTCAAATGAATCAAATGATTGTTCGTGTTACGGATCAAGAAAGTTTATTTAGAGAGGCTAGTACTATTGCTGTTGAAGTTGGAAAATTTAAGATGTCTTGGTTTGGCTTAATCAACGAAGAAACTAAAAATGTTGAGGCCGTAATGGTTGCCGGCGAAAATCAAGGCTATCTTGAAAGTATCAAAACCATTACCGTAGATGATAGTTCTCCTCAAGGAAGAGGTCCTGGTGCTACAGCCATAAAAAACAAAAAGTATGTAGTTTGCAACGATATCGAAAACGATTCAATAATGCGTCCATGGAAAGAGGAAGCATTAGCAAGAGACTACAGGTCTTTAATGACGGTTCCAATTAAAAAACTCAATAAAATCATTGGAATTTTTACTTTTTACGCAACTGAGAAAAACTTTTTTGATAATGAAGAAATCGCATTGCTGGTAGGAGCTACTAACGATGTGGCTTTTGCAATAGATGTTTTAGAAAAAGAAGCATTACGTAAAAAGGCAGAGGAAGCAATATTGGAGAGTGAGCAGCGGTACCAAACATTAACCCAAGTTTGTCCTGTAGGTATTTTTCGTACTGATGCAGCAGGTAGTACAACTTATGTAAATCCGTATTGGTCTCAAATTTCAGGCTTATCATTTGAAGAAGCTTTAGGTGATGGTTGGGTTAAGGCAATTCATGAGGACGATAAAAAAAAGTTAATGGACGGCTGGAACCAAATATTAAATAGGCAAGAAACATCATTTTCAGAATATCGTTTTGTTCACTCAGACGGCTCTGTAGCTTGGGTGATGGGGCAAGCAATACCGGAACGAAACACTAAAAATGAGATTGTAGGATACATTGGTACCATTACAGATATAACGGATCGTAAAATTGCTGAAGCAACTATTTTGAGAGAAAAGCGATTATCAGAAACGATAATCAATAATCTTCCAGGGGTTTTTTATCTCTATGATGCCGCTGGACATTTTGTAAAATGGAATAAAAATTTCGAACGAGTAAGCGGGTTTAGTGCCGATGAAATTGCTCAAATGGAAGCGGTTGATTTTTATGACACCGATTTTAAAGAGATTATAAGAGAACGTTTAAAAACTGTATTTGAGGTAAAGTCACCTGGAATTGAGGTAGAATTATTTACTAAAAACAAAAATAAAATACCCTATTATGTTAATTCTCATGCTTTTGAATACGAAGGAAGAAAGTGTCTTTTAGGAATGGGTCTGGATCTTTCTGACCTAAAAAAAGCAGAAGAAAAAATAAAAATTGCTAACGAAAGATTTGAAATGATTTCGGCAGCCACTAATGATGCGGTATTCGAAGTGGATTTGATCACTGGCGAAAGTTGGAACAATCAAGCTTTTATTGATCTTTTAGGTTTTGGCAGCATTATTCCAAATGGGGAAAACAATAGTATCATGTGGCGGTCAAGGTTGCACCCTGATGATCGGAATAGAGTGATACAAAATTTAGAGGATTCTTATGCTGGAGCGTCTACTTTTTGGTCGGATGAATTTCGTTTTCTAAAAGCAGATGGTACTTACGGGATATTTTATGACAGAGGAATCATATCTCGAGATAAAAACGGAAAAGCCATCCGATTAAATGGAGCAATGATCGAGATAACCGAATTGAAAAATATTAAAAATCAATTAATTAATAGTGAAGAAAAATATAAGAGTCTAATTGAGCAAGCTTCTGACGCAATTTTTATAAATGACATTAACGGAGATTTTCTGGAAGTAAATGAAAGCGCCTGCAAGATGTTGGGCTATACTAAAGAAGAACTTTGCACAATGAATGTTAGAGATTTATATCTTGAAAATGATCTTTCTATACGACCCATAATGTTCAAGGAATTGCTAGACGGGGAGCAAACATTGCTCGAACGGACTATGATTGATAAAAATGGATCTGTAATAACTACAGAAATTACTGCAAAAATGATTGCAGATGGGCGTATTGTAGCTATAGTAAGAGACATAACAGAGCGAAAAAGAATAAACGATGAGTTTATAAAAATGCATAAAAAAATGGAAGCCATACTTGGTGCCATGCCTGATTTGTTGTTTGAGTTAGATATTACAGGTAAAATTTATAATTATCACTCTCGAAGCACTGATCTTTTAACAATGCCACCGGAATTTTTTATAGGAAAAAGATTTTCCGAGGTCTTACCACAAGAAGTTTCAAGCATTATTTTGGCAGCAATAGAAGAGGCCGCTCATAAGGGATTTTCTGGTGGTCGACAGTATACTTTGCAACTAGCTACAGGAATACACTGGTTTGAGCTCTCAATAGCTCCTATGCTGGATAGCCAGGATGATGTGAAGCATTTTATTTGTCTATGCCGTGATATAACTAAAGCCAAAGAAGCAGACTCTGCACTCTATAAAAGCGAAGAAAGATATAGGGGTTTATTAAATAACTTAGATGCTGGAATTGTAGTTCATGCACCGAATACAGGAATAATTGTCAACAATAAAAAAGCATCACAATTATTAGGGTTAACTGATGATCAAATGAAAGGCATAACGGCCATTGATGCAACATGGAAGTTTTTGAATGAAGATAGTTCCATTATGGCTGTTGAAAATTATCCAGTTAACCAAATTGTGTCTACAAAACAAGCGATTAAAAATTATACTGCAGGAGTCCAACGTTCCACTCTTGAAGATACTGTTTGGTTGCTAGTAAATGGCTATCCTGAATTAAACCAAGACGGCAACATTACTGAAATTGTAATTAGTTTTATGGATATTACAGAACAAAAAGTAATGGAAATGGAACTTATAAGTGCAAAACAGCAAGCCGAGGGAGCCAATAAAGCTAAGACAGATTTTCTGGCTAATATGAGTCATGAAATACGTACTCCATTAAACGGAATTATTGGCTTTACGCATTTGTTAATGAAGTCTAATCTTAAAAAAGATCAAGCAGAATACATGACTACCATTAATGAATCAGCGACTTCATTGATGGAAATTGTAAACGATGTTTTAGATTTCTCCAAAATTGAATCGGGTAAATTAGAGTTGGATATTGAAAAAGTAAACTTGTACAAATTAACCAATCAGGTTATTAATCTGTTTAAATTTCAGGCCAACAAAAAAAATATAACATTAACTCTAAACATAGATAGTACTATTCCGCAATATATTCAGGCCGACTCTGTTAGATTGAAACAAATAGTAATGAATTTATTGAGTAATGCTATAAAATTCACCCATTTCGGAGAAATACGCTTAGATATAGATGCCGTTGGTCCTTTAGATAAAAATGAGGCGACCATAAAATTTTCTGTAAAAGATACTGGAATTGGAATAAAAGTAGACAACAACGAAAAAATATTCAATTCATTTGTTCAAGAGGATAATTCTACGAATAGAAAATTTGGTGGTACGGGATTGGGACTATCCATTTCAAACCAGTTGTTGGCATTGATGGATAGTAAATTACAACTCATCAGCAAATATGGTGATGGAAGTGATTTCTACTTTATTATAAAAGTCAAAAAGTCGAATCATAAAAAAAAGGCAAGTACTCCATCTACTCAAACACTTGCAGGTAGCACAATGGATGCTGAGAATATTTTGACTGATATCAAAGTATTATTGGTCGAAGACAATAAAATTAATATGCTTTTAGCTAAAACTCTCATCAAAAGAATTATTACTAATTGTACTATTTTTGAAGCTAAGGACGGTAATGAAGCAGTTGAGATTTATAGCAAAGAAAAGCCAGATGTGATTTTGATGGACATACAGATGCCAAATAAAAATGGTTATGAAGCTACCGATGAAATAAGACAGTTTGAAGATGCAAAGAATATTCCTATAATTGCCATAACTGCTGGAATAATGGTTGGTGATAAAGAAAAGTGTTTTGAAGCAGGTATGGATGATTATTTGCCAAAACCAATAATTCAATCTGATCTAGAAAAAATACTTTACAAATGGTTACAAAAAGAGTAATACTATTTATTGAAAAGTATAAAACGCACAGCTTGTAAATAATTGAATAACAATCTCACTTTTTCTTTAGTTCGAAAAACAATTCAGAGTTCGCTCTTGGTGCAATAGAATTGTGTGCAGTTTCCATTTTAAGGCTATCAAATGCCTCTTTAAAAAGTAGGTTGTATTCGGTTTGGCTTCCGCCAAAAGGAGGTCCAGATTCAAAATAACGATCAAACAATACGCCTGCTAGAATTCCGTCTTTTACTAAAAGTTGGTGCATTTTTAGTACGTATTTTTGTCGTATAGTTGGAGGTAAAGCACAGAAAAAAGTTTGCTCTAGAATAAAATCATACTCTCCTTGATGTTCAAAAAAGTCTCCAAGAATCACTTGAATCTCCGGTTTATTTTTGAACTTTTCTTGTAAAACAGCAGCTAGAGTTGGTGCAATGTCAATTACCGTAATATGTGTAAATCCTTTTTTTATAAGATATTCAGCTTCATAACTGTTACCACAACCCGGAATTAAAATACGGGCGTTTTGTTTTGCAAGACCATCTATGTAAGTTTTTATCGGCGGCGATACTGTGCCTAAATCCCATCCGGTTTTTTTAGCTTTGTATTGTGACTCCCAATACGATGCGTCAAGTGATATATCGCTGGAAACTACATTACATTTTTTATCTTCCATAATTTGATTTTTTTGAAATGGCTATTGAAATGGCTATTATTTCAAAACTTTACTTTGACATACAAAATCTGTTTTTGGAACATTTGTTTTTGCAATAGCATTGAAACCACCTTCAATTTCCGTAAAGTTTCTAAAACCTCGTGCCTCTAGAATGGAAGCGGCAATCATGCTGCGATACCCTCCAGCGCAGTGTAAGTAAAAATGTTCTTTCGGATTGATGTCTTTCACCCAGTCGTTGATTGCGGCGAGTGGTTTACTGTAGGAATCCTCAATGTGTTCTGCGCTATACTCTGTTTCTTTGCGAATATCGATTATTTTGCTTTCGCCAATTTTTACATCTGTTGCAAATTGCTCTGCTGAAATCCTATTTACAGTATCAAACTCTTTTCCAGCTTTTGCCCAAGCATCAAAACCTCCTGCTAAATGACCAATTAAGTTATCAAAACCCACACGACTCAATCGTGTAACGGTTTCTTCCTCTTGTCCCAATTCACAAACAATTAAAATGGGTTGTTTTACATTGGCAATTAAAGCACCCACCCACGGCGCAAAATCACCATCGATACCAATATTAATAGATTGAGGAATAAATCCTTTAGCAAATACTCCGTTTTTTCTAGTATCCAAAATCAAAGCAGCTGTTTCTTCTGCAGCCATTTCAAATTCTACTACAGCCAAAGCCCGCATCCCTAAATGTAGGACGTTTTCAAAACTGTCGTACCCTTTTTTATTCATCGCCACATTCATACCAAAGTAGGCTGGAGGAGGCAACAAACCATCGGTTACTTCTTGAATAAATTCGGCTTCGTTCATATCAGCTCGCAAGGCATAATTTGTTGTTTTTTGATTGCCAATTGTAGATACGGTTTCCTTACTCATATTTTTACCACAAGCACTTCCTGCACCATGTGCTGGATAAACAATAACATCATCTGCCAGGGTCATTACTTTGTCACGTAAGGAATGAAATAATATTCCAGCTAATTGCTCTTGTGTCATGTGTGCTGCTTTTTGTGCTAAATCGGGTCTTCCTACATCACCAATGAACAAGGTGTCCCCAGAGAAAATGGCATGATCTTTTCCGTTTTCGTCAATTAGCAAATAAGTGGAACTTTCCATCGTGTGTCCTGGAGTGTGCAACACTTTTATTTTGATGTTTCCAATGGTAAATTCCTGCCCATCTGTTGCAGTAATGCAGTCAAATTCGCAAATAGCATTTGGACCAAAAACAATCGGCGCCGCTGTTTCTCGGCTTAAATCAACGTGTCCAGAGACAAAATCAGCATGGAAATGAGTTTCGAAGATGTATTTTAGTTGTACCGAATCTCTTTTTAATCGCTCCAGATAAGGTTGGGTTTCACGTAATGGATCAATAATAGCTGCTTCACCATTTGAAGTAATGTAGTAGGCACCTTGCGCTAAACATCCTGTATATATTTGTTCAATTTTCATGATAGTATTTTATTTATAGTACAAATGTACTTCTGTTTTTTAGGATAAACAGTGATAAATGTTACTTTAAGATTTTATTAAAAGAAAATTTCCTTTGTAATGATGTACATGCCCATTACTAATACGAACCAACCAAAGATTGGTTTTAGTTTTGCTCCATCTATTTTTTTTGAAAGTTGGATGCCAATCAGCATTCCGATAAAGGCCATACCCGAAATAACTAGTAGAAACGAATAATTAATAGGGGCGCCAATGTACAAATCACCGCCAAAACCAATACTGGAATTTATAAAGATGATCAACAATGAGGTGCCAACGGCTTGTTTCATGGGTAAATTTGCAAAAAATAATAAAGCAGGAATGATTAAAAATCCACCACCTGCGCCCAGAAATCCCGTTACTATCCCAACTAGAAATCCTATTATGCCCAGTTGTGTGTAATTTGTTTTTGTTGGGCTTGAGATCGTTTTATTCTTTCGAATCATTGCAATGGCTGCGGCTATCATAAGGACTGAAAAAACAATCATGATTAGAAAACTTTTAGAAACTTGGTACGAAGCGATAGAGAAAAGCGTGGCTGCTATTTTTGGAAAAATGACTTCTCGAATGATTAATATTGAAAAAACGGAAGGCACTGCGAAGTATATTGCCGATTTTATTTTGAGATTTCCCATTTTGTAGTGGCTTACACATCCAAATAAAGCGGTAATTCCTACTATAAAAAGCGAATAACTCGTCGCAGTTTCAGGATCTATTTTAAAAAGATACACCAGAATAGGAATAGTAAGTATCGATCCTCCGCCTCCTATTAATCCTAAGGAGAGTCCAATAATAATTGAAGCTAAATAACCTAAATATTCTATCATAACGTAATTAACGGGTGGTTATTTTTTTGCCGACTAACTCGTAAAAGTAATTCAAATATATCAAATTATAGGCGAAATTTTCATTAAAAAAATGATTTAAGTCCTTCATTATCTATGTTTTATTTATATAATTCCTATAGGCTTTATAGACTATTTTTCGCAAAAATAGAAGCTGTAATTTTACACTATTGATTGTTATTGTTTTGCGAAATTGTTTTCTTATAAATAATCTCTAATTAACAATTGATGAGTTTATTATTAGGCAAAAACATCGTATTTTTACAAAAAACAACACTATGAATTTAGCACAAGAAGATTGGGTTTCTCAGTTTGAAGCAGATGAAAATGCAGTCATACTAGACGTCAGAACCGATGGAGAATTTAATGAAGGAAGTATAGCCAATGCTATTAATATCGATATTCATTTGGGTCAAGGTTTTGTAACCGAAATCGAGTCATTAGACAAAACCAAGAACTACTACGTGTACTGTCGTTCTGGAATGCGAAGTGCAAAAGCCTGCGAAATCATGAATGAATTGGGTTTTGAAAATGCTTATAACTTAGTTGGAGGTATTTTAGAATGGGAGGGAGAAGTAGTTACTCCATAAATCACTTTGACCTGTACTTTTCGTTTATTTAAAAATCTAATGTAATACTTAATCAATTTTTGTATGAATACTATACCAGAAGAATTTCAAATTAATACTTTATTAAATCAAGATACGTATTTAGTAGATGGTGAGTTAAAAAAATGGACGGGTCAAACCACAGCAGTTTTTTCGACCATATCTTCTACAGCAGAATATGCACCAACTATATTAGGTTCTGTTCCATTAATGGGAGAAGCTGAAGCTGCTGAGGTCGTTCTATCAGCTAGTACAGCATTTAATAATGGTCAGGGATTGTGGCCTACTATGAAAGTCACCGATCGAATAAAATGCGTTGAGGATTTTGTCAAGCAAATGAAAGCTACTCGGCAAGATGTTGTCAAATTATTAATGTGGGAAATAGGAAAATCATTAGGCGATTCAGAAA
This sequence comes from Flavobacterium frigidum, assembly GCF_048286735.1. Classification (GTDB taxonomy): domain Bacteria; phylum Bacteroidota; class Bacteroidia; order Flavobacteriales; family Flavobacteriaceae; genus Flavobacterium. Next base: position 106,371 of record NZ_JBLVPU010000003.1, on the reverse strand, counting down.
AGGAATTTGACAGAACGGTGGAGTACATTTATGATACCATTGCCAGTTTAAAGGAATTGAATACACGTAGCGCCCATTTTTCTAAAGTACAAGGAATTAATGCTATGGTTCGTAGAAGTCCACTTGGCGTTGTATTGTGTCTAGGTCCTTATAATTACCCATTAAATGAAACTTTTACATTGCTAATTCCAGCTTTGATAATGGGTAATCCTGTAATCTTTAAACCAGCTAAACACGGAGTTTTATTACTCTCTCCATTGTTAGAAGCTTTTAGAAGTAGTTTTCCAAAAGGAGTAATCAATATCGTTTATGGTCGTGGTCGTGACGTTGCATCACCTATCATGAAATCGGGAAAAGTTGATATTTTAGCTCTCATTGGTAACAGTAAATCAGCAATTGCATTACAAGATCAACATCCTAATAAAAATAGATTGCGTTTAATTTTAGGCTTAGAAGCCAAAAATCCTGCTATCATCCTTCCTGACGCTGATTTAGACTTGGCCATTCAAGAATGTATAGCTGGATCTCTATCTTTTAATGGACAGCGTTGTACTGCTTTGAAAGTTTTGTATGTGCATGAATCTATTGTAGAGGAATTCAATAAGCGTTTCACAGCCAAAGTTGATGCTCTTATTTTTGGAAATCCATGGGATAAAGCAGCTTTTCTGACACCTTTACCTGAAAAGGAAAAACCGAAATACATTCAAGATTTGATAGATGATGCCATTAATAAAGGTGCTTCAGTAATCAATGAAAAAGGAGGACAGCACACTCCTAACTACATATTCCCCGCAGTTTTATATCCTGTAAACAAGGAAATGAGAGTGTATCATGAAGAACAATTTGGACCTGTAGTACCAATTATTCCTTTTAAGGAAATTCAAGAACCTCTTAACGATATGGCTGAGTCCAATTACGGTCAGCAAGTAAGTTTGTTTGGAAAGGATATTAAAACCATTGCACCACTTATTGATATGCTAATTAACTTAGTTTGTCGCGTTAATTTAAATAGTTCTTGTCAACGTGGTCCCGATGTCCTGCCATTTACAGGAAGAAAGGATTCTGCTGTAGGTACGTTAAGTATTCATGATGCTTTGCGTTCGTTTTCCATTAGAACCTTTGTTGCCTCAAAGGATAACGACTACAATAATGAAATTTTACAAGCGTTGTTAAACAGTAAAGAATCTAATTTCATCAATACCGATTATATTTTATAATTTTTTTAAATTAAAAAATTGAGCCGTCCGTTTTTTGCGAGACGGCTTTTTTATGGATTTGAAGTTTGACCACGAGATTTTTATGCTCAAAAAATAATGTAAAGCATCAAATCTTTTTCTATAATTATAAAATTTTCATTGCTTTACGGTTTCCCGTAAAGCAATGAAAATGAAACCATTTAGATTTGCCGATATAGATTAATTTTTGGTTAATTATCTATACATTAACAGATGTCATTAAATGGCACGAAGCCATCCACAAGGAAGGAATAGTGCCACTTTATGGCTCCCAGTTCAGTGATTAGGAAAAATGATAAATAGGAATTAATCGCATCTTATAAATATTGATTAATCTGCAAATCAAACTATAAAACAAAAAAGGCGATCCGTTACCAGATCACCTTTTTCTAAAAATTCTAAATTCTAAAATTATACTAAATCAAAACGATCAAGTTTCATTACTTTAGTCCATGCAGCAATAAAGTCATGCACAAATTTTTCTTGACTTGTACTGTATCCATATACCTCAGCGAGTGCTCTTAACTCTGAATTGGAACCAAAAATTAAGTCAACACGAGTTCCAACCCATTTGATTCCTCCAGCCGTACGATCGCTTCCTATAAAGGCATCATCAGATTCAGATACTGCTTTCCAAGTTGTTCCTAAATCAAGTAAGTTTACAAAGAAATCATTCGTAAGCGCTTCTAGACGTTTGGTAAAAACTCCATTTTGAGACTGATCAAAGTTGGTATTCAATACCCGCATACCACCTACTAGAACTGTCATTTCTGGAGCTGTTAAGGTTAATAATTGTGCCTTGTCTACTAACATTTCTTCGGCGGAAACGGTATATTTTGTTTTTACATAATTACGGAAACCGTCTGCTTGCGGTTCAAGAACTGCAAATGATTCCACATCTGTTTGTTCTTGCGATGCATCCGTACGTCCTGGAGAAAAAGGAACAGTCACAAATTGACCAGCATTTGCAGCAGCTTTTTCAATTCCGGCGTTACCTCCTAAAACTATCAAGTCAGCGATAGAAACTTGTTTACCACTAGCTTGTGCACTATTGAACTCATTTTTAATATTTTCTAAAGCATGTAAAACGCGTTCTAGTTGCGCTGGATTATTTACTTTCCAATCTTTTTGAGGTTCTAAACGAATACGAGCGCCGTTCGCACCACCACGTTTGTCAGATCCGCGGTAAGTTGATGCCGAAGCCCAAGCCGTGCTTACCAATTCAGACACTGTTAAGCCCGAGGTAAGAATCCTTGATTTTAATTGTGCAGCATCTTGCTCATCAATTAATGCGTGGTTAACAGCGGGAACAGGATCTTGCCAAATTAATTCTTCAGCAGGAACTTCGGGACCTAAATAGCGTACTTTTGGCCCCATATCACGATGTGTAAGTTTGAACCAAGCTCTCGCAAAAGCATCATTAAACTCTGCTGGATTGGCTAAAAAGTGTCTAGAGATTTTCTCATATGCAGGATCTATTCTCAAGGATAAATCAGTCACCAACATGAAAGGTTGATGCGTTTTCGTTGGGTCATGCGCATCAGGAACGGTTCCAGCACCAGCATTGCCAACAGGTTTGAATTGGTGTGCTCCAGCTGGACTTTTAGTCAATTCCCATTCAAAACCAAATAGATTTTCGAAATAATTATTACTCCACGTCACAGGTGTAGTAGTCCAAGCACCTTCAAGTCCACTTGTAATCGTATCTGCACCATTTCCAGTTCCATACGTATTTTTCCATCCAAGACTTTGTTCTTCGATTGAAGCACCTGCTGGTTCTGCTCCAATGTATTTGTTTGGATCAGCTGCACCGTGGGTTTTCCCTAAGGTATGACCTCCAGCGATCAAAGCTACAGTTTCGTAATCATTCATAGCCATACGGCCAAATGTTTCTCTAATATCTCGTGCTGCCAAAAGTGGATCAGGATTTCCATCTGGACCTTCTGGATTTACATAAATTAATCCCATTTGAACTGCAGCCAATGGATTTTCTAATTCACGATCACCAGAATAACGGCTATGTGGCTCTGTGCTTAATGACAACCATTCTTTTTCAGGTCCCCAATAAATATCTTCTTGAGGCTCCCAAACATCTATACGGCCACCTGCGAAACCAAAAGTTTTAAAACCAGCAGATTCGAGTGCGCAGTTCCCAACGAGAACCATTAAATCGGCCCAAGAAACTTTGTTTCCATATTTTTGTTTGATTGGCCATAATAGTAAACGTGCTTTATCTAAATTTGCGTTATCTGGCCAACTGTTTAGGGGTGCAAAACGTTGCGTTCCGAAACCTGCTCCTCCGCGACCATCAGCAATACGGTATGTTCCTGCACTGTGCCAAGCTAATCGAATGAAAAAGGGTCCGTAGCTACCATAGTCAGCGGGCCACCAATCTTGAGAAGTAGTGATTACATCAGTAATATCTTTTTTTAATGCTTCTAAATCAACTGATTTGAATTCTTCGGCATAATTAAAATGAGCTCCCATTGGATTAGATTCTAATGAGTTTTGGCGCAAAATATTCAATTTTAATTGGTTTGGCCACCAGTCGCGGTTTGTCTTACCATTTCTCTCACTTTGTTTTGGAGCATTTGCTCCGGCAGAAAACGGGCACTTGCTTTCGCCATTTACATTGTAGGATGTGGGTCTTGAGTTATTTTCCATATTTGATTATTTTTAGTATTTTCTAAAAACGAATTTACTAAAAAATATCCATAGCTATTTTTATTTCAATAGATAAAAACTATGAATAAAATCGATTTTAGTGATGTTTGGATTAGTTTAATTAGTTCAATGCCGTAACTGTCAATTTTTTTAATTCTTTATATTGGTGTGATTTATAAAATTTTATGTGTTGTATCCCCGACTTTTTTTAAGTTGATATGGGTTCATATTGTATTGGCTAACTCTTCAAGTACTAATTTGTTCGCATTAAAAAGCATACATAATTTGTTATAAATCATAATTTATTGATAAATGCTAGTAAAATTTCAAGGACTAGGAACTAATTTTATAAAAAAAAAACAATATGAATGTAGTTAATGATAACAATAACAGTAGTATAGTAACTACCGAGCTTGAAGCTTGGTTTGGAATTTTGTATTCTTGTATTTCGACTGACAAGCAAATTACAGCAAATGAAACAAATATATTAACTAGAATAATCTATTCTAAACAGAAGTTTGCTGGGGTAGACATTGTACCACTTTTTTTAAAATCTTTTGATTTAAAAGAACGATTGGGGCAATTGACGTTCATTTCAGCTTGCTGCGAACGAATAGAGGAAGAGGATAAAAATATGCTTTTTGCTCTTGCCTTAGAAGTATTGCTGGCTGATGGTATTTTAGAGAATGAGGAAAAAAATCTTATTGAAACAATTTCGAATTTACTAAAAATTGATTCTAAAATGTCTAGTAAAATAATTGAAGTAATTTTTTTAAAGAACAAAGGGAATGTGAAGGGAATTTAAATTTTTAGAAAATGCCCATAGTGCATCATTTTATAATCAATTCTACAATAGTTATAGATAAAATATGTAATTTATTGCTGTACTTGTTTAATGATGAAAAACCTCTTAACATTTTAAAAAAAAATGTTAAGAGGTTTTTACATAATAATTTGATGGAGGTGATTATTTTTATTGTAATAAATAATGTAAATATTATTCTTCTTTTTGTCCCATCATCATTAGATAAGCTTTCAAGAATTCATCAATTTCACCATTCATTACACCATCAACATTACTGGTTTCATGTCCTGTTCGTACGTCTTTTACTAATTTATAGGGTTGCATCACATAATTTCTAATTTGCGATCCCCATTCAATTTTCATTTTTCCCGCTTCGATATCAGCGCGCTGTGCTTGTTTCTTTTTTAACTCAATTTCGTACAATTGAGATCGTAACATTTGCATGGCTCGTTGCCTGTTATCTTGTTGCGAACGTGTTTCAGAACATTGTATTTGTATTCCGGTTGGTTTATGAAACAATTGTACTTTAGTTTCTACTTTATTTACATTTTGTCCTCCCGCACCACTGGATCGGGAAGTCGTAATCTCGATATCAGCAGGATTGATGTCAATTTCGATACTGTCATCTACTAGCGGATATACATAAACGGATGCAAAAGAGGTATGACGCTTGGCATTACTGTCAAAAGGAGATATTCGAACTAATCGATGTACACCGTTTTCACCTTTTAAGTAACCAAAAGAATAATCGCCTTCAAATTCGAGTGTTACGGTTTTTATACCCGCAGCTTCTCCTTTCTGGAAATTCAGTTCTTTGATTTTGTAGCCGTATTTTTCGCCCCACATCATGTACATGCGCATGAGCATTTCGGCCCAATCGCAACTTTCTGTACCACCAGCACCTGCGGTAATTTGCACGACTGCACTCAACGTATCACCTTCATCCGAGAGCATATTTTTAAATTCAATCGCTTCAATATGATTGGATGTAATCAAATATTGTTCGTCTAATTCTTCGGCAGTAAGTTCTCCTTCCTTGTAAAAATCATAGGCAAGTTGCAATTCGTCCGTCATTTCGACAGCCTTATTGTAATCTTCAATCCATTTTTTTTTGTTTCGGAGATTTTTCACCAGCAATTCTGCTTCTTTGGCGTTGTTCCAAAAATCAGGAGCAAAAGTTTTCTCTTCTTCGTTTGAAATCTCAATTAGCTTGGCATCAACGTCAAAGATACCTCCTCAACGCACCAAGGCGCTCTACAATACCTTTAATTTGTTCGGTAGTTGTCATAAAATTATATTATTTTGATAGGTCTGTTTTCAATATTTATAAAAAATTCCGTTGTGTACTATATTTAGTTTAGTTTTAACTGAACTAGTTTGAATTAACAAACGGTATTATGTAAATTTGTGGCACAAAAATAGAAAAATTTTACTAAGAGACAATTTTCAAATTGTTCATTCTGATAATAAATATATATGGAAATAAATTTAATTAGCGATACGATCACTAAGCCTACGAACGAAATGTTGCAATACATGTTTAAAGCAGTTGTTGGTGATGATGTGTACAAACAAGACCCAACAGTTATTGAACTTGAAGCAAAAGTTGCAGCAATGTTTGGCATGGAGGCGGGACTTTTCTTCCCTTCAGGAACAATGGCCAATCAAACTGCGATAAAATTACATACACAACCAGGGGAACAATTAATAGCAGATAAATATGCGCATGTATATCATTATGAAGGTGGAGGAGCTTCATTTAATAGCGGTGTTTCCTGCTGTTTATTAGATGGAACTCGCGGAATGATTACTGCGGAGCAAGTGGCGGGAGCAATTAATGATCCCGAGTTTTATCACAGTCCATTAACAAGTTTAGTTTGTGTAGAAAACACAACAAATAAAGGGGGTGGCGCGTGTTATGAATTGGAAGATTTGCAAAGAATCAAACAAGTTTGCGATGCAAACAATTTAAAATTTCACTTGGATGGTGCCCGAATTTGGAATGCTTTGGTAGCTAAAAAGCAAGATCCGAAGGCATTTGGAAAGTTATTTGATACTATTTCTGTTTGTTTATCTAAAGGGCTAGGAGCGCCAATTGGTTCAGTTTTATTAGCGGACAAAGCTACAATTCACAGAGCGTTGCGTATTAGAAAAATACTAGGTGGCGGAATGCGTCAAGTAGGTTATTTGGCAGCAGCCGGAATATATGCTTTGGATAACAACATAGAACGACTTTCTGAAGATCATAGAAGAGCTAAAGAAATTGCCGAGGTACTTAAAAAGTTAAGTTGGGTTGCTTCTGTAGAACCTGTAGAAACAAATATTTTGATTTTTTCTTTGACACCAAATTGTAACGAAAAGAATTTAATCGAAGTCTTAAAACAAAAGAACATTTCAATCAGCTCGATGGGTCACGGTAAACTGCGAATGGTAACGCATCTAGATTATAGAGAAGTGATGCATACTTATGTTTTAGAAACGCTCCAAAAATTGGTTTAAAAAGGTATGAGTGATGAATTATGAGTTTTTCAAGTTGTTAAACTCATAATTCAAAACTTATAATTCATACTTATTTAAACAAATTATCCATTCCTGGAATCATAGGCATATCCATTTTTGCAACAGCATCAAGTTCAGCTTCATTTACTTTTGTAGCTTTAGCAATTGCTTTATTTAAAACTAAAATTAGGTAGTCTTCTAATTGTTCTTTGTCTTCCAATAAAGAATCATCAATAGTTATTGATTTAACAGAACGATTAGCGGTAAGTGTTACTTTCAATAGACCATCTGAGCTTTGCTCGTCTACAAGAACCGTATCCAAGCGTTTTTTAGTATCTTCTATTTTTTGTTGGGTTTCTTTAAGTTTACCCATCATTCCCATTAAATCCATGTTTTCATTTTTTTACGTTTATTAAAATACAAAATTAGTATATTGCATAGTCATATTCAATAAAATATTCATGAAAAATACACTTGTCAGAACTGCTCTTTGTGTTATTTTTGCATCTTCATTCACCAATACAAAAGCACAACAGATGTCAAATAAAAGTCCAATTCCAGTAGCTAAAATAATTCCGAAATCATTAGGAAAACATAATGAAACAAGAATTGATAATTACTTCTGGTTAAATGACAGAGAAAACCCCGAAGTTATTGATTATCTAAATAAAGAGAACACCTACTATGATGCTATGACGGCACATACTAAAGATTTTCAAAAAGAATTGTTTGAGGAAATGAAAGGCCGCATTAAGGAAGATGATCAATCAGTTCCATATTTATACAATGGCTATTATTACATCACTCGTTTTGAGAAAGGACAGGATTATCCTATTTATTCTAGAAAAAAAGGAAGTCTTTCTGCCAATGAAGAAATTTTATTTAATTGTAATGAGTTGGCCAAAGGACATTCCTACTTTCAATTAGGAGGTTTGAGTGTGAGTCCGGATAATAAATTTGCAAGTTTTGGAATAGACATTGTTGGAAGAAGAATTTACACGATACAAATAAAAAATCTTGAAACTGGAGAAATCCTTTCGGATAAGATTGAAAACGCTACTGGAAACTCCGTTTGGGCAAACGATAATAAAACCATTTTTTATACCAGACAAGACAAAGTTACTCTGCGATCTGATAAAGTTTTCAAACATAAATTAACCACAGATGCTGCGGATGATGTTTTAGTTTTTAATGAAAAGGACGATACCTTCAACGTATCAGTGAGTAAAGAAAAATCAAAAAAATACATTGTAATTGGTTCAGGAAGTACATTAACGACTGAATATAGAATACTTAATTCTGATACTCCAGAAGGAGAATTTGTGGTTTTTCAACCCAGAGTTCGTGGTTTAGAATATAGTATTTCTCATTTTGGAGACTCTTTTTACATTTTGACCAATAAAGATAAAGCAACCAATTTCAAGTTAATGAAAACGCCTGAAGAGGCTACTGCAAAAGAAAATTGGAAAGATGTAATTGCGCATAGAGAAGAGGTTTTACTTGAAGATATTGAGATTTTTAGCAATTACTTGGTTGTTGAAGAGCGTTCGAATGGATTAAATCATATCCGAATAATGCCTTGGAGTGGGAAAGGAGAGTATTACTTGCCTTTTGGAAGTGAAACGTATAATGCTTATACGACCACAAATGTTGATTTTGACACTGATATCCTGCGTTACAGCTATCAATCATTAGCAACGCCGTCTTCGGTTATTGATTTTAATATGAAAACCAAGGAAAAAGAAATTAAGAAAGAGCAGGAAGTTCTGGGAGGCAAATTTGATAAAAATAATTATATAGAAGAACGCGTTTGGGCTACAGCTACTGATGGTACTAAAGTGCCAATCTCTATGGTTTACAAAAAAGGATTAAAAAAAGACGGTAAAAACCCATTATTACTTTATGCGTATGGTTCGTATGGAGTTACAATGGATACGTACTTTTCATCGACACGTTTGTCTATTTTAGATAGAGGTTTTGTTTTTGCAATAGCGCACATTCGTGGTGGTGAGGATTTAGGAAGACAATGGTATGAAGACGGTAAATTATTGAAAAAGAAAAATACTTTTACGGATTTCATCGATTGCTCAAAGTTTTTAATTAATGAAAAATTTACGTCGCCTAAACATTTGTATGCCGAAGGTGGTTCAGCCGGTGGATTGTTAATGGGAGCAGTAGTCAATATGGCACCGGAATTATACAACGGAGTGATAGCTCAAGTTCCTTTTGTAGATGTAATTACCACCATGCTTGATGACACGATTCCGCTTACCACAGGGGAGTACGATGAATGGGGAAATCCAAATGTAAAGAAATACTATGATTATATGTTATCGTATTCGCCATATGACAATGTAAAAAAGCAAAATTATCCTAATATGTACGTTTCGACTGGACTTCATGATTCACAAGTACAATATTGGGAGCCAGCAAAATGGGTTGCTAAATTGAGAACAAACAAAATAAACGATACTGTTTTGTATCTAAATACGAATATGGATGCGGGGCACGGCGGTGCTTCAGGACGATTTGAAGCGATAAAAGAATTGGCAAAGGAATATAGTTTTTTATTAGATTTAGAAGAAATAAAAAACTAATTAGATTTTTTTTGTTAAATTTGCAACGTTCGTGGTTATGTTGAAACTGGTACACGACTAACTATTTTTTTATGAAAAAAGAAATAAACGCTTTCAATAATGTCCTAGAATTAATAGGGAATACTCCACTTATTAAGCTAAATAAAGTTACCGAAGAATTAAAAGGTAATTTCTATGCCAAAGTAGAAGCCTTTAATCCAGGTCACTCCTCAAAAGACAGAATAGCATTATATATTATAGAAGAAGCCGAAAAGAAAGGAATTTTATCTCCAGGTGATACGATTATCGAGACTACATCAGGCAATACTGGTTTTAGTTTAGCTATGGTGAGCATCATAAAAGGATATAATTGTATTTTGGCAGTGAGTTCTAAGTCTTCTAAAGATAAAATAGACATGTTGCGCAGTTTAGGAGCGAAAGTATATGTTTGCCCAGCGCATGTATCTGCTGATGATGAACGATCGTATTATAATGTAGCTAAACGATTGCACGAAGAAACAAAAGGTTCGGTTTACATTAATCAATATTTTAATCAATTGAATATTGATGCACATTATAAGTCTACTGGACCAGAAATTTGGAAACAAACAAATGGTAACATCACACATTTAGTTGCTTGTAGTGGTACGGGTGGTACAATTTCGGGTACTGCAAAGTTTCTTAAAGAACAAAATCCGAATATCAAGATTCTTGGGGTTGATGCTTTTGGCTCGGTATTGAAAAAATATCATGAAACACGAGAATTCGATAACGATGAAATTTATCCTTACAGAATCGAAGGTTTAGGTAAAAACTTAATTCCATCAGCAACGGATTTTGATCTTATTGATAAGTTCATGAAAGTAACTGATGAGGAAAGCGCGCACTCAGCCAGAGAAATTGTTAAAAAAGAAGGATTGTTTGTAGGCTATACCTCAGGTGCAGTAATGCAAGCCATTCGACAATATGCTGAGGAAGGAGAATTTGATGAGAATAGCAAAGTAATCGCTATTTTTCCAGATCACGGTTCTCGTTACATGAGTAAAGTATTTAGCGATGATTGGATGAATGAACAAGGTTTCTTTGACAGCATCAACGAAGAAGAAGCTCAAAAAATAGAATTTATCAAATAGATCTTTTAGACTTCTTAGATTTTTAGACATAAAAAAACTCCATCAGCATTAGTTAATGGAGTTTTGTCATTTTAAACAAGGTCATTCCGTTTATTTGTCATTTCAAAGAAGGAGGAATCTCATCAGGATGGTTCTCTTTGTGTGAGATTCCTCCTTCGTCGGAATGACAAAGTACAGGATAAAATTGGAACAAAAAAAGACTCCAAAGCAATGCCTTGAAGTCTTTTCTATTATTTATTAGGTAATTTTTCTAAGGTAGTCTGTAATAAAATAAGTCTATTACTCCTCCATAGTGTGATACACGTTCATAACGTCATCATCTTCTTCTAATTTTTCAATGAGTTTTTCAACATCGGCTACTTGTGCTTCAGTCATTTTCTTTGTGATTTGAGGAATTCTTTCAAATCCTGAAGAAAGAATTTCTAGGCCTCTATTTTCTAATTCTTTTTGAATCGTACCAAAACTTCCAAAAGGAGCATAAATCAATATACCGTCTTCGTCTTCAAAAACTTCTTCAGCACCAAAATCGATTAGCTCTAATTCTAATTCTTCAGGATCGATTCCGTTTGCTGGAATTCTAAAATTACAAGTATGGTCAAACATAAATTCAACCGAACCTTGCGTTCCCATTGTTCCGTTGCATTTGTTAAAATAACTTCTAACATTAGCCACAGTTCTGTTGTTATTATCCGTAGCAGTTTCAACTAGAATTGCAATTCCATGCGGAGCATATCCTTCAAATAAAACTTCTTTATAGTTTGCTGTGTCTTTATCAGTAGCTTTTTTAATGGCACGTTCTACATTTTCTTTAGGCATATTGACTGCCTTTGAATTTTGAATAACAGCTCTTAATCTAGAATTGGCTTCAGGATTTGGACCGCCTTCCTTTACGGCCATTACAATATCTTTTCCTATTCTGGTGAATGCTTTGGCCATTGCTGACCACCTTTTCATTTTTCTTCCTTTTCTAAACTCAAACGCTCTTCCCATTTCTTTTTCTTATTTTGAACTACAAAAATACAGTTATTAGTTATTTTTTCAAATATTTTTATTAGTCAATTGGAACGTGTTTTGAAATAAAATTTGTTCCAGTTGTATTCCAGTTATTAATAGCGATGGAGCGCTCTGTATTGAACTGTGTATTGAGTTTATTATATGTTCCAACTTCTTTATTTAATGTATTTACCAGCGCATTGTAATTATCAATTTCTGCTTTTGATCTGGCACCGGCTTTTTTATCATCCATTATTTTTTTACTTTCCTGAAATTTTTGATTGAGCATCATAAAAGCAACAACTCCAGGAGCGAATTCTAACGCTTCTTTTTTAGTGAATTCTAATACTTTTTTGGTGGCATTTACAAGCATTACATCATTTTTGTAGGCTTTAAATATCTTTAGTTTTTCTAAACCTTCATTCGAATATTGTTCTAGTGCGTTACTGCTTTGTTGTATTGCATTCAAGTCATTTTGAGCAATGGCTTTCATTAAAACAGATTCGGTGAAATTTACTTTAAAAAAGAGCAAATACAATTGGGTATGGTTTTCAAAAACTTCATTGGATAATTTCATTTTTTTACCCAATTCACTTTGATCTTCCCCAATTTGAATACCATATTTATTAGCAAATATTTTTTGATTGGCATTTAATTTAGCTACTTCTTCATTGATTTTAGCATTGACTAAATCCCTAGCCATAATAAAGGCTTCCATATAATCATAAGATTGTTCTGCTACTTCCTGCATGTCAATTATTTTATCATATTCTTGATTGATCTGTTTTTCAGATATGGCCAAGTAAGCTAGCAGTTGATTTTGATATTCAAGATCACCTTTGTAACCATCCTTAAGAGCTTCAAATTTTTTAGTAGTATTCTGTATACTTTTGACTAATGCTTTGCGGGTTGCATCAATTTTTCTAGCATTTTTACTGTGTGCCACTGCCGAAGTATATTTCCAAGTTGTTCTTGAAATAACCTCTGTTTCTTTACTGATATAATTCAAATAATCAACTGGAGTTTTGAATTCTTGAGCATAGCTAATAGGTTTTAGTAACAAAAGAAATAAAAAGGTAAAAGTTGGTTTCATGTTCGTTAATTGCTTTATTTGGTTAATGTATAATAATCATTTAATATCGAAATTGCCTCTTCTAGATAAGGATTGTTTTTGACTTCCTTAATTTTATACTTATTAATGTCTTGTTGAAAATCATCAAACTTTAATTGCTCTGTATCAAAAGAATTATTAACAAGCGTAAAAGTACTTTCTGTATCAACTATTTTTTTTATTTTTTTCCATAAAGAATCCATTTCATGCGCATCATCAAACACGTCTTTTAGTGCCAATCGTGTAGGTTTTTTAGGATTGTTGTAAATCGAATTAATTTGTTGGTTTGCAGCCTTGATTTCAATAAAACGAGTATTCGTCTGTACTCTCTTTTCACTTAAAGCAGCTAGCGCTTGAAAATTGATTTTTGAAAACGGATTAAATCTGGCTTTTGTTGCAATCACATCATAGTGTAGTGCGGTTTTAAAACTGACTTCACGCGGAATGATACTATCAAATAAAATGGGTAATGCAATGTCTGGAACAATTCCTTTAATTTGATGACTATCACCCGTAATTCTGTAAAATTTTTCAATAGTCAGCTTCACAAAATCCTGCAGATTGTTTTGGTCTAAAGGTAAAATAGTTTGCATGGTTGCTTTTCCAAGAGATGTACTGCCAATAATTGTAGCTCTATTGTAATCTTGCATTGCCGCAGCAAAAAACTCACTTGCTGATGCTGAGTTTCCATTTATCAATAACACAATTGGTCCATTGTAAGAACTACCTCGATTAGCATCTTTTAGTATGGTTTGTTGGTTCTTGCTGTTTAGCAAGACTGATACGGGGCCAATGTCTAAAAACATTCCTGCTAATTTCATCGCTTCCTCCATAGAGCCACCACCATTATTTTGCAGATCAATTACCAATCCTTTAACATTGTCTTTTTGAAGTTTTACAATTTCTTTGGCAACATCATCAGCACAACCCTGAATCGAATAGCCATTAAAATTAGAGTAAAAACTAGGAATATTAATATAGCCTACTTTTATTTCTTTTTCTGCTATGTAGCTAAAAACGACGTTTTCTGTGGCTTTCATCAGCTTTTTTTTGAGACGTACTGTTTGTACGTTGCCATTTTTTTTCTGAATCGTCAAATCGATTTCTACATTCAAATCAGAAAGGATTAATTCTCCAATTTTATCTATTGCGGCACATGAAACCGAAAATTCATCTCCTTTTGTGTTGGATACTTTTACTATTATGTCATCTTTTTCAAATTGCTCCGTTTTGGCAGCTGGTCCACCTGGAACGATTTCTTCAATAACAATTTCCTCTTTTTCATTAAACCCAATATTCAACCCTAACGAAAGATTGCTAGTTGATAAACCCGACATAAAACTAGATTTTGCATCCACTGAAAAATAATTGGAATGTGGATCAAAATAGGTGCAAAAGATATTCAAAAAAGTATTTTGGAGGTCTTTTTCTAGTCGGTTTGTGACTTCTAGAACACTATTTACTTTGCATAAGTTAGTTTCAAATATTTTTGCTTTTGCAGTTTTTTCCATTTTTGAAAAATTCTGCTTTAGCGAATCTAAATTGGTACTTAACTTGGATATCTCCTCAAGAATATCATACTTAATTCTTTTTCTCCATACGCGTTGCAAATCGTTTAAAACTAAATCAAAAGGAAAACTTTTCTTAGAAAATTTTACAGAGTCATTTGTGCTATAATCAAAAGTCTCTTTTTGTATTTCTTCCAAAACTTTCTTTTTGCGAACCAAGGCTTCTCTGTATGCTGTAACCAAATCAGCCATAAAAGAGCAATCACTTTTCAGAATATAATTATCAAGTTCTAGTCTATGTTTTCGTAGTTTATCATATTCCAACTTGGTAAATAAATTTCTGTTAGCATCTAAATTATCCAAAAAACTATCAAAAACAAAAACCGATAAACTGTCATCTACCGGTTTTGGTTGGAAATGTTCGCGTTGCAATAACGCATTTATTTTAGAAAGTGTTTCACAAGTTTTTGCTTCATTTTGACCAAAAAGTGAAAACGTAGCGAGCAACAATACAAGTGAAAGTTTCTTCATTTATTGCTTATAAAAAGGTAATTTTACTACTTTCGCAGGTACATCATTTTTACGGATTCGGATAAAGATAGCGCTTTCCAAAGCACTGTTTTCCACAGTTACATAACCCAAACCAATCCCTTTATTCATGGATGGCGACATAGTCCCCGAAGTTACAATTCCGATTACAGTTCCAGCAGCATCTACAATTTCATAATCGTGTCTTGGCACCGCACGTTCTTGCATTTCAAAAGCAATCAGTTTTTTAGTAACTCCTGCATCTTTTTGTTTTTTTAGATTTTCAGAATTCGTAAATTCTTTAGTAAATTTTGTAATCCATCCCAAACCAGCTTCTAGCGGAGAAGTGGTATCGTTGATATCGTTTCCATACAAACAGAAACCCATTTCCAATCGCAACGTGTCACGAGCCGCAAGACCTATCGGTTTAATACCAAAAGCCTCACCCGCTTCAAAAACTTTATTCCATACTTGTTCTACTTCTGAATTTTTACAATAAATCTCAAAACCTCCAGAACCAGTATATCCTGTAGCCGAAATAATTACGTTTGCGATACCGGCAAAATCTCCCACTTCAAAATGGTAATATGGAATTGCTGATAAATCTTTTGAAGTCAAGGATTGCATTGCTTCAACTGCTTTTGGTCCTTGAATTGCTAATAATGAATAATCATCCGAAAGGTTTTTCATCTCCACACCCAAGTCATTTTGAGTCGAAATCCAATCCCAATCTTTGTCAATATTCGACGCATTTACGACTAATAAATACTGCTCTTCTTTCATTTTATAAACCAGCAAATCGTCTACAATTCCACCATCGCTATTTGGTAAGCAAGAATATTGTGCTCTTCCAATAGTCAAAGTAGAAGCATCATTTGAAGTTACTTTTTGAATCAAAGCCAATGCATTTGGACCCGTAAGCAAGAATTCACCCATGTGAGATACGTCAAAAGCACCCACGGCATTGCGCACCGTTTCATGTTCTGCATTTACTCCTTCATATAAAATAGGCATATTGTATCCAGCAAACGGAAGCATTTTTGCTCCCAAACTCTCGTGTATGTGCGTAAGCGCAGTATTTTTCATTGTGTTTTTCTATAAAATTTGAAGTCGCTAATTTATTGATTTTATTTCGGGTGACAAAGGCAGAGCGAAGCAAAGTTTAAAGTTTCAAACGTTTTCGGAATAATCTATACTGTAGGATTTATAATAAGTATTTTTAGGAGCTAATTCCTGCTATCCGCTGTATTCCCGCTTAATAAAAATTACGGCTAAAAAGCCTTGTTTTTATAAAGCGGGAGATGCCGCTTTTATCAGGGCTATGGAATTTCGGTTCAATGAACGAATTTGTTTCCTATTAAATCCGTAATTTTAAACAAATAACTTTCAATGAAAAATACTATTTACATCGACCAAAAAGAAATCCTGAAACGCTACAAACAACCAGACAAACATACCCACAAAGGAATGCAGGGACACGCTTTACTCATTGGCGGAAGCTATGGCAAAATAGGAGCAATGAGCTTATCCTCTAAAGCCTGTTTGAAAACTGGTTGCGGATTAGTTACCGTTTTTATTCCAAAATGTGGGTACACTATTTTGCAAACCGCGATTCCCGAAGTCATGGTTTTGACAGATGTCAACGAAGAAATAATCTCTAATATTACTTTCGAAATTATACCACAGGCGATCGGAATTGGTCCCGGATTAGGTCAGGCGGTAGAGACTCAAAATGCGTTGTATCAATTTTTAAAAACCAATAAAGCGCCTTTAGTGATCGATGCCGATGCATTGAATATTTTATCCAAAAATAAAGAATGGTTTTCTTTAGTACTGCCCAAAACAATCTTAACGCCACATCCCAAAGAATTGGAACGTTTAATAGGAAAATGGGATTCTGAAGAAGAGAAAAGGAGTAAAGCAATCTTCTTTTCTAAACAATACCGAGTTATAATCGTAATGAAAGGCGCACCTACTCAAATCATAGATGGCGAAACCGTTTATGAAAACACCACCGGAAATGCCGCTCTCGCAACCGCAGGAACTGGCGATGTTTTGACGGGAATGATTACCAGTTTATTGGCACAATCCTATGAACCCATTAGTGCTGCAATTCTTGGTGTGTTTCTCCACGGATTAACCGCTGATATTGCGTTGACAAAAACCGGTTATCAATCCTTTATTGCTTCAGATGTAATTGCTAATATTGGGAAAGCCTTTTTGAGTTTAGAAAAATTGGAGTAAATAGTTCTCATAAATGAATTTCAACCTACTTATTTGTAAGTTTGTATCCAAGCAAAATTGCTTTATCCAATTCGATTATGGAAAAAACACCTCATCTTAGAACCGTAAATGTTACGCGATACATAACTCCATTGCGGGAAGGCGGTTCTTTGCCTGCGCTCGCTGAAGCGGATGATGATTTTAAATATGTACTGAAATTCAAAGGTGCCGGACATGGCGTGAAAGCTTTGATTGCCGAATTAATTGGCGGAGAAATAGCTCGCGTTTTAAACCTAAAAATGCCAGAACTCGTTTTCGCAAATCTCGATGAAGCCTTTGGCCGTTCAGAAGGCGATGAAGAAATTCAGGATTTGCTTCAAGGCAGTCAGGGACTCAATTTGGCGCTTCATTATTTATCGGGAGCTATAAATTTTGATCCAGTTGTCACTTTGGTTGACCCAAAACTAGCCTCGCAAATTGTTTGGTTAGATGCTTTTATCACTAATGTCGACAGAACGTTTAGAAACACCAATATGTTGATATGGCATAAAGAATTATGGCTGATCGATCATGGTGCAAGTCTTTATTTTCATCATTCTTGGACCAATTGGGAAAAGCATGCTCAAAGTCCTTTTGCACTGATAAAAGACCATGTATTATTGCCTCAAGCTTCCTTATTGTCAGAAACGGATGAAATATTCAAAAAAATATTGACGAAAGAGGTATTGCAAAATATCGTGAATCTGATTCCGGAAGTATGGCTCAATTGGGAAGATACCGATGAAACTCCCGAAGCCATTCGGGAAGTCTATTTTCAGTTTTTATCCATACGTTTGAACCATTCCCAAACTTTTATAAACGAAGCACAAAATGCAAGAAAAGCACTTATATGAGTATGCCGTAATCCGTGTTGTGCCTAGGGTAGAACGCGAAGAATTCCTCAATGTGGGTATTATTTTGTTTTGTAAAAAAGCCAAATTTATCAAAGTTTTATATTCGGTAAATGAAGCCAAACTCCAACTTTTTTCATATGATTTGGATGTAGAACAACTGCATTTAAATGTACAAGCTTTTGCAAAAGTGGCACATGGCGAAAAATCAGGCGGACCAATAGGACAATTTGATATTCCATCGCGTTTCCGTTGGTTGACTGCTCTTCGCAGTTCTGCCATTCAAACTTCGAGACCTCATCCGGGGTTATGCGATGATTTGGAACAAACCACGCAACGCTTGTTTGAAGAAATGGTAATGTAAATAAATTTAAAACTCTTAGAAAGTCATTTCGGAATCAAAATACTTTTTTAGAATCCAAACTATAATCCATAAGATTTAAGGAATGCTGTTCAAGTGTCGCGCAAGATGCATCCCCATACTAAAGCAAGCCTGAAGAAGATATCCACCAGTGGGTGCATCCCAGTCGAGCATTTCGCCAATACAATACTGTTGTTTTTTATTTTTCAATTGAAAATTTTTATCCACTGCATGCAGCTGTATACCGCCTGTTGTGGATATGGCATCATTTAGCAAACCAGAACCAGTTACTAGTATGGATAAATTTTTTATATGGTGAGCTAATAATTCTGGATTGAGGTACGTTTCTTTATTTAGATATTTTTTTAAAAGTCCAACTTGTACTAAACTAAGTTTTACGTCTTTTAACAATGTTTCGCTCGTTTTTTTAAAAGTCGATTTTCTAATTTTGTCAAGCAAATCTTCATAACGCAAAGTAGGTTTCATGTCCAGAAATAGTGTGGCTTGGTGTTGGCGATCTAATTCCTCCCGAATTTGTGGACTCAAAGCATAAATAGCATTGCCTTCTAAACCAAAACGGGTAATAACCGCTTCACCTTTTTGTCTTTTGTTCAAACAGCTAATTGCAATATTTTTAAGCGGACTTCCTTCAAAAGCTTCCATAAAATCTTCTGGCCAGTTCACACGATACGCGCAATTCGAAGACTGAAAAGGAACGATTGGAACATTTTCCTTTTCAAATAAATCAAGCCAAGAACCATCAGAACCGGTTACTTTCCAGCTGCCTCCGCCTAGGGCAAAAATGGTATAGTCCGATTGTATTACTGTTTCTGTATTGAAAACAAGATCATTGTTACTCGTCCAGCCTGTCCAAGTCTGTTGGTATAGAATGGTAACTTCCTGCTTATTCAAAACATTAAGAATTGCGTTGAGAACCGCAATAGGCTTTATACCAATTTCAGGATATACGCGATTGCTACTCCCGATGAACGTTGGAATACCTATGGAATCAATCCAATTCCTAAAATCGGTGTTGTCAAAATCAAGGAGTGCTTTTTCCAGAAAATGAGGCGGAGTGTAGCGCGCAATCAATTCAGCAATGGGTTCTGAATGGGTGAGGTTGAATCCTCCTTTTCCAGCCACTAGAAATTTCCTTCCCAGTGTTTTGTTTTTCTCGTAAACAGTAACCTTGAATTTTTTATAATCCAATAATGCTGCAAGTATAAGTGCTGCGGGACCTCCTCCAATAATCGAAACTGATTTTTTCACGTTATAAAAGTAGGTTTTGTTTTAGCTATTTTACTCTAAAAGGACTTTTATCTTATTGTTTGAGCATAACTCGAAAGTAGGAAATTCTCATTTTATTGATGTTTCTACTACTTTATGGTAGGGCTTTTGAAAGTATTCATTTAAGAAAGAAAATTTTTCTCTCTAAGCTTTTGGACGATACCTTTCGTAAAGCATCAAAATATATTGAAACCTATCCTATTCTTTTTTCCATCACTATGAATTCTAGCGATTCTGCAGCAATAGGAATATGTACATCACTTGCCGGAAAAGGTTCTCGTTCTCCTGTATCTTCATAACTGTTTCGTTTGTACCAAGCAATCAACTCGTTGCGAACCGAAATTACTGTCATCACAATTTTTGGTAATCCTAAGTCTTTTGCATGGATTTCGGCGTGTTGTAATAATTTTTTTCCAACGCCACTGTTTTGTAATTCGGGTGAAACGGTAAGCATTCCTAAATACAACTGTTGTTCTTTTTGAACTAACAACACACAACCTATTATCTGGTCGTTTTCAGCAAATTTTAAAATGGTATTTTTAGGATTCAGAATTATTTCGGTCAATTCTTCTTCTGTTGTGCGGAGTCCTTCAAGTATATTGGCTTCAGTGGTCCAACCTTTTTTAGAGGATTCACCACGATATGCCGAATTGATTAATTGATTCAAAAAAGAAACGTCTTGTAGGATTGCTGTTGTTATCATTAAAAAGAATTGAGTAGTTTTTATTTTTCCAAAGGTAAAAAAAGAAAACTATAATTGCTTTTCGTTTGCAATTGAGTCCGTTTAGGGTAGCGCTTAAGAAAGACAGAATCAACGAATAGGTAGTAGATAATTGATTATTTAAATTTTTATTGCTTTTTTTGATAAAAATAGTAACATACTGTGATGCTGTGTTGGTTGTTTTTAGTATTTTGCCATCAAAACAATTCTACAATAAAATTGCATAACATGAAATATAGAGTAGCAACTTCGTCAGCAAATCTCAGAGATTTACCGTCTGCGAATGATAATTCTACAATTTTAGCAGAAATACCTTTTCGACTTACTTTCGACTTAGTAGATAAAACAACAGCTGATTGGTGGAGAGTAAGGCTATTGAATACTGATAAAGAAGGTTTTGTGTGTTCTAATGAAATCGAACCTATTGATGAAACCTCACAAAAAGTTTCTGATATCGAAATCCCTAATTTCGAACCTAGTTCTAATGGTACTTTAGAAAATAAAGTTGATACATACAAACCTCTTGGTCAATCAACTATTCCATTTAGAGATATGACTACTGTAGCTTCAAAAAAAGCAACAATCAATGCTATCATTGAAAAACTAAATGTTGAAAAAAGTTTTAGATATCAAAAAGACGAGGCCGATACCTATTGTAACATTTATACCTTTGATTTTTGTTTTTTTGCCAAGGTTTACATTCCAAGATTACGATGGACCGATAAAGCTATTGTTCTGCTCGAAAAAGGAAATGAAGTACCCTTAGTTTTTGATGATACTGTGCGGCCTTTTTATTCTAATTATATCTACGACTGGTTTGAGCAATCCTCAGATATTTTTGGATGGGAAAAAATAGATGATGTAGATGCTTTGCAAACCAAAGTAAACGAAAATGGAGGAGTAGGAATCATTTGTGCCAAAAGATTCATTTTAAATAAATCAGGTCATGTGGTGGTTGTTGTTCCTGAAACAGAAACAGAAAAAGCATTTAGAGTTAATGTGAAAGTTATTTATCCATTGCAGTCGCAAGCAGGAATGAATAATTACAACTATTTTTCGGAAATTAGAGGAGCATGGTGGGACAATAAAGACCCTGAAAAAGGATATTCATCAGCTATCTTTTTTTATCACGAATAGTACTCAAAAAATAATGAGGATTAAATGCATTAAGTAGAATAAGCAGTTTTATTTGTTTAAAACTGCACTTCAACTGCAACTACTTATTTTGAAATTAATAACGAGCTGCAAAAACCATTTTCATAATACCTGTCGTGTAAACCCGTATAGATTTGGTTGTAAATTGCAATAGGATCTGTAGCATCTAATTTTGTAGCTAGTATTTTTTCTAACAAAGCAATATAATTTGTTGGCACAACGGTTTCTTTGCCATTGATTATAGATTCATAAACAAAATTATTCCATTCTAGGTCACATATTGGGTTGTCGATATCGTTTAATATCGCATGATCCATGATGAAAATTAAAAAATTCAAAACTTCTTTTAAATGTTTTTCATCAAAATAGTCAAATATTCTAAACTCAATCCCATGATTTTTATGCTTGTGAAAATTGACATCTAGACCTATTTTATCAATTTTTTCGTAATCAGAAATTTCAGCGTAACGATTGACCCACCACAACGGATTTTCGTGCATCGGATGCGCATTAAAATTCATTTGAACCAGCTTTCCTGTTTTCATTACATCTGTATCATACGTACCCACACCAATGTATCTGGACATTGCACAACGCTGCGATGCTTTTGTTAAGTTTACGGTAGTGTCATTGTGCGAAAGGTAATCTGAAGATCCAAACTTAACCATAAATAATGGACTCAGCCACTGGAACAAGCGTATTGTACGTTGGTGTTTTTTTATAAAATCTACTTTGTCTTTAATTTCGCCATCCTTATTTAACTCCGTCGGAATGGTTAAATTAAAATGATACGTCATATTATTGAAGACAGAATAGTTTTCATTATTAGAAACAAATATTGCAAAAGGATGATTTTCAGAACATATTTTTATGTTCCCAAATTGTGAAAATATGTTTTCTTTGTACAACAGTTGCTGCAAGTTTACTGTAAATTCTTTCTTAATGGTATTTAATTCTGCAATTACACTATCTACATCTTTTTTATAAAAATCTTGGGTTACAAATTCAATGGTATCACCATCAAAAATGAATTTTTTTTGATGTTCGTCAATAAAATAACGGTTGTGTTTTTGTAATAATTCAAAAATGCTTTCCCCAATATACTCCGGATTTGGTATATTGTCAATTGTATCCAGTGTTTTATGCTGATTGTTTACATCTGTTTTTGTGAAGGAATGAGAATTCATCAAAACAGGAATGCTGTAACTCTTATCAGTTAATATTTTTTGTAACGAATTCTCAAATACGTTTTCTTTATAATTACTAAAGTGGTTTATGCTATACTTTTCACGAATTCCATTAGTTAAAAAGAAATTTTTATCCACCTTGCGCTGCAAGTCAAACTCCAAATAGCACTCATTTTCGATACCTACTCCCCAATAAAAATCATTCGATTGATATTGGGTTCCATATTCTTTGTGCTTATCTAATAACTCAATTTCAAAACTAACTTCATTCATGTTTTGATCTGTCATAAACGTCTTTCTCTTTTTTTAAGTGCTTTGTTACTATAAGGGTAATTGTGATGTACAGTTATGTTGCTTGAGATGCCACATAAATCCGAATATTTTTATTTAAAACAAAGGTAAACCAGTTTTGAATTATTAAAAATTGGATCTATAAATCAGATTTATAAAAAAATTAAATTCTGATTTTGACCACTTAATCGGATTGCAAAAGTAGTTAAAATTAATGTGTAAATCAATAGGGTTATTCAAATTATTTCAAGGCTTTTTTAAATCCAGTTTTTCACTGTAAATTTTTAATTTTTAATGTCTTAGCGCATTGTTTTTTGAAGTAAATATATAAAAATCAATGATGCCTACTGGTTACATTATTTTTAATACGTTAGTAATTAGAGATTCATTTTATAAAAAAAATTGCTGGTAATAATTGGATGTTTTTTGGAGCATATTATTTGTTTTTTCATGGTGAGTTTGTCCATAGTAGTGCTGTCCTTTTATATGTGTTCTCTGGTGTAAAAGGATGCTGTGACTATTGGGTTTCAGAACACTTTTTTATTTCGGCAGCTATATTTAAAAAAACAGAAAGCCTTACCTTAAAAACGTTTTCAATTCCTCGTATGATTTGATTTTTGTACTTATTTTTTCTTTATTCATCACACTTTCTATTTGTTCTGGAATGGGCAGTTTTACATTCAAAGCGGGTTCTACTACATCCAGAAATTTAATTGGGTGAGCGGTTTCCAAGAAAATTCCAATTGCGTTTGGGTGATTTTCTAATTCCTTTTTCAATCCTAAATATCCAACTGCTCCGTGAGGTTCTGCAATATAACCATCTCTCTTGTAAATGGTTTTCATCGCTTCTAAAGTCTCTTCATCAGAGAAGGTAAAGGATGAAAAATCTTTTTTGAATTGTTCTAAATCGTTTTGATACAATTCTTGAATTCGAATAAAATTACTCGGATTTCCCACATCCATAGCATTAGAAATTGTCGCTTTGGAAGGTTTTGGATCATAAACCCCGTTTTCTAAAAATCTCGGAACTGTATCATTCACATTAGTCGCTGCTACAAAATGTTCTATTGGTAGTCCCATTTTTTTAGCAATAATTCCAGCACAAATATTCCCAAAATTTCCACTCGGACAAGAAAAAATTAATTTCTTATTCTCTTTTTTTAAGGCTTTGTAAGCAAAAAAAAAGTAAAACATTTGGGGCAACCAGCGCGCAATATTGATCGAATTTGCCGAGGTCAGGTTTTTGTGCTTTAAACTTTCGTCTAAAAATGCTTTTTTAACCATGTCTTGACAATCATCAAAAACGCCATCCACTTCAAGTGCTTTTATATTTTGTCCCAATGTAGTCAATTGGCGTTCCTGAATATCACTCACTTTACCAGACGGATACAGTATGATTACTTCTACGCCTTTTACGCCAAGGAAACCGCTTGCAACAGCGCCGCCTGTATCGCCTGAAGTAGCAACAAGAACCGTATTTTTACTGTCTTTGATATCTTTATTGAAATACCCCAAACAACGTGACATGAATCGTGCGCCAACATCTTTGAATGCCATTGTTGGACCATGAAATAATTCAAGAGAAAAAATACCTTTTTCGACTTCTATTAAGGGAAAATCAAAACACAAGGTATCTTTGATTAATGTTCGTAATGTGATCTCAGGAATTTCATCACCTACAAATTGTTGAATCGCTTGATAAGCAATTTCTTCGTTGCTTAAATTTTCGATAGTATTAAAAAAAGTAGGTGCTAATGGGGTAATGGTTTCTGGAAAATACAATCCTCTATCAGATGCTAATCCTTGTATCACAGCTTCTTTGAAAGAAACTTGTGGGGCGTTATGGTTTAAACTATAGTATTTCATTGTTTATTAGGTTCTAAGTAATTAGTCTTTATTCTTGGCTTTTGCAACGGAGCATTAAGAACTAAGTACTCATTTTTAAATAATTCGTACTCCATCAGGATTTACTTTTGATACATGAATTTCATACGGTAAATTCATTTCATCATAGATAGCGCTCATCGCTTTTGCAATTTTTTCTGCAGTTTCTTTTCCTTTACTCAATGCGAAAATAGAAGGACCCGAACCTGAAATTCCTGAACCTAAAGCACCAGTTTCGTAGGCAGTTTTTTTTATCAAATCAAAGCCAGGAATTAACACACTTCGCAATGGTTCTACAATTTCGTCATGCAGGGAACGTCCTATTAAATCATAATCTTTAGTGTACAAACCAGCTATTAGTCCACCCACATTTCCCCATTGAATGATGGCACTTTTCAATGAAATAGTTTGTTTTAAAACAGATCGTGCATCCGAAGTTTTCAATTCAATTTGAGGATGAACCACCGTAGCATACAATTCAGAAGGGCTTTCGATGCGAATAATATCCAATGGATTTGAACTTCGTACTAATGTAAATCCGCCCAAAAGGGCAGGAGCAACATTATCCGCATGAGCATTTCCACTAGCTAGTTTTTCGCCCTGCATGGCAAATAGAACCAATTCCTTTCGGGTAAATGGTCGTCCAAGTAATTCATTTATGCCAAAAACAGCTCCGGCGGAACTAGCAGCACTGCTTCCTATTCCGCTTCCCGCTTTGATGTGTTTGTAAATTTCAATTTCGAATCCAAATTCGGTTTCTACAGCTTCCAACATTGCTAGAGCAGATACTCCAGCCACATTTTTTTCGGTTTCTAGCGGCAAGTCGGCACCCACAATTTTAGTAATTCGAATCCCTTTTTCAGCTGATTTCCTAATGATCATTTCGTCGCCAGCAGTTTCTAAACAAAGTCCCAAGACATCAAAACCACAAGAAAGATTTGCGATTGTAGCGGGGCAAAATATTTTTATTTCATTCATAATTACAGTCTTAAAGTCTGAAATCATAAAGTCTTAGGAATGAACATAAAATCAAGTGACTAACTTTCAGACTTTACGACCTTTGACTTTACGACTAATTTATACGTTTACAATTCTAATCACATCAGCAAATATACCGGATGCCGTCACTGCAGCTCCTGCACCAGCGCCTTTTATCAACAAAGGCTGATCTACATAGCGATCTGTAAAAAACAGCACAATATTATCTTTACCTTCTAAATTGTAAAAAGGATGGTCTTTAGGAATGAATCGCAACCCAACATTTGCTTTTCCGTTTTCAAATTGTGCCACATATTTTAATCGGGATTCTTTACTAAGTGCTTCTTTGTAAATAGATTCAAAGTGCTCTGCATGCTTTTGTAAAGATTCAAAAAAAGCTTCATTTGTAGTGGTTTGCAAGCATGCTGCAGGCATAAAAGATTCATTTTCGATTTCGTCAATTTCCATTTTGTAACCGCTTTCCCTAATCAGGATTAAAATCTTTCTAGCAACGTCAATTCCGCTCAAATCAATTTTCGGATCTGGCTCAGTAAATCCTTGTATACCAGCTTCTTTAACTACATCATGAAAAGTGCTATTTTGATCAAAATTATTAAAGATAAAATTTAAACTTCCAGATAAAACAGCCTGAATTTTACTGATTTTATCTCCAGAGGCAACTAGGTTTTTAACGGTATCAATAATTGGTAATCCGGCTCCCACATTCGTTTCAAATAGAAAAGGAGCATTGAATTGTCGGGATAGTTTTTTTAGTTTTTTATAGTTGTCGTATTCCGATGCACAAGCAATTTTATTACAGGTTACTACTGCAATATTTTGTTTTAAATAGTGTTCATAGGTTTTAGACACACTTTCATTTGCAGTAATATCTACAAAAATACTGTTGCGTAAATTGAGTTGTTTTACATTGGATATAAACTGTTCTTTATCGGCAGGATCACCGGTTTCCAATAAAAAATGCCAGTTTTTTAATGAAATCCCATCTTCATCGAAATACATTTTTCGAGAATTGGACAATGCGATAACGCGGAGGTTTATTCGTAAGGTGTCTTTTAAAAATTTCTTTTGTTGGTGTATCTGTTCGATAAATTTCTCTCCCACATTTCCCACTCCCATTACAAATAGATTCAATTGCTTGGTGTTTTTTTCGAAGAAGTTTTCATGTAAAGAATTTAAGGCTTTTTTTACATCGCGTTCGTTTATAACTGCCGAAATATTTCTTTCGGAAGCACCTTGTGCAATCGCTCGAATATTTACATTGTTTTTCCCCAAAGTGCTAAACATTCTACCGCTCAACCCTTGATGATTTTTCATATTTTCTCCAACTAATGCTATGATGCACAGGTTTTTTTCGACAATGCAAGGTTTTATTTTATTTTGTAAAATTTCAACTTCAAAGGCTTTGTTTATAGCAATTTCGGAAATGTCGGCATCTGAATTTAGAATTCCGATACAAATTGAATGTTCTGAGGAGGCTTGAGTAATAAAAACGACATTGACATTTTCTTGTGACAACACCTCAAAAAGTCTTTTGGAAGAACCAGCAACACCAATCATTCCTGGACCTTCCAGCGTAATCAAACTAATTTTATCAATATGACTAATTCCTTTCACAGGATTGGTAAAATCCATTTGTTGGTTGGAAATTAATGTTCCCTCGGCTTCTGGCTCGAATGTATTTTTGATAAGAATTGGAATATTTTTTTTTAAGACGGGCTGTATAGTTGGCGGATACAAAACTTTCGCACCAAAATGCGATAATTCCATTGCTTCCTGATATGAAATAAAGGCTATTGGATGTGCTTGTTTTACAATTTTAGGGTTGGCTGTATACATTCCGTTAACATCGGTCCAAATTTCTAAATCTGTCGCATTCAAAGCTCCCGCGAGTATAGCAGCTGAATAATCAGATCCTCCGCGGCCTAAAGTAGTATTGATCCCGTCTAATGAGGCAGCAATAAATCCAGGCATAACGACCACTTGATTTTCATTCGAAGCAAAAAAATCAGTTATTAAAGCATTGGAAACATCAAAATTTACAATTGCTTTACCAAAATGGTTGTTGGTTTTAATAAGCTCTCGACTGTCTTTATACATACTATTGTTCCCATTTTGTTTCAAAGCTTCGGCGATAATGAAAGTAGATAGTAATTCACCGAAACTCAAAATTGTATCTGAAGTTCTGGGTGATAATTCGCCTAAAAGATAGCAGCCATCCAATAAGGTCTCTAAATGGTTGATTATTCTTTTTACATGGCTCAAAAGACTGCTTTGTTCACTTATTGGTATAAGATCTTTTAATACGTCTAAATGCTTTTTCTCTAAATCGGTCAGAATTACTTTGAAGTTTTCGTCGCCAGCAGCTGCTTTTTGAGAAGCTAGTTGCAACAGATCAGTTACTTTACTCAATGCAGAAACTACAACAATTAATTTTTCATCTCTTGCTTTTTCATTTATAATTCTTAAAACCAACTTTATGTTTTCTGCATTGGCAACAGAGGTTCCGCCAAATTTTAATACTTTCATATCTAATAATTTATATTTTGTACCTGCAAAATCCCCAATTTTATCTTTTTTAACTTAGTGGTGATTTACTAGTGTTTAGTTTGTTTGTTTAGAAACGTAGTCTTTATTACACAGCCAATAAACTCTTTTTCTTTCGAAAAAAATAATAATAGAATTATATGTAGTGAGTTTACCCCAAAGGGGTAGTAGCAGTCGTTGTTGAAAATGCAAAAGCAAAGCCAACCCAAATTTGAGTTGTTATCGAAGTTTGATATGTTGCTTTTTGGTGTATCATTTATATACCCAAAAGTACTGTTTTTTATAAAACACAACGCGACTCAAATTGTTTTTGCGAATATTTGAAAATAAGAGTTAACTTCTGATAATTGTTGATTATTCTCTGATTTATTAGGTACTCAAAAAAGCTATTCGTAATATTTATTGAATTCTTTAATTTATTTCCAAAAGTTTATTGCTACGTAATGCAAAAGGAATGATGCAATTATTTTTATTATACTAGCGAACTGCTGAAATTATTCCCATTATTATTTTATAAATAAAATAGGATAAGCAAGTTACTAAGATCAAAAGTGTTTTGAGAATACGTTTGATCCGCATCAGAAAAAAATAAAAAACAATAATTTTTTGTTTTGTTTAACTTTAAAATTAAAATAGGAGAAATAAATGTTGTGTAGTTATAAAGATTTATTCAATTTTACTTACTTAAAACTAACAAAATGGACAATACGCATTACATTAGTACTGAATTGCTTAGCTTAGAAATACTGCAGGAAATTGTTTTACATCACAAATTACTGGCGCTATCAGAAGAAGCAAAAGTTAATATTCAAAAATGTCGTGAGTATTTAGACAAAAAAATGGCATTACAATCGGAGCCTATTTATGGAATAAACACTGGTTTTGGATCTCTTTGTAATGTTAAAATATCAAATGAAAATTTATCAAAATTACAAGAAAATTTGGTTAAATCACATTCTTGTGGTACCGGTGGAGAAGTACCAATTGATATTGTAAGATTGATGTTGTTACTTAAAATACAATCCTTGAGTTATGGGCATTCGGGCATTCAACTACAAACAGTAGAGCGATTGATAGCCTTTTATAATAATGATATTTTCCCTGTAATTTATGAACAAGGTTCACTAGGAGCTTCGGGAGATTTGGCTCCATTGGCACATTTATCGTTGCCTTTATTGGGCGAAGGTGAAGTTTATTTTGAAGGTAAAAAAGTGCATTCGAGTGTTGTTTTGAAACAATTTGATTGGCAACCGATTGTTTTACAATCAAAAGAAGGATTGGCTTTACTGAACGGAACACAATTTATGAGTGCTTATGGAGCCCATATTTTAATGAAAGTAAATAAGTTTTCTTATTTAGCAGATTTAATAGGAACTATTTCACTGGAAGCTTTTGATGGTCGTATAGAACCTTTCCATGAATTAATTCATTTTATTCGACCTCACAAAGGGCAAATAATTACTGCGAATCGTATTAAAGGATTCTTAGAAGGAAGTGAGATTATCAAGCAGCCAAAAAAACATGTTCAAGATCCGTATTCTTTTCGCTGCATGCCGCAAGTACATGGCGCTTCAAAAGATGCAATTGACTATGTGAAAAAAGTATTCAAAACTGAAATTAATTCGGTGACTGACAATCCCAATATTTTTATTGAAAGTGACCAAATCATTTCTGGTGGTAATTTTCATGGACAACCTTTGGCATTAGCCCTAGATTTTATGGCAATCGCTTTAGCTGAATTAGGAAGTATTTCTGAACGAAGAACGTATCAGTTAATTTCGGGAACGAGAAATCTTCCCGCATTTTTGGTTGATAATCCAGGTCTTAATTCAGGCTTGATGATTCCACAATATACCGCAGCGAGTATTGCAAGTCAGAACAAGCAGTTAGCAACGCCAGCTAGCATAGATAGTATTGTTTCAAGTAATGGGCAAGAGGATCATGTAAGCATGGGTGCAAATGCCGCTACTAAAGCTTTACGTGTTTTAGATAATTTAGAACGAATTCTTGCCATAGAATTATTAAATGCTTCACAAGCTATAGAATACAGACGTCCTTTATTATCTAGTAACTTCATTGAGTTGTTTTTATGCGCGTATCGAGAGGAAGTACCGTTGATAAAAGAAGACAGGATTTTACATTATGACATTGAAAATACAGTTTCATTTTTGAATACTTTTCAAATAGAAAATAATTTGTTAACAATGGCTTAACATTAGCGATTAATAATGAAGTAATTTTGCCAAACTAAATTTTAATGAAATGAACATAAATAATTTTTTCCAATTTTTGGTTCCTAAAGACAAAAAGTTTTTCCCTCTTTTTGAAGAAGCTTCTAGTAATTTAATAGAAATTGCTACAAATTTGCATGAAGCTGTAAACCTTCCTTTAAAAGAACGCGAAGTTCTTTTTCAGAAAATTGATGTTTTAGAACAAAAAGGAGAGGATATTACCCGTCAAACAAACCTTGAGTTGAGTAGAAATTTTATCACACCATTTGATAGAGAGGATATTTATTCATTAATTACTTCAATTGATAATGTTGCTGGAAATCTTCATGGTGCAGCAAGTAGAATGCGTTTGTACCAAGTAGATAAAATTACCAAATCAATCAGAAAATTAACTGAAATTAATCTCGAAGCCTGTCAAAATATTGATGTTGCTATCAGAGAATTGAGAGATTTGAAAAAAATGAAGAATATTACTGATGCTTGTCTTCGAATTAATAAACTAGAAAATAAATCAGACAACGTTTATGATAAAGCGGTTCTTGATTTATTCGAAAATGAAACGGATGCAAAAAATATAATCAAATACAAGGAAGTATTATCAGTTTTGGAAACTGCAACGGATAAATGTAAAAGTGTAGCTGGTGTTTTAGAATCTATTTCTGTAAAACATTCTTAATTCAATCCGTTTTATTCTGAAATTAAAAATATGGAATTTACTCTACTTATAGTTATTATAGTTTTGGCATTAATTTTTGATTACATCAATGGTTTTCATGATGCTGCCAATGCTATAGCAACAGTTGTTGCTACCAAAGTATTATCCCCTTTTCAGGCTGTTGTTTGGGCAGCATTTTTTAACTTTTTGGCTTACTGGGTTTTTGGTTTTGGTGTAGCTGATACTGTTGCAAAAACTGCTAATACCATGGATATAAACCTAATTGTGATTTTAGCAGGTGTAATAGCAGCTATTATTTGGAATTTATTTACGTGGTGGCAAGGAATTCCTTCAAGTTCTTCTCATACATTGATAGGTGGATTTGCAGGGGCAGCCATTGCTCATGCTGGTTTTGGCGTAGTTTCTTGGTACAAAGCAGGAAAAGATGGTGGTATGCCTTCGGGAGTTTTAATCATCGTTGCCTTTATTATTTTGGCACCTTTATTGGGAGCTTTGATATCTTATTTAATGTCTATTTGGTTGCTTAATGCCTCTAAGAAAAGTATTTATCCAAAGATTTTCACCGCTTTGTTAATGGTATTAACAGTTTGGTTTGTAGAATCACAAATGGTTTATTTTGATCAAATTGAAAAACCTCGTTTTGATTCTCATTTTTGGAGTGTTGCTTTTGAGACACACAATATAAAATGGTTTTTAGTTGCTTTTATAGTTTTGTCAATTAGTACTTTTTGTTTGATATTTAGTAGTTTAAATTTAAATCAGGCGACTGCTTGGTTAAAGAAAATGCAATTACTATCATCTGCAGCTTTTAGTTTAGGTCACGGAGGAAATGATTCCCAAAAAGTAATGGGTATTATCGCAGCAGCTGTGGCAGTTTATATCAACACTAGCGGTGTTGCTCAAGAATCGCTGCCATCTTGGTTGGATGTTGTATTACCAAATGATGAAGGTGCTTTTAAAATGCCCGCTTGGATTCCTTTAGCGTGTTATTCTGCCATTGCTGCAGGAACTTTAAGTGGAGGATGGAAAATCGTGAAAACGATGGGTTCAAAAATCACAAAAGTAACATCTTTTGAAGGTGTTGCTGCTGAAACAGCAGGAGCTTTAACCTTATATTTTACAGAACATTTTAAAGTTCCTGTAAGTACAACACATACAATCACGGGATCAATCATTGGAGTTGGTCTTACTAAAAGAGTCTCTGCAGTACGTTGGGGAATGACCGTAAGTTTGTTATGGGCTTGGGTTTTAACTATTCCAATATCCGCAATTCTTGCAGCAATCTTGTACTACATTTTCAGTATTTTTATATAACGAAGTGAATTATTTACAAAAAAAACCATTCTTAACGGAATGGTTTTTTTGTGAATTTCATATACGTTTCTTTAAATTTCAGAATATGATTTGTTTTATGCGAAATGTTTAATTGTATTAAAAATTTCAGTTTTCATCATTTAAAGCTTAAAATCTGGATTCATTTTGTTTGAATTTATCAATGTAAATTGAGTTTGATTCGAACAATAATAAATTATCTGTTTTTTAATAGGAGGAAATTATACATTGAATTCGATGTTCATTTTTTTAGGTGTATTTCATTTATTTTTAATATTGTAGATGCTAAATGATGGCATGATGTTATTTTAGATCCGCTTTTTGCTTGAAATGTTTTTCAATTGCTTTGATCATTTCACCTGCAATATCCTTGTTTGTAGCGCCTTCAATTCCCTCTAAACCCGGAGATGAGTTTACTTCAAGCAATAAAGGACCTTTTGACGAACGAATAATATCTACACCAGCTACTTTAAGATCCATTGCTTTAGTTGCTTTAATAGCTATTCTTTTTTCTTCAGCGGTAACTTTTATTATAGATGCTGTTCCTCCTAGATGAATATTGGCTCTAAATTCACCTGGCATGGCTTCCCTTTGAATAGCAGCAACTACTTTTCCGTCTATAACAAAACAACGAATGTCTTTTCCATTGGCTTCTTTGATAAATTCTTGCACTAATATATTCGCATTTAAACTTTTGAAGGCGTTGATAACACTCTCTGCTGCTTTTTTGGTCTCCGCGAGAACTACCCCTTTTCCTTGTGTTCCTTCTAGTAATTTTACTATCAAAGGAGAACCTCCAACCATTTTTATCAAATCATCGGTATCCAAAGGTGAATTGGCAAATCCAGTAGTGGGAATTTCCACACCATGATTTAATAGTAATTGCAAGGAGTATAATTTATCACGTGATTGTGTAATAGCGTTTGAAGAGTTCAGGCAATACACTTTTAAGGCCTCAAATTGTCTGGTTAGTGCACAACCGTAAAAAGTAATACTAGGTCTGATTCTCGGAATAACAGCATCAAATTGATTTAATATTTTTCCACCGCGATAATGAATTTCAGGTGTTTTTGCATCGAGTTTCATATAACATTCCTTGATGTTCAAAAAGTGCATTTCATGACCACGCATTTCTCCGGCTTCCATGATGCGCTTGTTGCTGTACAATTCTGGATTGCTGGCCAAAAGTCCAATACGTAAACCAGAACTTGCTTTTTCAGAATTTTTATATAATTCTTTCAGCGTGTCCGTACTCGGCTGTCCCAAAAGATATTTTTGTTCTGGATCTACCAGCACTCTTCCGCTCATCGCTTCACGACCTAGTAGCATTCTAAAACCCATTGAATCTCGATTGGTCAA
This sequence comes from Flavobacterium frigidum, assembly GCF_048286735.1. Lineage (GTDB taxonomy): Bacteria > Bacteroidota > Bacteroidia > Flavobacteriales > Flavobacteriaceae > Flavobacterium. The sequence goes on along the minus strand of NZ_JBLVPU010000003.1, from coordinate 72,179 downwards.
TGTCATTTCAATTGGCCATTGCGAAGTGCCGATTTTTAAATTCGTTTGAATAACATAACGCTGTTCTCTAAAACCACTTGAACTTTTAACAATCCGTTTGTCTATTAAAGGAGCTTCACAATGAATTACCGTTTTTAGATTATTCTGTATCGGGTTAATGTCAAATTTCACCCAGTTGCTATCGTTTTTTATAAACGGGGCAATGTTTATAGCATGTAAAGCAGATGTTTTTGCTCCCGAATCCACTCGTGCTTTTATCGTAGGAATTCCTAATTCTGGAAAAGAACACCATTCTTCACTACCTAAAATAACTTTATTGTCTGACATAAATTGATTTTTTTAACCTCTATTTTGAAATCAAATGTAAATATTTGTTTTCAAAAAAAGTATGTTTACTGTAAATAATAAGCCCGCTATGTTATGAAAACGTAACGGGCTTAATGAATTGTTTTAAGGAGTAAATTTAAAGATTTGTAGGCTCTCCAGCTTTGTGAATTTGAACGGTTAGTTCTTGTGCCCCCTCTTCGATATCCATAAATATTTCGTCTCCTGAAGTGATTTTAGAAGTTATGATTTCCTCGGCTAGCGTATCTTCAACATACTTTTGAATCGCTCTTTTTAATGGTCTCGCGCCAAATTGTTTATCAAAACCTTTCTCAGCTATAAATGCTTTTGCTTTATCAGAAAGATTCAATTGATATCCTAATTCGGCCACGCGAGCAAATAATTTTTTCAATTCAATTTCGATAATCAAATCAATATCATGTTTTTCTAAAGCATTAAATACAATTACATCGTCAATTCTGTTCAAGAATTCAGGAGCAAAAGTTTTCTTTAATGCATTTTCTATAATGCTTTTTGAGTTATCATCAGCCTGAGCTACTTTGGCTGCAGTTCCAAAACCAACGCCTTGACCAAAATCTTTAAGTTGTCTGGCTCCTACATTTGAAGTCATAATGATAATCGTATTCTTGAAATCAATTTTACGTCCTAAACTGTCAGTCAAATATCCATCATCCAAAACTTGCAATAACATATTGAAAACATCAGGATGCGCTTTTTCAATTTCATCAAGAAGTACAACACAATACGGTTTTCTTCTTACTTTTTCTGTCAATTGACCACCTTCTTCATATCCTACATATCCTGGAGGCGCTCCAACTAAACGAGAGATTGCAAATTTCTCCATGTATTCACTCATGTCAATACGGATCAAAGCATCTTCAGAATCGAATAATTCCTTAGCCAATACTTTGGCTAATTGGGTTTTACCAACACCAGTTTGTCCTAAGAAAATAAAAGAACCTATTGGACGATTCGGATCTTTTAATCCTGCACGATTTCTTTGAATAGAACGTGCAATTTTCATCACCGCTTCTCTTTGGCCAATAACTTTTCCTTCAATGAGTTCGGGTAATTTAGCCAGTTTGTTGCTTTCTGTTTGTGCAATTCGATTTACGGGAATGCCGCTCATCATAGAAACTACATCAGCGACATTGTCTTCTGTAACTTCTATTCTGTTGTTTTTAGCGTCTTCTTCCCATTGCTCTTGAGCAATGGCTAAGTCTTTTTCAATACGTTTTTCATCATCACGAAGTTTAGCAGCCTCTTCGTATTTTTGTTTTTTTACCACAACATTTTTCAATTCACGTACGTCCTCTAATTGACGTTCGAGATCTAAAATTTGTTTTGGCACTTCAATATTAGTGATGTGAACTCTAGAACCTGCTTCATCTAAGGCATCAATCGCTTTGTCAGGCAAGAAACGTTCAGACATATATCTATCCGTCAATTTTACACACGCTTCAATTGCTTCTTGTGTATAGGTAACATTGTGATGGTCTTCGTACTTGTTTTTGATGTTATTCAAAATGGTAATTGTTTCGGATACTGATGTTGGTTCCACAATTATCTTTTGAAAACGTCTTTCTAATGCACCGTCTTTTTCTATATATTGTCTGTATTCGTCTAATGTTGTTGCACCAATACATTGAATCTCTCCACGAGCCAATGCCGGTTTAAACATATTCGAAGCGTCAAGTGAACCTGTTGCGCCACCAGCACCTACAATAGTGTGAATTTCATCTATAAAAAGAATGATATCATCATTTTTCTCAAGTTCATTCATAACCGCTTTCATGCGCTCTTCAAATTGTCCACGGTATTTTGTACCAGCGACCAAACTCGCTAAATCAAGTGTTACAACACGTTTGTTGAATAAAGTACGGGATACTTTTTTCTGAATAATTCGCAACGCTAAGCCTTCTGCAATAGCTGATTTTCCTACTCCTGGTTCCCCTATTAGTAATGGATTATTTTTTTTACGACGGCTTAAAATTTGCGAAACGCGTTCAATTTCTTTTTCACGTCCTACAACAGGATCTAATTTTCCTTCTTCAGCCATTTCTGTTAAATCTCTTCCAAAATTATCTAAAACCGGAGTTTTTGATTTTTTGTTGGATTTATTTGCTGGATTGTTAAAACTACTTTCTTTCAGACTGTCATCTTGTCCTGAATCGTCATTGTACGATTCGTTTCTTGGCAAATTTTCTATAAAATCTTCTTCGTTTGGAGTCATATTTAGATATTGTTCTTTAGCTATATCGTAATCAATTTTTAATTTATTCAATAGCTTGGTTGTTGGATCGTTTTCATTTCTTAAAATACATAACAATAAGTGCGCTGTGCTAATCGAGGTGCTTTGAAATACTTTTGCTTCCAAAAAAGTAGTTTTTAAGGCTCGTTCTGCTTGGCGTGTCAAGTGTAAGTTTTTTTTCTCAACATTTACTTCTAAGCTTGGACTTGCAGGGCTTAGGATTTCTACTTTTCTTCGTAAATGTTCTAAATCAACATCAAGGTTGTTCAATATTTGAATTGCTTTGCCGTTTCCGTCTCTTAAAATACCTAACATTAAGTGTTCTGTCCCTATAAAATCATGCCCTAATCGCATGGCTTCCTCTTTGCTGTACGTAATAACGTCTTTTACTCTTGGTGAAAAATTATCATCCATAATATATATTTGATATCGTAAATTTAGTGAATTAGTGATAGAAAAACAAAAACCATTCCTATTCGAAGTGCTGTCAGCTAAGAGACAAAAATAATCATAATATTAAAGTTAAATTTCCCTTAAATTATTAACTAAAATACAGGGATAATTTGTTAATAAATCATTTAAATAAGTGTTTTAAAGTAGGTATAAAAATTTCAAAAAGGCGTATATTGGCACGTTTTGAAACTAATATAATTATTTAATATAACAACTTATGTCTGAAGGAGAAAAGTTAATTCCTATTAACATAGAAGATGAAATGAAATCAGCTTATATCGATTATTCGATGTCAGTAATTGTATCAAGAGCACTTCCAGATGTTAGAGATGGTTTGAAACCAGTACATCGAAGAGTTCTTTATGGAATGTATGATTTAGGAGTTTTTTCAAATAAAGCCCATAAAAAATCCGCAAGAATTGTTGGAGAAGTTTTAGGAAAGTATCACCCACACGGAGATACATCTGTTTATGATGCTATGGTTCGTATGGCACAAGAGTGGAGCATGCGCTATCTTTTAGTAGATGGTCAAGGTAACTTTGGATCTGTAGATGGAGATAGTCCGGCAGCCATGCGTTACACCGAAGCAAGAATGCGAAAGATTTCTGAAGAAATCATGGCAGATATTGAAAAAGAGACTGTTGATTTTCAGTTGAATTTTGACGATACTTTGTATGAACCTAAGGTAATGCCAACTCGCGTTCCAACCTTGTTAATTAACGGAGCTACAGGAATTGCAGTAGGAATGGCAACCAATATGCCACCACACAATCTTACAGAAGTTATCAATGGAACATTAGCTTATATTGATAATAATGAAATCGAGATAGACGAATTAATGAACCATATCAAAGCTCCAGATTTTCCTACTGGTGGTATTATATACGGTTATGAAGGAGTTCGTGAGGCTTTCAAAACGGGTAGAGGTCGAATAGTGATGCGCGCCAAAGTTGGTTTTGAAGAAGTAGATGGTAGAGAATGTATCATCGTTACTGAAATTCCATATCAAGTCAACAAAGCAGATATGATCAAGCGTACTGCAGATTTGGTAAATGATAAAAAAATAGATGGTATTGCTAATATTCGTGATGAATCAGATCGAAACGGTATGCGTATCGTGTATATCTTGAAACGTGATGCGACTCCAAATGTAGTTTTGAATACCTTATATAAGTTTACACAACTACAATCTTCTTTTAGTGTAAACAATATTGCACTAGTAAAAGGACGTCCTCAAATGTTGAATCTGAAAGATATGATTCATTATTTTGTAGAGCACCGTCATGATGTTGTGACCCGTAGAACTCAATTTGAATTGCGCAAGGCAGAGGAGAGAGCACATATCTTAGAAGGATTGATTATAGCTTCGGATAATATTGATGAAGTTATTGCGTTAATCAAAGCATCAAAAAATACGGAAGAGGCTAGAAATAAATTAATAGAAAGATTCCAGTTATCGGATATTCAGTCACGTGCTATTGTAGAGATGCGTTTGAGACAATTAACAGGTCTTGAGCAAGATAAATTAAGAGCAGAATATGATGAAATAATGAAGTTAATAGAGCATTTAAGAGCTTTATTGGCTGATGTTAATTTAAGAACCGCATTGATCAAAGAAGAATTAGAAGAAATTCGCGATAAATACGGTGATGCACGCCGTTCTGTTATAGAATATTCCGGTGGAGACGTAAGTATCGAAGATTTAATTGCAGATGAAAATGTTGTGATCACAATTTCACATGCAGGATATATCAAACGTACCAATCTTACCGAATATAAAACGCAGAATAGAGGAGGAGTTGGGCAAAAAAGTGCAGGTACCAGAGATCAAGATTTCTTAGAACACATGTTTGTGGCAACAAATCATCAGTACATGATGTTCTTTACGCAAAAAGGGAAATGTTTCTGGATGCGTGTTTATGAAATTCCAGAGGGAAGTAAAACTGCCAAAGGAAGAGCCATTCAAAACTTAGTCAACATTGAAAGTGACGATAAAGTAAAAGCATTTATTTGTACACAGGATTTAAAAGATAAGGAGTACATCACTAGTCATAACCTTATTATGGTTACCAAAAAAGGACAGGTTAAGAAAACATCTTTAGAGAAATATTCTAAGCCTAGGGTTAATGGAGTTGCTGCTATTACTATTAAGGATGGCGATGAATTATTAGAAGCTAAATTAACTAATGGTGAAAGCCAAATTATTCTAGCTGTTAAATCTGGAAAATTAGTTCGTTTTGAAGAGACTAAAACCCGTCCAATGGGAAGAACAGCCTCTGGAGTACGCGGAATTACGCTGAAGGATGATTCAGATGAAGTAATTGGCATGGTTACTGTTGACAAAGATCATATTAACGATTCGCAAATTTTAGTAGTAACAGAAAATGGTTACGGTAAGCGAACTAAGTTGGTTGACGAAGATGGTGAGGATGTTTATAGAATTACCAATCGTGGTGGAAAAGGAGTAAAAACACTTAATATCACTGAAAAAACTGGAAAACTAATTTCGATAAATGCAGTTACGGATGCCGATGATTTAATGATCATTAACAAATCAGGACTAACAATTAGAATGGCTATTGAAGATTTGAGAGTGATGGGACGCGCAACACAAGGTGTGAAACTAATCAACTTGAAAGGAAAAGACTCTATTGCAGCTGTCACAAAAGTTATGAAAGATGATGTGGCTGAAGTAATTGTTGATGAAGATGGAAACATCATTGAAACAGAAACAATAGAGAGAGTTAAACCTGTTCTAGAAGTTCTTGAAGACGAAGTGTCTGAAGAGGATGACGACGAGGACGAAACCGAAGAAGATGAAACAGATGACGAGTCGGACGAACAGGATGACGAAGACGAATCATAAAAAATAGAAATCCAAGAATAATTATTAAACAAAAATAGAATAGTATGAAAGGTAAATATGTATTACTAGCATCAACAATATTGATATCAGTAGCTACTTTTGCTCAAAAAGATCAAATTAAAGCCGCTGAAAAAGCGTTGAAAGCAGGTAAGTCTCAAGAAGCGGTTACCCTATTGATGGAAGCAGAATCGTTGATTGCTAACGCGACAGATACTGAAAAAGCGCAGTTTTTTTATGTAAAAGGAAATTCATTATTGGATTTAGCAAACAAGAATGTTGAGGCTAATGCCAATTTTTCTCTTGCCGCAAAAGCATATCAAGATTTGATAGCAGCGGAAAAAACTTCTGGAAAAGTAAAATTTTCAACACAAGCAGCAACTTCCATAACTGAAATCAAATACAAATTGATTAACGGTGCTATTGCTGATTCAAAAGCAGAAAAGCATGCAGATGGTGCTAAAAAATTATATGACGCTTATTTGTTAGATAAAAAAGATACAATCAATTTGTATTACGCTGCCTCTACTTATGTAAATGCTAATGATTATGATGTAGCTCTTAAGCTGTATGATGATCTTAAAACCTTAAACTATTCAGGAAAAGGTACAAGCTATTTTGCAGTTAATAAATTAACGACTCAGGAAGACTTTTTCAATACTTTACAAGAAAGAGACAGAATGGTAAAATTAGGAACGCATGAAAAGCCTAGAACAGAAGCAATTCCTTCAAAAAGAGGTGAGATTTATAAAAATATCGCTTTGATTTTGGTACAAAAAGGAAAAACGGAAGAGGCGAAGAAAGCAGTTTCTGATGCAAGACTTGCAAATCCAGAAGACACCTCGTTAATATTGACTGAAGCTAATTTGTATCTTGAGACTAAGGATTTTGACACATACAAAAAATTAGTAGCACAAGTTTTGGAAAAAAATCCAAATGATGCCGATTTAGTTTTTAACCTAGGAGTATTGAGTGCAAATGCAAAAAACACAGTAGATGCTGAAAAATATTACAAGAGAGTAATCGAAATCAATCCACAATACACCAATGCTTACATAAATCTAGCTGCAATGAAGTTAGAGAATGAAAAAGTTATCATTGATGAGATGAACAAATTGGGAACCTCTACAAATGATATGAAGCGCTACGATGAATTGAAAAAGAATAGAGAAAATCTTTTCAAATCTACAATTCCTTTCCTTGAAAAAGCCGTTGAGTTAGACCCTAAAAATGTAGATGTTAATAAAACTTTACTAGGTGTTTACAGTGCCTTAGAAATGACTACAGAATACAAAACATTAAAAGCGAAGCAATAAATATTTGTTTCGTAATAAATAAAAAAATACCTGTCTAAATTTAGACAGGTATTTTTTTTTAAATAATTTTTTTTATTACTCTTAATTTATGTGTATGCTTGTTGGTCTCTGCATTGAATATTCCCAAGTGATCTATGCGATCGATACGTACCTTTCCACTAGCGTGAATAATGTAATTGTCAGCCATTATAATGCCAACATGGATTATAGTTCCTTCTTCATTGTCAAAAAATGCAAGATCGCCCGGTTCACTCTCCTCAATAAAGCTTAAGGCTTCTCCTTGTGTTGATTGCTGAGAAGCATCTCTTAACAGATGAAATCCATTGAGTTTGTAAACCATTTGTGTAAAACCAGAGCAATCGATACCAAAGGGAGTTTTACCACCCCAAAGGTAAGGTGCATTCAAATACATAAAGGCCGAATTGATCAAGCTTTCTTTTGCTTTTTCTCCGCTGGTTTTAGTTCCTTCAAAATTAAAATTAGCGCTGTTGATATCAATATGGTGCAGGAAAGAAAGAGAAGATCCAAGAGGTATTGGAATCAATAGATTGTCTGGAGCAGTAACATATTCTATTAAATCTGCATTGAGGATTATGGCTTCGGATGATAATTGATTAAAACTAGATTCAGAGATGGTTTGCAATTGCTTGGTATCGATCCAACCTTCATAATCATCATATTTCATTTTAACTTTAGACCATTGTTTTTGTTGTTCTAAAATTTCAAAATGTTCACCAAATAAAATTTGAGAAACGATTTCGCTTCTATCACTGGGTTCAAGGCGAAGTGGGATTATGGCTAAATTACAAATTCCGAACATCTAAATTTAATTAAAATTTAATAATTATGGGTTGTAAAGTCTTAACTTACAACCCATACTTATAATTATTTTAAGCTCTCTCAATTACAATTGCTGATGCACCGCCACCGCCATTACAAATTGCAGCAGCACCTATTTTTGCATTGTTTTGCTCTAATACATTCAATAAAGTAACAATGATTCTAACTCCAGAGCAACCAAGCGGATGTCCTAAAGATACTGCACCACCATTTATATTTACTTTGCTGTCTTCTAGGCCTAAAATTTTAGAATTAGCCAAACCAACAACAGCAAATGCTTCATTAAATTCAAAATAATCAACATCGCTAATCGCTATTCCTGCTTTTTCTAATGCTTTAGGCATTGCTTTTGCTGGACTTGTAGTAAACAATTTTGGTTCTTGTGCAGCATCGGCATATCCTTTGATATAGGCTAAAGGTTTTAATCCTAAAGAGATTGCTTTTTCTTCACTCATTAGGATTACAGCTGCGGCACCATCATTTATCGTAGACGCATTTGCGGCAGTTACAGTTCCGTCTTTTGTGAACACAGCATTTAATGAAGGTATTTTATCTAATTTTACATTAGTGAATTCTTCATCTTTAGATACTATGATAGGATCGCCTTTTCTTTGTGGAACCGAAACCGGAACAATTTCATTGTCAAATTTACCCGATTCCCATGCTTTTGCACTGCGCTCATACGATTGAATTGCGAAGTTATCTTGATCTTCACGACTAAAGTTATATTCTGTTGCACATAAGTCAGCACATACTCCCATAGCGCTGTTATCGTAAGCATCAGTAAGACCATCTTTTTGCATTCCATCAATCATTGTGGCTGGACCAAATTTGGTTCCATTTCTAAGGTTGAGGTAATGTGGAATCATACTCATGTTTTCCATTCCGCCGGCAACTACAATTTCAGCATCGCCACATTGTATTGCTTGTGCGCCCAGCATCACCGCTTTCATTCCCGAAGCGCATACTTTATTTATGGTGGTACAAGCAACAGAATTAGATAAACCAGCGTATAATGCAGCTTGCCTTGCAGGAGCTTGTCCTACACCAGCTTGAACTACATTACCCATAAATACTTCATCTATTAAATTTGGATCTAGATTAATTTTATCTAAAGCACCTTTGATTGCTACTGCTCCTAATTTTGGCGCAGTTACTGTAGATAATCCCCCCATAAAACTTCCGATAGGTGTTCTAACGGCAGATACGATAACAACTCTTTTGTTCATAACTATGATAATGTTGGTTTATCTAGCAAATTTAAGCTTTTTTAGATAAATTCATATTTTGGGAGTTAGATAATCACTTTTAAATTTAATTTGATTCTATATGTTTGATTGTGAAGCTTTTTTATCGATGTATCAAAAAATATTAAAAAAAAGCTTTAAAATAGTTGTGAGAAGTCTAAAGATATCATAAGTTTGCAACCGCAAAACAGAACACGTTTTCTTGAGCTTGGAGGGGTGCCAGAGTGGTAATGGAGCAGTTTGCTAAACTGTCATCGAGTAATCGGTGCCAGGGTTCGAGTCCCTGTCCCTCCGCTTTATAATTTTTTTCGGGGTGTAGCGTAGCTCGGTTATCGCGCCTGCTTTGGGAGCAGGAGGCCGCAGGTTCGAATCCTGCCACCCCGACTTTTAGGAGTCGATTTAGATTTTTAAAATGGAGGCATAGCTCAGCTGGATAGAGCACCTGCCTTCTAAGCAGGCGGTCGAAGGTTCGAATCCTTCTGCCTTCACTTTAATTCCCCTTATAAACTACTGATTACCAGTGTTTTAAGGGGTTTTTTTATTTGTTTTATTTCTGGAAAATCGACTTTTTCATAGTGTTTTTTAAGTTATTTGAAGTCTTTTGACACAGATATGGCACAGTACCATTTTGTGTGTCAAATTTTCATGAAGTTATTCTTATATTAATAAGGTTTGAGAGTTTTGCTTTCAGTAAAAATGATTAATCTTTTAGAAGCTCTTGTTAAAGCGACATATAGATGTTTTGAACATTCAAACTTATGAGCATTTAATATTACTACTGTATCAAACTCTAAGCCTTTAGTTAAAAGAGTTGTTCCTATGGATTTTCCGTATATTTTTCTCCCAACTCTACGAATTAAATTTCTTTTTTTAGTCATTGCTTCTAAAACTGAAATATTAGAATATTCAGCATCCTCCAGGGCCGTACAAAATGAGCTGAATAGTTCCTTTCTATAACATTTTATTCCCGATAGTTCTTTTATGTCTCTTAAAATTTCTGAAAGCAATAAAAATGAAATTTTTTCATCTAAAGAATTAATTTTATTCATTATTTGGGATATTAAAATCTTATCACTTTCTTTTGCCTTCCGTTTAAAGCCTTTCTCATTAAACCAATTATCAAGACCGGATTTGTTAAATAATTGATAGCTAATTGAAATTAAGTATTGATAAATATTTTCTTTGGTAATCGAGTCTGCATCTTTTGATGTTTTATAAAAAGTCTTATCATCAATGGATTCAATTAAGGTAATTCTATTGTTAAATAATTTTATAAACTTTAATCTTGGATTTATACTTGTAGAATCTGGATGAAGAATAAGTAAATCTTTTTCGTCCAATAAATTTCTTATTTGTCTGTTATAATCTTTTTTAAAATCATATAAATCAAATTCTTTGATAAGTTTAGTTTCAATTGAGGGATATTTACTTAAATCTATTTCTTCTTTTTGTATTAAACTATTCCGAATGTCTTTTAAATTTTCACCCAATAAAGCATTGTTTCCATTTAACCATCTTTGTGGTCGGTCTAATTCATAATAAGATTTTTGAAATGCTCTCATTTCAGTTTTGCTTTCAAGATTTACTAGACTTTCCCCATTAAATCCAAAGATACCTTGTAAAAAATCACCAAGTATACGAGTTGGTAGTAATTCTGAAAGTATAAGAATCAGTTCATGTTGTTTTATTGTACAATCTTGATATTCGTCAACAAAAAGTCCGTTATACGTATTACAAATGATTTCTCTGATTGGTTTTATTTTCAATAAAGTAATTGATTTTTCAATTAAAAAAGGATAATAATTCTTAGAATTCTCTTGTTCTGGAATATCAGTTCCGATATAAAAGGATAAAACATATTTTTGAGCAAAGCTAGATATTGTTTCAATGGAATAGCTAGAACTTGAAATTCCTTCCCTTTTAATTTTTTCCTTTATTGATGCAACTCCTGCATGTGTATGAGTTAGTATAAGTTGTCTACCTTTTGCTTGTGTATGTTTAAGGCATTCTACAATAGTATGCGTTTTGCCATAGCCAGCCGGTGCAATTAGCATGCTCTTTTCATTTGAGATAAATTCCTTATAATTAATCATTATCTATCCATTTAGATAATTCTTGAATTTGATTTCCTAGTTTCTCATCTTTAATATCTTCAAGATTATTACAAATTACTCCTCCTACAAATTCACCATGGTCGGTTCTTTTAAACCATTCATTCTTTTTTGAAATAGATGATTTGTAAAGAGCATCTCTCATTATAGGGGAATCTGAATTTTTCCAGTCTAAAGGAAATTGGCCAATATATTTTGAAGCTATGGATTGTTTTACACTTTCTTCATCTTTTTCTTTTATTCTATATTCTATTAATTCCTTTAGTGCTTTCCAAGGAAGATCTTCAAATATATGTGCTTCAATTGATTTATTAGCTGCACAATCTACAATTGATATTCCTTGTGTTTTTAAATCTTCTTTTTGTTTATTAATGTTTTCGTCGTCTGAATCGCAAAATAAGCATACCTTAAATCCTGCTCTTAAAAAGCCTAAGGCATATTCAACTTGACTTGTTCCATTACCATTGGCAAATCTTACTCCCAACAATGAAATATTATCTTCACCTTTTTCCATTCTGAAATTGTTTAGCCCTCTACAAATCCCTATTTCAGTTGGGCCTTCACATACCAATACCCGATCAGAAAAAAAGGCTTCGGGATTACTTCTAATAGTTGATTGTAATGAATTATCAAATGGATATAAGCTAGGGTAATTTTTTTTTACTTTAAATAAATCATTAGCATTTAATTCAACTAGTACATCTCTGGAGTGAGTAGTGATAAAAATTTGACCTTTGTTGGTATTTTTTAATATTTTTGCTAAATGTTGAGCTCTATCCGGTTCAAGTCCTTGTTCAATTTCATCAATTAGCAATATACCTCCGGTTTTCGCTAACTCTGTTTGGATTGCAATAGAAATTAGCCTTTTAGAACCTTTTCCTTTTTGTCTAAAGGGTATTTTATCTTCATGTAAACAAATTCTACCGTCCTTAATTGAAAAATCTTTAAAATCTATAGTTGTAGTTGTGTTTGAAATATCTATACCAAAATTTGAAGCTGATGTCTTAATTTTTTCAACGATATTGTCTAAGTGATTAAAAGGACTAGAATCAATTTTCTCTTTTGCTTCTCTTAATGCCTCAATAATTATATTATTTTTTTCGTCATGAGTTTTTTCTTGTTTTAATAATTAATAGAGAGGATTTCCTTTATTCCAAGAAAAGTGTCGGTCAATATAATCAGATACTAAAAAAACATTAAGATTTGCTCTGTCACTAGCTCTTATTTCAACAGGATCTTGTTGTTCTCTATTATTGACAACAAACCATTTTGGTTCTAAATCTTTTTCTACAATTAGTTTTAATGTCAAAATAGTTTCATGATCATCTAGTACATTGTCAAATATTATATCTGTGGATTTATCAAGACCTCTAATAAAAAGTCCATATTTATTTTCTTGAATTAAATCTTTAGGCAAATCATACATTGAAACTTCTATTTCAATTGGAACTTCAATGTCTCCATTAAAAAAATCAGTGTCGTAAAAGGTTAAATTCCAACTTGGAGATAAGACTGCTGAAATTGCTTCCAGAATTGTTGTTTTCCCCGAGTCACCTCTTCCAATTAAGCATATGAAATCAGTAATACCAAAAACTTGTTCAAGTTTTTGAATTCCTCTAAAGTTAGATATTTTAAGTGAGTGAATTTTCGCCATTTCATTTTTTTTGAATACTTGTAAATGTAAGAAAGATAGTTATATATAAAATATTTTGACTTTTAAATTAGCAGTATTTTTTTAACACATCGAATAGTATATGATTTGATATTTATAATTGTTTTTCTCTTTATTTAGTTTGCTATATTTGACATGAAATTTCTAGTACAAACAAGTTAATTCTAAGAGAAAACGAAAAAATTTGGCACAAAGTTGCCACAAGAAATATAATAACTCAATAATAACGTGCGCTGCGAGTTGTGTCAGTAATCCTTCTGCCTTCACAGAAACCGAAACTCAACAAGTGTCGGTTTTTTTGTTTTAATAGTTCTCGAATTTCCTTTATTTATTATATTTTTATAAAAAATAGCATTTATGACTTCCTGTTTCAAACCATTTGCACTTCTTTGTACCTTTTTGTGTATTGTCTCTTGTAAATCACAAACTATCGTTTCTGATGCTAAAGAAAATAATAGTTCAATTATAAATGATACTACATTTGTAAATTTAAAGGACTACAGCCTAGATTTTGTATATGACATGAAATATGCAACTACTGATAATTTTTTGAAAGCTAAAGTTTATGATTGTGAAGCATGTTTTTTACGACTTAAAACGGTGACTGCTTTGGTAGAAGTGAATAAGAAATTCATGAAAAAAGGATTTAAAATCAAAATTTTTGATTGTTATCGTCCCTTAGATATTCAAAAAAAAATGTGGAAAATTGTTTCTAATCCAGAATATGTTGCAAATCCGGCCAAAGGTTCGGTTCATAATAGAGGAGGAGCGGTAGATATTACTTTGGTTGATGCAACAGGGAAAGAGTTAAACATGGGAACTTCTTTCGATTTTTTTGGAATCGAAGCGAGTCATAACTATCCCAATGTATCTATGGAAGTAAAAAAAAATAGAATTCTTATCAGAACACTTATGACTAGCAATGGTTTCAACTCTTTTGATTCCGAGTGGTGGCATTACAATTTAAAGTCAGGTTTAAATGATAAAATATCAAATGCTAAATGGGACTGTGAATAACACTATTTTATGCATTTTAAGTAATTAATGAAGTAGTCTTCGGGATAGTATGTTTCATTATTTAATTCTGATTTTAACTCCTTTTTTAAAACATAATCCTCTGTATCCGTCAAGTATTTTATACGCATCAAAGAAACAGAGGAGTTTTTTAGGTCTTCAAAGCTTTCTTTCATGAACATGAAAATTCCGGAATTAATTCTATTATCAAATCCTTTATCATCCCTAATCATAGTACCACAATTTTCTTGATCGATATGAATTAATGTAATTATTTTACCATTATTTAACTGTAAGATTAATTTAGAATTTTTATCGAAGCAATTGGCTTTCATAAAATCTTTACTTTTTTGAATGCTTTGAACAGTCAAAGTTGGTAATCCATCTGTCAATGACAAAGTGCAAAAAATATAACTGGAGCTTCCGCCAAAGTTTTTCTCACTAAGCATATAGTCTCGGGTAGATTTATAAGTGCCAATAGAATCATTTACATTGACACTATAATCACATGGATTTTGTGCTACACTAATGAAGCTAATGAACAACAAGCATAGGGTAATTATGTATTTCATTTTTATATTATTTTCGTGCAAATTAAAACTATTTTATGATTGTTTTCATCAGTTGTAAAAAAACAATAGGTATTTCCTCCTTCTTTTATTTTCCACTTTTTCCGAATAATTTCTACACTATCTGGAAAATTTCTTGTGGTCAAATTTGCTTGTTTCTTTTCTAAACAAACTTTCATCTCAGATTTACTGTAAGATATTGCATGTAGAATTTCAAAAGTTCGTCCTGGAAATGCAATTAAGTCATTAGACGTGTATAGATGGGAGTGTTTTTGTATTTTATTTAAATTGTAAAATATTCCAACTTCATCGAATCCACCTGATTTCATGATTGCGCTATTGGGTTCGTATAAATACTTTTGGGGCGGACTGTAATTTGGAATTTTTGAATCTTCGTTTAAAATGAAATTAAACATTTCAACATTATTCTTAACGATATTAGCAGTCTTGATTTCTGTATTCCCAAAATAATCTTGGTGTAGTTCCCATAACAACTCTTTTACTTCATTTTCTAATGCTAGGATATGAATAGTTTTGACGTTTTTTAATTCAGATAAACCTGCTGAAATATCCAGTATAGGCGCAGTCTTTATGAGTACAGAATTTGAATAGGAGAAATAAAAATCAAGATTTTCAGGAACATTAGGCAAGCAATCCTTCAACATAAATACTTTGCCTTTGGTTTCATTCCGTCTCGAAGGATCAATATAAATCCAATCCCATTTTTTATTTAGATCTGATAAAATAAGTTTACTATCTCCTGCATAGCAGTTGATATTTGATATGTTTAATTGTTTAAAATTGTGTTGAACAATGGCCGATAGCTCTGAATTGATTTCACAATGAGCTACGTTTTTAACTTTTTGGGCAAAATAATAAACATCTACTCCAAAACCTCCAGTTAAATCGATTATTGATTCTCCTGAAATTAAGTAAGCTTTGTAACAAGCTGTTTTTTCTGAGGATGTTTGTTCTATTGAAATTTTATTAGGATATATAATATTTTGAGCAAAAAACCAAGTAGGCAGCTTCTCCTTTGCTTTTGTTTTAGCTTCTATTTGATTCAAAATGAAATGCCAATTCATTTCTTGAAAAGGATTTTTTTGTAAGGCTAGTTTTGTTATGCTTTTACCAATATTATCATTGATAAATGCCTGCAATTTGTCATCTAAAATCTTTAAATCCACAATTAGATGTCTTTGGTTAATAACATAATGATTTTATTATCTGGAAAAAATTCTTTCCCAATCACTTTGATAATAGTGTAAAGAGGAACAGCCACTATCATTCCTAAAATTCCAAAAAGGAATCCTGCAATGAGTATTACTAAGAAAATCTCGAGGGGATGTGAACTAACACTTTTAGAAAAAATGATCGGTTGTGACGCATTATTATCTATGATTTGAACTATCCAAAAACCAATTAAAACATATATCGTTGTTGGTAAGGTTTCGGTTCTAAAATCACTCCCTAAAGTACTCATCATCGTTAAAATAGCGGCTAAAATGGAGGCTATCAATGGTCCGATATAAGGAATGATATTTAGTACTGCGCATAAAAAAGCAATAACAATAGCATTTGGTACACCAAAAAGGAATAATACGATTAAGTATAAAAGAAAAACAATAAATAATTGAAGTAGTAAACCAATAAAATATCGAGAAAGCAGGTGGTTGATTTTTTCTAACGAACTTAATATTTGATCTTCATGGCTGTCCGCAATTAGTTTTTTGAAACCAAGAATAAAAATTAATCGATCCTTTAAAAAGAAAAAAGTAATAAACAAAACAGAACCTAAGCCAACCCCGAGGCTACTGATAGTGTTGATTACTGTATTCAAAAAATTAGGAATGAAATTAAAATTGATTTTAGACGTAATATTAGTTTCTTTTAGAACCTGAGAAGAATCTATTTGATGACTCTCTAGATAGGTACTAATCTGACTTATTAATTGGATTATATTACTCTCTATTTTTGAAGTATTCAATAGGGATAAATTTTGACCTTGTGATAAAATCAAAGGAACAAACATCATTATAAAACCAGATATAATCAATATAAAAAGTACTATGGTGAGGATAGTTGCAAAAATATGATTGAATTTCAATCGCTTTTTAAAAAAGTCTAAAATAGGATTTCCAATTAAGGTGAGTATCAAGGATACAACGAGATAGATAAGCACCGATTGAATTTTGTAAAAGAAGAACAAAATCAAACCTACAATAAGAACGATTAATAATGCTCTGATAATACCATTTGAAATGGTTTTAGGTGTAATCATATTTTTGTTTTAGGTTATAAAGATAAAAAAACTCGCTAACAAGTAGCGAGTTTTATAATCTAAAAAAAACAAAAAATTATAATCTGAAACTAGCTCTTGATCCACCGGAAAGAAAAACTGCAGCCATTCTTGATTTTTGTCCATTAGAGAACATGTACATTCCTCTATCATCAGTGTAGTCCATATAGTTCATTGTCATTTCAACTGGATTTCCTGAACAAGTACTGTAATGTGGGTAAGCTGGAACTCCAGAATTGGCAGCATTGTGAGTAGGTGTATCAGATACTAAATCACTACCACAAGTTGCATCACCCCAAATATGGCGTAAGTTCATCCAGTGTCCTACTTCATGAGTTGCTGTTCTTCCTAAGTTGAAAGGAAAGGCTGCTGTACCTGTTGTTCCTAAGTATTTAGAATCGATTACAACACCATCTGTAGAAGAGGCTCCACCAGGAAATTGTGCATAACCTAATATTCCACCACCAATAGTGCAAGCCCAAAGGTTCATTTTTGTCGTTGGAGATGTTGGAGCAATACCACCCTGAGAAGCAATTTTCATTGCATCGTTTGTACCCCATGAAGTTTTAGTAGTCGCTTTTCTGTAAACCGCTTCAAGTACAAAAGAGATTCCAACATTTGCTTTTACTCCTGCAAATAAAGTAGGTACTTGATTAAAATCTGAGTTAGCAGCGTTAAAATCTTTGTTTAAAACATCAATTTGAGATTGAATTTGTGCTAATGAAATATTTTCCGTAGTTGTTCTATACAATACATTAACTACGACAGGAATTTGAATTTTTCCATCTACTATTCGAGCAGATGCCATTGATTTTTGTGTGAATGCTTCAATCTCATTCATTCTTAGCGCTAGTTTTGGATCAGCTTTCATTTGAGCTAATAATACATCCTGAGATGCGCAGCCTCGTTGTGCAATTGCATTAGTTTCTGGAGCAGATTCTGTCGTTTCATTTTGACAAGAGAAAAGCATTACTAATGCTACAGCAGATAAAAAAATTTTTTTCATAGTGAATAGGTAATAAATTAGTTTTGGTTAATTATTTAACAATTTTATAACATTTTATTTATAACACCAATTTTTTACTCATTTATTTTTTAAATAATTCAGAATACTATTTCTACTTTCATTTTGGATTTAAAATTGTAGGAGTAGTAACCGAAATTTTATGAATAAAAAAATAGCAATGGAAAATTCAGTAAAAATAAAATGCTAAGAAGTGGTGTTATTTTCAAGAATACCTTGAAAAATAGAATAAAAAAAGGAGGTGATTCAATAAATCACCTCCTTTTATGAAGTTTAAATATTATATTCCGAAACCTGCTCTTGCTCCACCTGAAACAAAAATTGCAGCCATTCTTGATTTTTGACCATTAGAGAACATATACATTCCTCTATCATCAGTGTAATCCATGTAGTTCATAGTCATTTCTACTGGAGTTCCAGTACAAGTGCTATAGTGTGGGTAAGCCGGAACACCATAATTTGAAGTATTGTGTGTAGGAGTGTCTGAAACTAAATCACTTCCACAAGTAGCATCTCCCCAAATGTGACGTAAGTTCATCCAGTGACCAACTTCATGAGTCATTGTTCTTCCTAAGTTGTATGGGAATGCTCCTGAACCAGATAATCCAAAATATTTAGAATCTACTACAACACCATCTGTAGAAGAAGCTCCCCCAGGAAATTGAGCATAACCTAAGATTCCACCACCAATAGTACAAGCCCACATATTCAATTTAGTTGTAGGTGATGTAGGATCTAAACCTCCTTGTTTTGTTTTTTTCATAGCATCTCTAGTCCCCCAAGAAGATTTAGAAGTAGCCTTTCTGTTTACTGTTTCTAAAACAAACGTGATTCCTACATTTGCTGCAACTCCAGAGAATAAAGCTGGTGTACTGTTGAAATCTGAATTTGTAGCATTGAAATCTGCATTCAATACATCAATTTGTGATTGGATTTGAGTTAGCGAAATGTTTTCTGCAGCAGTGTTATATAAAACGTTTACTACTACTGGAATTTCAACTCTACCATTTACCAAACGACCATTTAGCATTGCTTTTTGAGTAAAAGCTTCAATTTCATTCATTCTTAAAGCTAAAGTTGGATCAGCTTTCAATTGCGCTTCAAGAACTTCTTGTGATGCACAACCACGTTTTGCAATTGCATTAGCTTCTGGAGCTGCTTCTGTTGTTTCATTTTGACAAGAGAAAAGCATTACTAATGCTACTGCAGATAAAAGAATCTTTTTCATAAATAATTTGTTATAAATTAATAGGATTGGTTAATTATTTCACAATTGTATAACAATTATTTCATAATAAAAATTTTTTCAATTAAAAAAATCAAATAAAAATAGCAAACAATCGATTTTACTGCTTTTGTTTATTTTTGACGATTTATTATTTACAAGTGCTTTCATACAAATAGAAAACACCAGTGATAGTAATACTCTATTTCATAAATAGAAAAGGATTTTTAAGAAATTTTATGTCATTACTTAGAACAATATCTTAAAACTATTGGAAATGTGTAGGTTATTGTTTTTTACTTTAAAACTTAGAATTAGAAATTAACCAATTTTCTATCTTTGGTAATTGGGTCTGTCTAAATGAATTTGAATTAAAATTTGAAAACGAGAATTAATAAAAAAATAGATGAATTACATTATTGTAAAATCACCAAAATTCAATTTTAATTATTAAAAATGTAGTTTAGAATGTTAGCTCCCATTTTAAGAGCTTTTTCACGTACTGCTAAGGGATCATTATTTACTTCCGCATCTTCCCAACCATCACCTAAATCGCATTCGTAGGTGTACAGCAAAACCAACTTATTAGCGATAAAAATACCAAAAGCCTGTGGTCGTTTTCCGTCGTGTTCATGAATTTTTGGTAACCCATTAGGGAAGGAATAAGGTTTTTGAAAAATGGCGTGCGTGGCAGGTATTTCAACCAACTCATTATTTGGAAATATTTTTTTTATTTCTTTTCTAATATATTGATTCATACCATAATTATCGTCAATATGAAGAAAACCTCCAGCGAGTAAATAATTTTTTAGATTATTGCTGTCAGCGTCATTAAAAACTACATTTCCATGCCCAGTCATGTGAATGTATGGGTATGAAAATAAATCGGGACTGCTGGGTTCAACCGTTGTTGGTTTTGTTTTTATTCGAGTATTAATGTTGGCGTTACAATATTTTATCAAGTTGGGTAGCGATGTAGGATTTGCATACCAATCACCACCACCACTGTATTTAACCAAAGCAATTTCTTGAGAAAATGATGGTATAGAAAGTAAAACTAGTAGATAAAATAGTTGTCTCATAATGGATAAAATAAATGTTTATTCTTCTTCATTTATAAAAACCACGCTGTGACAGGCTACAATTGCTGCAGTTTCTGTTCTTAATCTGGTTGTGCCTAATGTTACTGCAACAAATTCATTTTCAAGCGCCAAAGTAATTTCTTTTTCTGAAAAATCACCTTCTGGTCCTATTAATATGGTTACATCTACATTGGGTTTCACAATTGATTTTAGGGTCTTTTTTTCAGTTTCCTCACAATGTGCAATTAGTTTTAAACCTTTTCTATTCCCTTTAACAAACTCTTTAAAGGTGATGGCATCATTTAATTTAGGCAAATACAATTCATTAGATTGCTTCATAGCAGCTAATAAAATTTTATCAAATCTCTCGTTATTAATTACTTTTCGCTCTGAATGGTCACAAATAATAGGTGTTATTTCGTGTACGCCTATTTCTGTGGCTTTCTCGAGAAACCATTCAAAACGATCATTCATTTTAGTAGGTGCTACTGCTAAATGCAAATGAAATTTTGAAGCAGCAGCTTTTTCGAAAGAAAGAATTTTTACAGTGCACTTGCTATCGGAGGCTAATGTAATTTCAGTTTTGAATAAAAAACCAAGTCCGTTGGTTACATGTAAAATATCGGTATCTTTCTTTCGAAGTACTTTAATAATATGTTTGCTTTCTTCTTTATCAAAAGCAAATGTTTCTGTAGTTTCCGAAATATTCGGATTGTAAAATAATTGCATAATTTATATTTGTATTCTAGCTTTAGAAACAACAGAGGAAGTTTCAAATTGTTGTGTTAAAAACTTTTGATACCCCACAATACCGATCATAGCGGCATTATCGGTCGTATATTCAAATTTCGGAATAAAGGTTTTCCAACCGTATTTTTTTTCTGTTTCTTTTAAGGTGTTTCGAATGCCAGAATTTGCCGAAACTCCCCCGCCAATAGCAATTTGTTTAATACCTGTTTCTTGGACTGCCAGTTTTAATTTATCCATTAAAATTTCAATAATGGTATGTTGAATTGATGCGCAAATATCATTTAAGTTTTCATCCACAAAATTTGGATTTTCTATTTTTTTCTTTTGAATAAAATAGAGAATGGCTGTTTTTAAACCGGAAAAACTGAAATTCAATCCTGGAACTTTTGGTTTTGTAAAAGCAAAGGCTTTTGGGTTTCCTAATTGGGCATATTTGTCAATTAAAGGGCCACCTGGGTAAGGAAGGCCTAATATTTTTGCGCTTTTGTCAAAAGCTTCGCCAACAGCATCATCTGTGGTTTCGCCAATTACTGTCATGTCAAAAAAATGATCAACTTTTAAAATCTGAGTATGTCCACCACTTATAGTCAACGCCAAAAATGGGAATGTTGGTTTTTCATATCCATCTTCATCAATAAAATGAGCTAAAACATGCGCTTGCATGTGGTTTACAGCAATTAATGGAATTTTTAAAGCCAATGCAATAGATTTTGCAAATGAACTTCCCACCAGCAATGAACCCATGAGACCAGGACCTTGAGTGAAGGCAATTGCTGATAACTGTTCTTTTTGTATATTTGCTTTTCGAAGCGCTGCATCGATCACCGGAACAATATTTTGTTGGTGTGCACGTGAGGCTAGCTCAGGAACAACGCCACCATACTGATTGTGTATTAATTGATTCGCCACGACATTTGACAATACTTTATCGTTTTGTAAAATAGCGGCAGCGGTATCATCACAAGAACTTTCGATCGCAAGAATAAAAACCTCGGAATTTTGCATAAAAAGGCATAAATTTTGAATTACATTTGACAAGTCGATTCAATATATCGATTTGTAGCATTCAAAATTAAAGAATTTTTATTGAAAGTGTTGCTGTTTCCAAGTGCAAATTAAAATATTATAGAATTAAATAGTTTAAGGTATCAAAAAATTTAGAAAAATAGTATTTCGTTCTTTGCTTGGACTAATCCTACTTTTGTTAGTGCTTGGTATTGCGTTGAGCATGCCATCAGTACAAACAAAAATTGCTAGATACTTCACCAATAGTATAAATGAGGATTTTGGAACTAAGATTTCTATTGATGAAGTTGCTATTTCAATTTTTGGAGGCGTGAAATTTAAGAAGGTATTGATTCTGGATCATCGCAATGATACTTTGATTTATTCTAATAGGATTTCTACAACCATTTTAGAAGGTAAAAAAATGCTAGATGGAGATTTGATCTTTGATGATCTGAATTTACATGGGTTATTTTTTAATTTTAAAACCTATAAAAATGAAAAGAAATCCAATCTTAATGTATTTTTTGCAGCTTTTGAAAAAGGGAAAAAATCAAAAAAGAAATTTTTACTTAAATTAAATAAGGCTCAAATTTTTGATGGCCGTTTTGTTTTAACCGATGAAAATAGGGAGAATCCCAAAGATTTAGATTTTACCAAACTGAATGCGTCCTTGACAGACTTTCAAATATATGGACCGGAGGTAACGACCATGATTGATAAAATGTCATTTTTGGATTTCCGAGGTTTGTATATCAAGAATTTAAATTCAAAATTCACGTACTCAAGAGAGAATATCAAATTAGAAAAGCTAGATCTATTGACCAAAGAATCTACTTTTAAAGGAACGGTAGTTTTAAAATATAAAATTGAAGATTTTTCTAGTTTTACAGATAAAGTTCTATTTGATATTAAATTAGATGCCGCTTCTATCGCCTCTAATGATATTCGTTATTTTTATAAAGAAATTGGTAAAAATCAACATTTTTACGCCAAAACCAATATTAAAGGGACTCTGAATGATTTGCGATTTAAAAAATTAGAGTTGGTAGATGATCGTAAAACCCAAATTAATGGCGATCTCAATTTCAGGAATTTATTTGCAAAAAAAGGACAAAAATTTTCAATGTATGCGAAGTTTAGTAAGCTAACATCGAGTTATGATGACTTAATTGTGATACTTCCCAATATTTTAGGAACCAAATTACCAACTTCTTTAAAAAAATTAGGCAGGTTTACCGCTTCGGGAACTGCTAACGTTTCGACTACTGCTGTTGAAGCTGATTTTTATATGGTCACGGCACTAGGGATTGTCTCTAGTAATCTGAAAATACAGAATATTGATGTAATCGATAAGGCGTCCTACACTGGGAATGTAATCTTAGAAAAATTTGACATTGGAACTTTATTTGAACAGAAAGAACTTGGTACCGTAAGTTTAAATTTTGATGTTGATGGAAAAGGCTTTAAACGGGAATTTCTTAATACTGCAATAATTGGCGACATTAGTCAAATCGAATATAAAAATTATAATTATACAAATATTGTTGTCAATGGAACGCTAAAAAGTCCTAATTACAAAGGACAAATTTCTATAAATGACCCTAATTTAACGATGACTTTCGATGGGTTATTAGATTTAAGCAAAAAAGACAGTCGTTATGATTTTCATATCAATGTTGAGAATGCCGACTTAAATAAATTGAAATTAGTAAAGGATCCTATTTCTTTTTTTAAGGGAGATGTTGTCGTACAAGCCTCTGGCAATAACATAGAAAATTTTCAAGGAAATGTGTATATCAACAAAACATCCTATCAAAACAGTAAGGGAATTTATGACTTTGATGATTTTACAATTGCATCCAGTTTTGATTCCAATAACGTTAGAACCATTACTGTAAATTCGCCAGATATTGTAGAAGGTGAAATAGTTGGTAAATATGAGTTCAATCAATTAGAAAACTTAGTAAAAAATTCTTTAGGAAGTTTGTACACAAATTTCAAACCAAGTAAGGTTAAAAAAGGACAGTTTCTTCAATTCAATTTCTCTATTTATAATAAAATTATCGAAATATTTTATCCTGACATTGTTATTGGTGCTAATACAGTTGTGAAAGGGAATATCAGTTCTGATAATCAAGAATTTAAGCTGAACTTCAATTCGCCTCAAATTATTGCAGCTAATACCACATTCGATAATATAAGAGTGTCTGTAGATAATAAAAATCCACTTTATAATGCTTTTATAGAGTTAGATAGTATCAAAACTAAATATTATAAAATTCGAGATTTTAGTGTTATTAATGTCACAATGAAAGACACTTTGTTTTTTCGTTCGGAGTTTAAAGGTGGATCAAAAGGAGAGGATTACTACAATCTGAATTTATACCATACTATCAATAAGGACAATAATAATGTAGTGGGAATTAGCAAATCAGAAGTCAAATTCAAGGATTATCTCTGGTTTTTAAATGAAAATGATGCACCAAATAATCAAATTGTATTTGATAAATCATTCAAAACTTTTGATATCGACAATATAATTATGTCGCATGAAAATCAGTCAATTTCTTTAATGGGAACTTTTGACGGACCAAACAAGAAGGATTTAAAACTAAGTTTTAAAGATGTCGATCTCAACCAAATTACGCCTCTCAATAACAAGTTAATAACCAAAGGAAACATTAATGGTGAGGTCAATTTTAAGCAAAACAATGCAGTTTATCAGCCTACAGCTTCTATAGTTATAGATAATTTAAATGTAAACAAAACAGATTTAGGAACTTTGAATTTTGAAATTGAAGGCGATGAAAGTCTTAGGAAGTTTGTAATAAACTCTAACTTAGAAAATAAAAATGTAGAATCGTTTAATGCAAACGGAAGTTTCGAAATAATCAACAAGGAAACTATTTTAGATTTAAAGTTAAAATTCGAAAAGTTCAACATTGCAACACTTAACTCCCTAGGGGGTGAAGTTTTGTCAAATATAAGAGGTTCCATTTCAGGTAATGCAAGTATTGAAGGCAATCTAAAAAAAC
The DNA here is from genome assembly GCF_048286735.1 of Flavobacterium frigidum. Taxonomy (GTDB): domain Bacteria; phylum Bacteroidota; class Bacteroidia; order Flavobacteriales; family Flavobacteriaceae; genus Flavobacterium. Next base: position 47,075 of record NZ_JBLVPU010000003.1, on the reverse strand, counting down.
CAAATATCAATGGCCGTTTGTTTTTGAATGATGCTGGTTTGACGGTTCCTTATTTAAATGTTGATTACGCATTAAGCGATAATACTATTATTGATTTGACTGATGAAAAATTCTTGTTCAGGAACAACACATTAACCGATACCAAATACGGAACCAAAGGGCAATTGAATGGAAATATTGAACATAATAATTTTGCCGATTGGAAACTAGATTTAGCTATAAATTCTAAAAGACTCTTGGCATTAGATACCCAAGACAGTGAAGATGCAGCGTATTACGGTACTGCTTTTATTGATGGAATGGCCACCATTAAAGGAAAAACGAATTCTTTGTTTATAAAAGTCGATGCAAAATCTGAAAAAGGAACAGCCATAAAAATACCGATTAACAATGCTGAAAGTGTTAGTGATAATGTTTTTCTGCATTTTGTGACTGCCCAAGAAAAATACAATTTAAAAAATGGAATTACTGAAAGTGCTAGAAATTACAATGGTCTAGAACTTGAATTTGATTTTGATATAACACCAGATGCCGAAGTAGAAGTAATTTTAGACCGAAATACGGGTCATGGAATGAGAGGAAAGGGATTTGGATCTTTGTTGTTTAAAATTAATACTTTAGGAAAGTTTAATATGTGGGGAGATTTCCAGGCATATGAAGGAACGTACAATTTCAAATATGGAGGACTTATTGATAAGAAATTTGCCGTTCGAAAAGGTGGTTCAATAACATGGGAAGGCAATCCTATGAGAGCACAATTGAACTTAGAAGCTGTATACAAAACGACGGCAAATCCTGCGGTTTTACTTGATAATTCTTCATTCAATGCAAAAGTTCCAGTTGAAGTTATTATTGGTATTCGAGGCGATTTGACCAGTCCGGAACCTGATTTTAATATTGAATTTCCAACAGTAAGCAATGTTTTGAAATCTGAAATTCAATATAAATTAAATGACAAGGATGTACGACAAACTCAGGCGTTGTACTTATTATCATCTGGTGGTTTTTTAAGTCCAGAAGGGGTGAGCCAATCTGATTTTTCAGGAAGTTTATTTGAAACGGCCTCTAGTATACTTGGCGGTATCATACAATCTGACGATGAAAAATTTAAAGTTGGATTGAATTTCATTGGCGCTGACCGACGAATAGGGAAAGAAACCGATGGTAGATTTGTTGCAACAATTTCGTCAAAAATAAACGAAAGAATAACCATCAATGGGAAATTAGGAGTTCCTTTTGGAGGGATAAATGAATCTGCGATTGTGGGAGATATAGAAGTTTTGTATCGAGTGAATGAAGATGGAACACTTAATTTACGTCTTTTTAATAAAGAAAATGATATCAATTATATCGGACAAGGAATTGGGTATACACAAGGTTTAGGAGTTTCTTACGAGGTTGATTTTGATACTTTTAAAGAGTTCGTAAATAAAATCTTTAAAAATTTAAAAATAGATAGAGCGCCAGTTCCCGCTGCTGAAGATCAAGATTCAGATATGTCTCCAGATTATATAAATTTTTCTGCACCAACAAAATCAACCAAAAAGAAGGTCAAAAAAAATCAAGAAGGTCTACTTCCCGAAGAAAACGAATAGCGATATTTAAATATAAAAACTTTAAAAAAAGGTATTCCATTATCATTTTGCCTCCTACTTAGAGTAAACAATAGCAATACTTTATCTTCATTAAATTACAATTATAGCTATCTGTTTTTTTATTTTAAATTTTAGTACCTCGTACTTATCATTTGGTATCGATTTCTCAAAAAAAACAAACTAATTGTTAATTATCAAATAAAAATCCATTATTTTTAAGTTTTGATACTAAAAAACGATTTTATTTTGTTTTTCTAAAAACTTATCAACGAAAACGTTTGAATTCTGAGTTCTTTATTAATTTATTAAAAACACAGCTTTAAAAGTGCTGAATGTTTGCTAATTTTACTTTTTAATACTTAAATAATGCCAAAAACAATAAAAAAAGTTGGTGTTCTTACTTCGGGTGGCGACTCCCCAGGAATGAATGCCGCTATTCGCTCGGTTGTTCGTACATGTGCGTATCATAATATAGAATGTATAGGAATTTATAGAGGGTATCAAGGAATGATTGAAGGAGACTTCAAAGAAATGGGACCTCGAAGTGTAAACAATATCGTTAACAAAGGAGGTACGATTCTTAAATCGGCTCGATCATTAGAGTTCAAAACGCCTGAAGGAAGAAAAAAAGCATACGAAAATCTTACCAAAGCGGGTATTGATGCTTTAGTAGTTATTGGTGGAGATGGAACTTTTACTGGAGGGTTATTATTCAATTCCGAATTCAATTTTCCAGTAATGGGAATTCCTGGAACAATAGATAATGATATTTTTGGAACGAGTCACACCCTTGGATACGATACGGCTCTGAATACTGTCGTAGAAGTGATTGATAAAATTAGAGATACTGCAAGTTCTCATAACCGATTGTTCTTTGTAGAAGTAATGGGTAGAGATGCGGGGCACATTGCCTTGAATGCAGGTATTGGTGCAGGAGCAGAAGAAATTTTAATTCCCGAAGAAGATTTAGGATTAGACCGCCTTCTAGAATCGCTACAAAAAAGTAAAGCATCAGGTAAATCATCTAGTATAGTGGTTATTGCAGAGGGCGATAAAATAGGCAAAAACGTATTTGAATTGAAAGATTATGTTGAAGCCAATTTGCCAGAGTATGATGTTAGAGTTTCAGTTTTAGGTCACATGCAGCGTGGTGGTTCGCCTTCTTGTTTTGATAGAGTTTTAGCTAGTAGATTAGGTGTAAAAGCCGTGGAGTCATTGCTAGAAGGAAAATCAAGTTATATGGTTGGTTTGCAAAATGATAAAGTATCGTTGACGCCCTTAGAACAAGCAATTAAAGGTAAAACGATGATTGATAGAGAATTATTAAGAGTTTCAGACATTATGTCTACATAAATGGGTAAAGTTTATTGTGAGGAAATTAGGCTTTAGGTTGAGTTAATATATAAACAAAAAAATTAAAGTAAAATGTCAAAAGTAAAATTAGGAATAAACGGCTTTGGAAGAATTGGAAGAATTGTTTTCAGAGAATCTTACAATAGAGATAATGTAGAGGTGGTAGCGATTAATGATTTACTTGATGTGGATCATTTGGCTTACTTGTTAAAATATGATTCTGTTCACGGACGTTTCAATGGAACTGTTGAAGTTATAGATGGGAAACTTTTTGTAAACGGTAAAAATATTCGCATTACAGCGGAGAGAAACCCTGCTGATTTAAAATGGAATGAAGTTGATGTTGATGTAGTTGCTGAGTGTACTGGTTTCTTTACTACTATCGAAACTGCAACTGAGCACATTAAAGGCGGTGCTAAAAAAGTAATTATTTCTGCGCCTTCTGCTGATGCGCCAATGTTTGTCATGGGAGTTAATCATGAAAAAGCACAAGCATCAGATAGAGTAGTCTCTAATGCTTCTTGTACTACAAACTGCTTGGCTCCACTGGCCAAAGTAATCAATGATAACTTTGGAATTGTAGAGGCTTTAATGACTACAGTTCACGCGACAACTTCTACACAAATGACCACTGATGGTCCATCTAGAAAAGACTGGAGAGGCGGACGTGCTGCATCGGTAAATATTATTCCTTCTTCAACTGGTGCTGCAAAAGCAGTAGGTAAAGTAATTCCAGAACTTGACGGAAAATTAACAGGAATGTCAATGCGTGTTCCTACCACAGATGTTTCTGTAGTAGATTTAACTGTAAAAGTTGCAAAAGAAACTTCTTATGCAGAGATTATGGCTGTTTTAAAATTAGCTTCCGAAACTACCATGAAAGGTGTTTTGGGATATACTGAAGATTTAGTAGTTTCTCAGGATTTTATTTCTGATTCTAGAACTTCGATTATTGATGCTAATGCAGGAATTGGATTAAATTCTACTTTCTTCAAAATTATATCATGGTACGATAACGAGTACGGATATTCCAGTAAATTAATTGATTTGTCCGTACACATAGCAGGTTTAAAATAATTATTTACATTTACATAATTCCGTTATCTTAATTAGTGACGGAATTTTGTTTTTTGTTCCCTTTTCAAAAATAGAGTTTTGCATTTTGAAAAGTACACTTAAAAACCAAAAATAAAACCAAAAGAAATGAGATTAATAGTTGATAGTGGTTCTACCAAAGCCGATTGGATTGCGATAGATGAAGATGGAAAAGTATTGTTTACAACACAAACTCTTGGGTTAAATCCAGAAGTTTTGGAAAATGATGAAATTATTGATCGACTCAATGATCGTTTTGATATTTTGCAAAATAAAAAAAATACAACTCATTTGTTTTTTTATGGCGCTGGTTGTGGGACAGATAAAATGAAGATGTCACTTTCACAAATATTTCAAAACTATTTCCCAAATGCTATTATTTCTGTGGAAGAAGATACTTATGCAGCGGTTTATGCCACCACACCAAAAGGACAACAAGCCATAGTGAGTATTCTAGGAACAGGTTCAAATTGTAGTTATTTTGATGGAAAAGAGTTGCATCAAAAAGTACAATCACTCGGTTATATCGTTATGGATGATTGTAGTGGTAATGTTTTTGGAAAAGAATTAATTAGAAAGTACTATTTCAATAAAATGCCAAAAGAATTAGCGGCTCAGTTCGAAAAAGAATACGATTTAGAACCAGATAGCGTAAAAAGTAAATTGTATAAGGAACCCAATCCAAATGCCTATTTAGCCACATTTGCAAAGTTCTTAATTCAACATAAAGAAACGGAGTTTTGCAGAAAAATTATTTTCAAAGGGATGAAATCTTTTGTCAAAAATTACATCAAACAATTTAGTAATTGCAAGGAGGTTCCAGTACATTTTGTAGGTTCTATTGCTTTTTACTTAAAAGAAGAATTACAAGAAACGTTTGATAAATACGAATTACAATTGGGCAATGTACTACGAAGACCAATTGACGGATTAATAGCCTATCATATTGCTAATAAATAGTAGGTGTTTTCTAAAATTACAAAATCCAAATTCCAATATTTAATATCGGAATTTGGATTTTTTTTTTGACATATTCTATAAAATTGCAATCATAGAAATTTCTACATTAACATTTTTTGGCAAACAAGCTACTTGAACTGTCTCTCGCGCTGGAGCGGTTTTTTCGTTAAAATAAGAACCATAAACGGTATTTATTTTTGCAAAATCATTCATATCCATGATGAAAATGGTTGTTTTTACGACATTTTCAAACGTCATTCCAGCTTCTAGTAATACCGCTTTCATGTTTTTCATTACTTGTTCGGTTTCTACTTCTATGCTTCCCATAACCAGCTCTCCAGATATTGGATCAATAGCAATCTGACCCGAAGTATAAAGCGTATCTCCTTTTAAAACAGCTTGATTGTAAGGTCCAATAGGAGCAGGTGCATTTGCTGTAAAGATTATTTTTTTCATAAAACAATTATTTTTTATTTCTTAAAAAGAATTAGCGGTTGATCGTACTTCGTTTGTCCCATTTGATATCACTAAGAACACCCGATTTTATTCCGATAAAAAATCCCCAATTGGCATTGGCTCCAAAGGGTGACCAATTAAAATCCATTCTCCAGCTTAGTAAATCTCTTTCAAACCGAAGTTGCGTAAATGTAACTCCCTTTTGTACAAAGTCATAACCGGTTGATACTCCTGCTTTCCATTTTGGAGTTATGTCAGCATTGGCAGAAATCATGATGGAATTTCCTATAATTTGATTTTCTCTATTGTTATTGCCATACGTTAATGAATAGGCAAATGTCATGTCCCAAGGTAGTTTTGAATTAAAGAATTCTGAAATTTTATCTTCACCTTCTTCTTCCTCTTCTTCATTAAATTGGCTCCTTCTACTATCGCCAAGATCTGTATTAGTTCCAAATAGATCATCTTCACGACCACCATTACGTTGGCTTTGTGCATTTTTATCTTTATCTTTTTTGTCTTTACCTTGACTTGAAATCGAATAGTTTAATGTCATATTAGAACTGGTCATTCTAAAAAGACTGCCACCATTATCAATATTAAATACGTTGATACGTGTTCCAGAATTATCTATGGCATAGGGATCTAATGTGGCTCCAAAATTCACATTCATTTTGTTGTCTAACAAAGTGGTACCGCCACTTACTCTAATTGGAGCGAATGCAAGAGAGGTTACTCCATCAGCATCTAGATTATAACTAGTCGAAAGATTCAAGTTATTTAAAAGCATGATTTTCTTAGGCTCAACCTTTGTACTGTCTTTATCTGTCACTTTGGCTTCAAACGTATTACTCAAATCAAAACCTAAAGTATTCGCGTTACTTAATCCTGGAGCACCATAAATACCATTTTCAAATCTAGAATATTGCTTAGTCATGGTTCCAGTTGCATCAGTAGCGTACGTATTGTAATATTTTTCAAAACTAGGAGTGTAACCGTAGGAAACAGAAGGTCTCATGACATGACGAATCGATTTTATTTTTTTATCATTACCAAAGTTGAATGTTCCGTAAATAGTGGTTCCCAAACTCGAAGAGAAAGAATAGGTTCTAAAAGCATCAAATCCATTGATTGTTTTGTCAACTACTTTGCTTTGGTCCACATCATAACTTCTTTCGATTGTTTTAGTATACCAAATTTCCTCGTAATTCATTGACGTTGAAGCGCTAAAATATTTAAATAATTTGAAGTTAGTAGCCAACGGAATACTGTGCTGAAAGCCAACTTTGGCATCTCTAAACATTTGAGGTTTAAAAAATAAGGAATCAGTGGTTACAATACTGTTTCTTCCATTAAGATTGTATTGCAAGTTGATATTTTTGAAAAATCCTTTTTTGACTCCATCTTTACCTACAAAAGGATAAATCCTATCTACACTTAATTGTAGCGTAGGCAGAGTCATATTTATCTCTTCGGTTTGGGTATTTTGCGAATGAGTTGCAGTCAATGATAATCGAACTTGCGGAACTGTAGTAAATGTTCTAGAATAGGATACAGAAGAACTTAATGTGTTATTAAGATTCGATCCTATATTGATTTGATTAATAGATTGCTTAAAATATTTACTACTTCCTAAATTCACAGATGCTGAAAAGCTTGAATTAGGATTCGCTTTAGAATCTTTAGAATGTGACCACTGAATGTTGTAAATGTTTTGTTTTAAATAATCAGGATATCCTCTTTCGCTGGTGATTAAGTTTTCGAATCTTACATTTATGTTTCCTCTGAAATTATATCTTTTGGCATAACTAGATTCAAAACGCAATCCATAACTTCCATTTGTATAATAATCGCCTAAAACGGTTAAATCATAATTGTCACTCAGTGCAAAGTAGTATCCTAAATTTTGTAATGAAAAACCCCTGTTATTGGAGTCATTGTAGCTGGGCAGAATCAACCCTGAAATACTGGTCTCTTTGCTCATTGGGAAAAAGGCAAAAGGCAAAGCAATAGGAGTAGGCACATTTGCAATAACCATATTGGTTAATCCCGTTACCACTTTTTTACCTGGAATAAATTTAACCTTGTTGGTTTGAAAATAGTATTCAGGATTATCCACATCTTTTGAAGTAGTAAAACGTGCACCTTTTAAGAAGTAAACAGAATCATTTTCTTTTTTAGTAACCGCTGCTTTAATTTTAAATTCGCCTTGTTCTGATCTTGAATTCCAGATTAACGCTTTTTTGGTTTTAAAATTAAAACGAATAGAATCCGGTTCAATCACATTGGTTCCTTGTTTGAAATTTGGAAATTGAGTGTATGCTCCTGTAGAATCTTTAATTCGTCCGGCATATACTTCATTTTTTTCATAATCCATTACAATTATACCCGACTTCAATTCGACGTCTTGATAATACAATTCGGCTTTGTCGTACAGCGTGATTATTTTTTTCTTTTGATCAATTTTAGCATATTGTTCCGCTTTGTAACGAACCTTTCCATCAAGAAAACCTTTTTTTGGCTTAATACTGTCTAATTTTATGGTGTCAGTTTGTTTTGCCGCGGCTATTTCAGAATTTTTTATACCAGTATCCTTCGATTGTAGGATATCAGATTTCTTTGTAGTTGGTATAACCGTCTTTTTTTTTGTTATATCTTGGGAATATAATTTACCAGAACCTAATGATAGGAGAATTGATAATAAAACGATATTAAATAAGTTTGTATGCAAAGGTTTAAATGCTATTTTTGTAAAATTATGGCCTGTTTTTTGACATGTCAAACTTACATATTATTTTTTGTCAAAAATAGGCAAATAAATAAATTTATAGACTTAGTATTTTAATTAAATTAACTTATCGCTTTATGCATAGTACAAGTAAAATTAGAATAATTGTTACTTTTATTTTGATGCTTAATTCCCTGGTTGGATTCAGCCAATCTAATACTTTTAAAGTAACTTTAGACGCCGGACATGGCGCACACGATTTTGGTGCTGTCTATGAAGGACGCATCGAAAAAAATATTGCATTGGCTGTAGTTTTAAAAGTTGGAAAAATATTAGAAGCTACTCCACAAATGGAAGTCAATTATACCCGAAAAACAGATGTTTTTATTGATTTAATTGAAAGAGCCAATATTGCCAATAGATTCAATGCCACTATATTTGTTTCCATTCATTGTAATGCAAATAGAAATACTGCTGCTGATGGCACAGAAACTTATGTGATGGGATTGAGTAAGGTATCTTCCAACTTAGAAGCTGCCAAAAAAGAAAACTCTGTAATCACTTTAGAAAAAGATTACAAGCAAAAATATGAAGGATTTGATCCTAACTCGCCAGAAACAATGATTGGAATGACAATCATGCAAGAGGAATACCTAGACAATAGTATTTCACTTGCCAGCAAAGTCGAAGATGCTTTTGAGGATCTAGGAAAAAAAATTCGTGGTGAAGGTGTGAAACAAGCTCCTTTTATGGTACTTCATAAAGCTTATATGCCCAGAGTGCTTATCGAAATGGGTTTCATATCCAATACCATTGAAGGAAATAAATTGAATTCTGAAGAAGGGCAAGATGAAATAGCAAAAGCAATTGCAGATGCTGTAATTAGCTATAAAAAAGAATATTATGGGAACGGAGAAATGGAAGTTTTTGAAGAAAGACCGGTACAAAAAATTAATGAAAAACCAATAATAGAAACTATAACTCCGGATAAAGCAAAAGTTAATCCTCAGCCTGAAACAGTTACGAAGAACTCAAAACAAGTGGGAGATGTTGCACTACCTTTATTTAAAGTGCAACTTTCTGCTACGCGAAAACGAGTAGAGTTAGTTCCAAGAAATTTTAAGGGTCTTAATAATGTTTCTGTTACTTATGAAGGCGGAGTTTACAAATACATGTTTGGAGAAACTACAGATTATAATGAAGCAAAAAAGTATTTAAGTGAGGCGAAAGCGAAAGGGTACGCTTCTGCATTTTTAATTGCATTTAAAAATGGAGCGAAGGTCAACATTCAAGATGTTATAAATTAAGAATACAATTGTTTTATAATTTTAGAAAAAAACACAAATTTTGAAACTAACCACGGCATTCAAAAAGATAATTTTGTCCTTATTTTTATTTTTTGGGTACATTTCTTTTTCACAATCCAATCAAAAGTTTACAGTTATTTTAGATGCGGGTCATGGAGGTAAAGATCCAGGGAATTCGTATCATGGTTTTGTTGAAAAAGAGATTGCACTAAAAACTACTTTAAAATTAGAAAAATATCTTAAAAGAGATCCTAATATTGTTGTTGTTTACACCAGAAAATCAGATGTTTTTATAGAACTAAAAGACAGACCTAAAAAAGCAAATAGTATTGATGCTAACCTCTTTGTTTCGATACACTGCAATTCAGTTGATAACCCAGTTCCTTTTGGCACAGAGACTTTTGTAATGGGATTAGCAAGAAGCAAAGGAAATTTAGAAATTGCCAAACAAGAAAACTCGGTAATATTGCTCGAGAAAGACTACAAGCAAACGTATAAAGGTTTCGATCCCAAAAAACCAGAGACTCTAATTGGATTAAAAATTCTTCAAGAAGATTATTTGGATCGCAGTATCAATTTAGCTTCAAAAATAGAAAATAATTTTAAAAATAAATTACACCGAAAATCACGCGGGATAAAACAAACTCCTTTGTGGGTTTTGGATGCGGCTTACATGCCAAGTGTGTTAATCGAATTGGGTTTTTTATCTAATGGGGAGGAAGGACAGTATTTAAATTCTGAGGAAGGGCAAAATAGTATGGCAGAGTCTATTGCATCTGCTATTATCGCTTATCGCAAAGAATATAGTGCTTCGGGATCAGATGAAACTTACGAAGAGAAGCAGCCTAAAAAAATAGTGAATCATGATGCAAAAGACACTTCAAAAACCAGTAAAGCCAAACAAGTTTTGAGTAAACATGAGTTAAAAGCTGTAAAGACCGATGTGGTTTTTAAAGTTCAATTTGCAGCAGGAACAAATAACATTAAACTAAATCCCACCAATTTTAATGGATTAAAAGATGTTTCAATGACAACAAGCAATGGTAAATTGTATAAGTATGCATATGGCTCTACATCAGACTTTAGTATTGCCAAGGAGGATTTGAAAGTTGCTCAATCAAAAGGGTACACTTCAGCTTATATTATAGCTTTTAAAGATGGAAAGAATATTACTATACAAGAAGCGCTTAAATAATTACAACAAGTCAAATATTTTATATTAAATTTGTAAAAAATACTTAAATTTTGAAAATATCAAGAGAAATTAAAACTGCTATTTTAGTAATTGCATCGATTTTATTATTTATTTGGGGCTACAGTTTTTTGAAAGGCAGAGATCTGTTTACGAACTACAAGACATTTTTTGTAGAGTATAAAAGTGTTGAGGGATTAGCTACTTCGGCACCTGTGACCTTAAATGGGTTGGTAATAGGAAAAGTTAGTAGTATCACAATTGATGAAAAAACAGGGATATTGCTAGTGCAATTGCAATTAAAAACAGATTTTCCTATCTCTAGATCAAGCATGGCTTCTATTTATGAACCTGGTTTTATTGGAGGAAAGCAAATTGCAATTATTCCTAATTTTGAAGACAAGACATTAGCAGTAGATGGCCAAATGTTACAAGGTGGAGTAAAAATGGGTCTTACGGATAAAGTAGGGGATCAACTGGCGCCGCTTCAAGAAAAATTAGAAAAGGTATTGGGTAGTACAGAGAAATTAATTTCTGGATTGAATAACGTTTTAGATCAGAAAGGACAGCAAGATTTAAAAATCACATTAGCGGAATTGAGCAAGACAGTAGCGCAGTTTCATAAAGCAGCTGAAAGTGTAAATGCTTTACTAGATTCAAATAAAACTCAAATAAATGGTACCGTTGCCAATTTAAATAAATTGTCTGGAAATTTTTCTAAAATATCAGATTCATTAAACAAGGCCGATATTGGAAAATCAGTAAGAAACTTGAATGCAACTTTAGCTAAAGTTGATGGTATTATGACTAATTTATCATCAGGCAAAGGTTCTATGGGCAAATTACTTAACGACGATGCTTTTTATCAAAACATTAAAAGCTCTACTAAAGAATTAGAATTATTATTACAAGATGTTAGACTTTATCCTACAAGGTATGTCAATATATCTGTATTTGGAAAGAAAAATAAACCCTATGTAGGTCCTGCAAAGGATACTATTTCTACTGTGAAAAATTAGTACTTATGAGTTATCTAGATAATATTTTATTTGCCATTTTATTGGCAGTTGGTTTTGGATATTTTTTTATCAGTGTTAAAAAAATTAGACGAAACATTAATCTTGGAACAGCTGTAAATCGTTCTGATAATCCCAAAGCGCGATGGAAAAATATGGCCATGATCGCATTAGGTCAATCAAAAATGGTAAAACGGCCTATTGCTGGGATACTTCATATTATTGTATATGTAGGTTTTGTGGTCATTAACATCGAATTGCTAGAAATAATCATTGATGGTCTTTTAGGTACACATCGTGTTTTTGCTTTTTTAGGAACTACGTACAACATCTTGATTGCATCGTTTGAAATTTTAGCTTTTTTAGTACTAGTAGCCGTTTTTGCTTTTTGGAGTCGAAGAAATGCAATCAAACTGAAGCGATTTGTAAGTTCTGATTTAAAAGGATGGCCTAAAAGTGATGCCAACTACATCCTGTATTTTGAGGTGGTATTGATGACTTTATTTTTGTTAATGAATGCCTCAGATTTACATTTACAAATGGTTCCTGGAGGATACTCGCATTTCATTAAAGCAGGGTCATTTCCAATAAGTCAATTTATCGAACCAATTTTTAATGGAGTGTCGAATGAATTAGTAATGTTGCTTTCTGAGGTTTTCTGGTGGATACATATTGCGGGTATTTTGGTATTTATGAACTATCTATACTTTTCTAAGCACTTACATATTTTACTAGCTTTTCCTAATACTTATTTCGCAAACTTGAATGTACAAGGGCAGTTTGATAATCTAGAATCGGTAACCAAAGAGGTAAAGTTAATGATGGATCCTAATGCTGATCCTTTTGCAGCTGCACCAATTGATGAGAATGCAGTTCCAAGTAAATTTGGTGCAAGTGATGTTCAGGATTTAAATTGGGTGCAACTATTGAACGCTTATACATGTACAGAGTGCGGTCGTTGTACTTCGTCTTGTCCTGCTAATCTTACGGGTAAAAAACTATCTCCCCGTAAAATCATGATGGATACTAGAGATCGATTGGAAGAAGTGGGAAGAAATATTGATGCTAATAAAGGTATCTTTATTCCAGACAACAAAACATTATTAAACGATTATATTACAGCAGAAGAGCTTTGGGCTTGTACATCTTGTAATGCTTGTGTTGAAGAATGTCCTGTAAACATTAGCCCTCTTTCTATTATTATGGATATGAGACGCTACTTGGTAATGGAGCAAAGTGCTGCACCAATGCCTTTGAACGCCATGATGACCAATATTGAAAATAATGGTGCACCTTGGCAATACAATCAACAAGATCGATTGAACTGGAAAAACGAATAGCTATTTGAATTTTTAATTTGTTTTGTTCTAAGAGGACTAAGCAAATTGAACTTAGGAGAATTTAAAGAAAAAGATAACCGAATCAACAATATAATATGTCAGAGAATTTAATAGTGCCAACAATGGCCGAAATGTTAGCTCAAGGAAAACAACCAGAAGTATTGTTTTGGGTTGGGTGCGCAGGAAGTTTTGATGATAGAGCTAAGAAAATAACCAAAGCATTTGTGCGTATTTTAAACCGTGCAAATGTACCTTTTGCTGTTTTAGGTACCGAAGAAAGTTGTACTGGAGATCCTGCAAAAAGAGCTGGAAATGAATTTTTGTTTCAAATGCAAGCCTTGATGAATATCGAGGTTTTGAATGCCTACGAAGCTAAAAAAATTGTTACTGCATGTCCGCATTGTTTTAACACACTTAAAAATGAGTATCCAGAATTAGGAGGAACCTATGAAGTGATTCATCACACTGAATTTTTAAAATCATTATTAGATGATGGTAGACTTACTATTGAAGGTGGTCAATTTAAAGGAAAACGGATCACTTTTCACGATCCTTGTTACTTAGGTCGAGCTAATAATGTATATGAAGCACCAAGAGATTTGATTCTTAAATTAGATGCTGAGTTAGTTGAAATGAAACGTTCTAAAGCAAATGGTTTATGCTGTGGAGCAGGTGGAGCACAAATGTTTAAAGATGCTGAAAACGGTGACAAAGAAATTAATATTGAAAGAACCGAAGATGCTTTAGAAACAAAACCAGAAATAATTGCAGCGGGTTGTCCTTTTTGCAATACCATGATGACCGATGGTATTAAAAATAAAGAAAGAGAAAGCGATGTAAAGGTGATGGATATTGCAGAGCTTATTGCTAATGCACAAGACTTGTAATGATGAGAAAAATAATTATAGCACTGGTCTTAATTTTTAGTACAAATTCTTTTTCTCAAGATGTATATGATATTATTGGTAAAGAAACGTGTACTTGTCTAGAAGCCAAAAAATTAGATTACACAAAGTTGAATAAAAAAGATATGCAAACCCAAGTTGGATTGTGTATGATTCAGAGTTATTCTTCTCATGCGTCCGAATTTAAGGCAGAAGATAAAGTAAGTTTTGATGATGAAGCAGGTATGCGAAACCTTGGAGAAAAAGTTGCGATGAAAATGTTAGCAGATTGCCCAGCGATTATTTTAGAAATGGGAAGAAGATCGGTTGATGAAGATGTCACTAGTGAAGTCGAAAAAGAAAATCTTTTTATTGAAGGAGAAGTTACCGAGATCAAAACAGAACAGTTCCTTTCCTTGCAAGTAAAAGATAAAAACGGAAGAAATTTCACGTTTCTATTATTGGATTATTTTGAAAACGCTTCGATATTAACTAACAATGAGATTAATAAAAAAGATAATATAAAGATAAGTTATTCAGAAATTGAACTCTTTGATCCCAAAAGCAAAGAATTTAGATATTTTAAAATTATAACGGATTTAGAAAAAAAGTAGCATTTTTAATACTGCTCAAATTCAAAATTTATAACTCATAACCCAGTATCATAATGTACGTTCCATTTGAAAATTTACCCGAAGAATCTAGAATCTGGATTTATCAATCCAACAGAAAATTTTCGGATGCCGAGTTTTCCGAAATCGAAACTGCTCTGCAATCCTTTCTTGAAACTTGGGCTGCACATGGAACCAGCTTGGAGTCATCATATCATCTAAAATACAACCGATTTATTATTATTGCGGTAAACCAAGATGTGCAGCCTGCTACAGGTTGTTCTATTGATTCTTCAGTAGAGTTTATTCAAAGTTTAGAACAAAAATATTCTGTTGATTTATTAGATAAGATGAATGTAACTTTTAAACTTGGTGAGCACATTGCACACAAACCGTTGATTGATTTTAAAAAAATGGTTAAGGATAAAGCAGTTACAGAGAATACCATAGTTTTTAATAACTTAGTCAATAATGTAGAGGAATACAATGAATCATGGGAAGTTGCTGCCATTGATAGCTGGCACAGTCGCTTTTTTTAAACAAAATAGTTTTATGAGAAAAATAGTCGTTAAAATTGTTTTATTTTATGGCTTACTTTTCCTAATTGCTTCAAGTTGTGTTGGGACAAAAGTCAAAAGTACTTTACTAGTTACAGCCAACCAAAAGTCCAAAACAGAGAATTTAGACAGTATAAAACTCAGTAATACTCCTCAACTTTTTGAGGTATCTGTTGAAGGTTCAAAATGGGTAGATAGTGTATACAATGCAATGAATTTGCGGGAGAAAATCGGTCAATTATTTATGGCTGCTGCTTATTCGAACAAAGATTCAGTTCATGTAAAAGCTATAGATCAGTTAATTGAAGATAATAAAATCGGAGGTTTAATTTTCTTTCAGGGTGGACCAATCCGTCAAATTAAATTAACCAATCGTTTTCAATCTAAGTCCAAAATCCCATTGTTTATTGGTAGTGATGCCGAGTGGGGATTAAACATGCGGTTGGATTCCACTTATCGTTATCCTTGGAACATGGCACTTGGAGCCATCCAGGACATGAAATTATTGGAGCGTATGGGTGTTCAAATGGGAAAACAAAGCAAGCGATTGGGTTTGCAATTCAATTTCGCTCCAGTTTTAGATATTAATACAAATCCCAGAAATCCCATCATAGGCTTTCGTTCTTTTGGAGAAGATAAATTCAAAGTTACCGAACGCGCTATAGCAATAATGAAAGGAGTTCAAAGCGAAGGTGTTTTTTCTACTGGAAAGCATTTTCCTGGTCATGGTGATACAGAAATAGATTCTCATAAAGGATTGCCAACCATTAATTTTTCAAAAGAAAGATTAATGGAGATTGAATTTTATCCTTACAAGAAAATGTTTCATGAGGGACTATCTTCTGTGATGGTAGCGCATTTAAATGTACCTAGTTTAGAACCAAGATCAGAATATCCGTCATCGATTTCCTATAATGTGGTGACAGATGTGCTTCAAAAAGAATTAGGTTTCAAGGGCCTTATTTTTACCGATGCTTTGAATATGAAAAGTATCAATAATAACAAACTCCCTAGCGAAATCAGTTTTGAAGCCTTTATGGCAGGAAATGATGTACTGTTATTTCCAGAAGATGTTCCAACAGCAATAGAAAAGTTCGTTTTAGCCTATTCTACTAATTTATTTTCTGAAGAACGATTGGCTTCATCGGTAAAGAAAATTTTGAAATTTAAATTCAAAGCTGGATTAAATTCCTATAAAACTATACTAACAGCTAATGTCTTCAATGATTTAAACGCCCTTGAAAATGATGCTTTGCAGTATGAATTGTTCGAAAATGCATTGACGGTGCTAAAAAATGAAGATGCTGTGCTGCCAATTAAAAATTTAGACAAACAAAAAATTGCCTACGTAAAAATAGGAGATGATACTAATGATGCTTTTATTTCTACGTTACAAAAATACGCTGAAGTAACTGTTATTGCCGATTCTAATTTAGATAGTTTACAAGTAAAACTAAAACCGTTTACAACCGTTATTATTGGATATCACAAGTCTGATGTAGCTTTCAAAAAGGATGATTTACGATCAGATGAATTGTTTAAAATTAATTTTCTCGCCAAAAACAATACTGTTATTCTAGATGTTTTTGCTAAACCGTATTCGTTATTGCCTATCACTAATTTTGACGATATCGAAGGATTGGTTGTTTCCTATCAAAATAGTGTAATTGCACAAACTGTTTCTGCAGAATTAATTTTTGGTGCTATTGAAGCCAAAGGGAAATTACCCGTTTCGATTCATTCAAGTTTCAAAGTAAATGATGGTTTGCCTACCGAGAAATTAAATCGATTGGGATTTACGACTCCTGAAAATGTGGGTATGAGTGGAGTTATATTGTCAAATATTGATGCAATTGCTAATAAAGCGATTGATAGCAAAATGACACCAGGAATCCAAGTTTTAGTGGCCCGAAAAGGAAAAGTTATTTTTCAAAAATCCTATGGATTTCACACCTACGATAAAGCAATCAAAGTAAAAGATTCAGATATTTATGATCTTGCGTCTTTAACTAAAATTGTAGCAACGTTGCCAAATGTGATGTTGCAGTATGATCAGCAAAAAATAAATCTAGAAACTACTCTAGGAACAATGTCTCCAATATTTAAAGATTCAAATAAGGCCAATATCAATTTTAAAGATTTGCTTTCGCATTACGCTGGACTGGCGGCTGGAATACCGTTTTATAAAGCCACAATGGACAATTCGAAATTTCCTTCGGAAGCTTTTTTTAGAAAAGTATCGGAAGAAAATTTCTCAAATCGATTGGCGGACAGTCTTTTTATAAGAAATGATTTTAGCAATACTATCATGGATCTTATTGTTAAGAGTAAAATTTCGACTAAAAAAGAATACAAATACAGCGATTTGACCTTTATGATTTTAAAAGATTATTTAGAAAAAACAACGGGTAAAACATTAGATATTCTAGTACAGGAAAATTTTTATCGCTCGCTCGGAATGAATAATACTAGTTTTAATCCCTTAGAAAAGTTTGATAAAAATAGAATTCCGCCAACAGAAATGGATTCTTATTTTCGGAAGCAACTTTTACAAGGTTATGTTAATGATTTATCCGCAGGCTTAGAAGGTGGTGTTTCGGGTCACGCTGGTGTTTTTTCAAACGCTATGGATGTGGCTAAAATAATGGAATTGTACCTGCAAAAAGGCAATTACGGCAATAAACAGTATTTTTCTGAAAAAACTTTTAATGATTTTAATACGTGTTATTTTTGTGCAGCAGGAAATAGGCGAGGACTCGGTTTTGATAAACCACAATTGGGTACAGAAGGTCCTACATGTGGTTGTACTTCGATGACTAGCTTTGGGCATACTGGCTATACAGGAACTATGGCTTGGGCTGATGCTGAAACGCAAATTGTGTATGTGTTTTTATCTAATAGAACCTTTCCAGTTGCAACTGAAAATAGATTGTCTAAAGAAAATATTAGAGAGGACATTCAAAAAATCATTTATGAAGCAATTATGGACTAAGTTGATATTTTTTAATTAATTGGTTTATAGTAGTGTAAAAATGCGAATTAGTTATCACTATAAAGTCCCTATTACTATTTTTTAAAATAACTTAATGAAAATTACGATTTCAGCTTTAGCAAAAATAAAAATATGGGTAGTGCTTTTTAGCATAACTTTTGTTAATGCTCAAAATGTTGATATTAATTTGCTTCGTGATATCAATATAAATAGAAATAAAAGTTTAGATCCAACTTTTAAATTTGTTACCAATAGTTCGGCTCCGGTGAGTATTGGAACTCCTATTCTTTTGTTTACTGTTGGATTAATTAAAAAAGACAGCACCATTAAGAAACAGGCTATTTTTATCGGTGAATCATTCCTAGTTAATGGATTTATAACTTTAGCATTAAAAAAAGCAGTAAAACGGGATCGACCGTTTGAAACTTACCCAGATATTGATCAAGTTTCATCTTCTACAGGAGAATCTTTTCCTTCTGGCCATACTTCTTTGGCTTTTGCAACAGCTACGTCGCTTAGTTTGGCCTATCCAAAATGGTATGTTATTGCCCCTTCTTTTATTTGGGCAAGCACCGTTGGCTATTCCCGTATGCATTTAGGAGTGCATTATCCTAGTGATGTAGTTGCTGGTGCGATAATCGGTAGTGGATCTGCTTATCTTACCTACAAAGTGAATAAATGGATTAATAAAAAAGTAGAGCACCGATAGGAAATGATTTTCAATCGCAAACAGCTATTGTTTAGTAATAATTTTGGTTCTTCAAATTATTTTAAAAGTTTGAATATTCAAGGAATTAGATTTAATAATCGGTTCTTATTTAACTAAAATTTCCATATAACCAATTCCAATTTTTAGTAATTTCGTTTCACTAAAATACAGAGATGAAAATTGCAATAGTTTGTTATCCTACCTTTGGAGGAAGTGGTGTTGTCGCAACAGAATTGGGACTTGAATTAGCACGACGTGGTCACGAAATCCATTTTATTACATACAGTCAACCGGTTCGCTTAGCACTTTTGAATCCTAATGTACATTACCATGAGGTAAATGTTCCAGAGTATCCTTTATTTCAATACCAACCTTACGAATTGGCCTTGTCGAGTAAATTAGTAGACATGGTGAAATTATATAAAATTGAGTTGCTTCATGTTCATTATGCAATTCCACATGCTTATGCGGGCTATATGGCAAAGCAAATGTTGAAAGATGAAGGAATTAATATCCCAATGGTTACAACATTACATGGAACAGATATAACCTTAGTTGGAAATCATCCCTTTTATAAACCAGCAGTTACTTTTAGTATTAATAAATCAGATTTTGTTACTTCGGTTTCCCAAAGTTTGAAAGACGACACTCAAAAATTATTCAACATCAAAAATGAAATTGAGGTTATTCCGAACTTTATTGAATTAAATAACAATTTAAATGATCCGCGCACTGCTTGTAACCGTTCATTGATGGCTACTAAAGAAGAGAAAATCATTACCCATATTAGTAACTTTAGAAAAGTAAAACGAATTCCAGATATAATAAAAATTTTCTACAATATTCAAAAAGAGATGCCGGCTAAATTGATGATGGTGGGAGATGGTCCAGAAAAGGAGAAAGCGGAGTATTTGTGTCAGGAACTAGGAATATTGGATAAAGTCATCTTTTTTGGGAACAGTAACGAGATTGATAAAATTTTGAGCTACACAGACTTATTTTTATTGCCTTCAGAAACAGAAAGTTTTGGTCTTGCCGCACTTGAGGCTATGGCTTGGAGTGTCCCAGTAATTTCAAGTAATTCTGGAGGATTACCAGAAGTAAATTTTGATGGTATCTCTGGATATCTTAGCGATGTGGGAAATACAGATGAAATGGCACAAAATGCTTTAAAAATTTTAAAAGATGAAGTTATTTTGCAAAAATTTAAAGAAAATGCGTTGGCAGTTGCAAAACAATTTGACATCAAAAACATATTGCCGCTTTATGAGGCTTTGTATAAAAAAGCTATAGAAAAATACGCATAGACTTTATATTTTTCAATATTAGAATGTAGAAATAAGACTTTCGAATTTTATCTATTAATCAATAAAATCTAGCAATGAAAAAAATAGTAGTATCATTAGTAACTTTAGCTTTAGTTTCCTGCGGAACAAAAGCAACAAAAAATTCCGAGAAGAATTCTTTATACGAAGTCTTGACACAGCAGACAAATGGAGGTGCAAGTATTCGTTTTTTTGAAATTCTTTCGGAGAAGGATCAAATCGCAATGTTACAGAATGATGAAAATTTAAAAAATAAAATTAATCCAAATGATGTTCAGACTTCTAATTTTTTAGTTTTGAATATGGGAGAAAAATCCACGGGAGGTTATAGTATAGGTATTGATACTGTAGTTGAAACCGATAAAAATATTGTTATCACTATAAAAGAAACTAGCCCGGAACCAGGTAGTATGGTTACACAAGCTTTTACAAATCCTTTTTGTGTAGTCAAAATAAATTCTAAGAAAGATATTATTTTTAAATAAAAAAAACGCCACTATTTCTAGTGGCGTTTTAATATATTGTCTAAAATACTAGAATTGATATTTCAATGCTAAAGCTACATCAGAACCATAATTGTCTTTGTAGTATCCATTTCCACCAAACTCAGGTCTGAAATCTAAAGAGATTAACAAAGGAATATCAAAGTCATATTCAATACCGATATTTCCAGCAGCATATACAAAAGTATCACTGTATTTATTACCATCAATGTTATAGCTGTAGTTTCCTACTCCACCACCTACACCAGCATACCAGTTAAAACCACCATCAATGTTCCATACCCATTGGTACAAAGCTGTTAATTTTAGTGCATTATCATCATAACTACTGTTATTATAGTTACTTCTGTTTCTCAAACCTAAATCAAGTTCTAATCTGTTGTTGCTTCCTAAGGCTCTTTGGTAAGTAAGTTCACCACCAAAACCATTATTACTACCAAAACGTAAACCTAATGCGTTTTTTGAGATGTCTTGTGCTTGTGCGGTAAATGCTAATCCAATTAACATAATTGCCGATAAAATAATTTTTTTCATAAGTCTGTTTTTATAGGTACAAATTTATAATTAAGTTGAGAGCATGTCTTATAAAATTTTCTATAAAAGTTATATAATTTACGTTTTTGTAAAAATAACAGCAGCAATTAAATTTTTAATTATAAGATGTTTTGTTTGGAAAAAAGCGCTGATGCCATAATTTGATTGCTTAAAACATCTTCCATTTCAAAAAGATTCTCCTCTTCAACAGGATCAGTTTCACAATAATTATAAATCTTCCATCGTTTTTTATTGTACTCCAATGCCGTTAAATTCTCTATCCAATCACCTGAATTTAAATATAATATCTTCCCGTTTTTGTTTTCTTTATAAATCATTTTTGGTTCATGTATATGTCCACAAATAACGTAATCATATTTTTTTTCAATAGCTAGCTCTGTTGCTGTTTCTTCAAAATCAGAGATGTGCTTTACTGCTTTTTTTACGCTAGCTTTTATTTTCTTAGAAAATGAGTAAGGCTCTTTTCCTATTTTAAACAAACACCAATTAACAAAACGATTCAAAAGTATTAAATAATCATATCCTAAGCCGCCAAGTTTAGCAATCCATTTTGAATGTTGAACAGACGAATCAAATACATCTCCATGAAATATCCATGCTTTTTTACCATCAAGTTCTAGTACTAATTTATCTACTAAAACTAAATTACCCATGTTGATATCACTAAATTTCCGAAGCATTTCATCGTGATTGCCTGTGATGTAGTATATTTTAGTTCCTTTTGTAGCAAAACCTATTATTTTTTGAATAACTTTTAGATGTGCTTTTGGGAAATAGGATTTTCTAAACTGCCATATATCAATAATGTCTCCATTTAATATAAGCGTTTTTGGTTTTATAGAATTTAAGTAATTGTATAGTTCTTTCGCATGACTGCCAAAAGTTCCCAGATGTACATCAGAAATCACCACCAACTCGACTTTTCTTTTTTTCAATGGTTTTTTGAATTTAAAGTTTATCAAAATAATTGAATTTTTAGTGAATGAAATCAAAAAGTGCGTTAAGAAATGCAACACAAAGTTAATTTTATAACAATAAATGTCTAAAACCGTTTGAATCTTTATTCTAAAATGTGGGTATAAACTTTTTACCTTTGAAGTAAAATGGTACTTTTGTTCAAAACGTAATATAATGGCAGGAAACAGTTTTGGAACTCTTTTTAGGTTAACAACTTTTGGTGAATCACATGGTGAGGCGCTAGGTGGTATAATTGATGGCTGTCCTCCAGGAATATCGATAGATTTTGATGCCATTCAAATGGAAATGTCTCGAAGAAAACCGGGACAGTCCGCGATCGTTACCCAGCGCAAAGAACCAGATGATGTTCAATTTCTCTCGGGGATTTTTGAAGGTAAAACTACAGGAACGCCGATCGGTTTTATTATTCCAAATACCAATCAGAAATCAGATGATTATTCTCATATAAAAGACAATTACAGACCCAGTCATGCTGATTATGTATATGAAAAAAAATATGGTATTCGAGATTATCGTGGTGGCGGACGAAGTTCTGCAAGAGAGACTGCAAGTAGAGTAGTGGCAGGAGCTGTAGCCAAACAAATGCTGTCAGAGATTAAGATTAATGCCTTTGTCTCCTCAGTAGGGCCAATTTTTTTGGAGAAATCCTATCAAGAATTAGATTTTTCAAACATAGAAAAAAATCCTGTTCGTTGTCCAGATGCAGAAACTGCAGTTGTAATGGAGGATTATATTCGAGATATTAGAAAACAAGGTGATACTGTAGGCGGAATTGTAAGCTGTGTAATTCAAAATGTACCTTTAGGACTTGGTGAGCCCGTTTTTGATAAACTTCATGCTGAATTAGGAAAAGCAATGCTTTCGATTAATGCTGTAAAAGGATTTGAATTTGGAAGTGGTTTTGATGGATCACAGATGAAAGGAAGTGAACATAATGACTTGTTTAATGCAAATGGTAGCACCAGAACGAATCTTTCAGGAGGCATACAAGGCGGAATTAGCAATGGTATGGATATTTATTTCCGAGTTGCGTTTAAGCCCGTGGCCACAATTATGCAAAAACAAGAATCATTAGACAATACAGGGGCAATTACTGAAATGACAGGAAAAGGGCGTCATGATCCTTGTGTGGTGCCGCGCGCAGTGCCTATTGTTGAAGCCATGGCAGCTATCGTCTTAGCCGATTTTTATTTGATTAACAAAACTTATTTATAATTAATCGTTACGTTTTTCTTTTTATTTCCTTACCTCCATTTCTTAATAAAAAATACAAGGTAATTTAGCTAACTAAATTTCGTGCCTTGAGAAGTATTTGTTTGAAAATATAGAATAAATTTAATCTAAAAACCAATTTAATGAATACCAAAACAACCAAAAAACCATCCTTTTTTTCGGGATTAACAGGACAAATATTAATTGCAATGGTGCTAGGTGCTATTCTTGGCATCGTTATCCATAATTCAATATCAGCTGAAGCAGCTCAAGGTTTTAGTGCAAAAGTTAAAATATTAGCAACAATATTTATTAGGTTGGTGCAAATGATTATCTCACCTCTTGTATTTACAACACTCGTTGTAGGTATTGCAAAATTAGGAGATATCAAAGCAGTAGGAAGAATTGGTGGTAAAGCGATGGGTTGGTTTTTTACAGCCTCGTTTATCTCATTGTTGTTAGGAATGTTGTTTGTAAATTTATTAAAACCTGGAGTGGGACTTAATTTATCAAATATAGATTTGGGCACTGCAGCTGATGTAACAGCGAAAACTCAAAATATATCTTTTGAAAATTTTATTGAGCATATTGTGCCTAAAAGTATTTTTGAAGCATTGGCTACCAATGAAATTTTGCAAATTGTAATTTTTTCTATTTTCTTCGGTTTAGCCGCAGCTTCATTGGGAGATTATGTTAAGCCTGTTATCACTGCTTTAGATAAAACATCACACATTGTACTAAAAATGGTGAATTACGTGATGAAATTTGCTCCAATTGGAGTTTTTGGAGCTATAGCTGGCGTATTTGCAGTGCGAGATTTTCAAGAATTAGCAATTACTTATTTTAAGTTTTTTGGTTCTTTTTTAGTGGGTATTTCTTCGCTTTGGTTGGTATTGATAGTGGTGGGATATATTTTTCTAAAAAGTAGAATGACTGTTTTACTTAAAAGAATTGTGAGTCCTTTAATTATAGCTTTTGGAACAACTAGCAGTGAAGCCGTTTTTCCAAAATTGACAGAAGAGCTGGAACGCTTTGGTGTAAAAGATAAAATAGTTTCTTTTATGTTGCCATTGGGTTATTCATTTAATTTAGATGGAAGTATGATGTACATGACTTTTGCCAGTATATTTATTGCTCAAGCCTATGGAGTTGATTTAGATTTAGGTACACAAATGACTATGCTTTTAGTTTTGATGCTTACCAGCAAAGGGATTGCAGGCGTTCCAAGAGCAAGTTTAGTTGTAGTTGCCGCTACGTGCGGAATGTTTGATATTCCAATTGAAGGCATCGCATTAATTTTGCCAATTGACCATTTTTGTGATATGTTCCGCAGCGCCACAAATGTTCTAGGAAATGCTTTAGCTACATCAGTTGTTGGGCAGTGGGAAGGTGACGATGAAAATGATAATGAAGTTTTGCCAGTGTAATAATAATTAAAAGTATTTTATAAATGCACTTATCATATGAAACCTGTTCAAGCAATTGAACGGGTTTTTTTATAAAATTTAAATGATTCGTTTTTAATACAATTAATCACCTTTTTAAAAATTACACATATTCAATTTATTTTAATAGATACGATATAATTATTCCTTTATTTTTTAACAATAAAATGTATATTTGATAAATATTATTTGTTTATGCAACATTTACGTATTGTTTTAATTTTAATCTTTGGAGTATATCTTTTTGGCGGAGATTCATTCGCGCAAACAAAAGTATATTCTAAGCAAGAAATTACCAAATTAAACGATAAGGCATCCCGCTACTTAAAGAATGCTAATTTTGAAAAATCGCTAAATATTTCTAAAGTGGCACTTCGTTCCGCCATGACAAGTAATGATTTACGATCTACAGCCATTTCTTATACAATTATTGCTGGAAATTATGCGGAAATGGCTGAGTTTGATAAAGCAATATTTTTTTACAACAAGAGCCTTTCTTATGCGCAAGAAACAAATAATGACACCTTAAGAAAAAAAATCTTTAATAATTTAGGTAATATTTATTGTTTTGAGAAAAAGCAATATGATAAAGGAATCAACTACTACAAGAATTCATTGATTTACAGTCAAAAATTAGCTGATAACAATCAGGTTTTTATGACTAAAATAAACATTGCTTGGGCTTACTTTGACAGTGGTCTTTTTGAAAAAGGTTTCCCTAGTTTAGAGTTTATCAATAAATACAATAAAACATTTGGAGATGAAAGTACTGTAGTCGCAGTAAATTTGTTGAATGGGATGTATTCTTCAAATAAAGGGAATCAAGATACTGCCAGTTCCTTTTTTGAAAAAGCCATTAAATTTGGAAATCAAGGAAATGAGAAGTCTGATTTATCGTATTCTTATCTGGAGTATTCTAAACATTTGTTGAAAAATAGCGATTACAAAAAGGCGTATGAAAATCTTACACTTTACAATACTATCACCAACGATTTATACAACAAAGAAAAGCTTGAAAATGCTAATTTAGTAGGTATAAATTTAGAATTAGATGCCTACAAAAGAGAAATTGATAAAATTGAATCAGAAAAACTGGCACAAGAACAAAGTATTCGCAAATCAAAAATCATTGTAGGATTGTTTGTTCTGATTGTTTGTATTTTAATAGTATTACTTTATACCTTATTAAAAAATAATAGTTTTAAGAAAAAAGCAAACATAAAGCTTTCTCAAACCAATACAGAACTCTTAGCTGCCAAAGAGAAAATAGAAGAAGTATCTGCGCTAAAAGCCCAATTTTTTTCTACAATAAGTCATGAGTTACGAACCCCTTTGTATGGTGTAGTTGGAATTACTAATATGTTGCTGGATGAGCATAAAGAACTAGTCAATAGTCCACATTTAAATTCTTTAAAATTTTCAGCGCGTTATTTATTATCATTAGTGAATGATATCTTGCAAATAAATAAAATTGAAGATAATAAAATTGTCCTGGAAAGTTTAACTTTTAATATTTCTGATGAAATTGAAATGATTAAAAGTTCACTCTCCTTTATGGCTAAAACCAATGCCAACGAAATCATTGTGAATATTGATGATCGCATTCCAGAGTATTTAATTGGAGATAAGTTACGCCTTTCACAAATCATTATGAATTTAGTCAGTAATGCACTAAAGTTTACAAAAAATGGAGCAGTAAGTATCCATGTTAATCTGGCTAAGGTGGAGAATAATTTTTATTTTTTAGAATTTAAAATTCAAGATAATGGGATTGGAATTGACCCTTTAGATCAAGAAAAGATTTTTGATAAATTTGTCCAAGTCAATAGAAAAGAAACAGATTATCAAGGAACTGGCTTAGGGCTTTCTATTGTTAAGCAGCTTTTAGGCCTTTTTGATAGTGACATTACACTTCAAAGTTCTGTTGGGAAAGGAACTGAATTCCAATTTGTAATTGCGTTTGAACACAATATGGAACGAACGGCCGAAATTATTAATAACATACAAGTAGAAATTAGTTCAACACAAATGATACATGTTTTGGTAGTGGAGGATAATCGAATAAATCAAATGATTACCCGAAAAACAATTGAAAAAAATAATTACAAATGTAGTGTTGTAGATAATGGATATGATGCCTTAGAGATTTTAGAAAAGGAGAATTTCGATTTAATTTTAATGGATATAAACATGCCGTTAATCAATGGTTTTGAAACTACAAAACTAATTCGGCTCAAAGGAATTGATATTCCTATTGTAGCATTAACAGCCTTTAATAAAGCTGAAATTACCGAAGAAGCACTTTCAGCAGGAATCAATGACATTATAATAAAACCATTTGACTCCTTTAAATTATTTGAAATTATCAAAATACTAACTTCTAAATCAAAAAAATAGTACGATACACAAAATCAAGTTGCAATAAACAAGCAATAAAAAAAATTAAAAATAAAAACGCCTTTTGTTACCAAAACAAAAGGCGTTTTTATTGTTAGGATGTACACTAGATCAATACCAACGTTTTTTATTTTGTTTAGAAACTTCCGATTTTCTTGATTTGTGTGCTCCTCCGCTTCGATTTGAATTTTTTTGCTGTGAACCTGCCGGCAGTTCAGGACTTCCAGAATGCCAATGATAGGGATGATCAATTACTGTTTTTACATCTACTTTTATAAGTTTTTGAATGTCTTTCCAGTAGGTATGTTCATCTTTACTACAAAAAGAGATTGCAATACCACCATTTCCAGCACGTCCAGTTCGACCAATTCGGTGCACGTAGGTTTCAGGTATATTTGGTAGATCAAAGTTGATAACAACGGGTAATTGGTCAATATCAATTCCTCGTGCAGCAATATCAGTAGCCACTAATACACCAACTTCTTTATTCTTGAAAGCATCTAATACGCGTTGTCTTGCATTTTGTGATTTGTCACCATGAATGGCTTCTGCAGCGATATTATTTTTTCGCAACGCTTTTACAACATTATCAGCACCATGCTTGGTTCTCGAAAATACTAGAACATCCGTTAGCTTTTCAGTATTAATCAGGTGGTATAATAAGTTTCTTTTTTCACCCTTTTCAACAAAATATACTCGTTGTTCTACATTTTCAGCGGTTGATGATACAGGCGAAACACTAACAGTTGCAGGATCAGTCAAAAACATTTCAGCTAATTCTCGGATGGCAATTGGCATTGTAGCCGAGAAAAATAAGGTCTGTCTGTTTTTTGGCGTAAGCTTTACAATTTTCTTGACATCATTTACAAATCCCATATCAAGCATTTGATCAGCTTCATCAAGTACTAAAGCATGTAAGTGGTCTAAATCGATGAAACCTTGTTTGTGTAAATCTAGCAAACGCCCTGGTGTAGCGATTAAAATGTCTATCCCATTTTTTAAAGTATCTACTTGTGGATTTTGTGATACTCCACCAAAAATCGTAAGCTGAGTCAGATTGGTGTATTTTGCGTATGTATCAAAACTTTGTCCAATTTGCACTGCTAATTCTCTGGTAGGCGTTACCACTAAGGCACGAATTAGTTTTGCTTTCTTTGAAGAACCAACAATTCGGTGTAATTGATGAATAATTGGTATGGCAAATGCACCTGTTTTTCCTGTTCCTGTTTGAGCACAACCAATTAAATCTCTGCCTGATAATACAATTGGTATCGATTGTTCTTGAATGGGAGTAGGGTTAAGGTAGCCTTGCTCAAATACGGCTTTTTGTATACTTTTAGAAAGTGATAAATCTTCGAATAACATATTTTTGGTATTAAATATCCTGTAATAAGTACAGAAATAGTGCAACAAAGATAGGATTATTATTTTTGATGGTTTTTTATATAGGATTTTGGATATTATTGACTAGAAATCAACTACAAAAATGTTCCTTCAGTACGGATTAAATTGAATTTGATTTCATGAAATCGGTGACTAAGTAACCTATAAGTTTACCTATCAAGTGATTGTTTTTTTCTTCACCTAGATCAGGTGCTCCCTCACAAATATGCAAGTAGGTTGCGTTTTTATTTTTTGCAAAGTAAGAAATGAATTGACGAAGTTGCTCCACTGAAAAACCGCTCAAAGTCATTGCACTACAAGCAATATTTGGAATAGAATCTAAATCAATTTCAATTCCAAAAAAATCGTCATTTATAAACTCTAAGGCTAGAGCCATTTCTTGATTGAAATCTTTTTCTTTTCGAATGTTTACGCTGTCGTAGGTATTGTATCGTACACGATCTTCTATTTTTTTTATAATATCTAAGACGCTTTTTGAAGTGTAATTTTCGTGTAAACCGAAAATAAAATATTTTTTTAAAAACCCTTCTTCAAAAGCATACGAAAAAGCGTTCCCGCTATGTCGTCCTTCTAAAATTCTAAAATCGGAGTGCGCATCAAAGTTTATTGCATTGATTGGTTTTCCTTTGGCTAGAGCCGAACCTTTAATATTTCCGTAAGCATTATTGTGTCCGCCTCCTATTATTATAGGAATTTTACCTAATTTAATAATATTAAAAATAATATGAGAAACATCTTTGTCAATTTTTTCTACCAATTGACTCAGTTTAGAACGATCGTCGATATCATTAAAATCCAAATGCTCTACCTCTTTCATTTCGGCACTAACATTCAGTTGGCCTAAAATAAAAAGTTGGTTTCCTTTGCAAAATCGATTGTGCTGGATGTTAGCAATACTTTTAATGGCACTATCCCAAGCAGAAGCAGCGCCAGGTCTACCAAAATTCGCTCTAATGCCTATATCCTCCGGGATTCCAAACAGCACATATTTTGCTTCACAAGTTGTAAGAAACGTTAATGAATCAGTGTCTTTTGGTACAGTTATCATTTTCTCACCAAATTTGATTTCACCACTGCGATGGTTCGTAATCTTCGCAAGATCTTTGATGGTAAATGGTATTATTTTTTCCATTAAAAAAAATATTTTTCATCAAAAATAATATAAATACGTTAACTGACGTTATGAGGTGGTTATATATTGTTAAATTTGTAAAATAAATTAAATCAAAACTAAAAATGGAAAATCAAAAAAGTAGTTCAAGTCTCAAAGCGGTTGTAGCAATATTAGCTATTTTATTAGTGGGGAGTTTGGTTTATATTTTTAAATTGACTTCAGATACCGAAACCGTAAAAACAGAATTGAAAACCACACTAAGCGATAAAGAAACAGTGATGAAGGATCTGGAAGAATTAAAATCGACTTACGATGCTGCTATTGCAGAAAACACATCGATGTCTGATGAATTAATTCAAGAAAGAGACAAAGTAGTTAACTTGATGTCTGATTTAAATAAGTCAAAAGGAGATGTTGCATCTTTAGCTAAATACAGATCGCAGTACAATTCTTTACAAGGAAACATGAAGGTTTTAATAGCTGAAAATGATCAGTTAAAAAAGGCAAATACAACACTTACCGCACAACGTGATAGTACCGTTGTAGTGCTAGGCGAATCTAAAAAATACAACGAAGCCCTAACTGGACAAAATGAAGAATTATCTAGAGTTGTAGAAAAGGCAGCTAAATTGACGGTATTGAACACAAGGGGTTCAGCATTTAAATTGAAAAGCTCTGGTAAAGAGGTTTCTACTGATAAAGCGAGCAGAGCTGATGTTCTAAGAATAAGTTACACAATTGCAGAAAATCAAGTAGCGCAGTCAGGAACAAAATCATATTACGTTCAGGTTATCGATAGTAAAAACAATGTTCTAGGAGACAAGAAATCAGAAACTTTTGGTGATGATACTCTTGTGTATAGTTTTATTTCGAATATTAATTACGAAAATAAAACTATTGATGTAACAGAGAACTTGCGAGGTAAAGATTTTCCAAAAGGAACTTATTATGTAAATATTTTTGAAAAAAATCAATTGGTTTCAAAAACTAGTTTTACTTTGAAATAAGAAAATCAGAAAATAAAAATCAAAAGAGGAACGTAATGTTCCTCTTTTTTTATGAAAAAATTTCTCCTTCAATCAATACAGTTTCAATTAGATTACTACCAAAAGCGTAGGGAATTTGATTGTAGGAGGGAATAGATTTTGTAATAATTAGATTGGCTTTTTTACCAATGGTAATGCTTCCGTTGGTTTCAGATATCCCCATAGCGTAAGCGCCGTTTATAGTAGCAGCATTTATGGCTTCTTCGGGTGTCATTCTCATTTTAATACAAGCAGTAGCTACAACAAAGTTCATATTTCCGGATGGAGTAGAACCTGGATTATAATCCGTTGCGATTGCTAATGGAAGTCCAGCAGCAATCATTTCTCGTGCTGGAGTATAAGGAATACTCAAAAAATAAGAGCATGAAGGTAATGCAACAGGCATTGTTTCCGTATTTTTTAACGCTTCAATATCTTCTGGTTTCATTGTTTCAAGATGATCTACAGAAAGTGCCTTGTATTTTACACCAGCCTGAATTCCGCCAATAGAATTAAACTGATTGACATGAATTTTTGGTTTTAAGCCAAATTGAATTCCTGCTTCCATAATTTGTTCGGTTTCCTCCACTGAAAAATATCCAGTTTCACAAAAGACATCTATAAAATCTGCTAGTTTATTTTTGGCAATTTCAGGAAGCATTTCATTAATTATTAGATCAATATAGCCTTTATGGTTTTCTTTAAATTCTAATGGGAAAGCGTGAGCGCCCAAGAAAGTTGCTTTGATAGTAATTGGATAGTTTTGAGTTAAACGCTGAATTACTCGAAGCATTTTTAACTCACCATCAACCGTTAATCCATAGCCGGATTTAATTTCTACTGCCCCAGTTCCCAAACGCATCACTTCTTCGAGACGTATTTTTGATTGATTGTAAATTTCTTCTTCGGCAGTTTCATTGAGTTTTTTTGCTGAATTTAGTATTCCACCACCACGATTGGCAATTTCTTCATAAGTCATGCCATTGATTCGATCCACAAATTCTTGTTCGCGGTTACCCGCATAAACAATATGCGTATGACTGTCACACCAAGAGGGTAAAACCATTTTTCCTGTTGCATCAATAGTTTTATCTGCGTTTATTTTAGGCAAATGATCCATCGAACCAAAATCAGCAATTAGGTTGTCATTGATTACTAAAAAAGCATTCTTAATTGTGGGAAGAATGGCCATTTCGGCACCACAAACTTTATCAATTGCTGTTTCCCGAACCTGCAATAATTCTTTAATATTTACAATTAATGTGATCATTTAGATACAGTTATTCGGAAATTTTAATTTCAAACATTTTATCCCAATTTTTTCCAGTTACAAAAATGGTTTTCGTTTTAGGATTGTAAGCGATTCCGTTAAGGACATCGGTATCTGGTAATTTTGTAATTTTTTTCTTTAAATCGGCAAGATTGATGATCGCTTCTACAGCACCATTTTTAGGGTTTATTATGGCGATGGCATCTTTTTGATACACATTACCGTAAATTTTCCCATCGATCCATTCTAGTTCATTAATGGATTTTATCTTAGTTTCAAAAGAGTAAACGTTCAAATAATCTACTTCTTTTAAGGTTGTTGGATCCATAATCCAGATTTTTTCGGTACCGTCCGATTGGTATAAATTTTTCCCATCATTCGTCAATCCCCATCCTTCAATAGGTTTAAAATAGGTAAATGTTTTCTCTTTCTTGAACGTATCAGCGTTATAAACATATCCTTCATTATTTTGCCATGTTAGTTGGTATACTTTATTGTTCAGAATTGTAATTCCCTCCCCAAAATATTTATCAGCTAATTCAACCTTTTTATAAACTTCACCCGTTTTATAATTTGTTTTTCTCAAGCTAGAAATTCCTTTATTTCCAGTTGGACCAGATCCATTTCCAGTTCCTTCATACAAAGTGTCACGATAAAATTCTAATCCTTGTGTGTAGGCTAATGTATCGTGCGGATACGTATTGAGAATAGTATATTTTAATAATTTAGGTTGAATGTCAGAAACTAATTCTACTCTTGTGGTAGCCTCAGCATTTTGATCTTCATAGTAGACTATAGCTTTGAGGTTTTGATAGCCTAGTTTTTGATCTTTAAATTCAAAAGACAATTTCTCAACTCCTTTTTTTGAACCAACTTTTTTATCATTTACATAATAGATGATGCTGTCAATAGTTTTAAAATTTGAGTTCAAAATTGACAATGAAAGCGACTCTTTTGGGTTGTATAGTTCCTTGAATTTTGAATTATCAAAGGAAAATAAAGTATTTTCATTTTTTTTTGTGTCTGAACAGCTGGCTAAGGTGATTCCTAATAAAATGATAGATAGCAAGTTATAATTTCTCATAGTTTCTTTTTTTGATGTACCAATATACAACGATATTTTTAATGATTAAAGCTCTTGCGAAAATATAAAAAGGTTGTATATTTGCACCGGCAAGTCCTACACGACCAGCTCCTGCAGACTCCCCCAGGATGGGAACATAGCAAGGGTACGTGGTTGAGCGGTGCGATGTAGGTCGCTTGCCATTTTTTATTTAACTGATTTTCAGATTCTTTTCGAAATTTAAAACAATATTTGGTCTTCCTTCGGGAGGATTTTTTTATTTTTGGACTCTTCTAGCACAAATAGCAATACTAATGGGTAAAGTAGTTTTAATAACAGGCGGTTCGTCAGGAATTGGGAAATCGATGGGGGAGTATCTGCATCAAAAAGGCTTTATCGTTTATGGTACTAGCAGAAACCCAGACCGCATCTCGAATTCAGTCTTTCCTTTAGTGACTTTGGATGTCCGTGATACAGAATCCATTCAAGCGGCTGTTGCCAAAGTTATAGCGCTCACTGGTCGACTGGATGTAGTAATTAACAATGCAGGTATTGGTATTACGGGACCACTAGAAGAAATTCCCATGCAAGAAATTAAGAACAATTTTGAGACTAATTTCTTTGGTCCTATCGCAGTGATGCAAGCGGTATTGCCACAAATGCGCACACAACAATCTGGGTTGATTATTAATATTACCTCTATTGCGGCCTACATGGGATTGCCCTATCGCAGTATTTACTCTGCTTCAAAGGGTGCGCTCGAATTGGTAACAGAGTCGTTGCGTATGGAAGTAAAATCCTTTGGGATTGCTATAACAAATGTTGCACCAGGAGATTTTGCCACCAATATTGCAGCAGGTCGTTTTCACGCACCTGTATTGAAAGGATCTGCTTATCAGCAAACCTACGGAACTTCATTAAAAACAATGGATGCACATGTAGACAATGGTGGTAATCCTAATGAAATGGCAGCGGCCATTTATACTATTATTCAAAATCCAAGTCCCAAAATTCATTATAAAGTAGGCGCTCTGATACAAAAATTTTCGATTGTCTTGAAGCGAATTCTTCCGGATAAAGTATATGAAAAAATGTTGATGAACCATTATAAGTTGTAATTTTGTACGTAATTTGCGTGAAGGATTGCAGCGGCATCCCTCGCTTTTTAGCGAGGATACAGCGGAAAGCCTGACCCGAAGTTTTTATGGAGGGTCACGCCCAAAGAATTAGAAACACACAATTAAATTATATATTATGAAATTTTTTATTGACACGGCTAATTTAGCTCAAATTAAGGAAGCACAAGCATTAGGCGTATTGGATGGCGTTACAACAAATCCTTCGTTAATGGCCAAAGAGGGCATTACAGGAAAAAACAGCATTTTGAAACATTATGTTGACATTTGTAACCTTGTTGATGGTGATGTTAGTGCCGAAGTAAATGCGCTTGACTACGACGGAATGATTAAAGAGGGCGAAGAATTAGCAGATTTACACGAGCAAATAGTGGTTAAATTGCCTATGACCAAAGAGGGTGTTATGGCGGCTAAATACTTTTCTGACAAAGGAATTAAAACAAACGTCACTTTAGTATTCTCTGCTGGGCAAGCTTTATTAGCAGCCAAAGCGGGTGCTACTTACGTTTCTCCATTTATTGGTCGTTTGGATGATGTGTCTACAGACGGTTTGGCTTTAATTGAAGAAATTAGACTGATTTATGATAATTACGGGTATGAAACTCAAATTCTTGCAGCTTCAGTGCGTCACACAATGCACATTGTAAACTGTGCTAAAATTGGTGCTGATGTAATGACGGGGCCACTTTCGGCAATATACGGCTTATTGAAACATCCTTTAACGGATATTGGATTGGCGCAATTTGTTGCTGATTTCGAGAAAGGAAATAAATAGATTTAAGATTGCAGATTACCGATTACGGTATAAATAAAAACTCCCATTATGCTAAGCAAAATGGGAGTTTTTTGGTTGGTTTGGTTTCGGTTAGTTTATAATGAAATTAATGTCCTCCACCAACTTCTATTTCTTTTCCGATTCCTTGTTTTTCTAGAATTCCAATTACTTTCCATCCGTAGAATGCGATGAATGCAAAACATAAAACAGGAATAAAGTAGGAAGCATGAATTCCGATGATATCGGCTAGTTTTCCTTGTAATGGCGGAATAATTCCACCACCTAGAATCATCATAACCAAGAAGGCAGAACCTTGAGAAGTGTATTTACCTAATCCTGCAATTGCCAATGAGAAAATAGATGGCCACATAATGCTTAAGAATAATCCACCGCTCATAAAAGCAAAAATGGCTATTGTTCCAGTAGTGAATAAACCAATAAGCATGGCTGTCATTCCCATTAAACCAAATATCATTAAGGTTCTTGATGGTTGATCTTTCCCTAAAAAGAAACCAGCAATTTGAAACAAAATCACGAATGCGTACCCATATAACGGTGTTACATCTTGACCAGAAATTGCGTTAGCGGCCAATACCACTCCAAAAGCGATATAAGGAACTACGATTAATAAGATTTTCTTTAATTGTGATGATGGGTTAAAAACGGTAATAGCACCAGCCCAACGACCAATCATTAAACTTCCCCAGTACATAGACATGTAGGGTGCTAATGATGGTCCAGTAATGGATCCAAATACATCTGTTTTCAGTAACTCACCCAGGTTACTTCCTATTGTTACCTCGACACCTACATAAGAGAAAAGAGCAAGCATTCCCAAAACCAATTGCGGGTATTTCATGGCGCCCCATCCTTCAGGATTTTTTTGTGCTGTTGTATTAGCAAATAATAATCCAATAACGATGACTAAAAGTGTTGTAGCGGTTAATGCTAATCCTAAATAATCTTTTTCTTTATTCTCTATAAAACGTGTTATGAATTCAGTGTCTTCATACCGGGAAAAGATATAGGCAAAAATTGCAACTAAAATCACAGTAATACCAATCAATGTCTTCATCGCTTTATTGGCAGTTTCAAAAGTAGGATCGCTTTTTCCTGACGGTAATTTTTTTGAGAATTGGAATAATGCAGCGGCTAATAAAAACAAACCACCTACAAAAACATAAAGAATTCTCATGGAATCTAATGAGTCTGGTTTTTGCGCATATTCTTCAATATTTACTCCAGCAATAACACCAAATAAGGCGATAGAAACTACGATTGGACCAATTGTGGTTCCTAATGAATTTATACCTCCCGCAAGATTTAATCTACTGGATGCTGAATGCGGTTCTCCAAGGGATGCTGCAAAAGGTTGAGCTGATGTTTGTTGCAATGAAAAACCAAGTGCTACTATAAATAAAGCTCCAAGAATAAAAAGGTAACTACCTTGAGTTACTGCTACTATCATTAATACAGCACCCAAAGTACTGATCAGCAATCCATAAATAATTCCTTTTTTAAATCCCCATCCGTTTAGAATGTCTTTTTTGGCAATACTACTAAATATGAAAAGCAATAAAGCGCCAACATAATACGCACCATAAAAAGCAAAATCAATAAGTTGACTTTGAAACTGGTCTAAGCCAAATTTAGCTTTACAAAATGGAATGAAAATTCCGTTTGATGCTCCAATAAATCCCCAGAAGAAAAATACGGTAATTAGCGTATAAAGTGCGGAATTATTGGACTTAGTTTGTTCTGAATTCATAGGTTTAAGTTGGTTAATGATTATTGAATTGAATTTGATTCGATTGCAAGATTGTAAATATATTTGTTAAGTAAATTAAAAAAAAATAAATCACGCTAAATGTTGATATAATTATTAAATAACCATTTTTTGTTCTAAATGTCTGCTTTTTTTTCAAAGTTTACGGTACGCAAAACAATTAAAGAACAGGCTACAAATTAGAGTATTGGGTTATTTTATTATATTGAGTTTAAATTTAGAGAATACAATAATTTTACGACCTTCTTTTTAGGAACTGTCAATTTGTTTTTTCTCGCTATTTAAAAAAGGTATCTTTATCAATCATTAAAAAATAAAGTAGAAAGTGTACTTTAAAAATAAAGCAGAAGTGTATTTGAACCTATAATTTAAAAACCTATTCTCTAAATATAACGACGCGTTTATCGAAATTTTAAAAATCTACAATACCAACTCCTTATGAAATTCATTTTAATTCTATTATTTGCTGGCATGGTTTCAAATGCTCAAATACAAAAAGAGCAATTGAACCTTATGCCTTGGCCTCAAAATATAAATTTAACCGAAGGTACTTTTGCTTTAAGCAAGAGCTTTAAAATAAATATTACAGGGGAACCAAATGGTAGAATTTTTATTGGTGCAACTAACTTTTTACGTCGATTGGATGGCAGAACAGGATTGTTTTTAGAGCAAGCCTTTTTGACTAAAACCAATGAATATCCCGAAGCCGAATTACAAATCAACTGTACTCGAAATGGAAAAATAGAAATCAATGAAGACGAAAGTTATCGGCTAACAGTTACCACCAATAGAATAGCAATCGATGCAACCACAGATTTAGGTGCCTTGCATGGATTAGAAACACTTTTGCAATTACTACAAAACAACAGTACTTCCTATTATTTTCCAATTGTTGAAATATCAGATGCACCACGTTTTACTTGGAGAGGACTAATGATAGATGCAGCTCGACATTTCCAACCAGTTGATGTCATCAAAAGAAATCTTGATGCTATGGCTTCCATGAAAATGAATGTTTTTCATTGGCATTTAGCCGATGACCAAGGATGGAGAATTGAATTGAAAAATCATCCTAAATTAACAAAATTAGCTTCGGATGGGAATTTTTATACGCAAGAGGAAATAAAAAACATTGTAAAATATGCAGATGACCGTGGAATTTTAATAGTTCCTGAAATTGATGTACCAGGACATGCTTCGGCACTGTTGACGGCGTATCCAGAAATTGGGAGCAAAGTAAGTGATAGCAAAGTATCCTATGAAGTACAACGCAATTCGGGTATTTATAACTCAACCTTAGATCCTACTAATCCTAAAACGTATGAAATATTAAATTCTATTTTTGATGAAGTATGCCCACTATTTCCGGGTACTTATTTTCATATTGGTGGTGATGAGAACAATGGCAAGGAATGGAACGCAAACCCAGCTATTCAGCAATTTATGAGGGAAAATAAGATAGGAAACAAGCATGATTTGCAAACGTATTTTAATATGAAGTTGATTCCAATGCTAAAAAAACATGACAAAAAATTAATGGGTTGGGAGGAGATAATGACCGAAAACATGTCTAAAGACGCCATAATTCACGCTTGGAGAGGCACAAATGAAGGTCAAGAAGCTGGCGGAGCATTAATCAAAGCTGCAAAAAGCGGATACAATACTATTTTGTCCAATGGATTTTATATCGATTTGATGCTAGGTTTAGAAAGTCATTATTTGAATGATCCCTTGCCTAAAAAGATCATTCTTACTCCAGAGGAAAAAGCAAGGGTTTTAGGAGGAGAAGCTGCCATGTGGAGCGAACTTGTAACGCCATTAAATATAGATTCTAGGATTTGGCCACGAACCGCCGCAATAGCCGAGCGATTATGGTCAAACGCCGATGTAAATGATATGAACAGCTTGCGCAAAAGGTTGAAAACGATTTCTTTTCGATTAGAAGAACTTGGAATTACTCATATTAGAAACAAAGAAGTGATTTTGAGAAACATTAGCAACAACCAAGATACACGCGCATTGAATGATTTTTCGAACCTTTGTGAACCACTAAAAAATTACAAACGCAACGGTGGCGGAAAGAAATACCGCATGCATTCCCCGCTAACCTTATTCGCGGATGCTTGTAACGCGGATGCTCCGGAAGCACTAGATTTTAATGCAGCTGTGAAAAATTATTTAGCGAATAAAAGCAAGGAGAATAAAGCTGTGGTGACCGATTTTTTCAAGAAGTGGATTGCCTTAAACTCTAATTTAATTGCTTTGAGTGCCAATGCTCCTCTTATACAACCGCTGTTGCCTTTATCAAAAAGTTTAAGTGATGTATCTCAGCAGCTTTTGCTTGTAATAGATAAAAAACAAAAAGTTAACCAAGTGTTATTACAAGATTTATTGGAGAAATGCAACGTGAGAAACTCCGCTGATGTAGAATTAGCAGTGTATGGGAGTTTGAAGAAATTAGTTGACTCAATTTAATCTGACTTTGGTTTAAAAAAATAGTGTCATTTTGTTCCTGAAATAAAGTTGAAATTATAATCAAATTAGTTAGATTTTATCGTTCAAAACTGCTAAAAATGTATTTTTTTTGAGTTCAGTAAATCAGTATTTTTT
The DNA here is from genome assembly GCF_048286735.1 of Flavobacterium frigidum. Taxonomy (GTDB): domain Bacteria; phylum Bacteroidota; class Bacteroidia; order Flavobacteriales; family Flavobacteriaceae; genus Flavobacterium. The sequence continues at coordinate 7,682 of NZ_JBLVPU010000003.1, read as the reverse complement.
TCGTATTTTTGCAAAAATTTTATAAAATAAACATTCATGTTAACAGTCAATAATTTATCAGTTCAGTTTGGCAAACGAATTTTGTTTGACGAAGTAAATACGACCTTCACACACGGTAATATTTATGGCGTTATCGGAGCCAATGGCGCTGGAAAATCTACTTTTCTTAAAATAATAGCGGGTGAAATGGATCCAACCTCTGGACATATCCATTTAGAGGTAGGAAAACGGATGTCGGTTTTAAACCAAAACCACAACATGTTTGATGAGAGTACCGTATTGGAGACCGTAATGATGGGAAATAAAACCTTGTACGCAATCAAAAAAGAAATGGATGCTTTGTATTTAGATTACAACGATTCTAATGCAGACAGAATAGGGGAGTTGCAAGTACAATTTGAAGAAATGAATGGTTGGAATGCTGATTCTGATGCCGCATCAATGTTGTCTAATCTAGGAATTACAGAAGAGCATCATTATACTTTGATGGGTGACTTGGAAGGAAAAACCAAAGTTAGAGTGCTTTTGGCGCAAGCTTTGTTCGGGAATCCAGACTTGCTTATTATGGATGAGCCTACCAATGATTTGGATTTTGAAACGATTGCGTGGTTAGAAAATTTCTTAGCTAATTATGAAAATACTGTAATTGTAGTATCTCACGACAGACACTTTTTAGATTCTGTTTGCACGCACATTTCAGATATTGATTTCAGTAAAATAAATCATTATTCAGGAAATTATACCTTCTGGTATGAATCCAGTCAATTAGCCGCAAAACAACGTGCACAACAAAACAAAAAAGCAGAGGAAAAGAAACAGGAACTAGAAGAATTTATTCGTCGTTTTAGTGCGAATGTGGCCAAGTCTAAACAAGCTACTTCTCGTAAAAAAATGATCAGTAAGTTGAATATTTCTGAGATAAAGCCATCAAGCCGTCGTTACCCGGCAATTATTTTTGACCAAGAGCGTGAAGCAGGAGATCAAATTTTAAATGTACAAAACTTAAGCGCCTCTATTGATGGAGAAATTTTGTTTAAAGGTGTCGATTTGAATATGGCCAAAGGCGATAAAATCGTTCTTTTCTCGAAAGATTCACGTGCGACAACTGCATTTTATGAAATATTAAACGCAAATCAAACCGCAGATTCAGGAACTTTTGATTGGGGAGTTACAACTAACCAAGCCTATTTGCCAGGTGATAATCATTCATTTTTCGAAAGTGATTATTCTCTTGTAGATTGGTTGCGTCAATGGGTAAAAACGGAAGAAGAGCGTGATGAGGTAAACATCCGTAGTTTCCTAGGAAAGATGATTTTCTCGGGAGAAGAAGCTTTAAAAACCTGCAGAGTATTATCCGGAGGAGAAAAAGTGCGTTGTATGTTGTCACGAATGATGATGGAAAGAGCCAATGTTTTAATGCTGGATGAGCCTACCAACCACTTGGATTTGGAATCGATTACGGCTTTCAATAACTCATTAAAAAATTATAAAGGTTCCGTAATTTTCACGACACACGATCATGAATTTGCTCAAACCGTTGGAAATAGAGTAGTAGAATTGACACCTAATGGCGCTATTGATAGATATATGACGTTTGATGAATACTTGGATAACGAAGGTGTTCAGGAATTAAGAACTAAAATGTATACCATATAAAAAGTGATTTATATAAAGTAGAAAATCTCCCGCAATAGTGGGAGATTTTTTTTTGAATTGGTTTCAAATATTAATTCGAAAGTATTGTTATTTATTTTCTGCCGAAAATTTTGCTAATAATAAAGATTATAATGGCTATCACTGCAACAACTATAAAGATACCAACACCAATTCCCGCTTTAAATATACCTTCAATAATGGAACAACTTGTAAATGAAAGGGATATTACTAACAGCATTAGTATTCTTGTTATTTTTGTTTCCATGGTTTTATATGTTAAAGTATTAATTATTAATTTTCAAAATTACAGTTTGCCTTAAAGTATTTGTTATATAATTTTTATAGATTGTTACAAAATTGACTTTCAAAATATCGCTGCTGGTCGAAATATTGGAGCATACATTTTCTATGTTTTTATTTATAAAATGATACATTTGAATTTGTATATTTGTCAAACAAAATTACACAAGTACAATGAGCCAAAAAGTATTACTTACTGCAAAAGAAGTTACTATCATATTGCATCGTTTGGCTTGTCAATTAATTGAAAAACACCTAGATTTTACCGATACAATATTAGTAGGAATTCAGCCCCGAGGTGTTTTTTTAGCTGAGCGGTTAAAAGAAATTTTAGAAAAAGAATATCAAACTCCAGAAATTCAGCTAGGTTATCTCGATATTACTTTTTTTAGAGATGATTTTAGAAGAACTGACAAGCCATTAGAAGCCAATAAAACCAAGATTAATTTTATCGTTGAAAATAAAAAAGTCATTTTTATAGATGATGTATTATTTACAGGGCGTAGTATTCGTTCTGCTTTAACAGCCATACAATCTTTTGGGCGACCATCAGAAATTGAACTTTTAGTTCTTATTGATAGACGTTTCAGCCGCAATTTACCCATACAGCCGGATTATAGAGGCCGACAAGTTGATGCGATTAATAATGAAAAAGTAAAAGTGAGTTGGAAAGAAAATGATGGAGAAGACGGGGTGTATTTAATTACCTGTTAGGTTGTTTCAATACTAGCTATTAAAAATTATAATCGTAAACAAAAATGAAAGAATTAAGCGTAAATCATTTATTAGGTATTAAATACATCAATAAGAATGATATTGACCTCATTTTTGAAACAGCCGATCATTTTAAAGAAGTTATCAATCGACCAATCAAGAAAGTACCTTCATTACGAGATATTACCATCGCCAATATTTTTTTCGAAAATAGTACTAGAACAAAACTCTCATTCGAATTAGCTCAAAAACGTTTATCTGCTGATGTTATTAGTTTTTCGGCAGCACAATCTTCAGTCAAAAAAGGGGAAACTCTAATAGATACCGTTAATAATATACTTTCGATGAAAGTTGATATGGTAGTCATGCGTCATGCAAATCCTGGTGCTGCTTATTTTTTATCGAAAAACGTAAAAGCCAGTATTGTAAACGCCGGTGATGGGGCGCACGAGCATCCTACACAAGCATTATTAGATAGTTATTCCATTCGCGAAAAACTAGGTGAAGTAGCCGGAAAGAAAGTGGTAATTGTTGGTGATGTTTTGCATTCAAGAGTTGCTTTGTCTAATATTTATGCGCTGAAAATGCAAGGTGCAGAAGTTAAAGTTTGCGGACCAAAAACACTTATACCAAGATATATTGAATCTCTTGGCGTTACGGTTGAACCTAATTTGATAAAAGCCTTAGAGTGGTGCGATGTGGCCAATATGCTACGCGTGCAAAACGAAAGAATGGATGTGAATTTTTTTCCTTCAACTCGGGAATATGCAAAGCAATACGGTGTAGATAAAACTATTTTAGACTCCTTGAGCAAAGAGATTGTTATTATGCACCCTGGACCGATCAATCGCGGTGTAGAAATCACTAGTGAAGTGGCTGATTCCAATCAATCTGTTATTCTAAACCAAGTCGAAAACGGTGTCGCTGTTAGAATGGCGGTAATTTATCTTTTGGCTTCAAAAATTCAATAGTTTAAGATAAAAAAAGCAAAACAGCTATTTGTGAAATCATCTACGAAAAGTAGACCTAAAATTTAATAAAGATGAAAGTAGATCAAAAAGGACACACAATTAACATTAGAGATACTCAAGGTGATTTTACTTCTTTTCTAATGAAGATTACACATCAATATAAAACATTTGAAAAACACAACATCATTGTTGATCTTTTAAAGCACACAGATTTGACTACAAATGATATTAAATTATTTATGCCGTTGTCAAAACTTCATAAAAAAGCTAAAAAATCGTTTGTTATCGTTACTGCCGATTTTGATTACAATGCAGTTCCAGCAAAACTGACTGTAGTTCCATCTTTATTGGAAGCACATGACATAATTGAAATGGAAGAAATAGAAAGAGATTTAGGATTTTAAAAACAAGTAATGAATTTTAAAACTAACAGCACCAAAGTGCCTTATCTTAGTATTGTTTTATTAGTGGTGGCTACGATACTACTTTGCCATAATTTGTATTCTTTATGTATAACAAATGATTTACACAGTTATTGGGCCATAATCACTAGCGTATTAGTAGTAATTTCTCAAGCTTTAAAAATAAAAAAATACAACAAGGAAAAAAATCTTGATAGTTTGTAAATAAGTTTTAAAAAACTAGATGTTACTGTTCAATATTTACTTGTATCCTAACTTTTAAAATGAAATTAGAAATTGAAACTAACAATACTAGGTTGCTATGCCGCAACTCCCAGAACGTTTACGAATCCTACTTCACAGATTTTAGAAATAAAAAATAGAATTTTTCTTATTGATTGCGCCGAAGGTACTCAGGTGCAATTGCGAAAAAACAAAATCCGTTTTTCGAAAATCAATCATATTTTTATCTCTCATTTACATGGCGATCATTTTTTTGGATTAATTGGTCTAGTGTCCACATTTACGCTCCTGAACAGAACTACAGATTTACATATTTATGGTCCAAAGGGAATTCAGGAAATCATTAAGTTACAGTTGAGGTTGTCCAATTCTTGGCCCAATTATAGTTTGTTTTTTCATGAATTAGAATCTAACGAAAGTGAAATTATTTTTGAAGACCAAAAAGTAGTAGTAAAAACCATCCCGTTAAAGCACCGAGTGTACACCAATGGCTTTTTGTTTGAAGAAAAAATTGGAGAGCGAAAATTGAATATGGATGCTGTACAAAATTATAAAATTGATATCTGCTACTATCAAAATATTAAAAACGGCAAAGACATTACGCTTGATAATGGTAAAGTAATTGAAAATGCAAAGTTGACATTTGATCCTATTCCTCCAAAAAAATATGCATTTTGTTCTGATACTGCATATCATGAAGCGATACTTCCTATTATTAAAAATGTCGATGTTTTGTACCACGAAGCAACTTTCTTGCAATCAGAAGAAAGCTTGGCAAAAAAGACATTACACTCCACATCCAAAGAAGCAGCTACAATTGCATTAAAAGCGAATGTCAAGCAATTAATTCTGGGACATTATTCAACTCGATACGAAAATATTGATTTTTTTAGAGAAGAAGCTACTGCGATTTTCCCCGAGGTTGTACTGGCTGATGATGGCAAAATTTTTGAATTTTAAATAAATCAATTTTTTTGCTTAGCCGCTTATCTGTATCTAAATCTATTAAAATGCACCATATAATTATTGAATAATCTTAAAAACATATAACAATGAATGATTTAAGTAACTATAGAAAGTCTTACGATAAGAGTGAGCTATTAGAATCAAGTATACCAGACAATCCAATTAGCCTTTTTAACACATGGTTTCATGAAGTAGAGGACCTTGGAGGAGATAGCGAAGTTAATGCCATGACAGTATCTACAATTGGTCTAGATGGGTTTCCAAAGGCTAGAGTAGTTTTGTTGAAAAATTTTGATGAAGAAGGGTTTGTTTTTTACACCAATTATAATTCAGAAAAGGGTAAGGCAATTGATCAAAATCCCAATATTTGCCTATCGTTTTTTTGGCACACAATGGAACGACAAGTTATTATTAAAGGTATCGCTAAAAGAACAAGCGAAGAAATCTCAGATCGTTATTTTGACTCTAGACCTGATGGCAGTAAACTAGGAGCTATCGTTTCTAATCAAAGTGAAATTATTCCGTCTCGTGACTTTTTAGAAAATAATCTAAAACAATTGGAGAATGATTTTAATAATGTACCAATCCCGAGACCTGAGCACTGGGGAGGATTTCTTGTAACCCCTTTAGAGATAGAATTTTGGCAAGGAAGGCCTAATCGATTGCACGATAGAATCAGGTATAGTGCTTATAATCAGCTTTCTTGGAAAATAGATCGTCTCTCTCCATAATGTAAGAAATATGTATATATAAATGTTTTTTTGATGTAGTTTATCGATTATTTTTGGTACTTTAACGATAAAATGAATATGTTTGATAAAGAATTACAAACCTATTATTTATTTATTAAAGAAGTTTGCCCCACAATCTACTTTAAACTTAATCTACTACATTATGAAAACAACATTACTTCGTGCATTATTGCTATTGACTGTGATATGCACCATGAATTCATGTTCTTCAGACGAATCTGAAGTTGCAGATGTTTCTGCAAAAAAAGTAGTTAGTTATTCTTATAATACAATAGAATTACAGACAATGGACTTGATCAACAAACACAGAGTTAGTGTTGGTTTAAATCCTTTAGAAAAAATCAATCATATGTCTTTTAAATCAGAAGAGCATGATAATTATATGATTGCTAATAACGTAGTAAACCATAATGATTTTGTAGCTCGATCAGAAAACATAATTAATACTTTAGGTGCTAAAACCGTGAGTGAGAATATAGCTTATAATTACAACACTCCACAAGCTGTATTGAATGCTTGGTTGGCTAGTCCTAGTCATAAAGCGAATATAGAAGGCAATCATACGCATTTTGGAATAGCAATTAAAGAAAATCCAGCAAATGGAAGAAAATATTACACCAATATTTTTGCCAAAATTTAGTTAGAGTTTGTTTTTTTTTAAATCTAAAAGGTTGCCATATCCCCAAATGGCAGCCTTTTACATTTATATCCATTTGAAAAATTTTTAGTTCATGTTCAATGTTTTATAGAGTTTGTTTAAAAAATAGTCTAATGAATTCATTGAACTATTTTTTTGCTATCTATTTTCGGTTAATTCAAATTAATTTTAAAATTTTGTTGTGTTTTAAGTGTTTGGATTTAAATAAGCAGAAGGCTGTTATTTCATTATTGTATTCTGCTTTTTTTGTAATACTTACAAATCTATAATAATAAATTCGCTTCTTCTGTTTAGTTGATGCTCCTCTTCAGAGCAAGTAACATTATCAGCACATTTATTTACGAGTTGTGTTTCGCCGTATCCTTTGCCGGTTAATCGATTGGAATTAATACCATTTTTAACCAGCCAGTCGATGGTAGCTTTAGCTCTTCTTTGCGATAGTGCTTCATTGTATTTGAATGTTTGTCTGCTATCCGTATGAGATCGGATGTCAATTTTCATGGTTGGATTCTGATTCAAAACATCTAATATTTTTTCTAAATCTAAAGCTGCTTCTGCTCTAATATTTGATTTATCTAAATCGAAATAAATCATTTTAATTCCAAAACATTTACCCAGATCATCACCAACAGCTACTTTACAAATTTCTTTTGTCATTGCTATTGGTAAGTATGTTTTTCCAGTTGTAGCTCCTATAGTAATTTTCTCTTCTTTGGTGGTGTACTCTGGTTTTTCAGCTCTTACATTGTATGTTTTTCCACATTCAACAGCAAAGTTATAGTTTCCTTTTTCATCTGAAGCACCAGTATGAATTACCTTAAACTGATTATCGTATACGGTTATTTTAGCATTAGCGATTATTTCGCTTGTTTTTACATCGGTGATTGTACCATAGAGGCTTTGCTCACAAATAAGTTTTCTTGTTTCTAAAAATGTATAGATATCATCATATCCTTGACCTCCGTCTTTATTAGAAGAGAAAAAGCCTCTTCGAGATTTGGTATCAATTAAATACGCAAAA
>NZ_JBLVPU010000002.1:0-247652 GCF_048286735.1 Flavobacterium frigidum | reverse complement strand
CTGTCGGTACTCTTTGGGGACTGAATTAATTTCTTTTAAATATAAATGAAGTATCTCTTCTCCTTTTTCTTAAGAAGTCAATTTAAAATAATCCACAACAATTTCAGGTAATAATAACTTGATTAGTTCGCTATAGGAATCTTGCATTTGTATCTATTTTTAAAATACAAATATCGAAATTTAATATTTCCCCACAACTTTTAGACTTGATCCATTCTATATTTCTAACCCCTCTGAATTGAGATCTAAACGCTTTTATTTTAGCATTGAAGGACTCTGCTGAAGCATTGGTGCTTCTGTTATCAAAATAGTTTAATATGGTTTGGTAGTGATTTATTATGGATCTTGAGATTGTATTGAAAGATTTAAACCCGGATTGATTTACTTTTTCATGCCATCTGGCTAGCCTTGAAAGTCCAATAATTTTATCAGTTGTTTTTTCAAAGATATTTCTCAAATCTTGTGCTAAATTGTACGCTTTTTCAATATCGGGATATAATTCAAATAATATAGAGGCTCGTTCTATTTGGTTTTCGGACCATTTAGATTTGTTTTTATATAGAAGATAGCGGCTACGGGCTAGTAATTGTTTAAGTGTATCTCCATTAGATAGCACTTCTGATTCAAACTTTTTATTTCCTTTTTTAGCTTTTTCCATTGCTTCATTTTCCTGATCTATTGATTGCCAACGATATTTGATTCTGATTTCTTGTAAAGCTTCCAAGGCTAGTTTTTGAACATGAATTAGCGAAGCGGTATCACGAATTCCAAAATTTCAATGAAAATTCAGGAGTAAATCGATAAGTAACCCGCGTAGCATTTGGAAAACATTTTTTAGCAATTAATCCCATATTTGCTCCCATGTCTAGAGTGATCTCTGTGACTTGATTGCGCGCTTTGAGAGGGGTTTTTTCAATTATAGCAGTTACAGTATCAGCTTTAGTTCCGGCAATTATAGCTACGATAGTTCCTTTCTTTCCTTTGCCTGCTTTGTTGGTTAAGATAGTATAGAGTTCTCCATTCGAGAATGAAGTTTCATCAATCGATAAACGTTTGCCTAAGTTTTTTGGAAAAATAAGCCATTGTTTGGCGTGTGATAGTTGATCCCACGCTTTGAAATCACTTAAGAAATCTTTGTATTGATGTTGTAGGTTTTTGCCGCTAACGCCATAAAAAGAAGCAATCGCATTACAATCATTAGGCTTGGAATCTATTGATCTCTTTTAAAAAAGACGCAAACTCCTGTGTTACACGAGTTCCGTCTGCTACTAATTTATTATCTCTTTTGATTATTCTTCAGAAGTTTTATTCGTCCAACGAAGACGTTTAATATGCTAATAGATCTATTTACCTTGAAGAGTAAAATCTTGTAGTGTTATTTCATCTAATAAGCCTTACGATATTTATTCTACAGCATCATAGTGCATTGGAGGTTGTGCATTCACTTCGTAATACAAATGAAGGTGTTCTTCGGTATTAACAGCAGAAACTACTTCAAAGTAATCTACAAGAAAATCAGGAAGCTTAAATTTTAAAAGATCTATAGAAGTTATTGCTGTTTATTTATTTCGCAAAGTTCTTCTTTTTTTATATCAATTCCTCCGCAGGTTTTGTTTCTTATCCTTAGAAAAAAATGGTATAAAAAAACCTCGAAAATTTTCACCTCTGAGGCTAATAAGTACTGTAATTTTAAAATATAATTGGAATCATCCTTTTTCAAGTTCAGATACTTTTAAGTATAGTGTTTTTGATAACGTAAAATATAGTCTCAATTATCCGTGTATAGATTCTTGTTTGCCATAATTTGTGATAATCGAGGTTTCAAAATCAATCCACTCTTTCCAGCGTTTATCCACATCTACATTATCAGCATATTTTCGTGCAAAACCTAAAAAAGTGGTGTAATGTCCCGCTTCACTAATCATCAAATCACGGTAAAACTTCGCTAACGTTTCATCTGTAATATTTTCAGATAATACTTTAAATCGTTCACAACTTCTGGCTTCAATCATCGCTGAAAACAGCAAGCGTTCACATAAAGCGTCGTTTCTACTCCCATCCTTTTTCATGAATTTAAATAATTCATTCACATAATGATCTTTCCGTTCCCGCCCTAAGGCAAGTCCTTTGCTTTTTATCAAGTCGTGTACCATTTGCAAATGTTCTAATTCCTCTCTTGCAATAACCATTAATTCGGTCACTAATTCCTCTTTTTCTGAATTTTGCGTAATCAAACTTATGGCATTCGAAGCAGCTTTTTGTTCACACCAAGCATGATCGGTCAATATTTCTTCAATATTCGATTCTACTATGTTGACCCATCTTGGATCGGTAGCTAATTTTAATCCTAACATTTTAATGGAATTTATTTGAGCACAAAATTAGTGTTTTCTTCTTAAAATTCACTATCAAAAATAAGTGGGGCGTTTCACCAAAAAAATGGCAAAAGCAACTTTTTATGCAGCCATTTTTTGCTGTCAGGCTATTCGTTGCAGGTCCTCATTGCACTTTCGCTGCGCTGCATTGCAATTGTGGGCTTTTCACTGCTATGCTTCACGCAAACTAGTGTAAAATATAGCTACTTTTTTCAGTTGCATTTGCAATTCCAAACAGTTACAATTTCATTTTAAATAAGTACTTTGCAATCCTAATTTTCAACACCCACAAAAGTGAAATCAGTATTAATTATTGGCTTTGTTTGGCCTGAACCCAACTCCTCAGCTGCGGGTGGCAGAATGATGCAATTGATTTCATTGTTTCAAAAACAAGGATTTACAATCACATTTGCTTCTCCTGCACAAGACAGTGATTTTATGGCCGATTTAAGTTTGTATAAGGTCGAGAAAGAAACAATAGCTTTAAATAGTTCTAGTTTTGATGTGTTTGTAAAACAGCTTCAGCCTTCAATAGTCTTATTTGATCGTTTTATGATAGAAGAACAATTTGGTTGGCGCGTTGCCGAAAATTGTCCAAATGCAGTTCGCATTTTAGACACCGAGGATTTACACTGTTTGCGTCTTGCACGACAAAAAGCGTTTAAAGAAAAGCGTGAATTTAAAACTGTGGATTTATTGAATGAAGAGGTTGCAAAAAGAGAAATCGCTAGTATTTTGCGTTGTGATTTGTCATTAATGATCTCCGAATATGAAATCGAATTGCTAACTAAAATTTTCAAACTAGACAATTTCTTATTGCATTATTTGCCACTTTTAGTAGATTCGGATGCTATTCCTGATTTGGGTAAGTTACCTTCGTTTGAAGGACGACAGGACTTCGTTTTTGTTGGTAATTTTCTTCATGAACCCAATTGGAATGCTGTGCAGTATCTTAGAGAAACCATTTGGCCCTTGATTAAAAAACAAATTCCAGCTGCTGTTTGTACTATTTATGGTGCTTATCCATCCCAAAAAGTGTTGCAGTTACATAATGCCAAAGAAGGTTTCTTGATACATGGTCGCGCCATTGATGCACAGGAAGTTGTCAAAAAATCCCGAGTTGTTCTGGCGCCTTTGCGCTTTGGTGCTGGAATAAAAGGGAAATTGCTCGAAGCCATGCAGTGCGGAACACCAAGCGTTACTACAGGTATTGGTGCCGAGTCGATGCAAGGCTATTTACCTTGGAGTGGATTTGTTGCAGATGATCCCGATGTTTTCGTTGATCTGGCTGTGCAATTATATCAGGATAGAGCGGTGTGGCTTCAGGCGCAAAAAAATGGACTCGCTATTGTCGAGCAACGGTATCTAATTACATTGTTTGAATCCGAGTTTAAATTGCAAATTGACAATCTACAATCAAATTTGCAGCAACATCGGTTGAATAACTTTATGGGTGCTGTATTGCAACATCATACACTTAAAAGTACTAAGTACATGTCGAAATGGATTGAGGAAAAAAATAAGAGCTAGTGTTTAGCAATTTGTTGATAATGTAAATTGTTTTAATTTTTCTAGATTAATTTAAGAACTTGTTTTAAGCTATCACAGCTATTGCTTCAATTTCAATTAACCAATTTTTATTTCCTAATACGGATACGCCAACTAAGGTGCTTGCTGGAAAATCACAATCTCCAAGAAATTTGGTTCTTATTTTTCTAAAAATAGGCAAATCGATTTCCGGAGTAAAATTTACAATGTACGTATTCATCTTTACCACATCTTTAAAAGTGGCGTTACAATTAGAAAGTTGTTTTTCTATGTTTTTAAAGCAAGCGATTGTTTGTGCTTCTAGGTTTTTTCCGTCCCCAATTTGGCCTGAAATATAAATTGTTTTACAAGTGCCGGTTCTTACAACAACAGCTTGCGAAAAACCTTCATTTGGTTCTAGATATTGTTTTTCAATCATCTTGAAGTCTATTAAATCGTTAATGAAATCGTTATTATAACTGATAATGTGCAATTAGTTTTTATATTATTGCTTTCTGTTGCTCCAAGTTAATGTTTATTTGGTCGAAAGCGCTCGTTAATTTTATAAAAGTGAAGTGAAATCATCATACAGCAAACAAGTTTTTTTGAAAATACTTCTAGAAGCTATTCAATAATTGATTGTATTTCATTTATGTTAAAGTGCATGCTACGTTTTTGCATGAGGGATAGTAGCGGCATCCTTTTATGAAATGCAATGGAATAAAAGATATAGCGAATAGCCTGACCGCACTGCAACGCTAGTGGAAGTGGGGACATGCACCAATAAAAATCCCGTCAAGTTTATTAACAAGACGGGATTGTATTATGATAACCGGGCTATTACGCAAGCATGGTAACTGGGTTTTCTATAAATTGTTTCAATGTTTGTAAAAATTGAGCTCCAGTTGCTCCATCGATAGTACGGTGGTCGCAAGCAAGAGATAACATCATGGTATTTCCTACTACGATTTGGCCATTTTTAACGATTGGTTTCTCGACAATCGCACCTACAGATAGGATTGCAGAATTAGGTTGGTTGATAATCGAATTGAACTCTACTATACCAAACATCCCTAAATTAGAAACAGTAAAAGTACTTCCTTCCATTTCTGTAGGTAATAGTTTTTTGTTTTTTGCTCTTCCGGCAAGATCTCTAACGCTGCCGCCAATTTGAGATAAACTCATCGCATCTGTGAATTTCAATACTGGAACAACTAAACCATCTTCAACAGCCACAGCTACACCAATATTGACGTGATGGTTGATGGTAATAGCATCTTCTTTCCATTGTGAATTGATTTTTGGATGTTTTTTCAATGCCATCGCACAGGCCTTAATAACCAAATCGTTAAAAGATACTTTTGTATCAGGTACGTTGTTAATAACAGCTCGCGCAGCCATAGCGTCATCCATAGTCACTTCGATCACTAAGTTGTAATGCGGTGCGGTGAACAATGATTCAGCTAAACGTTTCGCAATGATCTTGCGCATTTGGGAATTCTTAATTTCTTCCGTAAATACCTCTCCGTTTGGTACGAACACTTTTGGTGCAGCAGGTGCAACTACAGTTTCTGTTTTAGTAACTACTCGTGCATCAGCAGTTGGCTGAGCAACAGCTGGTGTAAAGTTTTCGATATCGCTTTTTACGATTCTACCATTTTCACCAGTACCCTTAACTTGATTCAACTGGATTCCCTTATCACTTGCAATTTTCTTTGCTAATGGGGAAGCCAAAATACGTTGTCCGTCAGCTACAGTTTCTTGAGCAATTGGCTCAGTCACGGCTGTTGTTTCAACTTCATCTTTAACTTCTGGAGCAGGAGCAGTTGACGTTGCTCCGCCTGCTTTATAATTTGTAGCAATTCCAGCAACATCAGTTCCTGCGGGACCAATAATTGCTAAAAGACTATCAACAGGAGCAGTATTCCCTTCTTCAATACCTACATATAATAATGTTCCTGCATTGAAAGACTCAAACTCCATTGTTGCTTTATCTGTTTCAATTTCAGCAAGAATATCACCTTCGGCAACTGTATCTCCTACTTTTTTCAACCAGGTTGCAACAGTTCCTTCGGTCATCGTATCACTTAAACGAGGCATCGTTATTACCACTACTCCTTTTGGTAAAGAAGTAGCCGCTGAAGTTGACTCTTTTTTAGTTTCTGGAACAGCCACTGCCTCTGAAGTAGGTTTTGCTGTGTCTGCTGCTGGAGTTACCTCTGCTGGTTTTCCTGAAAGGAATGCCGAAATATCCTCTCCTTCTTTTCCTATAATTGCTAGTAATGAGTCGACAGGAGCCGTTTGACCAGCTGGAATTCCTATATGTAAAAGTGTACCTTCATTGAAAGATTCAAATTCCATTGTTGCTTTATCAGTCTCAATTTCTGCAAGAATGTCTCCTTCGCTTACTTTATCGCCTACTTTTTTGAGCCAAGTTGCTACCGTTCCTTCCGTCATCGTATCGCTCAAACGAGGCATTGTAATTATTGTTGCCATAATTGATTTATAATTTATGAGGAATAAATGGATAGTTTTCTTGCTCGTATACTACGTCATACAATTGTTGAATTGGTGGATATTCTGATTCCTCAGCAAATGTTACACATTCTTCCACTAAGTCTTTAACTCGTTGATCAATCGTCTCAATTTCCTCTTCTGTAGCATATTTGTTATCCATAATTACATCTAAAACTTGTGTAATTGGATCTATTTTTTTGTATTCTTCTACCTCTTCTTTAGAACGGTACAGTTGTGCATCTGACATAGAGTGTCCTCTATAACGGTACGTTTTCATTTCTAGGAAAGTTGGTCCATCACCACGACGTGCTCTATCTATTGCTTCTGTCATTGCTTCAGCAACTTTTACAGGATTCATTCCGTCAACAGGTCCGCAAGGCATCTCGTAGCCTAAACCTAGTTTCCAGATATCGGTATGGTTAGCCGTTCTTTCTACTGATGTTCCCATAGCGTAACCGTTGTTCTCTACAATAAAAACAACCGGAAGTTTCCATAACATAGCCATATTAAAAGCTTCATGTAAAGAACCTTGACGTGCTGCGCCATCACCAAAATAAGTCATAGTCACACCACCAGTTTCAAAATATTTATCGGCAAAAGCTAATCCTGCACCCACTGGAATTTGTCCTCCTACAATTCCGTGACCGCCATAAAAACGATGCTCTTTAGAAAAAATATGCATAGAACCACCCATACCTTTTGAAGTTCCGGTAACTTTTCCTAAAAGTTCTGCCATTACTCGTCTAGGATCAACGCCCATTCCTATAGGTTGAACGTGATTTCTATATGCAGTAATCATTTTGTCCTTTGTCAAGTCCATGGCGTGTAAAGCACCCGCTAGTACCGCTTCTTGACCATTGTATAAATGTAAAAATCCTCTAACTTTTTGTTGGATGTATAATGCCGCAAGTTTGTCCTCAAACTTTCTCCAAAGCAGCATGTCCTCATACCACTTTAAATATACTTCTTTTGTAACTTCTTTCATCTGAATTTTTCTTTTGCTAAAGTGTTATTGTATTATCAATTTGTACCTATAACGCAAAATAGTTTCCTCCCACAAGTTTGCGCCCCGAAGCGTCGGATTGCAAAAATAAGATATTCCAAGTAAGAACTGAAATATAAAAGGTGATTTTTGGACTTTTTACAAGAATTTTTTATCGAACATAAAAGGCAATAAATTTTTTATGGAATCAGATTTATAAATATTTCCAATTTCTCCCATAAAATAAATCTCAATAGGTGTTTTTTGCTTGATTTCATACTCTGCAATAGATTGTCTGCAAGAACCACATGGCGGAATAGGAGTAGTAGTTTGGTTGGTATCCGAAGCTGCTGTGATTGCCATTTTCAAAATTTTTGCTGTTGGATAAATGGCACCTGCATGAAAAATTGCAACGCGTTCTGCGCAAAGTCCTGAAGGATAAGCTGCGTTTTCTTGGTTCGAACCCAAAACAATTTCACCATTATCTAAAAGGATTGCAACTCCAACTCTAAATTTAGAGTACGGAGCATAGGCATTTTTTCTGACTGCAACGGCTTGCAACATTAACTCTTGAATGTCAGTTGGTAAATCTGGTATCGCATCGAATGCTTTGAATTGCGTGGTAATTGATAATTCTTTCATTATTTTTTTTGGAAAAAAAATCCAAATTTCATCTCGAATAATTGAGTTTGAAATTTGGATTGTTATTGGTGATTTATTTTAGTTTAATATTCGTCATATTTATCTCCAAAATTGAAGGTCAACGAAAAACGAAGGGTATTTTCTAATGGATTTTTTACTTTAGACGCTGAAAATAAATACGAAACATCTACTTTGACTACGTTGTATTTGAAACCTGCTCCAAGGGAGAAAAACTGTCGAGCACCTTTCACAGGACTTTCGTGAAAGTAACCCAAACGCATTGCAAAGGAATCTTGATATAGATATTCGGCTCCAACAGCATAGGTAACTTCTTTTAGCTCTTCGCTGAATCCATCAGGAGCATCTCCAAATGATTTGAAAACTCCTGAAGTCCATCCAATAGATCGGTAATCATTATTTGCTTTAGCCGTTCCATCATTAGCAGGTTCTCCAGGATCGAGGGTATCCCCATCTCCATTTAAATCAGTTGCTGGCTGAGGGACAGGAATTTGAGGTGTTGGAACTAATAATTTATTAAATTCAACATTCAAGGCTACTTTATTAAAATCGTCTAAAATAAAATCAAAACCAGTTCCTATTTTTAAATTTGCAGGAATGAAGTTATTGTTGAAATCATCATTGTCATAACTAATCTTTGGACCTAAATTTTGAATGTTAAATCCGGCTCTCCATCTTCCGTTAAATTCGTTATACGCTATTTCTTCAGACTGGTAAAAACCTGCCACATCAACTGCGAAGGTACTTGCAGACGAAGCGTCATTGCTATCTGAAGCTACTTTTAAATTAGAATTAATGAATCTTCCTGCAATAGCCATCGAGAATTTATCGCTCAATTTTAAGGAATAGGATCCGTCAATAGCAAATTCGTTTGGAGAGACTATTCTTGCTTCGTCAGTAGCATTATCGCGTAATTCGATTTCACCTAAACCAAAGTAACGAAGACTACCGGCAAAGGCACTTCTTTCATTTAATTTTTGGTAGTAAGTCACTTGTCCTAATGATATGTCATTCACCAAGTCAGTTAGGTAAGGAGTATAGCTTACGGAAAAACCCTTTGCATCAGTAGCAAAAGCATATTTGGCTGGATTCCATTGTTGAGAAAAAGCATCTGCCGAAGTTGCAATCCCAATATCAGCCATACCTGCAGCTCTAGCATCGGCGGCAACTAATAAAAAGGGAACACCAGGATTTATGACTCTATCTTGAGCTTTTGTAAGATAAGTTACAAATAAAAAGATAAAAAGCAACGTTAATTTTTTCATTATCAGAGGTGATTTTTAGTAAACAAAGATAGTATTTTATTAAAGTATTACAAGTTTTTCAAATTTTTCAATTTTTTTGTTCGTCAAAGTCGATTTAACAGTGAGTTTGTACACATAAACGCCTTTTCCTATTTTGTCTCCAAAATCATCTTTCCCGTCCCAAGTAATTTCTTTAGACAAAAAACCTTCTGTTGTGATGATTTGATTTTTAGTCCAAACTACCTTTCCAGTTATTGTCATTACTTGAACTTGAACCTCTAAAGGTTCGAAGGGTCTGTTGTGAGTAAACCAAAATTCAGTATAATTTACAAACGGATTTGGATAATTCAATACATGAGTCAATGTTATGGCATCATCGCCTACAACAATAAATTGAATCTCTGCAGTAATTGGATTGTTGTAAACGTCCCATGCTTTGAATGTTATTGTATGCAGTCCGGGAGCTAAGTTTCTTAAAGGAAATCGAAGTGTTCCGCTTGTAAAGTCGTCTAATTTTGTTTGGTAATAATCATTTAACACAAATGGATTACTAACGTCTCCATCCAGAATGGCAACAATATCATGACCAATACCGCTTGCTGTATTGATTCCGTTTTCATCTTCGAGTAGCGCAACAAAAAACGGGGACTCATTTGTTATGCCACCAGAAACAAAAGTTTCATCATTCATGTATAACTTCACTCTTGGACTTATATTGTCTGCAATTGCATTTTCATTAATTCCACCTACTTTTATTGCACTGTCATATCCTGTTTCGTTCTGCAAGACCTGATTTTTTTTAGAATAAAAACTGATTCTGCCATTGGCTACCGGAATTCTAATGTCTCTAGGAACTACAAAACTAAATTCAAACTGGCTGTTGGTTACGGATGCGTTTCCTCGAAATATTGCTTCTCCTAAAACATTGAAAGTGATGGGCGGACTACTACCATCGTTATTATAGGTCGTTCTTGAAACCGTTTTGTCAAATATAGTTACGGCAACTTCTCCGTTGTAATTAGGGAGAAGATTATTGTTTTCGTCTGTTACCTCGCCTGTGAGTTTCATTTTTGCCAATGATTTAAAGTCATCAATAGTTTGGGTAACTGGAACATCATTTACTTTTGTCAATCTGATTTTCGGTTTTGGGATGGCAAGCATCAATGCCGGATCACCTATATAAAAAACAACATTGGTTGCTGAGTTTGGATTGCTATTTTTTGATATTCTAAGGGCTTCAGCAATAGAAGTATATTGATTAGAATTATACGACAGCAGGTTTTTTGTAAAGGAATCATTGAAGTTCTCGGCGCTGAACTGTCCTATGGAACGAATAGTTGTTATCATTGCGATCGCTCCTCCTTTTGGATTCCAATACGTATATTCACCAGCGGTTGGCCTAAAAGGATTGTCGAAACGCGAAAATTCACAAGTGATAGTTATAAACAAAGGGTATTTATACTGATTGCTCAAATTTTGCCCGTCTGATTTTTCCCAAATGCGCTCGCTCGATAAACCATCCTCGCCACCATGACCTAAATAATTAAACACCAAAGCTCCTTTTTCAAAAGAATTAAAAAAGTCGGTTCGCGCTTTTGGATATCGTGAACCTCCAGCGGATGCCTCTTGAACGTACGAATCTAGCAGAATTTTGTTCACATTTAGAAATGGTTTTTGGGTAGCAATAGTATTAGCAAGTGCGTTTTGTCTGTTTTGTAAACTAGCGTCAACACTAATATCAGAATCGTCTGAAATTAACGCAAAATTATTTCTCCAGCTTCCGTAGGATTTTAGATCATAATATTCGAAAACTTTATTCACCATTTCTTCTGCCTGTCTGGGATCATTAACCAGCATCCTACCAACAGCGATGTCGATTCCTCCAAAAAAAGACACTATGTTTCCTTCGGAGGAATCCATTAATCCAAAAAAATCATCGGATGCAAAAGACGATTCGCCAGATGAGTTACTGTTTAAGGCATGATAAATAGGTACAATATTAGTATTTCCTGAGATTCTATTTTTATAATCATAAGAAGCGTCCCCAAAAAGATTGATGTACTTTATTCTTTTTTCGGGAGCAGAAGCGTTTTCATATATGTATTTTATACAGTTTCGAATTGCCGCCACATCTTGTTTTCCTGATGAGAATTCCTGGTAGATAAGTTCTAACGGAATGACTTTTACATTTAAATTAGATTTCGTTCGATGAAAAGCGGCTAATTTTTCGGCTTGATTAACTAAAATAGCAGGTGCAATGATCGCATAATCAATATCTTGAAATTGGCCTTGTCCGTTTTTAAACAAAGTTCCTTTTAGGTTTTGATTTGAAATTTTTGGTTTAGGAACTTGAAGTGGTGTATAATAATCGGAAGGATCCAAAGCAATATATTTCCGGAGTTCTCCCAAGTTGGCTTTAAAAATTAATGAATTTTGATTAGAATTTTCAATTTTGGATGCATTGAAAATGTCAGTTACATCCCAAACTTGTGTGATATTAATAGCGTTAGAAATACTGTATGATGCAATGCCAATACTAGAAGACGATTGATCATATTGAAAATGAAATTGTTTACCGTAGCCTTGCAATTTACGCTTGGCAATGAGCTGGATGTTGTCAAGGTATCCTTTGGAGCCAGGAACACCGTTGTTGTTGTATTTCAGTTTTATTTTTATATTTTCGGCACCGTTAAAACTTGTATTGTTAGGGAGCGATCCGACATAAAATGCTGTTTCAGAATTCGGATTCAAAGAAGGAAATGAAATGGTGCCTACTGCGTTTCCATTTGCAGCTACATTCATACTTGTGGGTGTAAATGCTGCTGAAGCGGCAGTCAACTTAAGTTTTACAGGCGAAGTTGTGTCGATGTTAGGGAAGTTAAAATCGAATTCTTGTTCCTCTTTAACTTCGAACGATTCGCCAAACCACTGGCGACCCAATCGTGAGATATTAGTAAGGTCGACTTCGTGAAATTGATGGTCGTCAAAAGCGGTTACATTTAAAGTACTTCCTGCCGAAGGTTGAGTCATTGGAGCAATTCTTTTTCCATCGGTACCCTGAACGTTGATATAATAATAGGATTTAGTGTCGTACAAATTAATGTTTGTCAAACTTTCCTGATTATAAACATCAACACCTTCAGCATAAAAAAGAATATAATCCTCATTATTAAAAATTCCATCAGTTTCGCCACTGATTTGAATGGCGTTCTCGGTTAGGTCATTTGGATAAGAAATAGCATTAGATAAAGGAAGCATTTGTCCGCCATTCCCATATATTCTTAACTTCCTAGGATCTAATGTGTTGAGATCAATGCCTAATTGTTGTAAGAAACCTTTTGTGATTTTATAAACACCAGATTTTTCGATATAAAATTGGAACCAATTGCCGTTTGCTAGAACAGAGTTAATAATACCATTTGTATTGGTGTTTTTATTTGATTTTGAGAGTTTGGAAGTATTACTCTCGATTTCATAAGAAAATGATTTGATTCGTTTGAATCCAAATTCGTCTTTAATTATTGGTGATAAATAGACAAAAGCTTCGTTGGTGTCTCTTGAGATGTTAATTTTTAAAATTGCATTTGGTGTTTTAGGAATATTTTCAGGAGCTAAGTCGCCCAGTTGCGCGGTTGTAAAAGTCTCGTATGTTGAATTTGTGATTGTAACGGTACCCTCTGTAAAATTGATTGTTTCGTTTATTTTTAAGGTATAAAATAAAGCTTTCTGATCGGCATCATAATGGAAACTGTTTCCCGAGAAATAAGGGATAACTACTTTTGAGTCTCCAAAAGACATTTCTTTTTTATCCGTCCATTCAATGACAGTATTTCCTTTAATTTGTGCGAAAGAAGCAAAAGGAATCAGGCTTAAATACGCCAAAAGTATTTTTCTCATCGTTTTTTTAACGTGATTAGTAGTCTGTTATTATTAATCAGTAAAAATAAATCATTTGATGGGATTTAAATAATAAATATTATAAATTTGCGTTATGATATACAATTTATTGTTAAAGTTAAATCAACAAAAATTTTCATGAAGTATTGTGTTGATTAATGGTTAATTATTATATTGCATCACTTAAATTATTACCTACTAAAAGAGTATGAAAGCAAACAAAATTATGGGCTTACGATTGATGGTATCGATCCTATTAGTAATTGGTTTTTCCAGTTGTAGTAAAAAGTCCAGCTCTAAAAATACCTCACGAGCAACCGGATGGAATATGGACAGCAAAAAAGCTGGTGCAAACAAAAAGCAACAAGCGGGACCAGGTTTGGTTTTTGTTGAAGGCGGTACATTTACCATGGGTAAAGTAGAAGATGATGTAATGCACGATTGGAATAATTCTCCAACACAGCAGCACATACAGTCTTTTTACATGGATGAAACAGAAGTGACTAACTCTATGTATTTAGATTACCTAGATTGGTTGAAAAGTGTATACCCACCTACTGAAGAAAATTATAAAAACATATACGAAGGTGCCTCGCCTGATACGTTAGTTTGGAGAAATAGATTGGGTTACAATGAAACAATGACAAACAATTATTTAAGACACCCATCTTATGCTGAGTATCCTGTAGTTGGAGTAAATTGGATTCAAGCAGTTGAGTTTAGTAACTGGAGAACACAACGTGTAAATGAAGCGCTTTTAGAAAAAAATGGATATTTAAAAAAGAATGCAAAGACCCTAGATGTAACAGCTGATGCTAATTTTGATACCGAAACGTATTTAAGTTCTCCTACTTCTACTTACGGTGGAAATGAAGAAATCGTCCTTAAAGGAAAAAAAGGAGGAAAAAAAGCACCCAAACCAGGTAAAGATGGTAAGGTTGTAGAAGCAAAAAATTTGTATGCACAACGTTCTTCTGGAGTTTTACTTCCTGAATATAGATTACCAACAGAGGCTGAATGGGAATATGCAGCTGCTGCAGATGTAGGACAAAGAGAGTATAACATTTACAAAGGGCAAAAAAAATACCCTTGGTCTGGTGGATATACACGTTCGGGTAAAAGACAAACTAAAGGAGATCAGTTAGCCAACTTTAAACAAGGTAATGGAGATTATGGTGGAATTGCTGGTTGGTCAGATGATGGTGCAGATATCACAAATGAAGTAAAAAAATACCCTGCAAATGATTTTGGATTGTATGACATGGCAGGTAACGTTGCTGAATGGGTTCAAGATGTTTACAGA
The DNA here is from genome assembly GCF_048286735.1 of Flavobacterium frigidum. GTDB lineage: Bacteria > Bacteroidota > Bacteroidia > Flavobacteriales > Flavobacteriaceae > Flavobacterium. The sequence continues at coordinate 233,147 of NZ_JBLVPU010000002.1, read as the reverse complement.
CCGATTATTGATAACGAAGCAAATGATTTTAATTATTTCAGAGGAAACCAGTATACCAAAAATAAAATTGGTGCCGATGGTAAAATTGAAATTGTTACTGCAGCCAACATGAAATTCGATACATTAAGTAATGGTAGAATTGTAGCGAGAAGATTCCCAGGTCAAATTGCTCAAGTTCTAGTTGATGAACAAGAAACATATTTGAGACAAAATTTCGATAAAAGCGATAATAGAGATTACAGAGACGGTGATAAACAATCTACCAGATATTATAATTTTGGTTCTTCAGAAGATGATACTGAAAAACAAAAAGATGAAAAAACCATGTACAATTCTCCTAAGCATAATGTAACAACAGATAGTTTAGGTAAAATGGTTCGAAAATATGATAAATCAAGCAAAAGAACAACTTTAATCAATGATGAAGTTAGAGTATACAAAGGGGGTTCTTGGAGAGATAGAGCGTATTGGTTAGATCCTGCACAAAGAAGGTATTTTCCTCAAGATATGGCAACTGATTATATTGGTTTTAGATGCGCAATGTCTAGAGTAGGACCTAAAGCAGACAGAAAAAAATCACCTCGAAATTAATTTTTTTATATCATAAAAATAAAAGCCCTTTGATTAGGGCTTTTATTTTTTTAAATCGTTTCAAATGGATATTAGTTACATTCATAGTTTATTTTTAAAATGTAAATCGGTTGTTATAGATACCCGAAAGATTGAATTAAACTCGCTATTTATTGCTATAAAAGGAGAGCGTTTTGATGCTAATACTTTTGCCCAAGAAGCTTTAGATAAAGGTGCTTCTTACGTTATAATTGACAATGCCACTTATTATATTGATGAAAGAACACTGCTAGTTGATGACGGTTTAGTTGCATTGCAAAACTTGGCTAAATTTCATCGTGAATATTTAAATGTACCAATAATCGCGCTCACTGGAAGTAACGGAAAAACTACAACCAAAGAACTTATTCAAGTTGTTCTTTCTAAAAAATTCAATACAAAAGCAACAGTTGGGAATTTAAACAATCATATTGGTGTTCCACTGACATTACTTTCATTCCATTCTGAAACTGAAATTGGGATTGTTGAAATGGGGGCAAATCACCAAAAAGAAATTGAGTTTTTATGCGAATTAGCAAAGCCCGATTATGGTTATATAACTAATTTCGGAAAAGCTCATTTAGAGGGTTTCGGTGGTGTTGAAGGAGTAATTGCTGGAAAAAGTGAAATGTATAAATATCTTTCTTTCAACAAGAAACTTACTTTCATAAATTTAGAAGATCCCATTCAAGTTGAAAAATCAGGATCGTTAAAAACATATACTTTTGGTGTTAATAAAATAGATGCCGATGTAAATATTACAGCAGTTCAAGCGAACCCTTTCGTCGCTGTAACATATTCTGGGATTACTATTCAATCTCAATTAATTGGTTTATATAACGCCAATAATATTAGCGCCGCACTAGCCATAGGCAAGTATTTTGAAGTTGAAAATGATGCTATTAAAGAGGCTTTAGAGAGTTTCGTACCGGAAAACAATAGGTCGCAAATAGTAAGTAAAGGAACCAATCAAATTATATTAGACGCTTACAATGCCAATCCTAGTAGTATGGCTGTAGCAATTGAGAATTTTTTACAACTAGATAGCAGTAGCAAAATTTTAGTATTAGGCGATATGTTTGAGTTGGGAGAAGAAAGTAATCAAGAGCATAAATCTTTAGTAGAAATGCTTCTGAATGATAATGAAGTCAAATGTTATTTTATCGGCACGGCGTTTTATAATAATAAACTTGAAAAAAGTAATTTCAATTTTTACAAAACATTCGAAGACTTCACATTTGATTTAGCTACTAATGCGCTTATAGACAATACTATTCTCATCAAAGGATCGAGAGGAATGGCGCTAGAGCGAACTCTAGATTTTATACCTGGATAATTTTTTTGTTTTTCACGGTACTTTAGAAAAGTAAGAGGTACTGTGAAAACAGATTAATTATTTTATGCTAAAAAAAAATGATATAAAAAAAAGGATACTTGAAAAAGTATCCTTTTGTGTTACATACTAATCATTTTTTGAATTATTTGAAGAAGTTATCGCTATTAGATTGCAAATGATTTTATGTTTAAGTTATTATTTTTATAACTCATTCCTTTTTAACAGATTTATTTTCAGGTCAATATACTGAAGTTGAAGTTTGTTTTTTAATACTTCAAACTCAGCTGATAGTACTTGATTTTTTACCGAGGAATATAAAATAGCTTCCACTTTGCCGCTTATAAATTTAGCTTGAGTAGTTGCTAGAGAAGCTTTGGCATACTTTTCTTTCTCCACCAATTTATACTGAAGCTGCAAATAATTTCTTTTGTTTTGTTCTTCCAATACTACTTGTTTGTCCAATTGTTGTTTTTCTTTTTCTATAGTGAGTTTTGCCTGATCACCAGCTATTTTTGATGCACTGATTTTTTTATTGTTCCTAAAGCCATTGAAAACAGGAACGCTCAACTGCATACCAACTTGTTGACTTTTATTATCTTCTAATTGATTGAAAAAAGAATCTGTGTTGGCATTTGCTTGTTTTATATTTTTATAATAAAAAGTAGAATATCCATAATACGCTGATAGTATTGGATAATTGCTGGCTCTTTCTAAACCGATCAACTGTAAACTATTTTGATAATTGAGTTCGGCAAGTTTAATTTTAGGATTATACAGATAATTATCAGAACCTTTTGTTGCTTCCTTAAAATAAGGTTCTAAAACAACTTCATCAGTTTTCACATCCATAACGTTCATCAACTGGAACAATTCTGTTTTTTTTATAGCATACAATTGTTCTGTTTCTTGATTTCGGATTTCTTCAGACGAAAAGCTCAATTGCATGTCATACAAATCACTTTGGGGTTTACTCCCAATGGCAACTTCTTTAGTTATTCTGTCCAAGTTGAATGAAGCCTGCTTGAGTTGTTCTTTTTGGATTTTCAATAACTCCTGCATGTATAGCACTTGATAATAGCTTTCTAAAACTTGAAGTTTGTATTCATTTTCTATGACTTCTATATCCGCTTTAGCGAGTACAATATTTATTTTGTCTTTTTGTGCATTTGCAAAAGCACTAAAATCTATTAAATTCGTTCTGGCATTGAGATAAAAGTTATTGTTCTGAATGTTAGAGCTTACCCTTCCGTTAGTCGACGGATCAATGGTAGAGCCAAAATTATAGCCTTGTTCACCATATAAATTGATACTGGGTAACATTCGATTCAAAACTGAGTTTTGCGACTTTTCTGTTTTTTTTATTTCAAGTTGTCTTATTTTTATTTCGATATTATTTTGCAAAGCAGTTTCCATGCATTTAGCAAGCGTCCAAGAATTTTCCTGACCACTTACTAAAGTAAATATTAAAAAAAAGACTAACGTAAAAATTGAATTCTTATTCATATTTTAAATATTTTAAAACATCCGTTTTAGTTGCTTGAAAGGCTTTTGAAAGCACTATCAAAAGTGTTAGAAATAGCAAAATAATAAACCCAAATACAAATGGAATTACTGTCATGTGAATCCTAAAAGCAAAATTTTCGAGCCATTTGTTCAATAAATAATACACAGGAAACAAAGCGATTAAATACCCGATTGTGCAATACAAAATATATTGTTTTGATAATTCTATCAACAAAGAATTGGTTGCTGCACCCAAAGTTTTTCTAATAGCAATTTCTTTCATGCGCCTTTGAATTGAATAGGAAGCCAAAGCAAATAATCCAAAAAGCGCAATACCAATTACAACAATATTTAACAATGAAAATAGATTCTTTTGCTTCACATAATTTTCATAGGTTCTAGCGTATTGTTTGTCTACAAAATCGTATTTAAACTGATTTTCAGTGTCGACTTTGCTCCATAGTTTTTCAATATCGGCAATCGTATTTTCAATGTTATCTGCTTTTAGTTTTATATATACTTTATCTATGTATTGAGCACTACCAGTTGTTTTAAGATGATAAAAAACGATAGGAGGTACTTTTTCTTCAGGACTTAAAATATTAAAATCCTTAACAACTCCTATAATTCTTAAAATTTGATTATTGATTCTGACACTCTCACCAATTGGTTTTTTTAACTTCATTAATTGCACAGCAGTTTCGTTAAGTACAACTGAATTAATTGTGTCTGAAGCAATTTTTAAATCAAAATTTCTTCCGTTTGTTACCTTAACATTTAGCATTTCAAAAATCCCAAAATCTACAGGAATACCTCGCTCCTTGAAAAGTTCGTCATTATATATAACAGGAACTATAGCATTATTTGAGCCGTCAAATGAAATAAGACCAGTAGATATTGCATTGACTCCATTTATTTTGGATAATTCTTGTTTGATTGTACTGTATTTGTTATAAATGTGTTGTCCAGGATTTTGTGCTTCATAGTCAGAGTTAGAAAAATTTAATGGTATAGTAATCACTTGGTCACCTTTAAAACCTAAATCTTTATGAGTTAAATAGTTGATTTGTTGATAGACAATATAAGAACCTACAATAAAAAAAGTGGCAACTGCATATTGAAAAATTAGCATTCCATTGCGCAGCCAAATTCCACTTTTACTTCTGCCAAAATTTCCTTTTAACACCTTTAAAGTTTCAAAATTAGCGACATAAACCGCTGGAAATATTCCTGCTAACAAAACGGAAATAATAAAAATGAGTACTAATTGAAGATAAAATTGACTCCCAATAATCTTTAAATTCTTGCTTAAAAAATCATTGTAATAAGGTAACGACAACTCCACAATCATTAAAGCCAATAAAATAGCAAACAAACATAGTAGTACACTTTCAAAAATAAACTGAATTACAATAGTACCTTTTGAAGCACCCACAACTTTACGTACACCTACTTCTTTGGCACGATTTACAGCATTGGCAGTAGCCAAATTGATATAATTTACAAGAGATAAAATGAGAATTAAAACTGACAATCCAGCCATAATTACTAAAAATTGATAATTCCCTCTGCCTTCTGGATAGCCATCTGTAATAGAATGTAATCTTGCTTTTGAAAGTGGCTCCATAACAACATTAAAGTATCCTATTTTTTTAGCCATTTCTTCTTGAGTAAAGCCTTCAAGTTTAGCTATTCTTCCAACAAAGCTTGTATTGTACTCTTTTTCAAGACTCTTTCTTGTAAGTTCAATTTTTGATGTGTCTTTGACTTTTACTACTAATTTTAATAAAAAAGGAGCTGTTACATTTGTTGTTGTCAATTCCTTCATTTTGTTTACTATAACATTTGGAGCAATTGATGAATTCCCAGGAATTTGATATACCGCACGAACTACAAACATGTGATTTAAACATTTTATTTGTTTTCCAATTGGATTTTCGTCCCCAAAAACGCGTTTAGCAATAAGGTCTGATATAGCGACACTAGAATCATCTTTTAATCCTGAAATAGCATCTCCGCTAATTATTTTGAAAGGGAAAAACGAAAAGAAATTGTTTTCAACATTAATAATTTTAGTTTCAACTATTTTCTTTCCATTGTAGATGATTTTATCCTTCTGATACCAACTATCAGCATACAATATACTTTCAACATTTGGGTCTTTGGCTAATACAGGTTTTAAAAACAGAGAACATTCAGACCAAATAGGCATATCACTCAATTGTATCAAGACCTGATATACGTTGTCCTTCTCAGGATTCCACTCATCATAACTTTGTTCGTCGTTCCAATATAGTAAAGCGAAAATCAATCCTGCAATTCCTATGGCTAGTCCGAAAACATTGAGAAATGAAAATAGTTTGTTTTGTTTTAAATGATAGAGGAATATTTTTATATAGTTTGATAACATTATTTGGGTTTTGGTTAGTTATAAAAAGGGTCTAGTTTTTTTTGATTATTCGTATTTTAAATATTTTAAAACATCCATTCTGGTTACTTGAAAAGCTTTTGCCAAAACAATTATTAATGTTAAAAACAGTAAAGACAGAAAAGCAATTGCAAAAGGAAGAATTTTAATTGTAATTCGGTATGCAAAATTTTCGAGCCATTTTTCTAATAATAAGTAGGCTGGAACAACGCCAATGACAAAACCTGCTGCACAAAAAAATATATATTGCTTTGATAATTCTTTGAGTAAAACATTGGTTTCGGCACCCAATGTTTTTCGAATAGCGATTTCTCGTAATCTTCGCTCCATAGAGAAAGAAGCCAAAGCGAAAAGCCCGAAAATGGCAATAAGAACGACCACCACATTCAGAATTGAGAATAGATTTTTTTGTTTTACATATTCCTTAAAGGATCGTGCGTATTTTTTATCTACAAACTCATACGAGAACGGATATTCGGCATCGACTTTAGTCTTCCAAAATTGCTCAATAGTGCTCATCGTTTCTTCAATATTTTCTCCCTTTACTTTTACAAAAATTGAATTTACACCTTGCAACATCAATGGTTTTGTCTTTAGATGCGTAAACACCATTGGTGAGTTTTTTTCTTGAGGCCCTCTTAAATTGAAGTCTTTTACAACGCTGATTATTTTGAATTTCTCACCATCACCAGAAACAATTTCTTTACCTACTGGCTGTTTGATTCCTAATATTTTTACAGCTGTTTCATTTACCATTACATTATTAATAGTGTCTGAAGCATATTGAGAATTAAAATACCTTCCTTCTAATAATTTGATATTCATCATTTCCATCATCCCAAAATCAACAGCCATGTTTAGTCCTTGAATGCGAGCGTTTTGGAACACATAATCGCTTGAAGAACGTGCACCATTTCCAAAAGAGAAATTTCCAGTAGCCACTTGATTAACGCCTTTCATTCTGCTCAATCTATCTTTTACTGTCAAATAATTCTTAAAAAAATCGTTCTCATAACTTGCCTCAGATTGTTTGTCAAATTTTTTCAGAAAATCAATTTCAATAACTTGATCACCCTTAAAGCCAAGATTTTTATTGGTTAAGTAATTTACCTGTTGGTAGACAATCGTTGTGCCTATAATAAAAAAAACAGCGATTGAAAATTGAAAAACCAACATACTATTGCGTAACCAAATTCCAGTCTTACTTCTATTAAAATTCCCTTTTAAGACTTTTTGTGCTTCAAAACTTGAAATATATAGCGCTGGGAAAAATCCCCCTAATAAAACCACTATTCCGAAAATAAATAACAATTGTAAATAGAATTGACTAGCATAAATTTTTAAATCCTTGTCCAAAAGTTCATTATAATAAGGCAACGAAATCTCGACAATTACTAATGCGAAAAGAATAGAAAGGAGAACAATTACTACTGTTTCTGAGATAAATTGAAATGTGATATTCCTTTTGCTTGCACCCAATACTTTGCGCACTCCTACCTCTTTCGCTCTCTTGATAGCACTGGCAGTAGCTAAATTGATATAGTTGATAATGGAAAGAATCATTATTAAAATAGACAATCCTGCCATTATGACTAAATATTGGTAATTCCCCACTCCTTCTGGATAGCCCCAGCCTCCTACTAATACAGAATTTAGCCTAGCGTCTTTAAGTGGTTCTAAATTTATAGCAACAATCCCATGTTCTTTTATTTGCTGTTCTAAACTAATATTGGCTTCTTTAGCTTCGGATTTAATAACATTGTCAATAAAAAGTTGCTCAATTTTTCGCTCAACTAACTCTTTTTTTGAGTTATCCTTAAGTTTTATAAGCAAACAGAAATTAAAAGACTCCCATTGGTCTATACTCTGTGTTATAACTTTTTTAAAGTTATCTGTCATCACAACATCAGGAGCAATAGAACTTTTCATTTCATTTTTATAAACACCACTAACGATATAAAAGTTTTCTCCAAATTTTATTTGCTTTCCTATTGGGTTTTCTTTGTCAAAAAAAGTCTTATAAATTTTCTCAGAAATAGCAATTGAAGAATCATCTTTTAAAGCATTTTTAGCATTTCCGAAAATAAAAGGAAAGGGGAAATAATCGAAAAATTTGTTTTGAGTATTAAATCCTTTCGCTATTTTTTGCTTTTTTCCGTTGTAAATAAACAAATCTGAATCATACCAATTGTAGCTGTAGTTGTAACTTTCTACATTAGGATCATTTTTTAAATATTGTCCTATGGGAGCAACTGTATAAGGCCATTTATTATTGTTTAAAGTGTTTATAACCATGTAAACGTTATCCTTTTCAGGATTCCATTTATCATAACTATGTTCGTCATTCCAATATAAAATGGCGAAAATCAATCCTGCAATACCAATGCTCAATCCCAAAACGTTGAGAAAAGAAAACAATTTGTTTTGCTTTAAGTGGTAAATAAATATTTTAATCCAGTTTTTTAGCATGATTACTCGTATTTTAAGTATTGTAAAACGTCTACTCTTGTAGCTTGAAACGCTCTTAAAAGAACGATAAGTAAGGTCAATGACAATAAGACAATAAAGCCAATAATAAATGGATAGATTGAAATGTCAATTCTATAAGCGAAATTTTCTAACCACTTATTAAGTAAATAGTAGGTTGGAAATACCGCAATCAAGAATCCTACAACACAATAAACAATGTATTGCTTAGATAATTCTTTTAGTAAAACATTCGTTTCTGCGCCGAGTGTTTTTCTAATAGCAATTTCTTTCATGCGTCTTTCGATAGAAAAGGAGGCGAGGCAGAATAAACCAAAAAGTGCAATTAGGATCACCACAAAATTGAGTGTTGTGAACAGGTTTTTTTGCTTCACATAACTGCTATAGGATCTTTTGTATTCTTTATCTACAAAATCGTATGCAAACGGATAATCAGGATCTACTTTTTGCAGCCAAAAATTTTCCAAATCAGCCAAAGTTTGATCCATAGTTTGTGCATCTGCATCGATGTAAATATTGTTTAAAGCAAATGTTAACCAGGAATTTGTTTTAAAATGGAACAATGACATCGGAGGAATAGCTTCGGCTGGATTACCAATGTTGAAATCTTTTACAACTCCAACGATAATTATCTCTTTACCATTCCAATTTACCTTTTTTCCAATTGGGTTTTTCTCTTTTAATAGTCGGGCTGCAGTTTCATTTATGAGCATCGTATTAATAGTATCTTGAGCAAATTTTGGACTCAAGTATCTCCCCTTTACAATTTTTATTTGCATCATTTCTAACATTCCAAAATCAATTGGAATATTGTCTCCATCCACACTTAAATCTTTATATTGAAGCGTTATTGTTGATTTTGCAGATCCTCCAAAAGCAAAGCCACCTGCTGCAACTTGTTTTACACCGGGAATGCGCAATAATTCATTTTTGATTGTTAAGTAGCGATCAAATCTAAAATTATCAGTTATTTCCTCTCCATATACATTACGATAAGAAATACTTAAAATTTGATTTGCCTTGAAACCTAAATCCTTTTTGTTCATATAGTCTATTTGCTGATAAACAATATAGGATCCGATGATAAAAAAAGTCGCAACAGCAAATTGAAAAATCAACATTCCATTTCGTAACCAGACGCCACTTTTACTTCTTCCAAAATTGCCTTTCAATACCTTTAATGTTTCAAAATTAGAAACATATATTGCTGGAAAAACTCCTGCCAGACAAACCGTAATAATAAATATGATGATAAGTTGTAAATAAAATTGACTTCCTTGTACAACGATGGTTTTACCTAAAAAATCATTATAATAAGGTAACGACAGTTCCACAAGTACAAGAGCAATTAAAATTGAGAACAACGATAGTATTGCTGTTTCAAAAACAAATTGCTGAATTATATTAATTTTTGAAGAACCTATAACTTTTCTTATGCCAACTTCTTTGGCGCGTTTTATAGCATTTGCAGTTGCATAATTGATATAATTTACAATCGAAAGTAGCAGAATTAAAACAGATAATCCTACCATAATCATCAAAAACAGAAAATTACCATTTTCCTCAATTAAACCACTAGTTTTAGTATGTAACCTAATAGAATACAAAGGTTCTAAAGAGGGTTTGGTATTTCCATATTTTTCAATATACTGCTCTGGAGTAATTCCGTTTTCTTTGGCATAGCGAACTGTCATGTTATCGTAATAAAGTTTTTGCAAATCATTTTCGATAAGCGAAACTTTACTAGGATTTTTAACTTTAAGAAATAATACAAACTGAAAATTTCCCCATTGATCAATAGTTTTTCTAATTCTTAAATCAATGAAATTAACCACAGCAGAAGGATTATAAGAGGATTTTTTATCCATTTTATATACCCCTCTTACAGTGAGTTTTTTATTCTGAAAAAGAACTTCTTTTCCTAAAGCTGTCTCTTTTCCAAAAATCTGCAAAGCTAAATCTTGAGATAAACTAATACTATTCTCATCAGGTAATGCTGATTTTTGGTTTCCTTCAACAAATTCAAAAGGGAAAAATTCAAAAAAATTCTTTTGTGCTAATACGATTTTACTCGATTGCACTTTCTTATTTTTAAACCGAATTAGATCGCTTTCATAATTTCCACTTAAATAACAATACGATGCTACTTCTGAACTTTTCTCCTTTATTGCAGCCCCTATTGGAGCTGAACTCGATGCCCAAAATGTATTTTCACTCATTTGATTAGCGACCAAAAACACATTTTCTTTTTCAGGATTCCAAGCATCATAACTTTGTTCGTCATTCCAATATAAAATGGCGAAAATCAATCCTGCAATACCAATGCTTAAACCCAAAATATTGAGAAAAGAAAACAGTTTGTTTTGCTTTAAGTGGTAAAGAAATATTTTTATCCAGTTGAGAATCATGACTTTTTGATTGATTAAATTTTGATTTGATTGATGAGAAATTAAAGCTGTTTACAAAAGTGTTTTGCAAAGCAACTCAAGGATGATTGTGGTGATCGATAATAGGATGTTTATCATTTCTATACTTTAAAAACATCCACATTGCGACTATTTATTTTTTCTGAAAGGATCAAACCATCTTTCATTATAATGGTTTTCTGCGAGAAGGAAGCGTCATAATCTGAGTGTGTCACCATCAGGATTGTGGCACCGTTAGCATGCAAATCAGTCAATAATTCCATTACTTCATTTCCGTTTTTGCTGTCTAGATTTCCTGTTGGCTCATCGGCAAGAATAATCTTTGGGTCGTTAATCAAGGCTCTTGCTACCGCTACACGTTGTTGCTGTCCTCCGGAAAGTTGCTGCGGAAAATGTTTCAACCGGTGCGAAATTCCTAGTTTATCAGCTATTGCTTCTACTTTTTTCTTTCGGTCAGAGGATGGAATTTTATTGTAAATCAACGGCAATTCGATATTGTCATAAACCGATAATTCGTCTATCAGGTTGAAATTCTGAAAAATAAAACCAATATTTTCTTTTCTTGCTTTCGATTTTTCTTTCTCTTTCAGCCCAATCATTTCCTGGTTAAGCAACTGATAACTTCCGCCCGAGGCACTATCTAACAACCCAACAATATTCAATAAAGTAGACTTTCCGCTTCCCGATGGTCCCATAATCGAAACAAAATCACCTTGATTAATGGTTAATGAAACTTCACTCAATGCCATAGTTTCTACTTCTTCTGTTCTAAATACTTTTGAAAGATTTTTAATTGTGATCATACTATTCGTTTTTTGATTGATGCTATTTTTATCTAAATTAATTATGTACTATTTTTTTATTCTAAATTCAAAACTTCGACTTCTTTATAGTCTTTATAAGAGGAAGTGATCACTTTTTCACCTGCTTTCAATCCGCCGAGTACTTCATAATATAATGGATTTTCTCGACCCAATTTGATTGTTTTTCTCTCTGCTTTGTTGCCATTGACTACAAAAATCCATTTTCCACTAGTTTCTTCGTTAAAGCTTCCTTTGGAAAGTACTACCGTCTTGGTTTTTTCTGATAGGTTTAATTTTACGCCAAAACTCAATCCTTGTTTTAAATCTAATTTTTCAGATGAAACAAAATCCAATTCTACTTGAAACCTTCCATTTTTTATTTCAGGAATCACTTTGGTTATTAGAACTACGATGGATTTATTTTCAAAATCTACTGTTCCTTTTTGTTGTTCTGCAATTTTATCCAAATAAAATTCGTCGATGTCAGCTGTCAATTTATATCCTTTCCTGTCATCAATAGAACCAATACTTGTATTTTGTTCATAGGTTTTCCCTAGTATAGGTTCAAAGGAAGAAAGTCTTCCAGAAATTGGTGCTGTTATAAGGAAATTCTTTTTATTCATTCTCAAAATATCCAAACTTTTATTCATGAAACCAATGGATTGATTCAATTGTCCAATCTGGACTTGATTTGCTAATTTTTCTTTTTTGACACTTTTTTTGATGATGTTCATACGCTCTTTTTGAAAACGATAATTTTCTTGGGTCTTTTCCCATTCATTTTTTGAAAGTATTTCTTTGTCAAAAAGTTTTTGGTTCAATTCAAATAAGTTTTTAGCATCAAGATAATCGTGTTCTATTCCGATCAAGTCTTTTTCTAAATTCAATTCCTGATTTCTTAAATCGAGTTTGCCCTTATTTAAATTATTAATTTGTTCGATAATAGCCGTTTCTTGTTGCATGTACGCCAGTTCTGCATTAGGATTATATAAGCGTGCTAACGGTTGCCCTTTTAAAACCATATCTCCGTTTTCAACAAATATTTCCTGAATGGCTCCGCCTTCTATAATATTCACTAGCATCGAATTTAAAGGAACTGCTTTTGCCTGAAAAGACATAAAATCTTCGAAAAAATTATTTTCTACGGTCTTAATCGTAATTTCAACTTTTTTTACGTTCAAACTTCTTTTTTTAGTAACAGATGAAAAGACAAAATACCCGAAGAGTAAGATAATCGGCAAAGCCATTAAAAGATACTTTTTTTTGTTAGTTTTACGTACGATTTTGGTGTCCATTGTTTATTATTTATGTAGTCTAATAGGATAATCGTACCAGAAAAACAAAAACTGTAATTAATTTATTATTAGGCTTTTAATTTTAATAAGATTTATATGGTGTCCATAATTGAACACTATTTGTCCGAAACTGAACAATGATTCCATTTTCTGAATAAAAAAAATCCAGATATTACGTTAGAATGAAAAAGACAAACGCCTCAATTTTAGTTATAGACGACCAAGAAGACATTCTTTTTGCTTCCAAAATGCTACTTAAAAAGCATTTTGAAAACATTTATACGCTCAATAACCCAAAAAATGTAGTTGAATTATTAGCAAAAAATACCATTGATGTGGTTTTGCTCGACATGAATTACAGAATAGGATTTGAAGACGGCAGAGAAGGTTTGTATTTATTAAAAGAAATAAAAATGCTTTCGCCAAAAACGGTCGTTATTTTGATGACCGCTTTTGGTAAAGTAGAAACTGCTGTAGAAGGTTTAAAAGCAGGTGCTTTTGATTATATTTTGAAACCTTGGGAAAATGAAAAATTACTTAGCATTGTAAAACAGGCAGTTGACAAAAGCCGGAAAGAGCAAAAGAAATCAAATAATATCGCGATTGTTGACGAATTTTTTGTTGGTAGTTCAGATGTTATAAAAAAAGCTTATTCTCTGGCTGATAAAGTGGCCAAAACAGATGCCAATGTTTTAATACTTGGCGAGAACGGAACTGGTAAATTTGTGTTGTCACATCATATTCATCTGGAATCAGAGCGGAAAAATAATCCTTTTATTCACGTTGATTTGGGTTCTTTAAATTCTAATATTTTTGAGAGCGAATTATTTGGCTATGCTAAGGGTGCTTTTACAGATGCGAAAGTTGATACGCCAGGACGTTTTGAAATGGCTCAAAACGGAACTATTTTTTTGGATGAAATAGGAAACGTCCCATTGCATTTACAATCTAAACTCTTGCAGATAATTCAAACCAAAATGGTAACCCGATTAGGAGAATCAAAAGCTAGGCCGCTGAATGTTCGCATTATTACAGCTACCAACCTGAATCTAAAACAAGAAGTTACAGATAAAAATTTCCGGGAAGATTTGTATTATCGCATCAATACTATGGAAATCGTGCTGCCTCCACTACGCGAGCGAATTGAAGATAAAATTCCTCTGGCGAAGTACCTCTTGCAAAAAATGATGACAAAATACGGACGGGACGAAATTACTTTTGACGAAAAAGCATTGGAACAAATAGCAAATCACGCATGGAATGGAAATATCCGTGAAATGGAAAACCGGGTAGAGCGTGCCGTAATTCTTTGTGAGAACAATTATGTTACCATTTCGGATTTAGATTTAGAGCAAATCACAACGTACGAAGACAATCAAGATGATATTCAACTTTCGGCTGTAGAAAAAACGGCTATTGAGAAAATCTTGTTGAAAAACAACAATAATATTAGTAAAACTGCCGAGGAACTAGGATTATCCAGAGGTGCATTATATAGACGTTTAGAAAAATATAACATCAACTAATATGTTTACATCATTAAAAATATACCAACTCCTTTTTCTTAGATTAATTTTTATTTTTTGCCTTTCTGCAATTTCACTATTTATTTTTCAAAAAGGATTGGTCTTTACAGCACTATTTGGACTACTCGTACTTTTTATTCTCTTTGTAGAAATGTATTTTTACATTAAAAATACGTTTCAGCTTTACGACAGAACAATAATTTCAATTCTGCAAAATGATTTTACATCGGATTTTTCAAAACATAAATCATATCAAAATTATTCTAATTTATTCAAGCTGTACGAAACACTAAAAAACAAAGAAAACGAACAGGTTTCAAAAGATATTGTCTACCGTTCTATTTTAAATACTATCGAAACAGGAATTATTATCTTGCAAAAGGATGGAAGTGACTGGAACATTTTTTTAATGAATGATTTTTTTGCTAAACATTTTGATGTCCCAAAAGTCTCCAAATGGAAGTATCTAAAAAATCATTTGCCTGCTTTATGTGAAATTATCGAAAAACAGGATTTTCAGGAAATTAAAACATCTTTAGAGATTCGTGTCAATCGGCAAGACACGCAAACATTTGTGATGCAGTCATCTAGAAGCGAAATTTACAATCGGGATTATTTTATTGTCTTGCTAGATTCCATTCAAAATGTAATTGAGAAAAAAGAGAAAGAAGCTTGGGTCAATTTAATGAAAGTCATCTCGCATGAACTCTTGAATTCGATAACTCCCATTCGGTCGCTTTCTCAGAATTTACAAGACTTGGTGCAGCAGGAAAACATTTCAGCAGAAGATTTAGACGATATGAAAAGTAGTGTTACCACAATGTTGAGACGAAGTGACCACTTGCAGCAATTTGTAGAAAGTTACCGAAAACTGGCCATGTTGCCTTCTCCTAAAAAACAAATAATGGAACTGTCAAAATTGATTGACAACAGTTGTCAAATCATGAGTCCATTGTTTAAAAAGGAACACATAGAAGTCATAAATACTATTGCTTTTGACCGTAGACTTAATATTGACCCACAGCAGATGGAGCAAGTATTTATCAATCTTTTAACGAATTGTATTTACGCGTTATCTAATTCAGAAACAAAACAAATTATCATATCGGCAGAAGTCAAAGAAAACAGAATTTTTATCATGATTACTGATATGGGGCAAGGAATTGAAAAAGAAATAGAAACTAAAATATTCTTACCCTTTTTCACCACACGTAAAGAAGGAGCCGGAATTGGTTTAACGTTGTCCAAAAGCATTGTAGAGGCTCATGGTGGCTACTTAGCATATAGAAATGATGAAGGAATAACTACTTTTGTAATTTGTTTGATTGATAATTAATCCAAAAAAGACAAATAAATGTGAAGCAGTAAAAAACCTAGTATTGATATTGTATTATATCTTACACCTTACGCAATGGAAACGTACTATTGTTAGTAATGTAACTTGTTGGGAAATTTTATAAATTATCAGTCAATTTTTGAAGAAAAAAAACCTCCAAAATCAAATGAATTTGGAGGTTTTTAAATTATTGTGGGCGATGAGGGGTTCGAACCCCCGACCCCCTCGGTGTAAACGAGGTGCTCTGAACCAGCTGAGCTAATCGCCCGAATCAATTAAGTCACTTTCGTTTCCTTGATTGCGTGTGCAAATATACATCACTTTTCTAGATTTGCAAGTAAAAAACAAAAAAATTATAAAATTTCTGCAACTACAAAGGTGCTGCCGCCAATGTAAATGAAGTCGGATTTTGAAGCGCTTTTAGTGGCTTGGTTATAAGCTTCTGAAACAGAATTATATACTTTGCCTTGTATGTCGAATGTTGAAGCTTTTTGCTGCAGTTGGAGAGCTTCGAGTCCACGAGGAATATTTGGTTTGCAAAAATAATAATGTGCTTTTTTGGGGAACAAAGGCAAGATTTCGTTTAAATCTTTGTCGTTTACAACACCCAAGACAAAATGTAAAACTTCAAATTCTTCTTTTTCAATTTGTTTTATAACAATCTCAAGTCCATTTTTGTTGTGTGCAGTATCGCAAATAACTTTCGGAGAGGTATTCAATTGTTGCCACCTGCCTTGAAGGCCTGTGTTTTTAACGACCTGTAATAAGCCTGATTTTGTGTTTTTAGGTGTAATCACAAATTCTTTTTGGTCATTCAAGACACAAATGGTTTGTAAGACTGTTTTTTTATTATGAAATTGATAGGCACCTATTAAGTCTGAGGGGTAGTTTTCTGATATTAAATCAGAGGCAAAATGGATCTCCGCATTACATTCTTTTGCTTTTTCATAAAACACTGCTCTTGTTTCTGTTGTGTATTCTCCTATGACTACTGGTACATTAGGTTTGATGATTCCTGCTTTTTCGAAAGCTATGGCATCAAGAGTATTTCCTAGAAACTGGGTGTGATCTAATCCTATATTGGTAATCACCGAAATTAATGGAGTGATAATATTGGTAGCATCTAATCGTCCGCCCATTCCCACTTCAATAATCGCGATGTCTATTTTTTCTTTTTCAAAATATTCAAATGCAAGTCCAACTGTCATTTCAAAAAAACTCATGTCATTGGATTCAAAAAAATTCTTATGCTGGTTGATGAAATCAGTTACAAAATCTTCAGTAATATCTAGGCCATTAATTTTGATGCGTTCTCTAAAATCCTTTAAATGAGGAGAAGTGTACAGTCCAACTTTATAACCTGCTTCATGCAAAATAGAGGCTAGCATATGTGATGTAGATCCTTTCCCGTTTGTTCCAGCAACGTGAATACACTTAATTTTTTTTTCAGGATTTTTAAGGTGATTGGATAGGAGGTAGGTGTTAGTCATATCTTTCTTATAGGCCGAGGCTCCTTGAAGCTGGTACATAGGAAGCTGGTTAAACATCCAGGTTATTGTTTCTTGATAGTTCATTTGCTAATAAAATAGTAGTTGTTTAAAATATTTTTTGATTTTTTTAGTTTAATAGTACATCGAAAAGTATCTTTAGTGCAAAATTGAAATATTTTTTAGAATTAATGATTAAAATACAATAATATTATATGTTTAGTTTTATACAATTACAAGCCGACACTATTGCTAACGCTGCTTCAAATGTAGTTATCGAAAAAATTGCTCCAAATACCGAAATTTCCACTTTGGGATTCCTTTTAAAAGGAGGTATTTGGCTTATCCCAATTGGAATTCTATTGTTCTATACTTTTTATGTCATTATTGAACGGTATTTGTATATCAGTAAAGCCTCTAAGATAGACTCTTTGTTGATGCGTGATATTCGTGACAATCTCAATTCTGGAAATCTAGATTTAGCGCGTTCTATTGCTGAAAGAAATAATTCAGCTTCGGGTAATATCGTTAAGGAAGGAATTCTAGTTATTGGACGACCGATTGTCGAAATTGAGTCTAATATGGATCGTGCAGCCGATATTGAGATTGGAGAAATGGAAAAGCATTTAGGGCACCTGGGTCTTATTGCTGGAATTGCACCTACACTTGGATTTATTGGAACCATATCAGGAGTTATCAAAATATTTTATAGCATTTCAGTAACAGAGAATATCAGCATTGGTAATATTTCTGGTGGACTATATGAAAAGATGATTAGTAGTGGTGCTGGATTAATTGTTGGTATTATCGCTTACAGCGGGTATCACTTGTTGAACGGTAAAATTGATAACTTTGCTCTAAAAATTCAAAAGCAAGTATTAGAATTTGTAAATATCATTCAAAGATCATAATATGTCTATAAAACGAAAAAGAAGATTTCATGCCGAGGTCGCGACTTCTTCATTAAGTGACATTATGTTTTTCTTGTTATTGTTTTTCTTAATCATATCAACGTTGGCCAATCCAAATGTGATCAAGATGACGCTGCCTAAAGCGCAATCAAATGAAAAAACAAACAAGCAATACATCAGTTTATCCGTTACTGAGGACAAAAAATTTTATATCGATAAACAACCTGTTTCATTCGAAGAACTCGAGACTACACTAATGTCAAAAATGGATTCAGCAAAAGACCAGACAGTTATTGTGAGAATTCCATTTAATTTGCAAGTACAAGATCTGGTAGATGTACTACAAATAGGAGTGAAGAACAATCTTAAGTTTGTGATTGCAACGAGTCCGAAATAAATGAGATTATAAGTTTTTAACGCATTCTATTTTTGGGCGTGACCACAATAAATAAAAGGGGCTAATCAACTTTATAGTGATTGGCCCCTTTTTTTATTCTAGTCGGGCTATTCGCAGTACTTCGGTACTTGCTTCTATCCCTCACGCAAATTCACGTAGGTGTTGAAAAGTGTCATTATTACCTGTAAATAGGTGTTAACACATTAATTCAAATTGAAATTATAAACAATTTTGCCAACTTGTTTTTCAGGAGCATCGCTGCTGGCATCCCATCTCGTATTCATCGCTGCAATTTTCGCTTGTTCTAGCAAGCAACTGGCAGTATTAGTAGTTCCTTTTATTCCTGCTATCGCATTAGTAGTTCTCCCGTTACGATCTACTGAAACTTCTACTACTACTTTTCCTTGTTCGTTACAAGTGTATTTTGGGGCTGGTTTAGATACTGCTTTTCGGTTTCCTAATGAATAACCAATTCCTCCTCCTGAACCACTTCCTGAACCGCCACCACTTCCAGATCCATATCCGCTACCGGTTCCTACTCCGGTTCCAGTGCCGTTTCCGCCGCCAGAACCACCTGTTCCGTAATAGCCATTAGAGCTCAAGCTTCCGTTAGCTTTTCCTTTGTTTCCTGCTGCTTTGTCATCTCCATCGCCACCTTTATTAGAGCCTTTTAAGATACTGGATAAAGCATCATTGGTATTACTCGAAACTTTAGGTTTTACCACAACCGGTTTAGTTTCTGGTTTGATAACAACCGTAGGTTTTTTGGTTTTTTCTTTAATCGGAATTACAACGCTTTCTTCGGTACTGTTTTCTTGTGATAAAATAGCTTCTTCGGGAATTGATTTTGTTGGAATTTGCTTAGTTTGGTTCTTTACCTCTAACACTTCGCTTTTGTAATTCGCACCCGAACCCAAGTCACTATCTCCAAAGTTTACTGTAACACCACCTCCGCCACCTCCGCCAGCAAGTTGATCGATGTTTGCGGGTGGCCAAAATCGTATGAAAAATAAAATTAACAACATTGTCGCATACAAAAGAATGGTAAAGACTAATGATTTCTTTTGGTCTGATGAAATGGTGGAACTCATTTGTATTTTAAATTTTAAAAAAGTCTATTACTAAAAAACGTTGAAAAGTACTAAAAATTGTTTAGAGTAAAAAGCGACATTGGGATTATAAAAAAGAAGGGCTTGAGAAACTATCAAAAATAAGAAAGGGATCTAGAAGATTGTTACATCTGCTAAATCCCTTATGCGGTTCTTATTAAGAGTAATTTTTAAATTAAGTCAATTGCTTCAGTGCAATTTCAAAAGCAGTTGCGCTAATGTTTGTTTTACTTGGATTTAATTGATACGCTCTTTCGATTGCTTTTTTGATAATTTCAGAGGTGTCTAAGAAAATAGCCTCATCAGTCATTTGTACTTTCTTTTCCATGAAGTAGGCAAAAACGCGCGCCATACCACAGTTTGATATAAAGTCAGGAATTAAACTCACTTTGTGATCTACGTCTTCCATTATTGGTCCAAAGAAAATTTCTTTATCAGCGAACGGAACATTGGCGCCACAAGAAATAACTTCAAGTCCGTTGGCAATTAAACTGTCTATTTGGGATTGTGTTACTAATCTAGAAGCAGCGCAAGGCGTAAATATTTCAGCGCCAATAGACCATATTCTTTGATTGATTTCTTCAAACGGAATCATGTTCTCGGCAACTAATTTGTTTCCGTCTTTTGCTAGAAACAAAGCTCTTATTTCTTCAAATGAGAATCCATTTTCATTAATCAAACCACCATCACGATCGATGATGCCAATTACCTGTGCACCCATTTCGGCTAAGTAAAAAGCAGCAGCAGATCCTACGTTACCAAAACCTTGTACGATTGCCTTTTTTCCTTTTACATCACCGCCATAAATAGCATAATAATTACGAACTGCTTCGGCAACGCCATAACCAGTAATCATATCGGCTACTGTATACTTTTTTGCAACATCAGGAGAGAATTTTGGATTTTCAATCACTTTTACTACACCTTGACGCAATTGTCCAATTCTATTTATTTTATCAGCTTCTGTAGGTTTGAAGTGTCCGTTAAATACACCTTCTTGAGGATGCCATACACCACATTCTTCAGTCATCGGAATAACCTCGTGGATTTCATCAACATTTAAATCACCACCAGTTCCATAATAACTTTTTAATAATGGAGAAACGGCTTTGTACCAACGTTGCAAAACACCTTTTTTTCTTGGATCATTTGGGTCAAAATTAATTCCAGATTTAGCGCCACCTATTGCGGGACCAGAAACAGAAAATTTGACTTCCATGGTCTTTGCCAATGACAAAACTTCATTCATATCCAACCCTTTTCTCATTCGAGTTCCTCCACCAGCAGCACCACCTCGCAGTGAATTGATCACAGTCCAACCTTCGGCTTCTGTTTCGGCATCTTTCCAATGGAAAACTATTTCAGGCTCTTTATTTTCGAATTTATTTAATAAATCTTTCATTTGTTGCGATATGTTTATTTTTGGCAAATATAAAAAAAGGAATTGTGTGAAATGTTTATTGTTTTAAAAATTTATAAGAAGATTGTTTTCCTAATTATTTGCCTAATAAAGCATCTTTTAAATCCTTATCAACTGGATTGTCTGACAACCAAATTCCGAAAAAAGCCTTTTTAAATTCAATGCCTTTAATATTCCCTTTGTAGATTTTGTTTTTTGTAATCCAAAGTGATTCATCAAGAGAATTGAAAGTTAATTCATATATGTCCCCAATTTTAGTGTTCTCAACACTTAATAATGCTTCAAGTTCAGTGATTTCTTTGTTAAATTTTAACATTCCCTCTGTACCTACGGATTTTTCCATGCCTTTTACTAAAGCTTTTGATAGCTTTTTAGAGCTAATTAAAGAGGAAGTAATATGCAATGTGATTGCCATTTCGGTTTCACTGTCTAAAATTTGCTTTGCATCTGATGAATATTTCGTTAAGTATAAAGCTTGAACATAAAGATCTGTAAAAAATTTTGAGCGCTCTCCTAAGCCGTTCAATGCCAACGTTTTTCCTTTAAACTCTAATGTTCTTGGAACTTGTACACCGTTAACTACAAAGTTTTGTTGTGCAGTAGCGTTGCTGAATTGTAATAGTAATGCAAGGATGATTACTGATAGTAGGTTTTTCATAAAAAGATATTTTTGGGGTTAATTATGTACCAAAGGTACTGAACAATTTTAAATCAGTTGTAGTAATAAAAATAGGGATTTCATAAATAAGCCATGAAATTTATGTTTCAATTGATCAAATACTCAAATTTAGTAAGAAATATATCTATTTTGATAAATAAAACCAGAGCTGTGGTCCTTTGAAGCACCTGTTACACTGCTCAGAATATTTATTTCTTGTCTTAATTTCAACACACCAAGTAATGCAAAAATCAACGCTTCCTTGAATTCTAAAATTTCAGCAGGCGGAATTGTGATTTTTATTTCAGGTAAGTGAAATTGTATTCTTTCGATAAGAAAATCATTGTAAGCGCCACCACCTGTAATAAAAAGAGTTGCGTTTTTGGTAGGTAAAGCCATTGCAATCTGCATGGCTACATGTTCTGCGAATGTATTTAAAAAGTCTACAATAGGTAAAGAATAGCTATTCATTATAGGAAAGATGGTTTCCTTTACAAATTCGAATCCAAGTGATTTTGGATGTTTTCTATGGTAGAACTTGACTCTGTTTAATTCATTTAGCAAGGAGTGATTGCAGGTTCCTGTTCTCGCGAGTGCGCCCTTATCATCATAATCCAAATCCAATTGATTGGCATAAAAATTTAAAACGGTATTCACTGGCGAAATGTCAAAGGCTATTCGGTTGCCATTCTGCTCAAAGGAAACATTAGAAAAGCCACCTAAATTCATACAATAATCGTATTGTGGAAATAAAATTTGATCACCAATAGGCACCAAAGGAGCACCCTGGCCACCAAGTTGAACATCTTGAACTCGAAAATCACAAACTACTGTTTGTTCTATTTCAGTAGATATTTCTGCCAAGTTACCAATTTGCAGGGTAAGACCTTTTTGAGGTTGGTGTAAAACAGTGTGTCCGTGCGAGCAAACTGCGTCAAGGTTTTTTATGTTGTGTTTTTTGATAAAACTTATAATAATCGATCCTAAATATTGTGTGTAGTCTTGATTCAGTTTTTCCAGTGCAGTATTATTAAAAGATACTGCTATTTTCAATTTGTTTAACCAGTCAGCAGTGTAGGGTACAGTTTCAGATTGTAAGATTTCAAATCCCCATTTATTATTTTGTATGGTAAAATCAATGTATGCCAAATCAACTCCGTCAAGCGAAGTTCCAGACATAACTCCTATTACTTTATACTTTTCTTTAAACATAGGCTAAAATTACGAAAACGTTTGAAATCTGGTATTTAATAATTACTTTTGTGGACAAATTTAAGAACAATTAATCTAGAACAAAAATATGGATTTTAATCTAACTGAAGAGCATTTAATGATTCAGCAAGCCGCTAAAGATTTTGCTGTAGCAGAATTATTACCGGGCGTTATTGAACGGGATGAACATTCAAAATTTCCTACGGAGCAAGTAAAAATGATGGCTGAATTAGGCTTTATGGGTATGATGGTAGATCCTAAATACGGTGGGTCAGGTCTAGACAGTATTTCTTACGTGCTTGCAATGACCGAAATTGCTAAAATTGATGCGTCTGCGGCAGTGATTATGTCTGTAAACAACTCACTAGTTTGTGCTGGGATGGAGAAATATTGTTCAGAAGAACAAAAAATGAAATACCTTGTGCCTCTGGCTAAAGGTGAAGTAATAGGTGCATTTTGTTTGTCTGAGCCAGAAGCAGGAAGTGATGCTACTTCTCAAAAAACAACTGCAATTGATAAAGGCGACCATTATTTATTAAATGGTACCAAAAACTGGATTACAAATGGAAGTACTGCATCAACCTATTTAGTAATTGCGCAAACAGATGTTGAAAAAGGACATAAGGGTATTAATGCTTTTATAGTTGAAAAAGGTTGGGCTGGTTTTGATATTGGACCAAAAGAAAAGAAAATGGGAATTCGTGGTAGTGATACACATTCACTTATGTTTACCGATGTAAAGGTTCCGAAAGAAAACAGGATAGGTGAGGATGGTTTTGGGTTTGCTTTTGCCATGAACGTATTAAACGGCGGTAGAATCGGAATTGCATCTCAGGCATTAGGAATCGCAACAGGAGCTTATGAAATAGCTTTGAAATATTCAAAAGAAAGAAAAGCATTTGGAAAAGAGATTTTCAATCATCAAGCTATTGCCTTTAAATTAGCGGATATGTATGTAAAAGTTACAGCTGCAAAATTATTAGTAATGAAAGCTGCTTGTGAAAAAGATGAAGGTAAAGATATTGCGCACTCTGGTGCAATGGCAAAATTATATGCTTCAGAAATTGCTCTTGAGGTAGCTAATGAAGCGGTTCAAATTCATGGAGGCAACGGTTATGTTGCTGAATATCATGTAGAACGTATGATGCGTGATTCTAAGATTACGCAGATATATGAAGGAACTTCAGAGATTCAACGTATCGTGATTTCAAGAGGTTTGGTTTCGTAAAAAGAATAAAATAGCTGTTTAAGCCCTTTCTAATTTCGGTTAGAAAGGGCTTTTTTTTAATACATTTACTAAAATATATTTTTATGTACGAAGATTTAAAATATTGGTATTTGCGCGATCACAAATTGTTTAGAACGTTGAGTTTTGGACAAATTAGACAATTGTGTATTATTACTGGTTTTAAAAAAGCGCAGAAAGGCGAAATTATTTATTTTTCTTCATCAGATTTGCCAAGAATTTTTTTGCTTAAAAAAGGGAATATAAAGATTGTTGCAGTTGATGAAGATGGAAACGAAACTATAAAGGATATTATTCAAAAAGGAGATTTATTTGGAGAATTGACTCTGGAGGCAGACAGCCAAGTCAATGAATATGCAAAAGTGCTTTCCGATGATGTTGCTATTTGTAGTTTTCTAATGTCGGATTTTGAAGATTTATTACTAAGAAATCCAAGTCTGGCATTGTCCTACACAAAGTTTGTAGGTCTCAAGATGAAACGCATTAAGAACAGTTATGCTAATCTGATTTCTAAAGATGCCAAAACCAGATTGTTTCAGTTCCTAAAAGATTGGGCTGAAAAAGAGGGCGAAAGAGTAGGGAATAAAGTTGTTATTGAAAATTACCTGACCCAAAACGACATTGCGCAAATCATATGCACTTCTAGACAGACCGCTACCCATTTGCTGAATGAAATGGAAACGAATGGCACTATTATTTACAGTAGGAAAGAAATAATAATAACGGACATCAGTAAATTATAATTATTTTACTAGAACTGTAACATAGCCGACAAATCATTTCGAAATAGCACTGTAGTTTTACAACTTCAAAATGTAACTCTATGAAAAAAATAATTTGTCTGGCATTAATGGCAATTGGATTCTCTGCTCATGCCCAAAATAATTTACCGAAACTAGCGACAGAAATCGCTCCGTTACTTATTGGTGAAAAAATCCCTAATGTCACTTTGAAATCTGTAGAAAATACAGATGTTGATTTAACGGAACTAATCAGTAAGAAAAAAACAGTTTTAGTTTTTTACCGTGGTGGTTGGTGCCCTTACTGTAATGCTCATTTAGCAGCTTTGGCTGAAGCCGAAAAAGAATTACTAGAATTGGGATATCAAATTATTGCAATAAGTCCTGATGCTCCAGCAAGCTTGAAGGTTACGAATGATAAAGAAAAACTAAATTATTTATTATTGTCAGACAGTACAGGCGAATTATCGAAATCCGTGGGTATTGCTTTTCAAGCTCCTGAAAATTATAAGGCTATAATTGTTAAAGGTTCTGATGGCGTGAATAATTCTTTTTTGCCCGTACCGGCAGTGTTTCTTTTAAATGTAAATACTGAAATTGAATTTGAACACATCGCACCAAATTTTAAAAATAGAATTTCAAATGATTTGTTGATTGCTGTTGCAAAATCTTTACATAAATAATCATGAAAAAGTTACTGTTTGTTGTATTTGTATTGTTTACACTTTCTGGCTTTGCGCAAAAGGACAGCAAACGAATGACTCATTTTAATCTAGAAAAAAATGTGGCTATTCAAGGATATGATCCCGTGGCTTATTTCAAACAAGGAAAAGCCCTTAAAGGCAGGAAAGAAATAATTGCAACGTATGAAGGCGTGGTTTATTATTTTTCGATGCCAGGTAATAAAGAATATTTCTTAAAGGATCCTTCAAAATTCGAGCCCCAGTATGGAGGTTGGTGTGCTTTTGCAATGGGCGATTCTAATGAAAAAGTGTCTGTAAATCCCGAAACTTATAAAATTATTAATGGGAAGTTGTATCTGTTTTACAATGCTTTCTTTAATAATACATTGAAAATTTGGAACAAAAATGAATCTGGATTGATGATGAAAGCCGATTCAAATTGGAATAAAATAGTTAAATAAAAAAGAAATCATGAAATCAGTTGTTTTTTCATGGATAATAAGACTCGTTGTGGCTGTGATTTTAGTACAAACGCTGTACTTCAAATTTACGGCTAGCGAAGAATCAGTATATATTTTTTCTGCTTTAGGTATTGAACCTTATGGTAGAATTGGTACAGGAATTGCGGAGTTGATTACGGCGATTTTGATTTTAATACCTAGAACCACGTTGTTTGGCGCCATAATGGGATGCGGCATCCTGGTTGGTGCGATTTTTGCTCATCTGTTTGTGCTTGGAATTGAAGTGAAAAATGATGGCGGGACGCTTTTTATTTTGGCGTTAATTGCTTTTCTTTGCTGTATTGCTTTAGTTTTTAAAGATAGAGCTAAAGTTATGAATTTACTGAATTAAAACTTAAATATGCTAATACCTTCTATTAATAATAGTTTAAATGAACTGATTGATTTGCTGAATCAATTGTCACAAAAAGAATATTCTAATTCTTGTACGGAACTGAGTAATGCAACTATTGGTGAGCATACTAGGCATATTATTGAGATGTTTCAATGTCTTGAAAATCAATATGATTTAGGTGTTGTTAATTATGACAAAAGAAAACGTAATATTGTGATTCAAACTGACACTGAATTTGCAATTCAAAATATAGTGTCAATTCAACAAAATTTAGAAAAAGAAAATAAAAATATCGAGTTGTTACAAATTATTGATGGCGAGGAAATTCGTATTGAAAGCAACTATTTTAGAGAGTTACTTTATAATTTAGAACATTGTATACATCATCAAGCGCTAATAAAGGTTGCAATATTACAATGTGAAACAGTGACAATTGATCCTAATTTTGGCGTAGCCAGATCTACCATAGAATATAGAAATCAATGTGCACAGTAAGTTTTGTACAATCGAATGATACTATTATCATTACTTCAAATCGGGACGAAAAAACACTAAGACCAAGTGCAATACCACCAAGAAGTTATACCGTAAATGGAAAAAATCTTATTTTTCCCAAAGATCCAAAAGCAGGAGGGACGTGGTTTGTTGCTAATGCTGACGGAGTAATTTTGGTACTTTTAAATGGTGCTGATGAAAAGCATGAAGTACAATTTCCGTATCGAAAAAGCCGTGGCTTGATTGTTTTAGAAATGATCAGCAGCGCATCTCCAAAGGATTTCTGGAATGAAATTGATTTGGAAAGCATAGAACCTTTTACTTTAGTTTTATTTCAAAACAACGCGCTTTTTCAATTGCGCTGGAACGGAAAAGAGAAAGAGACTGTTGCCTTGGATGTAAATGAAAATCATATTTGGTCTTCAGCGACATTATATCCAGCAGCAATTCGGGAAAAACGTGCAAGTTGGTTCCATACCTTTATGGATCAGAATTATGAAATTTCAGAGTCGAAAATGTATGATTTTCATCGCTATACCGAAGAAGGGAACGATGAAAATGGCTTAGTTATCAATAGAAATAACGAAATGAAAACCTTAAGTATCACTCAAGCCGTTATGAAGGAAAACAAAGTGAGTATCTTGCACTATGATTTGATTGCCCAACAAGATTTTTCGACTTCATTTATCACAGTTTAAAAAATACATTTTGAAACTATTTTTTCATAAAATTACTCACTGGGAATATTGGCCTTTCCAGATTGTATATATTCCTATTTATTTTTTGTGGTCCTATTATTCGATCAAAGCAAAGTCTATTTTTTTCTTTAATGCTTCTAATCCCACTATAAAAAATGGAGGTTTTATGATGGAGTCCAAAAAAGAAATCTATGATTTGATACCGCAACGGTATTATCCTAAAACGGAGTTAATACAGGAAGGAACTGCTCTGGAAGAAATTTTAAATACGATTCAAGGATCAAAAATAAAATACCCCTTGATAGCTAAACCAGATATTGGACTGCGAGGATCTGGAGTCAAAAAAATTAACACTGTTCAGGATTTAAAAGAATATGCTGAAAAAGCAAATTTCAATTATGTAGTGCAGGATTTAATTCCGTACAAGAATGAAGTTGGAATCTTTTATGTGCGGTATCCTCATGAAAAAGTAGGCAGAATTACAGGGATTGTTTCCAAAGAATTTCTGATTATTACTGGAAACGGATTTTCGACCGTAGAGGAATTAATCAAAGAAAATCCGCGATACGAAATGCAATTAAAGGTTTTGAAACAAGAATATGGTGCAAAGTTGTTTGAAATTCTCCCAAAAGGCGAACAATTAAATTTAGTGCCGTACGGGAATCATGCTCGAGGAGCAAAATTCATTGATGGAAGTCATTGGATAACTCCAAAATTGACGCAAACCATTAATGAAATGTGTTTGCAAATCCCAGGTTTTTATTTCGGCAGATTAGACGTCATGTACAATACTATCGAGGAATTAGAGCAAGGGATTAATTTTTCTATTGTTGAGCTAAATGGCGCTGCAAGTGAACCCACACATATTTATGACCCTAAACATTCACTGTTTTTTGCCTGGAAAGAACTCGCGCGTCACATTGCGTACATGTATGAAATAAGTGTGGCCAACCATAAAAATGGCGCTACTTATTTATCGCATAAGGATGGAATGAAAGAGTATAGAATGCACCTAGTGCAGAGCAATAAAATTGTAAATTTCTAAAATTATGAAAGCTATAAAAAACATTTTTATTGGTTTTTTAGTGAGCTTTATTGGTTCTATACCGTTAGGTTATTTAAATGTAATTGGTTTCGAAATATATGCAAAACTAGGATTAAGTAATTTGATTTTATTTTTATTGGGTGTTGTATTTGTAGAAATGTTTGTCATTTATTTCACGTTGATTTTCGCAAAACAATTGGTTAGCAACAAAAAATTAATGAAAATCATTGATTTTTTTGCTATTTTCTTTCTCTTTATAATAGGCTATTCTTTTTTCGCTAGCTCTAATCAAACAATGGCTGAAGAAGGAATTTTAGAAAAATATGCTTCCTATTCTCCGTTTTTAATCGGTTTTTTTTTAAGCGCAATTAATTTTTTACAAGTACCATTCTGGACTGGTTGGAATCTCTATTTGATGAATGGGAATTATATTTCGATTGAAGGTAAGTTGAAACTGTTTTATATTGTAGGGACTTTGATAGGTACATTTACAGGTATGCTAAGTTTAGTTTTGATTCTAAACGTCTTGTCTCAAAACACTACAAGCTTTTCTAAATATGTCATACCTGTCGTTATTCCTTTGTTTTTTGTAGCCTTAGGTCTGATTCAGATGGTTAAAGTGTATAAAAAATATTATCGAACTAAAACTATCGTATAAAAGTTTAGCTGTCCCTACTATAAAATACAAACCTCATTTATCTTAAAAAAAGTATTTGTATTTTTTTTCCTGATTTTTTTAGTTTTCTGCTATCATCGTAAATTATTCAAACGATAGTGAGAGTTGATAAAACTATTGAAGTTGCAAATAAAGTCACAGAAAAACTTGTTATCAACACTAGAAACCATTTTGCTTTAAATAGCCTTTAAGAAACGGCACTGTTCATTTCGTAAGCTAGGATAAAATAGGAATTATTATTGAATTGAAAGTCACTAATAATAGTCCACTTTAGTTTTTCGGTATGTGCTTTTGTCGAAGGGATATTGCTTTTATTAATAAAAGTCACAGCTAGCGAATATTTTTTGAGCATGTGTATTCTCATTAATTCAAAAAGTGGCTTTATCAATCCATTTCCGCGATATTCTTTATGAATGCAAATTGGTCCGTACTGAAAACTATTAGTCAGCGTAATGTTAAATTCTAGAAATTTTAATTCGGGAAGTACTGTACTCATGTAATCAAAAATGGGCCACTGCTTAAAAAAATCCCAACTTCCTGCAAAAATGTACCCAATGATTTTGTTGACGTCCTTGGCAACAAACAATTCTTGTTTTTGAATAACTTCATGCAGTTGTGGTATTGTAAATGGCGTGGTTACAAATCCAGCAGTTTTTTCGACCTCAGTTAGATTTGCAACAAGATATAATTCTTGCAAGGCCAATACCCCGTTAATGTCGTTGATTTGAGCAATTTCGAATGTTACGTTTTCTGTCATCTTGAAATAGTTTAGAGTATAATATCTAATTCAAAAATAGCGAAATTAACTTGATTTTTTTAATATTGAAGGTCCAATAATCTTGATGCGAAGCAGTACTTTTTATGTTGTTTTTGTTTATTTTTGTGTCATGAAAAATATTATTATTACTGGAACTAGTAGAGGAATTGGGTTTGAATTGGCGTTGCAGTTTGCGAAAGCTGGTCATCAAGTATTGGCCATTTCTAGAAACATTCCACAAGCTTTATTAAGTAATGAAAACATTAGCTGTCTTTCGGTAGATTTATCAAATGAATCGGAGTTGAATAAAGTAGATGAGTTTCTGGCTAAGTCCTGGAAACAAGTTGATGCAGTTATCCATAATGCGGGAAGTTTATTGTTGAAACCTTTTCTAGAAACCACTCAGGAGGATTTCGAAAGCATTTACAAAGTCAATGTTTTTGGAGTTGCTAATTTAACACGAGTTTGTTTGCCGTACTTGCAAAAAGGGAGTCATGTTGTGACTATAAGTTCTATGGGAGGCATTCAAGGAAGTTTAAAATTTGCTGGA
The DNA here is from genome assembly GCF_048286735.1 of Flavobacterium frigidum. Classification (GTDB taxonomy): domain Bacteria; phylum Bacteroidota; class Bacteroidia; order Flavobacteriales; family Flavobacteriaceae; genus Flavobacterium. The sequence continues at coordinate 202,459 of NZ_JBLVPU010000002.1, read as the reverse complement.
TTAGCAGCATATAGTTCGAGTAAAGGAGCTGTAATCACCTTGTCAGAATTATTAGCTGAGGAATACAAAGAGAGTGGCATTTCTTTTAATGTTTTGGCATTGGGTTCCGTGCAAACCGAAATGCTGGAAGAAGCTTTTCCAGGCTATCAAGCGCCTATATCAGCGAGTGAAATGGCAAATTATATTTATGATTTTACTTTAACTGGAAACAAATACTTTAATGGGAAAGTGTTGCAAGTTTCTTCAACAAATCCGTAATTCTGAATTATTTTGATCGAAACGCTTGCTAAATTTCTTCCTGATCACGCTGTCAAACCTGCATTTGAATTGATTGTGGCACATGGTGTTCATTTAAAAATTGTGAATGAACGCGCTACACGTCATGGCGATTATAGGAAAGGATTAAGTGGTAAACATGAAATAACAGTTAATGGGAGCTTAAATAAATATAGGTTCCTTATGACTCTTATTCATGAAATTGCGCATCTAGTAGCTTTTGAGAAATATGGTCGCAATATTAAGCCGCATGGTCATGAATGGAAACATACTTTTCAGCAATTGATGGTACCATACATTCGGCCAGAAATTTATCCTAATCATTTATTACCCTTGCTAGCAAGACATTTTAGAAATCCAAGTGCTACCAGCGATACCGATACAACTTTGGCATTGGCCCTGAAACAGTACGATAATCAAAATGATAAAAATTATGTTTTTGAAATTCCGTATGGAAGTGTTTTCCGAATTAAAAACGGAAAAATTTTCAAGAAAATAGCCGTAAGAACCAAACGTTTTGAATGTCTGGAAATGAGTTCTGGAAAAACCTATTTATTCAATCCTAATGCTGAGGTTGAGTTGTTGAAATCGAGTTAGCGTTACTCTTTCAAATACGCTTCTCGTACTTTTTTGAATAAATTGGAAGAATAAACAAAGGCTACAACGGCTTCATTATCGGTTCTGAAAATTTCTTCTTTGTTTCCTTCCCACGCTTTTAAGCCATCTTTTAAGAATAGAATTTTCTCTCCAATTTCCATCACAGAGTTCATATCATGTGTATTTATGACCGTTGTGATATTATATTCTTCGGTGATTTCTCTAATTAAATTATCAATTAATATTGCGGTATTTGGGTCTAAACCAGAGTTTGGTTCATCGCAAAATAAGTATTTTGGATTGTTTACAATCGCGCGTGCAATCGCAACCCTTTTTTGCATTCCTCCTGAAATTTCTGAAGGTAATTTTTTATGTGCATCTGTCAAATTGACTCTTTTTAATACGAAGTCAACACGTTCTTGAATTTTTGAATTGTTGTCTTTGGTAAACATTTTTAAAGGAAAACCCACGTTCTCAGCAACTGTCATGGAGTCAAACAAAGCACTTCCTTGAAATACCATGCCGATTTCAGTTCGTAAATCTCGTTTTTCATCTGGATTTAGCTCAGAGTAAACGCGCCCATCAAAACATATTTGTCCTGATTCCGGAGTATGTATTCCCAAAAGACTTTTTAGCAACACCGTTTTTCCAGATCCACTTTGTCCAATAATCAAATTTGTTTTGCCTGTTTCAAAAACAGTAGAAACTCCTTTCAGAATTTTAATGCCACCAAATGATTTTTCTATATTTTTTACTTCTATCATGATCCTAATAGCAATTGCGTTAATATATAATTGAAAAGTATGATGGTAACAGAGGTCCAAACAAAAGAGACGGTACTGGCACGACCTACTTCGAGTGCGCCACCTTTCATGTAGTAGCCATGAAATGAAGGTATGGTTGCTAGCAACATGGCAAAAATCAATGTTTTAAGAAAAGCATAAACGATATGAAAGGGAATAAAATCTAGTTGTGCTCCATTTATAAATTCTTCACTTGAGGTAAATCCACCATACACACCGGCCATCCAACCACCAAGTACACCTAGAAACATTGCGATTCCAATTAGGAACGGATACAACAATAGCGCTATTATTTTAGGAAACACAAGATAATTTAGAGAATTGACACCCATCACTTCTAGTGCATCAATTTGCTCTGTAACGCGCATTGTACCGATACTAGAGGTTATAAAAGAGCCCATTTTTCCGGCCATAATTACTGAAATGAAAGTAGGAGCAAATTCTAAGATCACGGATTGTCTTGTAGCAAAACCAATGAGGTATTTCGGAATTAATGGATTGGTCAAGTTTAGTGCAGTTTGTATCGCGACAACACCCCCAACAAAGAACGAAATGAAGGCTACAATACCTAGGGAACCAATCACCAAATCATCAATTTCTTTAAAAATTAGATTTCTCATAACGGACCATTTGGTCTGTTTGTTGAAAATTTCTTTTAGCATAAGGAAGTATCTTCCTATTTGCGTAATATATCGAATGAGCATCATAGTGTTGTGATTATGGGCTAATTTACAAAATTAGTTAGGAGTTAGGCTTCTTGTGTTATTAGTTTAGTTAGAAAATTTTTTCTTTCATTTTCTTCAGACGGTAATTTCGAATAAATTTAGCTTGTTTTTCAGTTACCAACAATGGAGTTCTGGCGGCTTTCGCTTTCCAAAAACCGTTGATGTAGTCTAAAAAAAGCAAAGGTTTTTTCTTCATTAGGGCTAATTTTGCCGAAGCAATAGCTGTGATTATAAATCCGTATCCCAAAGTGTAAAACGCTTCGCCTTGTTTGTAACGCGCGGTTTTGTTGTAATTTGCTCCTGTAGGTTTCAAGTGCTTTACTTGCAAAGTAGCATCAGTGACCACTTTCCAATTATAGAATTTACAGAGTAGTTCGTCAACGGTATCCCAGCCCATTTGAGCTTTTAAGCCACCTATTTGTTGGAATGTTTCTTTTCGGTATGCTTTTAAGGCGCCGCGAATGTGATCTTTGTCGGTTAAGTTTTCAAGAATCCACTCGCTATTTTTTTCGATATAACAAAATCCACCTGCCATACCAATGCGAACATCTGATTGAAAATGCTTGTTGATAGTTTCCAGATAATTTAGGGGAAAAATTAAATCGGCATCTGCCTTCATGATTACATCATAGTTTGCATCTACTGATTCAAGTCCTGTGTTAAAAGCTTGAATAACTTTGCTTCCTGGCAAATGTATGGCGCTTGATTTTTTTTCAACTAAAGTGATAAAAGGATGATTTTTGGCATAAGCCAAAACTATTTCGGCTGTTTTATCTGTAGAATTATCATTGACAATCACCACTTTTTTAGGCAAAAGCGTCTGAGATATTAAAGAATCCAAAGTTAATGCAATAAATTGCTCTTCATTATGAGCGGGTATAACTATGTAATAATCCATTAGTTGTATATTTTGCTTGTAAGCCTTAACGAGTATTGTGAAAGTTTAAAACTTTGGTAAAGCTATCTTTGTTATTTCAGAGCTAAAAGGAAGTTCTATGAAATTCTTTCTGCGTAAACGATATAATACCTTGGTGTGAAATAGCGTAGTAAGGGTCTAAAACCAATTTTTTTTACAGGATGTGTAAATTTTTCCCGAGCGGTAATTTTCCATCCGGTTTTTTCTAATAGCCAATCCAATTGCCAATCTTCAAATTCGTGGTAATGCCGATCCCACATATCTGTTTTACTGCGATAAGCTGGAGAGAACCACAAACGCAGCGGAATAGAAATAAGTAATTTGTCGCACTTTACATTTTCTAAAATAGTATAAGGATTTAGTAAATGTTCAAAAATTTCAAAAGCGGTAAATACGGTGTAGCTTTCTGTTTGAAGTGCAGTTTGATTATTGTCTAAATCTTCGCCGTTTGTATTCTTTACCACATAGCCATTATCTTCCATTATTTTTGAAAATGGATTTGGAACTCCTAAATCAAATAGTATTTCAGATGTAGGAATGTGTTTTTTTAAAAAGTCTAAAGTATGTTTGAATCTTTTATTAGGAAATGTTTTTTCGTACATAATTACTGCTAGTAATGGAGCAATCTCTTGCTCACTTTCGGGGTTATTTTTATAGAGACAACAATGATGTTTTCCTCCATTTGCGCCCACAAAGATAGTAATAAATGTGTTTTTGAAGATAGTTTTTTAGCCCGGATAGCAGCGAAAATCCCGGAAGTAAAAAACATAGTTTTTTAAGGCGCAAAAAGCGACTAAAAGAAGCTTTCTTGCGCCTTAAAAAAACAAGTTTTGTAGTGAGGAATTGCAGTGAATAGCCGGATTAGCTCCTGATAATACCCTGCTGCAGCTTATTAATATCTGTAAACGAATGCGTTGATGTTCATTCCGGCGCCAACGGAAGCAAAGAGCAAAATATCTCCTTTTTTGATGGACTGATTTTCTATTTCGCCCCGAATTAGCAAGTCAAAAAGGGTAGGAACCGTTGCTACACTGCTATTTCCTAGTTCGTGGATGCTCATGGGCATAATGTCTTTAGGAACTGATCTGTTGTATAATTTGTAAAAACGGTGTATGATTGCCTCATCCATTTTTTCATTTGCTTGGTGGATCAGGATTTTTTTCACGTCGTCAATACCAATTCCGCTGGCATCTAAGCAACTTTTCATAGCTGCAGGAACTTGGCTCAAGGCAAACTCATATATTTTTCGGCCGTACATTTTGATGTAACGGGTGTCTGGATCTAAATCTGAATTATAGGATTTTCCAAAAAACAAATAGTGTGCTTCGTCGATAGCGTAAGTTGCACTTTCATAGGATAACATTCCAGTTTCATCCTCTGAAGCTTCGATGATGGAAGCACCGGCACCATCGGAGTAGATCATGGAATCTCTATCATGTGCATCGACTACTCTAGAAAGTGTTTCGGACCCAATTACCAAGCATCGTTTTGCCATTCCTGATTTGATGAAAGCATTGGCTTGAAGTACACCTTCAATCCAACCCGGACAACCAAAAAGAATATCGTATGCGACACATTTTGGGTTTTTAATTTGTAATTTATTTTTGACGCGTGTAGCTAAACTCGGAATCATATCCGATTGAGTAGTACCGTATTTTACATCGCCAAAATTATGGGCAAAGATGATGTAGTCAATAGTTTCTGGATCGATTGCTGCATTTTCTATTGCTTTTTCAGCTGCAAAAAACGCCAAGTCTGATGACATTAAATGGTCTTCAGCATAGCGTCTGTGTTCGATTCCAGTAATGCTTTTAAATTTTTTAATTACGACTTCGTTAGGATAGCCAAAAGCTGTTCCATCTTCATTTAAAAAAACATGTTCGCCAAAGTCAGTATTGCTTACTTTTTTCTTAGGAATATAGCTTCCTATTCCAGCTATTTTTATTTTCATTGCGTTAATTTTCCAAATTTGAGGCTAATTTAATCAATATTAAATTATAACACTCACAAAATTTACTATGCGTGCATATAATTATGAAATATTAATTTATTGGCAATATTATTGATAATTTTATTATGTTTTTCTACTATTGCTGTGATATTTATTTTCTTTAACGATCAATAACTAAAATAAGTATTTTGAGGAGCTTTACAGATTTTATAATAGGTCTAAATTTTTATATAAAAAAATGCCTCGAAATTTTTCGAGGCATTTTTGTCTTATAATTGGGATCAAAACTAACTTTCCATATAGGCCTCAATTGGCGCACAGGAACAAACTAAGTTTCTGTCACCATATGCTTCATCTGCTCTACGAACGGTAGGCCAAAATTTATTTTCAGAGACATATTCTAGTGGGAATGCTGCTTTTTCGCGGGTGTATGGAAAAACCCAGTCATTAGCGGTAACCATCATTAAAGTATGCGGCGCATTTTTTAATACGTTATTTGGATTTTCGATAGTTGCGGATTCAATTTCTTTTCGGATTGCAATCATGGCGTCACAAAAACGATCCAATTCTTCTAAGTTTTCACTTTCAGTAGGTTCGATCATTAAGGTTCCTGCAACCGGGAAAGAAACCGTTGGAGCATGGAAACCGTAATCCATTAATCGTTTTGCAATATCAGTTACTTCAATTCCTTTTTCTTTAAACGGACGACACTCTAAAATCATTTCGTGTGCTGCGCGACCCATTTCTCCAGAATATAACGTATCGTAGTGACCGTTTAATTTCTCTTTGATATAGTTGGCATTCAGAATGGCATATTCAGTTGATTGTTTCAAACCTTCGGCGCCAAGCATACAGATGTAACCGTATGAAATCAAGCAAACTAGTGCAGAACCCCAAGGTGCTGCAGAAATCGCTGTAATGGCTTGATTGCCGCCAGTTGGGATTAATGGATTTGTGGGTAAAAATGGAACCAACTGTGGTGCTACACAAATAGGGCCTACACCTGGTCCACCACCTCCGTGCGGAATAGCAAATGTTTTATGCAAGTTTAGATGGCAAACATCAGCGCCAATTGTAGCAGGATTTGTCAATCCAACTTGGGCATTCATATTGGCACCATCCATATAAACCTGTCCACCGTTATCGTGAATTAATTGTGTGATTTCTTTGATAGCACTTTCAAAAACACCGTGAGTAGACGGATAGGTTACCATCAAGCAAGAAAGATTGTCTTTGTGTAAAAGTGCTTTTTCACGTAAATCGTCAATATCGATATTACCGTTTTCTAATGTTTTTGTAACTACTACTTTCATTCCAGCCATAGCAGCTGACGCAGGATTTGTTCCGTGTGCAGACGATGGAATTAAGGCGATGTTTCGGTGGTGATCTCCGCGTGAAAGGTGGTATGCTCGAATTACCATTAATCCAGCATATTCTCCTTGCGCACCTGAATTTGGTTGCAAAGTAGTTCCAGCAAAACCAGTAATTATATTTAATTGTTGTTCTAATTTAGTCAACATTTCTTGGTACCCTTGAGCTTGATCTAAAGGTGCAAATGGGTGAATGTTGTTCCATTGAGCGGTGCTTAGTGGTAACATCTCTGAAGCAGCATTCAATTTCATAGTACAAGAACCTAGAGAAATCATAGAGTGATTCAATGCTAGATCTTTTCTCTCTAGCATTTTGATGTAACGCATTAATGCGGTTTCCGAATGGTATTTATTGAAAACATCGTGTTGCAAGAACGTTGATGTTCGAAGTATATTTTCTGGAAAATGATTCGTTGTAGATAAACTTTCAATAGCTGTTGCCTTAGTCCCTTTTGCATCAGCAAAAACAGTAAGTATCTTGTTTAGGTCGGTAATACTTGTAGTTTCATTTATGGAAATTGAAACAGTGTTTTCATCGATGTAGTAAAAATTAATTTCATTTTCTTCTGCGATTACCTTTACTTTTTTGGAATCTGCTTTTATTACTATCGTGTCAAAGTAAGCTGTATTGGTTTGTTCGTAACCCAATTGTGTCAACGCATTTGCTAATGTTGCTGTAGAGGCATGCACTTTATTAGCGATATATTGTAAGCCTTTAGGACCATGATATACAGAATACATTCCTGCCATAACAGACAATAATACCTGAGCGGTACAGATATTTGAAGTTGCTTTATCACGTTTTATGTGTTGCTCACGAGTTTGCAACGCCATACGCAAGGCGCGGTTTCCATCTGTGTCTACAGTAACACCAATGATTCTTCCCGGCATACTTCTTTTATACTCTTCTTTAGTGGCGAAAAAAGCGGCGTGTGGACCACCATATCCGAGAGGAATACCAAAACGTTGTGTAGTTCCAAGAACAACTGCTGCACCCATTTCTCCTGGAGGAGTTAGTTTTACCAAACTCAAAATATCAGCAGCAACTGCTACTTTGATTTCGTTTTCAGCAGCTTTAGCTATAAATGCTGCGTAGTCATGAACTTGTCCAAATTTCCCAGGATATTGAAGTATCGCTCCAAAATATTCTGATGAAAAATCAAATGATTCATGATTTCCAACTACTAGTTCAACTCCAATTGGTGTGGAACGTGTTTGCAAAACAGATAAAGTTTGTGGCAATATTTCTTCGGAAACGAAGAATTTATTGGTGTTGTTTTTCTTTTGATCGCGAGTTCTTACATCAAAAAGTAATGCCATTGCTTCAGCAGCAGCGGTACTTTCATCCAGTAAGGAGGCATTTGCAATTTCCATTCCGGTCAATTCAATAACCATCGTTTGGAAATTTAATATTGCTTCTAAGCGGCCTTGAGCAATTTCGGCTTGGTACGGTGTATAGGCGGTGTACCATCCCGGGTTTTCAAAAATATTTCTTTGAATTACTGCTGGAATAATCGCTGCATTGTATCCTAAACCAATGTAAGATTGGAAAACTTTATTTTTATTCCCCAGTTTTTGAATGTGATTTGCAAATTCATACTCAGTCATAGCTGGTTCCAAATCCAAATCAGATTTTAATCGAATATCACTTGGAATCGTTTCGTCAATTAATTGATCCAGCGTAGCTGCGCCAATTGTCTTTAACATGTGTGCTACATCATCTTCTCTTGGGCCAATGTGTCTTAATGCAAATGCGTCTGTTTTCATTGTATATAAAATGGGTTGTGTGTTTCTTATTTTTAAAGGCTGTAAAATTAAATATTAATATGCTATAAATTGTCTTTTTTAACTTGATTTTCTGTGAATTTTTCAACTAAAAGGCGTTCTTATTAACACTTTGATTAATTTTGTCTAATGAGGGTTTTAAAACAAATTTTTGATTTTTACATTAATAGCAGTATTCACGTGGGTTTGTCATGTTATGCTTTAGTGCGAATGACCCAATACATGTTCCACATTTCTTATAATGAAGTAGTTGCGAATTTTGCTTTTTTTGGAACAATCGTAGGGTACAATTTTGTAAAATACGATGCTTTGCTTAGGACTAAAAAAATCAAGTTTTGTGGTCAGCTCCAATGGATTGCTTTACTCAGTTTTCTATCATTGATCGCCACGAGCTACTATTTTTTTCATTTAGAAAGAGTCGCACAAATTATTGGTCTTGTTTTTCTAATCATCGTTTTGCTGTATACGTTGCCTTTTTTTCCGAATAAAAAAAATGCTAGAAACTGGGCTGGTATAAAAATTTATATAGTGGCTTTATGTTGGGTAGGTGTGACGCTTTTTTTACCCATCGTTAACAGTAATATAGGAGTGACAAGTTTTGTTTTTTTAGTTGCAATACAACGTTATATACTGATTTTTGTATTGATTTTAATTTTTGAAATAGTTGATTTAAAATTGGATGACCCACATTTAAAAACTGTTCCGCAGCAAATTGGAGTTCCACAGACAAAGATAGTAGGAGTGGTTCTGATGGTTTTATTTGTACTATTAGAATTTTTATCCAATGATTTTAGAATAGAATTTTTAGCTTTAAAAATAGGATTGGCAATCACGACAGTCCTATTTTTGGTTTATGCAAATGAGAATCGTTCCCGCTATTACGCCTCTTTTTGGGTAGAAAGTATTCCTATCTTTTGGTGGTTATTTTTGATGGTTTTCAGCTAATGCTTTTATAAACAAATTCCTATCAAGAATGAAATTAGTTAAGTGTTTTTTGAGTAGAAAATGGTCAAATAGTTTCCCAAAAATACCATAGGGTGTTTCGTATTGAATTTTATCTTCCATGATCACAAATCCATTTTTTTGAATAAAAGTATGCTGGTGTTTAAAAGATTTAAACTTGCCTTCGAGCATTTCATCTACAAAGTACGTTGGGATAACCATTGCTGATATTATACTTTTGTGTGTTAAGTAAACACCAAAATGCTTGCCACGCCATGTAACGGTTTCGTTTAAATTTATCAAACCCGAAGTTATTCCATCAATAGCAGTTTCATTTGATTTTGCAGTGGACTGTTGATGAACATCTATGTTTCTTGATAGATCAAAAATGATTTCTATTGGGGCTTTTATTTTGGTTGTTAGTTGTATGGTTGTCATTTATAAAGGTGTTTTGCGTTAAGGATTGCAGTGAAGCTCTTTTTTGATTGGCTTTTTTGCCAATAAAAAAAAGCGGGAACGTAAAGCCTGACACGAAGCTTTTGCGTAGGGTAACGCCCAAATGATTAGAAGATTTTATAATATCCTATCAAATTATGAATAAAAAGTATTGTATTTACTACTGCAAAAAGTACAAAAAGTGTGTTCATAAAATAACTTCCAACTTTAAATAAAGTTCTTTTCGGAATGTCATACATGGGATAATAGGCAATTTGAGTAGCTACTTTTCCAACCCAATACGCTGCAATTAATCCTGTTAAAGCTACCGCAAGAGCGGACTGTTCTTTTAATTCATTTGTAAATAGAATTGCAATTAATCCGAAAGAAAAATTCAAACCTTGAATATATCTTCCGTACGTTTTTGCAATTTCTTGATTTAGGGGTTTCAATTGCTTCACATCATTATACCAATCAAAAACTTGATGACGGATGTAAGGATAAATTAGAGCTGTGAAAATTTGACCAATTCCACTTAGAATAATCAGCCAGTTTGGGATTGTTAAGTTCATAATTTTTATTTTATCGTTTTTTTACCTTCAATTGTTATTTTTGAACCAATAGCAAGAAATTCAGAGGTAGGTTTAAGGTCTTGTAAAAACTTAAAATCCTTGCCGTAAATACTCTCAAAATCAACGTCAATTTTCGATTCAATTACTTGCAGTTGTTCCCATCTTGGATGAGAAACGGCATATTCTATAGATTTTTGAGCATTGTAATTGGTGTACCCAAAATAATGTTCAGTAATAAATTCGGCTTCTGATTTTTCTTCTATCGGAATTGCATTTTTCTTTGTTGTCATGGAAATCGAATTCCACTTTGCATCCTTGAACCATTCGTATTGAAAAGTTTTTGAAGTTTCGTTTTGTGTTCTAGAATGACGCATTTTCAAGGTTTGGTAATGCTCGTTGTATAAAGTATTGGCCACAATTGTAATAGCATGCTTCGGAACAATTTCTTTAATAAAAACTACGCCGCGTTTCCACATTCCATTTTCGAATCTTTTTACATAAAAGCGTAAATTGACTTCCTCAAAATTGACATGAAACGGAACTTTAATTCCTAGTACTCTCACGTTTTCAAACATGAATCCGATTAAACTAATGTAGCATTTGCCGTTCCATAAATCGAGTTCAGTTCCTTTTGGGACATAATTTTCTAAAATTTTTGGATTGATTTCGTAATTGAACATTGCTAAATCATTCCATTCTGCGGTTAAGAAGCTCATAATTTTATGTTTTATTTTTAAACTTTCAGAAAAAAATGAAAGTTATAATTAAATTTTTTTAGTGCTATGTAATTCGTTATTTGTTATTGTTTTTTATCGGTCTCATTGAATAGTTTTTTAGAGTAATATTTTAAAATGGTTAAAAAACTATTTCATTATTTTAACAATCAATTTTGCCAACCAATTGTCTTTGTATTCCGTCATTTTGTCCAAAACATTATCAGCTTTAAGTACAAAATCATACAATTTAGTAGTTTGATCTACAAAATGTTTTTCTTCGGGAGTATTGTCAGATGTTATGGAGGAAACTTCTTTTAAAACCTTTAATGCAGGTTTTATTTCGCGTTTACTTCGTTCTCTAGCGATTTTTACGGCTAATTCGTCTAAGTCTTTTTCAGCTGTAAAAAATTCCCGTCGTTCACCAGCTTTGTATTCTTTGTAAACAATTCCCCAATCCATCAAGGCTCGCAAATTCATGGATGCATTGCCGCGCGAAATTTGCAATTCCTCCATAATGTCTTCCATCGAAACCGCTTCGTGAGAAACCATCAAAAGCGCATGAATTTGAGCCATGGTTTTGTTAATTCCCCATTGACTGCCTAATGCACCCCAAGTTTGAACGAATTTATTTTTTGCTTCTTTGAATTTCATTTGTCAATTTTATTGTTTTTCAAACGGTCAAATGCAAATCGCATGAATGCTTATTGTCATTGTGTAAAGATAAATAATGTTTTTGAACTTTCAGTAAAAAATGAAAGTTTATTTTTTTTTGGGCGTTCCCTTTCAGGTCGGGCTTTCCGTTGCAAGTCCTCGCTGCGTCGTTCCTCCTTGCTGTGGGCTTTTCACTGCAATCCCTAACGCAAATCCCATTAAAAAAGTCGAGATATTGCTACCTCGACTTGCTTTTATAACTTACTATGTATTTTAAAATTGATCTATATCAACCCAGCACGTTTCAATAACGCATCCGCTTTTGGTTCTTGACCACGAAACTTTTTATACAATTCCATTGGCAATTCTGTTCCTCCTTTTGAAAGGACGTTGTCTTTGAATTTTGTTGCGACTTCTTTATTGAAAATTCCTTTTTCTTGGAAATAAGCAAACGCATCGGCATCGAGAACTTCGGCCCATTTGTAACTGTAATATCCAGAAGAATATCCGCCTTGAAAAATGTGCGAAAACGATGTACTCATGCAATTCTCAGCAACATCAGGATACAAACTTGTGCCTGCCATGGCTTGTTTTTCAAAAGCTTTTACATCTGCAATTGCTTGCGATTTTCCGTGATAGGTCATGTCTAATAGTCCAAAACTGATCTGTCTTAAAGTCGCCATCCCTTCTAGGAAACTTGCACTTTCTTTTATTTTTTCTACGTATTCCTGAGGGATAACTTCTCCCGTTTCATAGTGTTTTGCAAATAATGCCAATGCTTCCGGCTCGTAACACCAGTTTTCCATTACTTGGCTTGGCAATTCCACAAAATCCCAATAAACTGAAGTTCCAGACAAACTTGGATAAGTCGTATTAGCTAACATGCCGTGTAGCGCATGGCCAAATTCGTGGAATAAGGTCGTTACTTCATTGAAAGTTAATAAAGATGGTTTAGTCTCTGTTGGCGGTGTGAAATTACAAACAATCGAAACATGTGGTCTTTCATTGATTCCATTTTTCACAGCTTGTGATTTATAGGATGTCATCCAAGCGCCATTACGTTTTCCTTTTCTTGGAAAAAAATCAGCATAGAAAACAGCTACCAATTGTCCTTCGAAATCCAAAACTTCAAAAGTTTGCACATCTTCGTGGTATTTGTCAATATGAAAAACTTCTTTGAAAGTAATTCCGAACAGTTTTTCGGCAATAGTAAAAGCTCCATTCAACACGTTTTCTAACTTGAAATAAGGTTTTAAAATCTCATCATCAAAGTTGAATAATTTTTGTTTCAATTTCTCAGAATAATAAGCACCGTCCCATTTTTCTAATTGCTCAATTCCGTCTAGTTCTTTTGCAAAAGCGGTTAATTGAAGAAATTCTTTTTGAGCAGCTGGTTTCGCTTTTTCTAATAAATCATTTAAAAAAGACAGCACTTTTTCAGGATTTTGAGCCATTCGTTCTTCCAAAATAAAGTCAGAATGCGATTTGTAACCCAATAAATTAGCACGTTTATGACGCAATGCTACAATTCGCTTTACGTTTTCTTTATTATCGAATTCGTTGTCTTGAAATGATTTTTTTCCGGCAGCAATGGCAATTTCTTTTCGTAATTCACGATTGTCTACATACGTTACAAAAGGCAAGTAACTCGGAAAATCAAGAGTGAAAACCCATCCTTCGAGTTCTATTGATTTTGCCAAACTTGCGGCCATTTCTTTGGCGCCATCCGGTAAGCCTTTTAAATCGGCTTCGTTAGTAATATGAAGTTGATAATTGTTGGTTTCAGCCAAAACATTTTCGCCATACGTCAATTTGATTTTGGCTAATTCGGTGTCAATTTCGCGTAATTTTAACTTGTCATCATCATTCAATAAGGCTCCATTTCTAGAAAATCCTTTGAATTTTTTGTCTAATAAAGTAGCTTGTTCCGTAGTTAATGGTAACGAATCTTTTTGATCATAAACGGCTTTAACTCTTTTGAATAAATCTTCGTTTAAGGCAATATCATTACTAAATTCAGTCAATAACGGAGAAACCTCTTGAGCGATTTTTTGCATTTCGTCGTTAGTTTCAGCTGAATTCAAATTGAAGAAAATCGAAGATAATCTATCCAATTGTTCACCAGCAAAATCTAAAGCCACAATCGTGTTTTCAAATGTTGGAACATCAGAATTTGTAATGATGGCATCAATTTCATCTTTTGCAGCAGCGATGTTTTCGATAAAAGCAGGTTTGTAATCTTCTAGTTTTATTGCCGAAAATGGTGCTGTATTGTGTTTGGTATTGAATGTTGAGGTAAGTGTTTTCATTTTGAGTTTTGAAGGGACAAGACGGGACTTATCCTTATGTTTTAAAGTTTTAAATTTTCTAAATCTTGGTACGTATTCCAAAATCGGAGTAATTCGATTGTGTTAGAATTTATTTTGTAATAAAGCGTTATTTGTTTCGTAATGACAACTTTGTTTACGTTTTTGTAATTTGTAGAAATAAATTCAATGTTCTTCTTATGTAATAGAGCAATTGTATCGTCTACTTTGTTAATAAAATTTACAACAACTTGAAATGACCATTCAGCTTCTAGATATTCAATGTTTTGCCAATAGTCTTTTTTTGCTTGAGGAGACCAAATAATAATCACTATTTGAAATATTTCGAATAGCGATTTCTTGTTTCCTCCATGACCAAGTCATGAGCAATCCCTTCGTTGTTTTCTATGGAAAAAATGGCTTCATCGATGGCTATCTTTTGTTTTTCGGTTAAAGTAGATTTAGATTGAATCAAATGAATAATTTCTTCAATCAATTTTGGATTTTCAATATCCAAAATAACTTTGGCTAACTCAATTTTTGAAGTTTGAATATTCATAGTTTTCTTTTTATAAAGATAATTATTTTTTCAATTCAGATGCTGCTTTGTCAACGGCTTGTTTTAATCCTTCTTTATAAAAAATGATTTTGTCTAACACACATTGATCATGACTTCCAATGATTTGCGCGGCAAGAATTCCAGCATTTTTGGCTCCGTTAAGCGCAACTGTTGCTACAGGTACACCACCAGGCATTTGAAGTATTGACAAAACCGAATCCCAACCATCGATAGAATTGCTAGATTTTACAGGAACTCCAATAACAGGAAGTGGCGACATAGAAGCAACCATTCCTGGTAAATGCGCCGCGCCACCAGCACCAGCAATTATTACTGAGATACCACGCTTGTGGGCATTTTTACTAAAATCAAATAATTTTTCAGGTGTTCTGTGTGCCGAAACAATATCTACTTCGGTTTCGATGTCAAATCCTTTTAATATGTCGATGGCTTCTTGCATTACCGGCATATCCGAAATACTTCCCATTATGATGGCAACTTTACTCATTTTGTTTTATTTAAAGATTGAAAAATTTAAAGATTGAAAAATTCGTTTAGACAAAATCTTTCAATCATTAAATCTTTTGATTATAAAGTAGTTGTACTAATCACTCTAATACTATTCTTAACCTCCTCCGCAATTTTTCTTGCTTCAACCATATCTTCATTCACAATAGTAACATGACCCATCTTTCTAAAAGGTCTTGTTTCTCTTTTTCCGTAAATGTGAGGTGTAACGCCATCAATTCCCATTATTTTTTCGATGTTTTCATAAACTACTTGGCCTGAAAAGCCTTCTTCACCAACGAGGTTGACCATGATTCCAGCTACCTTACTATCCGTTTTTCCTAAAGGCAAATCTAGAATGGCACGCACGTGATTTTCGAATTGAGAAGTGTAACTTGCCTCAATAGAATAATGACCTGAATTGTGTGGGCGAGGAGCGACTTCATTTACTAAAATTTCATCATCTTCAGTTTGAAACATTTCAACGGCTAAAAGTCCGACATGATTAAATTTTTCCGACACATGTAAAGCAATTGCTCTAGCTTTTTCAGCGACTTTAGCATCAATTCGAGCTGGACAAATCACATATTCGACTTGATTGGCTTCGGGGTGAAATTCCATTTCGACCACAGGATAGGTTTTAATTTCTCCAGATGAATTGCGACAAACGATAACGGCAAGTTCATTTTTGAAAGGAACCATTTCCTCAGCGATACATTCTACATTAGCAAGATTATCTAAATCCGAAAGTTCTCTTATCACTTTTACGCCATTACCATCGTATCCAAATTCAGTGCATTTCCAAACAAAAGGAAGCTTTGTTTTTGAATCAAGAATGTCTACAATCAAACTCTTTAAATTTTCAAATCGTTTGTATTTGGCTGTTGGAATAGCGTGCTCTGTGTAAAAATCCTTTTGGATGCCTTTATTTTGAATCAACTTTAAAGTTTTCGGCGAAGGATATATTTTTAATCCTTCTTCTTCGAGTTTTACCAAAGCTTCCAAATTGACTAATTCAATTTCGAACGTCAATACATCCACTTTTTTTCCAAAATTATACACCGTTTCAAAATCCATTAAATCACCTTTAAAGAACTGGTTGCATGCAATTTTGCTGGGTGCATCATCACTTGGGTCAAGAACGTAGGTTTGGATATCGAATTTGCGAGTATCAAACAACAGCATTTTGCCCAGTTGTCCGCCGCCAAGAATTCCCAATTTAAAATTAGAAGAAAAATAATTCATTGTGTAGTTGTATGTTTTGACAAAGATACTTCATAATGATCAAATCCGAAAATCCTATTTATATTCTTGTTACTCTAGATTATTCCTTTTTAACGAACGATTTAGAAGATATTTTAATAACATTCAACAGGATATTTTTAGGTTATTTTGAGCAAAATGAATTTTGATAATTTGTCTTTTTATTTGTTGAATTAAACAACTGACGTATATTTTAATACCATTTGTTATTCTGTCGTTTTTTTGTTCAATAAGAAAGTAAAAGGCAAAAATTATTTGTTTTATACCCTCAATTGGCATTTTTTTTTAATTAAATATGATTGTTACAATGAATAGTAGTAGCAGTTTTTTGCCTGCTTTAAACTAGTTGGAAAACAGAGGCGCTATTTTGTTTGACCTCAATTTATTTTCTTTAATTCATTATGATATTCTAATTATTTGAGGCTACCTAATTTGCAGGTAGCCTCTTTTTTGTTTATAAAAATACTATTCGTTGATTAAATTTTACGAGCCTAAACTGTCGATGTGATTGATTTGCTACTAGTCCAGTTATCTATTTAAAACAAGTCCTCAGGTTCTTTTGATGATTAAAGCGATATATAAGTACAAATTAATGCCCAATTATCAATTCGCAAATCCGAATTCTGTATCTTTGCCAATTATTTTAAACACGAAAATAATGATACAACTGCACGATAAACAATTTGTTCCGTTTATTTCTGCCCAAGAAATTGATTTTGCCATAGCTAAAATGGTTTCGCAAGTCGAAGCTGATTTTGCTGATGAAACACCCGTATTTGTTGGGGTATTGAATGGTGCATTTATGGTAGTGGCTGATTTTATGAAGCAGTACAAAAAACCATGTGAAGTGTCTTTTATCAAAATGTCTTCCTACGAAGGGACTTCATCTACGAACGATGTGAAACAATTAATAGGTATCAATCAGGATCTTACAGGACGCAGTGTGGTCATCATTGAAGATATTGTAGATACTGGAAATACATTGGTGGAATTAAAAGAATTATTCAAAAAACAAAATGTAAAACATTTTAAAATAGCAACACTTTTTTTCAAACCCGAAGCTTATACCAAAGACATCAAAATAGATTATATTGGAATCCGAATTCCAAATAAATTTATTGTTGGTTATGGTTTAGACTATGATGGATTAGGAAGGAATTTACCGGAAGTATATAAATTAAAAGAATAACGACACAACTACATGACTAACATTGTTTTATTTGGAAAACCAGGAGCTGGCAAAGGGACTCAAGCTGAGTTCTTGAAACAAAAATACAAATTAACTCATATATCCACGGGCGATGTATTTCGTTTTAATTTAAAAAATGATACTGAACTAGGCAAGCAAGCCCGAGTATACATGGATGCTGGGGACTTAGTCCCGGATGAATTGACTACAAAAATGCTTATTGATGAGGTAAATAAACATCCAGACACTAATGGAGTTTTATTTGACGGATATCCACGAACAATTGCACAAGCAGAGGCTTTAGACGCTTTTCTAATATCAATAAAATCTTCAGTTGCAGCCACAATCGCACTTGAAGCAGATGACGAAATTTTGGTCCAACGCTTATTAGAAAGAGGAAAAACAAGCGGTAGGATAGACGATCAAGACGAAGAAAAAATAAGAAATCGCTACCAAGAATACAACGAAAAAACGGCACCTTTAATGGATTATTACAAAAACCAGAATAAGTTTTTTGCTGTAAACGGAATAGGTTCTATTGCCGAAATTACAGAACGCGTAAGTTCAGTAATTGATCAATTGTAATTATGATAATCACTACTACGCACAACAAAACTTATAAACGAATTAATTAACACATTGGAAATACTAATAATATTTTTTCTAATACTACTCAATGGAGTTTTCTCAATGTCAGAAATCGCATTGATTTCAGCACGAAAAAACAGGTTAGAGACTGCAGCAAAAAAAGGAAATAAGAGTGCAAAAATCGCATTGGATTTAGCCAACTCTCCAAATAAATTTTTGTCTACCGTACAAATAGGTATTACTTTAATTGGAATCCTGACGGGTATTTATAGTGGTGATAAAATTACTGTTGACGTTGAATCTTTCGTAAATGGATTTGAATTTCTTAAACCGTATGCACATCCTGTAGCTGTTGGTTTAGTAGTGGTTGTCTTGACTTTTTTCTCTTTAGTTTTAGGAGAATTATTGCCTAAAAGAATCGGTTTAAATCATCCAGAAGCCATTGCTAAAGCGGTTGCATTACCAATGAAAATTGTTTCGATTGTAACCGCACCATTTATTTGGCTGCTAACACATTCTACAGATTTCTTGTTGAATATTTTACAAATAAAACCCACAGCTGACGGAAAAGTAACGGAGGAAGAAATAAAAGCAATAATCAAAGAAGGAACCGAAGGTGGCGAAGTACAGGAAATAGAGCAAGATATTGTGGAGCGTGTTTTTCATATTGGGGACCGTAAAATAAATTCTTTGATGACCCATCGTAAGTCGGTTGTTTTTTTACCATTTCATTCAGGTCGAGAACAGGTAAAGGAATTTATGCTCAAAGAACTACACTCAATTTATCCTGTTTATGGCGAAAATTATGATGATATTGTTGGGGTTGTAAACCTTAAAAATATATTTGCTCATTTTGAAAATGACAATTTCAATTTGGCGGCTATAATGACCGAAGCTCCTTTTATGATGGAGCAAACTACAGCTTATATTGCTTTGGAAAACTTTAAAAAAACTGGAATACATTATGCTTTTGTCTCAGATGAATATGGCGTTTTTCAAGGGGTAATTACGCTAAATGATATTCTGGAAGCCTTAGTTGGTGATGCTTCTGATTTTTACAAAGATGATTTTCAATTGATAGAAAGAGAAGATGGCAGTTGGTTGGTTGACGGGCATTATTCGTTGCATGATTTTTTGACTTACTTTGAATTAGATGAATTAATCAATGATTATGAAGTCACTACGGTAAGCGGATTAATAATGACAGAGCTCTCTCATATACCAAAACAGGGAGAAAAATTGATTTGGCAAAAATTTGAATTAGAGGTCATCGATATGGATGGCGTGAAGATTGATAAAGTGATGGTGAAAGCCTTAAAAGTGTAAAAATAGTTTTCAGTTGCAATTTTCAGTATTAAAATAGTACTGAAATCTAAACTCTGAATGCTTAAATCTAAAATTATAATGACAGAAGGGAATTTTGTAGATTACGTTAAAATATATGTTTCTTCCGGAAAGGGAGGAAAAGGATCTACGCATTTGCATAGAGAAAAATTTATTGAAAAAGGTGGGCCAGATGGAGGAGATGGTGGTCGTGGAGGACATGTATATCTTGTAGGAAACAAAGGTCTTTGGACATTATTTCACCTTAAATTTGCGCGTCACATCAAAGCTGGTAATGGTGGAGATGGTAGTGGAGACAGAAGTACTGGTGCTGATGGAGATGATAAATTTATAGAAGTGCCTTTAGGAACGGTAGTAAAAGACAAAGAAACTGGAGAAATATTATTTGAAATTACCGAAGATGGTGAAAAACAAATTCTATCTCGCGGTGGAAAAGGTGGTTTAGGTAACTGGCATTTTAGAAGTTCGACCAATCAAACCCCTAGATACTCTCAACCGGGTTTACCTGGTGTAGAAATGGATGTAATTCTTGAGCTAAAAGTTTTGGCCGATGTAGGTTTGGTAGGTTTCCCTAATGCAGGAAAATCAACTTTGCTCTCTGTTTTAACTTCTGCTAAACCAAAAATTGCAGATTATCCGTTTACAACCTTAAAACCAAATCTTGGAATTGTAGCCTACAGAGATTTTCAATCTTTTGTAATTGCTGATATCCCGGGAATTATTGAAGGTGCTGCCGAAGGAAAAGGTCTTGGACACTATTTCTTGCGTCACATTGAGCGTAATTCGACTTTGTTATTCTTAGTTCCCGTGGATACTCCAGATATTAAAGCAGAATACGATATTTTGGTAAACGAATTGACAAAATACAATCCTGAAATGCTTGACAAAGAGCGTTTGTTGGTAATATCTAAATGCGATATGCTTGACGATGAGTTAAAAGCAGAATTGAAAACCGAACTAGATGTTGCTTTCAAGGATATTCCTTATATGTTTATTTCTTCTGTAGCGCAACAAGGTTTGACAGAGTTGAAAGATAAATTATGGAAAATGTTGAATGACTAATTCTTGATTTTAAGACATAATCAAAACCGTTTCATAGATAATGTGAGACGGTTTTTTTATTGTTATTTCTCATTAGCCTTTATCCTGATTCCTTTAGTGTGACTGCTAAATTCAGGCGCATACATACTTTGAATTGTTGTAATTCCATTAGAGAAATCACCACTGTTATTTACCCGAGCATCATATTCCAGAATATAAGTTCCTTTGTTTATTTGGTCAAAAAAGAAATGTGTCGCCGCATCTTTGGTACTTTTATAAAAACCCAATCCACCTTTGTATTGGTATGCAGAAAGTACATCTACTGGTTCAAAACAAGAAGCACGCATGTCTTTTAAATGCACAAACTCCATGTCTTCTTTGGCAGAAATTACTAATCTAACGGTAACTAAATCACCGATTTTCATTGGGTTCTTTGAATTGATTCGTTCCAATATTTCGCCTTTTTCGGTATTTTTCTTTGCAAACAATTCTTTATAAACTGATAACGCAGTTCCAGAATTGGTTTTAATTTTATCTAATTCTTCAAAATATTGCCAATACAAACCTCCAAAACCTGGAACTTTCGATTTGTTTTCGATGGAAATAGTTGCCATCTCTTTTTTGATTTCTTCCGCATTCCAATTTAGTTTTACGTAACCTGTTTCTGCTTCTTTTTCGTTTTCAGCTAATTTTTTAGTCAATATTTTCTCAGTTCCAATTTTAAAAATTGTGTTGTCTTTGACGCTCAACCAATCGGTTCCTTGCATTAATAAAGCATAAGTTGCTTCGGTGGTGGATTTTGTGGTGGGCCAGTTTTTGCTTTGCTTGTTTTTTAATAACCAAACTTTCATGGCGTTTACTGATCTAGTATCAGAATCGATTTCAGAGAAAGCCTCAATCAGCAATGCCTGAGTCTCGATAGGTGCCTGATACCAATACCAGCCTGATTTGTTAGCAATCCAATACATTCCCCAATCTTCGTTGGTAGAAGCCGTTTCTTTTAAACTTTCTAGAATTTTTTTGGCAGTTTCTTTTTCGCCAAAGCGACTTAATGTTAAGGCAGCCATTCCTTTCTCGTATAAGGAATAGGTTAACCAATCTTTTTTGGCAGTTTCTAGATACAATTTAGTAGCCTTTTTTAATGTGTCCGAAAGCGGATAAGTTTCAAGGTAGAAACTTCGGGTGTATAAATAATGTAAATCGGAATGCGGATTGAACCAAATCAATTTTTCATTTGTTTTTAATTTTTCTATTCTGGTTTTATGGTGTTGTAAAAACTTTTGGTCTAAAAACGGAATTCCAGTTGTAGCAATTTGTTTGATTTTTGAAGTGGTATTTTCGTTGTTACTTAGTTTCGAAAGGTGTGCTAAACCTGCCAAAATATGTCTGGTTATGTATTCGTTTTCGGTACTTCCTTCAAACCAAGCGAAACCTCCAGACAAATTTTGTTTTTGTTTTAGCTTATCAAAAGTTACATCTTGTGCGGTTTTCATTTTTTCTAAATCGAAAAGTAAAGCAAGATTTTTCTTTTTCTCTTCTTCGTTTTGGGAATCATTCAACCATGGCGTTTCAGCAAGAATATTTGCTTTTAATTCTTCGTTTTCTTCCAGTTTCGAATTCAGTTTTCCGTTCTTTCTCCAAGTTTCGAATAGACTAGCGATTTTTGGATTGCTGGAAATGATTTCAGATGCTAAAGCATTCGCATAAAATCTAGCAAAGGTTTGTTCCGCGCTTTCATGTTCGTATTCCATCAAATAGGGTAACGACTGAATGGCAGTCCAAGATGGATTTGATGTGTATTCTAGCGTAAATTGATGGTTTCGTAAAGTTGTCGAGCTGTTGTTTTTTAGGTTTTCGAAGATGTATTCTTTCTTGGAATGCTCTCGTACCCAAATCGGAATACTTTCTGTAACCAACATCGAATTAGTTAAAACAGGGAGTATATTTTCTTCGCCATCCGAATAGTTCCCTGCTTTAGCCAAAACTTTATACTGAACCCCTTGCAGACCTACTGGAATATAGATTTTCCAACTCACTGTTGTATTTCCAAAAGGAGCAATTTTGAAATTTTTTACTGAACTCGCATTTTCCATTTTGGCATCGATTGGTTGCATTGTGGTTGCATCAAAAAGTTGCAAAACAGCAATACCAGTTTTGTCTTCATTAGTAATGTTAGCCACCTTTGCAGTGATGACTATCGAATCTTTCTCTCGGAAGAAACGAGGAAAATTTGGTGTAATCATTAGCTCTTTTTGAGTAATAACACTTTTTTCTAAATAACCAGAAACAGCCTCTTTGTTGTGTGCCAACAATCTTAGTTTCCAAGCGGTCAAAGCTTCAGGCGAAGTAAAATTGAAACTTACTTTTCCTTTTGCATCTGTTTTTAGATTCGGATAAAAGAAAGCAGTTTCAGAGAGGTTTTTTCTGGCTTTCACTTGTGTCAAAGCTTCTAATGCTTTTTTGGTTGTGATGATAATGGCTCCGTTAGCTCCTTTATTTCCGTATAATGAAGTGGCTTTATCACCTTTTAGAACATCAACAGCAATAACATCGCTTGGAGAAATTAATCTGAATTGTTCTTCAGTTATTTGTTCTCCATCAACGATATACAAAGCATTTTTGTAGTTGCCTGAAATACTTGAGTTTCCTCTAATTGTTATCCCGCTAGCTTTTCCCTCTAATTTCATTTCTATTCCTGCAGTGTTGTAAATTTGATTGTCTGCTTCTGCTAGAACTGTCGCTGCAGCCGTAGTTAAAGATTTCTTTTTTACACTTCGATAGGCAGCAACAACTACTTCTTCTAAACTAGTACTGGATTCCTCTAACTGAACATCAATTATGTTTGAGTCAATTGTGATTTTTTGAGTTTCGAATCCAATGTAGGAGAACGTCAGTTCTTCGCCAGTAGCGGCTTCTATTTGGTAAAATCCATCAAAATCAGTTTGAGTACCTCGTTCAATTCCTTTTACAATTATTTGCGCACCGGGCAAGGGATTTATACCATCAGAGACAATTCCTGAAATCATTTTTGCATTTAGCGGTTTTCTGCTTTTATTGTTGAGCTGTTTTTGATATTCTTTTAGTTGTTTTGCAGTGAAAGAATCATTGAAGTTGAATCCAAACCACATTAGTTTCGTAGTTTCATCAATAAGTTCTATTCGATTTAAAATAGGATTCAGATTCCGAATGTAACTTGATGTTTTATCGAATCCCAAACTCGTTTTGAAGTTAGCGGAGTTGTAGTTATAGTCATCAAATTTCAAACTATTCCAATCTTTTTTGGCAAACTGATCTAAAGAACTGTCATACATAGAGGCCAAAACTTCAGCTTCTTTTAAAGAATTAGATGTTTTTAGTTGAAACGACCAATTTTCAGTGCTTCCAGGTTGTATTTTGTCTCTGAAACTTTCAACCGTGAATTCTAATTTGGATTCTTCTTCTTTAAGGATTACTTCTATTTGGTCTTGGAAAGTTTGATTTTCAAATATACTTTCAAAACCGATCTTTATGCTTTTTTCAAATTCTCTTTTTAGTGGGATTTTGATTATAGTTTCATTTTTTTGTAAGTGGAAAGTATTTTCAAAATAAAGTGAACTTTGGTAATTTCCGGTGGTGTTGATATACAGTTCTGGAATAACCGAGGTTAGTTTTACTACAACAAATCCATCTTTTTTAGCATCAGTATTAATTTGTTCAGCGACAAATAATTTACTTGAATCGATTTTGTCTTTGCTTTGTATCAATTTAAAATTAGAAATGGTTTCTATTGGATTCTCAAAAGCATCTTTAGCAGAAAAAACTAATTTGTAATTCCCGGATTTGTAATTGGAAATAAAATGTAATGCTAATTTTTTGTCTTTTTCAGTATCAATTTTTTTAGAAAAGACTAGAATTTCAGTGGTTTTTAAGTTATTTAAGTTTTCATTTTCTTCAAATGGAAAGTAGCGATCAAAATCTTTTTTTGAGATGGTTTCAATTTCTGGTTGCGGAAAAACTCTGGATTTAAATTTAGTCGAAAAAGGACTCACGTAATAAAGTTTGATTTCGCCTTTTGTAGCTAAAAATTCTCCATTAAGATTGGTGCTACTTAATTGTATTTCGTTTTTATTTTGGGTTTCAATTCGGGATGGGATAGTTGCAGTAAGCTGTAAAGAATGGTAGCCAATCCTAACATTTGTTTGGGTTTGGTGGGTTTCTCCATTACTATCCGTAACGGATGCAGAGATAATGTATTCAAAAATGGGTAACTGTTCTTTGGAGGTATTTTCAAATGGTTTGGCAACGAAATTTATTTCAAATTTTCCTGAAGCATCTGTCTTCGTTTCGCCAACTAAAATATTTTCTGATTTGCCGTTTTGGTTGTGATAGTAGCCGTTGCTTAAGGTATACGGAATAAGTGTGACCTTGTAGTTTACTTTTGCATCGGAAATGTTGCTTCCTGCAAAAGCTCTGGCAAGTCCATTTACGCTTACGTTTTGATTGACTTGATAGGCATTTTTAAAAGGATCGAAAGTAACTTCAAATTTAGGTCGTTTGTATTCTTCAACTTGGAAATATATTTCAGAATTGTCATAATTTACATTATCCCAAAAAGGGTGTTCGTCTTTTATTTTATCGTAAATAGAATCTGTTTCATAATCAACGGGTTCGTCGGCTGTCATTCTGAAACTTCCTGTCAGTCCATTTTTAGGCAATAAAAATTCTCCGGAGAAAGATCCGTATTCATTTGTAAGAACATCAAATTCTTTGAAAACAGAACCGTTTGTATCTTTAATTGTAATTTTGAAAGTAGTTTTTGCAACAATACTCGTTTTGTCTTGTTCTTTCAAGAAAGCAATTCCCTTATAGTAAACTGTTTGTCCGGGACGATAAATGGCCCGATCCAAATAAAATTCGACTTTGCCTTTTGCTTTCTGGTATTCTTGAGTTGCATAGTCATTATAGTAATTCGAGTAATGATTGTTCAGTAACAGAGAATCGTTTTCAGTTGTAAATTCAATAGGAAGATAATTACGGTTATTATTTTCTTTGAGATACGTTGCTGCACCATTTTTGTCGGTAATAATTGTTTGATTTAATAGTTTTATAGAGACATTTTCTAAAGGTTTTCCAGTTTTTCTGTCCAGCACCTGATAATTTTCTTTCTTATCGTTTTCCGAAGTTAGAACTGCAATATTTGAAACTGTAATAGTTTCGTAAGCAAATGCTTTTGTATTCTTGACGTCTGAATCACTTTCAAAATATACCAAATAACTTCCTGTTTTTAAGGACGGTAAAAGTACTTCAGTGCTGTATTCGAAATAATTATTCTTTTTTTCAAGATCATAGTTTTTAGATGCAATTGGTTTTTTGTATTTAATTATTGCAAATGCTAAACTGTCTTTGTTATAAGGGGAGTTTCGGAAGTCTTTAGTAGTGTTTTGATCGATTTTAAAGAAAGAAATCGAAAGGCGGTTTAGGTTTTTATACTGAACAAAAGCTCTGGTGTTTTCATCAGTGTAACTGAATTTTTGAAGTTGAATATTCAATGATTTAGAACTAATATTTTGTTTCTTTTGTAGCGCCAGTTTGTGCGCATTAGAACGATTATTAATGTCGATAATGCTGTCGAGAGTTGCAACGGCTTTGATATTGTAATCTGGGTAGGTTTCTTTAGAAGCGAGATTGTTAAGTATTAGAGCTTTTTCGAATTGTATTTTTTGCGTTAAAATTTGGTCTCTAGATTCTTTTTGGAGAAGATTTAATGACTTCATAAAACTATAATTAGAGTCTAATAAATAGCTGTTGCAGAATTGAATTCTTTCGAATTGGTTTTCTAAATAAGGCGAATTTTTCTCCTTTTTTTGATACAATTCAAGCACTTTTTTTAGTTTTTCATTTTTTACAAAATCAAAATTTAGTTGTAAAAAGGATGCTGAATTTCCTAAAAGTTCTTTTTCATAGGCTTTGAAATCCTTTTTTTGAATTTCCCATTTCCGAATCTGTGGCGTATACAACGCAATGTTTTCTTTTACTAAATAGTTAAACAGATTGTCTTTTTTTGTTTTTTCTTCATCACTATAATCAAAAATAAAAAGGTAATTGCTTAAGTAAGTTTGTTTTAATATGGCTTCGTTCAGTAGTGTTTTTTCTAAAGCACGGTCGATTTGTTCCGAAAAGTCTTTCGATGTCCATGTTAAAAATTGATCATCAAAACTAACAGTATTCGTTCTGTTATACAGTAAATATGAGTTTGTATTTTGAAAATCAACCAAACATTTTGCATAAACTAAATTCAAAATTGCTTTTGATGGAACTGAAGCGTTATTGATTTCAGTTTTTAAATTGTTAATGATTTTGGTTTGTGCATCTTCATCCAACACTTGCAAATATTTAGACTCATAGAAAAAGCATTTGATAATTTGAATTTCATCTTTATTTTGAATAGCTTTTTCATGTATTTTAGAAACTATTTTATTGGCTGATTTTATTTTCCCTTCGTTTTCAAATTCAATTACCTTAGTCCAGTTTTTGTCATAATTTTGTCCAAAAATAGAAGTGGAGATCAAGAGAAATAGTAAAAAAATATTTTTCATAAGTTGATTTTAAAATAAGGTGCAAGTATTCTTGAATTAGATGAAATTAATATTAGAAATATTTCTTACTAAATTACTAATATTTACTTAAAATCAAATGTAATTTATCATATTTCCCTATTTTTGAAGAATGAAACATATTATTTATTTATTTGTATTTCTACCAATTATGATGTGGGGTCAATCTGATTTTGATAAAGCGGAACAACTATATAAGGCAAACAAAATGGATCAAGCCGAGTTGGCCTTTGAATCTGTTTTAAAGTCCAGTCCATCGAATTTAAAAACAATTGAATATTTAGGAGATATTGCCGGACATAATAAATCTTGGGATAAAGCAATTGGGTATTATAAAAAACTAAAACAGCTGAAACCTTCTGAGGCCGATTATCATTTTAAATATGGAGGAGTTTTAGGCATGAAAGCCAAAGATTCAAACAAATTTAAAGCACTTGGAATGATTGATGAAGTGAAATCTTCATTTGAAAAAGCCATCAGTCTGAATCCAAAACACATTGAATCCCGTTGGGCATTAATTGAACTGTATATTCAGTTGCCTGGAATTGTAGGTGGAAGCGAATCTAAAGCTATAAAATACTCCAATGAATTACTACGATTATCCCCGGTAGATGGGTATTTGTCGAGAGGACATATCGATGAATATTTTAAACGATATAAAGCTGCTGAATTACAGTATAAAAAAGCAATACAGATTGGTGGATCTAAAAAGAGTTATCAAAAATTAGCTAGTTTATACAAAAATAAAATGCGGGATCCTGAAAAGGCAAAAACAATATTAGAAACCTACAGTAACAAAGGGCAAGACTAATTTTTTTAGTTTTTCTAGTCTTTTAACATAAATCATAAATTAGAATGCGTACACATTTTATAGCTATTGGCGGAAGCGCTATGCACAATCTGGCTTTAGCACTACACAACAAAGGATATCAAGTTACGGGAAGTGATGATGCGATTTTTGAACCTTCAAAATCAAGATTAGATAAAAAGGGAATTTTGCCTCCAGAATTAGGCTGGTTTCCCGAGAAAATAACGGCAGACATTGAAGCAGTTATAGTTGGTATGCACGCCAAAGCCGATAATCCTGAATTAGTAAAAGCACAAGAATTAGGACTGAAAATATATTCTTATCCAGAATTTTTATTCGAACAATCCAAAAATAAAACGCGTGTTGTTATTGGTGGTTCTCATGGAAAAACAACGATTACTTCAATGATTTTGCATGTAATGCACTACCATGACATTGCTATAGATTATATGGTTGGTGCACAACTGGAAGGTTTTGATACGATGGTGCATCTCACAGAAGAGAACGATTTTATTGTTTTGGAAGGAGATGAATATTTGTCTTCGCCAATTGACCGCAGACCAAAATTTCATTTGTACCAACCCAATATTGCTCTTATTTCAGGAATTGCTTGGGATCACATTAATGTTTTTCCAACGTATGAAAATTACGTAGAACAGTTTAAAATTTTTATTGGCAAAATTACAAATGGTGGAATTCTCGTTTACAATGAAGATGATGCTGAAGTAAAACGAGTTTCCGAAGCTGCAACAAACCCAATTCGAAAATTAGCGTATCATACTCCAAAATATACTGTAAGTGACGGTGTGACACTTCTGGAAACTCCCGAAGGCGACATGCCAATTGAAGTTTTTGGGGCACATAACTTGAATAACTTAGCTGGAGCCAAATGGATTTGTCAAAATATGGGCGTTGATGAGGCCGATTTTTATGAAGCTATTGCCAGTTTTAAAGGTGCATCAAAACGATTGGAAAAAATTGCTGAGAGTAAAACAAAAGTGGCGTATAAAGATTTTGCCCATTCACCAAGCAAAGTGGCGGCAACTACAAAAGCGGTGAAAGAGCAGTACCCTAATCGAACTTTGGTGGCGTGTTTAGAATTGCATACGTACAGCAGTTTGAATGCTGAATTCCTTAAAGAATATGAAGGCGCACTGGAATATGCTGATAAAGCAGTTGTTTTTTATTCGCCAGATGCAGTAAAAATCAAACAGCTGGAAGAAGTTACTTACGAACAAATAGCAAATGCTTTTAATAGAAAAGATTTGATTATTTATACGAATCCAAATGATTTCAAGGATTATTTGTTCAACTTGAATCTTGATAATTCTGCTTTATTATTGATGAGTTCGGGAAATTATGGCGGATTAAACTTTGATGACGTAAAGGAATTGGTAAAGTAAAAATGGTATGAAAGGCAAAGTTAGAATTGTTAAAACTACTAGCGAAAATCCAGATTTTGTCAATTTGATTTCCGCTTTGGATAAAAGTTTATGGGAACGTTATCCAGAATTGAAATCTGATTATTGGGGAAATAATATTTTGGAAATAAATCCACATGTTGTTATTCTTTATTTAGAAAAAAAAGCCGTTGGTTGTGGTTGTTTCAAAAAATACGATAAAAATACAATAGAAATAAAGCGTATGTTTGTTTCACCTGATGTTCGAGGAATGGGTTTGGCACAAACAATATTACTTGAATTAGAAGCTTGGGCAAGTAATTTGGGATATTCTTTTTCTGTTTTGGAAACTTTATACAAACAAAAGGAAGCCATTGCTTTATATCAAAAAACAGGATATGCTATAGTTGAGAATTACGAGCCTTATGTAGGTTTAGAAAATAGTATTTGCATGCGGAAACCAATTTAAACATTAAAATGAATGGCTGAAAATTCCTTTTTCCCTATTACCAATTGGTCCGAAGATGATAAGCCACGTGAAAAACTGATGCTCAAGGGCAAAAGTGTTTTGAGTGATGCGGAATTAATAGCTATTTTGATTGGTTCAGGAAGCAGAAACGAATCGGCGGTGGATTTGAGCAAACGAATTTTAGCAAGTGTAGATAATAATTTGAATGCGTTAGGAAAAGTATCATTGTCACAACTCATTCAATTTAAAGGAATAGGCGAGGCAAAGGCGATTTCAATAATCGCAGCATTAGAATTAGGCAGGCGGAGGAGAGCGGAGGAGGTTGTCGAATTAAAAAAAGTCACCTCTAGCAAAATAATTTTTGAAATCATGCAGCCAATTATTGGCGAATTACCACATGAAGAATTCTGGATTATTTATTTAAATAATTCCAACAAAGTAATTTCAAAAGCACAATTGAGCAAAGGTGGCATTACAGGGACTCTTGTAGATGTGCGTATTGTTTTTAAAACTGCGCTCGAAATGGGAGCAACGGGATTAATTTTATGTCACAATCATCCATCGGGGACTTTAATACCAAGTGATGCTGATAAGCAAATAACAAAAAAACTAAAATTGGCAGGCGACAGTTTAGAAATTAAAGTGTTAGATCATTTAATTGTGACTGAAACCAGTTATTTTAGCTTTGTAGACGAAGGAATATTTTAAATTAAAAAATGAAACAAACACATATAACAGATGTATTTTTCGATTTAGATCATACACTTTGGGATTTTGATAAAAATTCTGAAATTACTTTTGATACTATTTTCAAAAATAATCACCCATCAGTAGAAACAAAATTGTTTATAGAAAAATACGTGCCCATCAACCAAGAGTGCTGGAAACTCTATCAGTACGATAAGATTACGCACGAAGAATTGCGTTACAATCGATTAAAACATTCTTTTGACGCCATTAATTATTCTATTTCTGATTCGGAAATTGATGTTATTGCGGAGGATTACATTCGATTTTTACCAGAAAACAATCATCTTTTTGATGGTACTTTTGAGGTTTTGGACTATTTAAATCAAAAATACAAGCTGCATATCATTACCAACGGATTTGCCGCTGTTCAATATAAAAAAATAAATAATTCTAACCTCGGTAGTTATTTTCAAACGGTTACTAATTCTGAAATGGCAGGAGTCAAAAAACCAAACCCTATTATTTTTGATTATGCTTTAGATTTGGCCAAAGCAAAAAAAGAGAATAGTATCATGATTGGTGACAGCTTAGATGCTGATGTTCAAGGAGCTTTAAATGCCGGATTGGATGCTATTTTTTTTAATGAAAGTAACTTACAAGTAGCAAATCACATCAAGCAAGTAAATCATTTGTTAGAACTAAAAAAATATTTATAAAATGAAAAAGACATTCCTAGTACTACTAATCTTAATGGTGGGTTATTCGTATGCGCAGTCGGTTAATGACTATAAAGCCGTAATCGTTCCATTAAAATTTAATTTTTTGAAAGCAGAAAATCAATACCGATTGAATACGCTAACAAAATTTAATTTAGGTAAGGCAGGTTTTACCGCTTTTTATACTAATGATTCCATTCCTGCGGAATACAATGACCGGTGCAGTATTTTATATGCTGATGTTAGCAACGAAAGCGGTTTTTTGGTGACTAAATTGTACATTACATTAAAGGATTGTAATAGTAAGGTTATTTATAAATCCCCTATTGGGAAAAGCAAAGAAAAAGAGTATAAGTTAGCCTATACTGAAGCGCTTACCGAAGCTTTTGCATCAGTTTACGCATTGAAATATAAATATAACGGTAACAAAGTTGCAGTTCGAACCTCTATTGTACAAAACCCTGTGACTACTACAGTCGTTGAAAAATCCGTTTCTGCTGAGGCTACTGTTTTCCTTGATACAAAGGATGTCAATTTACTTTATGCTCAAGCTACATCTACGGGTTATCAGTTAATAGACAGCACGCCAAAAGTTGTAATGAAATTATTAAAAACATCACAAGCCAACTCTTTTATTGCGATAAAAGATTCAGTGCAAGGCTCTCTGATTTTAAAAGACAATCAATGGTTTTTTGAATATTATCAAAATGACACATTAATTTCAGAAAAAATTGCCGTTAAATTTTAGGTTATAAAATTTATAAAAGTGTAGCAAAGTCTGGAGCAATCTGGACTTTTTTATGCGCTTTAGTAACCATATTTATCTTTCCATCTGTTCTTTAAAAATTCCCTGATGCTGTTTTCTCTTGAATTGTTCCCAGGAATATAAATAGGTGTTTCTTTAAGTGCTTCTGGTAAAAATTCTTGATCGGCAAAATTATTGTTGTAATCATGAGCATATTTGTATTCTTCACCATAGCCTAATTCTTTCATTAATTTTGTTGGAGCGTTGCGTAAATGAATGGGAACCGGAAGATCTCCTGTTTGTTTCACTAATTGTTGCGCTGTTCCTATGGCTAAGTACGATGCGTTGCTTTTAGGAGAAGTAGCGAGGTAAACCGCACATTGACTCAAAAGTATTCTACTTTCAGGATAACCAATGGTAGCCACTGCTTGAAAAGTATTGTTGGCCATTATAAAAGCGGTTGGATTTGCATTTCCTATATCTTCACTGCTTAGAATAAGCATTCTTCGAGCAATAAATTTTACGTCTTCTCCACCTTCAATCATTCGTGCGAGCCAATATACAGCACCATTAGGATCACTTCCTCGAATCGATTTTATAAAAGCCGAAACTATGTCGTAATGCTGCTCACCCGTTTTATCATATAAAACCGTATTTTGTTGTACTAAGGAAAAAACCAAATCATTTGTAATTAAAATCTCGTCTTCATTAGATGCATTTACAACAAGTTCAAAAATATTTAATAGCTTACGTCCGTCCCCACCAGAAAGTCTCAATAGGGCTTCTGTCTCGCGCAAAACAATATTTTTTGTAGACAAATAGCGGTCTGTCTTCATGGCGCGTTCCAGCAAAGACTCTAAATCTTTTTTTGTAAAAGCGTTTAGAATATATACCTGACAACGGGAAAGCAATGCAGGAATAACTTCAAAACTTGGGTTTTCTGTGGTGGCGCCAATTAGTGTTATCCAACCTTTTTCTACGGCTCCTAACAAAGAATCTTGTTGTGATTTACTAAAACGGTGAATCTCATCTATAAAAAGAATAGGATTTTTTGCAGTGAATAAACCACCACTTTGCTTCGCTTTTTCAATCACATCACGAATATCTTTGACGCCTGAATTAATTGCACTCAAAATATAAAAGGGACGTTTCGATTCTTGTGCAATAATTTGTGCCAATGTGGTTTTGCCAGTTCCGGGTGGACCCCATAAAATTATGGAAGGAATAATTCCATTAATGATTTGTTGTGTCAAAGAGCCATTTGGTCCTACCAGATGGGATTGACTGATGTAGTCTTCTAATTTTTGTGGTCGTATGCGTTCTGCAAGTGGTGCTTCCATTTTTTGTAAATCTAAAATGATGCGTCAGTCCGCTGGCATTAGGGTCTAAAAATTATAATCCTAAATTAGAAATATGACACCGGTAAAATTACTATTTTTATTTGGAGCTATTTCCAGCTGTGCACTATATCTTTTATATCTCGTTAAAAAACGAGATATAAAAGGATGCCGTTTCCATCTGGGCTATGGAGTAGCATTAAATACAGGTTTTCGGTTTAAATATGACAAAATAGCATTAAATTGCTTTTGGTGAAGTTTTTGAACTAATTATTTCACATTAAATATTTCGTTATTCATGGAAAAGCATTTCAAATTTACGAATGCAGTTATTGCGCTCCCTCTTTTTTTTGTAGTATTCCTGTGGTTTATTTTTTGGCTTGAAATTCGATTTGATTTTGACTTTGTTGAAAACGGAATTTTGCCAAGAACATTTTCAGGTTTGCAAGGAGTCTTTTTTAGTCCGTTTATTCATGCTGATATGGAGCATCTTTATAACAATTCAGTCCCTTTACTTATTTTATTAGCTGCATTGCAATTTTTCTATCCAGAGCAAACCGTGAAGGTGATCTCATTCGGGGTTTTATTATCGGGATTGATTACTTGGGTTATTGGCAGAAGCAATTACCACATAGGAGCAAGTGGATTAATTTATGTGTTATTCAGTTTTGTTTTTTTTAAAGGAATACAAACTAAATACAATAGACTTGTAGCTCTTTCCTTGGCAGTAATAGTTATATATGGCGGTATGGTTTGGTATGTTTTTCCAAGTCCAGAAATTACTGGCGAGAAGTCAATTTCTTGGGAAGGACATCTAGGCGGATTGGTAACTGGATTTTTGCTCTCGTTGATTTATAAAGCTCCAGAATACAAGAAAGTGCTAAAGTACGATTGGGAACATCCAGATTTTGATCCTTCCGAAGACAAATTTATGCAGCGATTTGATGAGAATGGTAATTTTGTCAATATACCAAAATTGGAAGAAAATGCAGAATTAGAAGAATTTGTAGCATATTATTCTTCAAATGTAGCAGTTGATTACGAGATTGTTTCAAACGAAAAAAAGGAATCAAAACCAAAGTCTTAATTCCTTTTGTATGTTCTATTTCACCTTAATCCGTTTTGGATGCGCTGGGAGAATTAGTTTCTCTGTCTTACAGCTTCGTATAAAAAAGCACCACAAGCTACGGAAACATTCAGTGAACCAATAGTTCCAAACATTGGAAGCTTCGCTTTTTCGTCAACAATTTTCAATACAGATGGATTGACACCTCGATCTTCAGAACCCATGATAATTGCTACAGGTTCGTTTAAAGTTATATCATAAATAGTTTGATCCGTTTTTTCTGTTGCCGCTACTGTTTTAATGCCGCTCGCTTGCAAAAGAAAAATAGCATCTTTGATATGTTCTACTTTACAAATAGGAATATTGAACACGGCTCCTGCTGATGTTTTTACAGTATCTCCATTCACTGGCGCTGATCCTGCCTTCTGAACAATAATGCCATTTACACCAGTACATTCTGCAGTTCTTATGATGGCACCAAAATTACGTGCGTCAGATATTTGATCTAATATTAAAAATAATGGTTTTTTACCGTTTTCAATAACGGATTCAATCAATGATTCTAAATCAAAAAATGAAATAGGGGATATGGTCGCTACAGCACCTTGATGGTTATTGGGAGTCAATCTGTTTAGTTTTTCAACTGGAACATAAGAAAAGTTAATATTCCCACGCTTCATTACCTTCATTAAGTCTTTCATAAGTTCGCTAGTCGCTTCTTTCTGAATATACACTTTATCAACAGTTGCGCCAGATTGAATTGCTTCTATAATTGCTCTAATCCCGAATATTTGATGTTCTTTTTCCATTGTGCAAAGATATAAAAAAACCGCCAGCGTAATGATGGCGGTTTTAGATATATGAAAATTTATTTAATCTATATTTTAACTAAGCTGAAAGTTTGATTTTGTGAAGATCCACTAAAGTTTAATTTTAAGTTAATGTCACCTGTACAAGAACCTACAGTTCCTGATCCAGTTACAGTTGTTAAAAACCCTCCTCCATAATTCCACACTTCGTTTGATGTAACAGTTACTGCCGCATTTGTAGGGTTTACAGTTACAATAATATAGGAAGTTGATGAATTTACAAGATATGGATTATTGGTGTTATTAATTCTAAATTTGTATAAACCATCTGCTGGAACGTATTGTACAGGTACAATATCTCCAACAGAATAATCTTGCCAAGCATCAGCAGTTACTTTGTAGTTTCCATTGAAAGTAGATACATTAGCTAACGGACAAAAGAATTGTACAGAATATAAAAAGGGTGATGAAAAATAGACCCCTCCAATAACTGCTCCGGCTGAGCTAGTGTTAGAAAAAGTTCTGCCATCTGTTAATTTTAGAACTAATCTCATCGAAATTTTGTCTGAAGTTGTATACTGTCCAGTAGTTAGTCCTAATTTAGCCAATGTTTCAGCTAATGTTGCACTTACTTCGCCTCTAGGTAAACCATTTTCTCCTTTTGTAAAAGTTGATGCAGGTATTATTTTTACAAGTTTTTCGGTTGCAGTAACTCCGTTTTTTGTGTGAGTTGCGAACAATTGAATTTCTGAAAATAATTCACCTTGAGTATTATCTTGTTCTTCAACAGTCACCGACCATTTTGAACTAGTGTCAAAGAAGTTAAATGTACCTTGGTTAACTTTTATAGTTCTTAAAATCGCACCTTGTGTTGTATTATTAAATACATCATTAGGAGTGCTTTCATCATTAGTACAAGACTGCAATAGAATCATACTAATTGCAAAAAAGCAATATGTAATTTGTTTTATATATGTTTTCATAATTATTATTTTTTAGTTACCAATAGGAAATCCAGTTGTAGCATTGTTATCCCAAAACACTCTTACGGAAACGCTAGCTTTCTGCTTCATATTTGAATTTGCAGAAGATTCACTTGCAGGATAGAAAAATGATCTTATGTACTGTCCAGGATTTGGTTCAATATTTGGTTGAATTCGTTGAGGAAATCCAGTTCTTCTGTAAAAGTTATACGCATCTATACCATTACCGAATAATGAGATAAACAACTCTTTTGCAAGAATTTCTCTTTGACCTGTTAAAGTAGTAGCATCAAATTTATTTCCAACTTCATTCATATAAGTTACATCTCTTGTTGTAGGAGGTACAGTTGATACTATAGCACCAGCATCTCTAGTTATGAAAGATCTTACTTTTGTGAATGATTTTTGTACACCAGATAAGATAAATGACTTAGCATTTCCTGTACCTCCGTACAATGCAGCTTCAGCTCTGTAAAAATCCATAGTTGAACTTAATAATATAGGTGTAATACCATCACCTTTTGCTCCACTTATATTGTTTACAGTTTTATATGTGTTGTCATCAAAACGACCACCCGCTGGATATACTCCGTAAGCTGTTTTCTTGTCAGCATCCGGTGGAGTACCAAAATTGTCTCCATGATCTCTGCCCCAGTAACCATTACTTAATGTGCAGTAAACATAATTACCAGTAACATAATGTTGAGGCGCTGGTTCTAGTGTGCACTTTAAAGTAGTAGGGTCAATAGGAGATTGTCCGTTTAACTGTCTGTAGAAGTAAAATTTCATTCTAGGATCAGCAATTGATTTATCACTTTGCATTAAATCCATGAACCAATTTGATTGATATTCAGAAGTACCGGTTGTTAAATAGTTATCGCTGTATAAAGGGCTTCTTCCATCAGGATTGTTAACATTCGAGTTCCATTCAAATTGGAAATCATCTGCTGCTGTTTGCATAAAGTTACCTGTTGAGACAATAGTATTAAAACTAGCTATTGCTGTAGGGTCTACTAATCTTTTTTGAATGTAGATTTTCATCTTTATAGAATTAGCTAATTTAATCCATTTAGCCCAGTCTTTATTGTAATAGAAATCATTAAAAGTAGTCGTAGAAGGACTAGTTCCAGAGAAATTTACAATTGCTTTATCTAATAATACTAATGCTGCATTGTATATTGAAGCTCCAGTATCTGCTTTTGCATTCAAATTAGTTGATCCTAATAAAGCTTCTGTGTAAGGGACATCACCAAAAAAGTCAACTAAGTTAACAATAGTATATGCTTCTAGCACTTGTCCTATTCCAATATGGCGTTTCAATCCTTTTTCTGCGGCTTTAACATTCATTAACTGAATGTTCTTTAATACAGATTGATAAGAATCTGACCATTTAATATCTAAAGTAGCTGGACTATAAGCATTTTCATAGCTTCTACCAAACATATTTGTCATCCTAGTTACTTCCATAGTTGTTCTACCATAATCTTGCATGTTAAGTGCAAAGGAACGTTGAATACCATTTAAGTAGAAATCGACATCAGCTTTGTCAACAGACAATGCATTTGGATCTTCTTTCATATCCATGTCTATGGTTTCGCAAGAAGAGTATAATAGTGTCCCTAAGAACAAAATTAATATACTTGCTATTTTTTTTGTATTGTTCATATTTATTTTTTTTAAATTTAGAAACTTGCTTTAATACTGAAACCATATCTTTTAGCCGTTGGGCCATTTAAATGGTCAAATCCTTTTCCATTACCAACACCCAAACCTGCTACATTTGGATCAAAATTGATTCCTTTAGGAGTGTTTATTGCGTTGTAATACAAGTTGTTTCCTGAAACAGTTAAAGATAGAGACCCAAAAGGAGTTTTTTCTAACATTTTACTTGGTAAGTTATATCCAAATGATATTTCAGAAAGTCTAATAACAGTTGCGTCATAAATTTTCATTTCATCAGCACCACCTATGATATTTTGGAAGTAGTAGTCTGAATTATTAACTTGAATATCATTTGCAGATCCGTCGGCTTTAACACCAGGTAATACAAAAGTGTTTAATCTGTCTTCAGTGTCAGTTGTTAGTCCTCTTCCTAATAGCGTTGATATAGTTTGAGAATACATATCCCCACCTTGAGTGTAGTTAATTAAGAATCCAAAATTAAAGTTTTTGTATGAAAAACTATTTGATACATTTAAAATGTAATCAGGATTTGGATTACCAATATTGAAGATACCTTGTTCAACTTTGTACAAACCTGTACTTTCTACCACTTTGTTACCTGCAGCATCTCTTTGGATTCTACTTCCAACAATAATTCCAAATTGTTGTCCTGGAATTGCTGCATTTCCTAAATTGCTGTATCCGTCATATACTATTTGACTTGCATCTGCACCTAAAGAAGTAACTATGGATTTAGATTTAGTTACGTTAGCACTTACATCCCAATTGAATCCATTGTTTGCATGATTGATTAAATTAATTCCCAAATCAATTTCTAATCCTTCTCCATCTATTTGACCAATATTAGTCTTAGTTGACCCAAATCCAGAAGATGGCGGTAATGGTCTGTCAGTAATTAAATCTTTAGTTTTTCTTCTAAAATAAGAGAAGTCCAAACTTACTCTGTTTTTAAGAAATTTAGAGTCAAAACCAACTTCAATTTCAGTCAATAACTCAGGTCTTAAATTAGGATTACCTAAGCTATTAGTTGCTGATACGATAGGGTAAGTGGTACCTGAATCGTCTATGTGTCCTCTAGGGGCCAATGTTACATTGTTTGAAACTGGGTATCCTGTTGCAAATCCAGCAGATGTACCATAACCCATTCTTATTTTCAAATAGTTTAATCCTTTGTCTGATGCGATTTCAGGAAACATTTTTGTAGGAATAAGTGCTAAACTTGCGCTTGGATAATCTAATGTGTTGATATTTGTATTAGATACCCAATCTTTTCTTTCAGAAAGTGTCAAATAAGCCCATTTCTTATAATCAAATTCAACTTGAGCGTATATACCTGCAATATTTCTGTTTTCAGTAGCTTGAATCGGAGTTTGTGTTTTGAAATTGAAATGTCTAAACACTCCAAATGCTAATTGTTCCACACTGTTAACACCTTGACGATCATATTTTGTAGATCTTGATGTAGCTCCGACACTGAAGTTTAATCCCAAATCATCAGTTAGCGTATATTGACCGTTTAATATGAAGTTGTGATCCCATATTGTGTTAAGGTTATCAAACGTTCTGTAATCTCCTAAAACTGGTCCTGCAGTAGATGCACCACCCGAACCTTTGTTAGTCCCAGAAGCGTTTCTTTCAGTATAATTGTCAATACCTACTCTGTACGTTATGTTCAAATTGTCATTAATGTCGTATTTCAAAGCTGAATTACCAAAAACTCTATTTGTTAGTTGTGATGTGAAAGCATTGTTTACAGTCCAATTTGGATTTACAATTCCACCATCATTTCTATAATAAACACTTGCACCCGTAATAGGGTCTTGGTACGGTAATCCCATTAAATCAACATTACGAGGCGTGTAGAATACATCCGAAAACACAGACAAGCCTGTTCCTGAAGCTCCTGAACCTGTACTTAATGCAACTGGTGGGCTTCTGAAATTTGTGTTTGAATAGTTTAAAGTACCGCTAATTGTAAATTTGTTACTTAATGCAGATTTACCACCAATAGAGATAGAATTTCTACCTAATTTGTTACCAGGTGTAAAACCTTCGTCTTCTAAGTGTCCAAAGTTAAAGTTAAAACTTGTTTTTCCGTCAGCTGATGCTCCAGCTATGTTAACAGATGTACTTGCAACAATACCTGTTCTAAAGAAATCCTTAACGTTATTAGTTTTTGCAGAATATGGCACTCTTTGACCAATGTATTCTGGGAATGAAGCATTTAAATTTGCTCTGTCGTATGGGTGCTTAATAGTGCCATCAGCAGCAATTCCAGAAAGTGGATTTGCATATCCACCAATACCATTTGCATAGAATCCAGGTCCCCAATTACTATAGAAATTACCAAAAGCTTGGTCAAATCCGTTACCAAATTTATTTTGGTAATCTGGCAAAGATGCTATTTCATTAGCAAAAAGTGATTGACTAACAGAGATTTCTGTTTTTTTAGGTCCTTTTTTTAAACTTCCGCTTTTTGTAGTAATTAAGATTACACCATTTCTACCTTCTGTTCCGTATAGAGTTGATGCTGCAAATCCTTTTAAAATACTTACATTTTCAATATTGTTTGGATCTAAATCCAAAAATCTGCTTGATCCTGAATTTCCATTGATGAACGAGCCATTAGCATTCGTGTCCGAACTAAAAGGAACACCATCTACAATGAATAACGGTTGAGATGATCCACTAACAGAGTAGTTACCTCTAATGTTGATGTTTGTTGCAGAACCAGAAATTCCACTACCATTAATAATTTGTACACCAGATGCTTTACCGCTTAGAACTCTAGCGATGTCACCTTCGGTTCTTTGCTCTAAATCTTTAGCTTTTACTTGGCTAACTGCGTAACCAATTGCTTGTTTCTCTCTTTTGATACCCTGAGAAGTAATTACAACATTTTCAAGTTCCATTGCTGTACTTTGCATTTTCACATTTAAAGACGTTGATTTTGCGAGAAGATCTTCGTTTTTCATACCAATGTAGCTAAATATAAGCGTCTCATTTGGGCTAGCTTTGATGGAATATCTACCGTCAAAATCAGTTTGTGTTCCAGTTTTTGTTCCTTTAACTAATACACTTACGCCTGGTAAAGGCATTCCCGCATTGTCAGTAACAGTTCCTGAAACAGCTCTTTCCTGCGCAAAAGTTAGTTGCGCCATTAGTACTATTAGTAGCACTAAGAATCCATTGAACTTTAGTTTCATTTTTAATTGTTTTGATTATTTAAACAAAAGTCCTAATTATTTGTTAATATAACTAATAAAGAATTTTTATTTAATACATAAATTATAATTATGATTATAATTTTCTTAAAAAAGGTAATTTTTAGCAATAGCTTCGTAAATATTTTGAATTAAATAGTTTTTATTGACCTGTTTGTTCTTTAATCGTTGAGTTTGGTTAATAGTCACAGTATCAATTTTATATTTATAAGGCACAAAAAAAAGAGGCTGTCCATTTGGACAGCCTCTTAAAATAATAAACCAGAATATTAATTACGGTACATACCAGAATGGACCTTGTGTAATAATTTGAGCTGAAGTCAAAATAGGCACATTAGCTGAATTTGCATTGTACTCTGATATTGGGTATATCAATCTCTTTGGTCTAGATGCTTGAATATTTGCATTATTGATTGTGGATGTAATAGTTGGAAAACC
The DNA here is from genome assembly GCF_048286735.1 of Flavobacterium frigidum. GTDB lineage: Bacteria > Bacteroidota > Bacteroidia > Flavobacteriales > Flavobacteriaceae > Flavobacterium. The sequence continues at coordinate 160,962 of NZ_JBLVPU010000002.1, read as the reverse complement.
AGTTCTAGTATAGTTTATGTAATTTTCTACACCATGAACACCACTCAAAGCAATCCATTTTTGAGATAAAATAGCTTGAATTTTGTTTGTACTACCAGTATATCCAAATCCGTTTGTTGCATCAACTGATGTTAAATAAGTACCTATTGTTGCCCCTAGGTAAGTGAATGAAGCTTGAACACCTTGGTCAAAAAGTGTTTTTGCAACTCCAGTTAACTTTCCTCTTTCTACAGCTTCTGCTTGTAAAAATTTACTTTCAGCTAAAAGCATTAAAACTCCCGCTCTTGCTGAACCTACTTTTGATCTTTCTGCACGGGTAGCTCCAATATCGCTTGTAAGTCCAACTCCTAATCTAGATGTTGGATTAGTTGCGTTAGTTTGTCCTGGAAGGGCAGTCTGACCTTGATCAGTACCTACTACTATTCCTCCTACAGTGGTCCATAGTCTTGATCTTCTTGGATCAATTACACCTGCAGTGGCGCTACCTGTAGCTCCATTCAAAATGTCAGCAAAATATTTAGACGATGTAAAGAAAGTAAAGTTGGTTTCTGCTGTCGAACCTGCAGCATCTCTTACATTTGCACCGTAGAAAGGGTTTTGTTGTGCATTATTTGCTGCTGAATACCCTGGGTTGATCAATGCATCCGCATCAACGAAATTGTTTGAAGCTTGCAAATCGGCATATTTACTGTTTAAGTAAGTTACAGTTGCAGCATCTGTTAATTTGCTTTGTCTCAATAAGATTCTTAATTCTATAGTGTTTGCAAGTTTTGTCCATTTAGCCATATTTCCAGCAAAAACAATATCAGTTGTTACACCTTCAGTAGTTGCAGTTGGATTTGCTATTAATGCTCTAGCCTCCTCTAATTCCTTAACTAGTTCCTTGTAAATAACAGCATCATCAGTGTAAGCAGGTGTAGTATTACTTTGACCTTTGAAAGCCTCAAAATAAGGAACGTCACCATATAAATCTACAATATACTGCATGTAATGCGCTTTCATAATTTTTGAAATTGCAATGTAGTATTCTTGATCTGGCAATGGTGTTTCAATTATATTTTGATAATTACTAACACTTCTGTATAGGCCATCCCATATTGCAGAATATGTTGTGTTATCAAAATTATAGGAATACTCTAATCGAAGTGGATTTGTAAATTGGTAAATGTTTCCACCCCATGAATTAGACATAACACTTCCTAAACGGTTCATTGTCGTAGCTTGAACTCTAAAAGATTGTGCTTGTGCTCCAGGGAGTACCAATCGTGGTGGTAAGCTACTTGCTAATGGACTGTTTGGAGTGATATTATCTTCCAAATAGTCACTACACGAAGAAAGAGATATAGCGAAGATCGCTAATATTAAACTTATTTTTTTCATCTTGTTTTGTATTAAAAAGTTAAATTGATGCTTCCACCAACTGTTCTAGTGCTTGGATATTGACCTGTATTTGAGTATCCTATTCCATTACCGCCAGATCCATTTACTGAAGCCTCTGGGTCAGTATATCCCTTGTTCTCTTTAGATAAAACAACGAATGGGTTTCTTGCATTAACACCAAATTTTAAAGAAGTTAATCCAATTCTTTTGATTAAAGTGGTAGGTAATGAATAGCTTAATGCTAATTCACGTACTTTAAATGCAGAAGCATCGATAACATTGTGCTCTCCTGTTCTACTTAAAGCATCGTAATAATCAATTACGCCATTTGTTCCGTAACCTGCTGCAGATGCAACAGTAGTATTAGGTGTGTAAACACCAGATCCTGGCGCTGTTTCAATTACCGTATTTGGCATGATGAAACCATTATCTCTATCAAAATCAGCTGATTCTTCTAACCTACCTGGCCAAGTTAAGTCGTATTTAGTCTGAGATATAATATCATGTCCATCTCTATAATCCATAACCACAGTAAGTTTTAACCCTTTGTACTCGAATGAGTTAGTAAGTCCTAAAATATAATCAGGAGTAGCTTTACCTAAAATTGAGTTAGATGAAGTTCTTGATGGTAAACCTTGAGCGTTTACAATTATGCCTCCATTAGCATCTCTAACAAATGTAGTTCCTTTGATTAAAGGAAACTCTTGACCTACTTGTGCAAATATTCCAGTTCCAGTTGTAGCATCAGTAAGTAAATTGATTTCGCTAGCTCCTTCAGCCAATGCATTGATTACGGATTTGTTTGTTGCGTAACTTGCACGTAAATTCCAGTTAAAGTCTTTCGTTCTTATAGGAGTTAAACCTAAATCAATCTCAAAACCTGTAGTAGTCATATCACCTACATTAGTTTGAGATGTTGCTAAACCTGATGCAGAAGATGATGTTGCTCTTGTAATTAAATTAGTAGTTTCTGCTTTATAGACAGATCCATCAAGTGTAATTCTATTATTGAAGAAACCTAAGCTTACGTCAAGTTCAGTTGTAGTTACAAACTCTGGTTCAATATCTTTATCAGTTGGATTTTGATTAGCAATGTACGAACCTAAATTACCGTATGGAAAACCTGTTGGTGACACTCCAATTTCATTAATTGCATAAGTTGGTACTGCTGATGAGTTACCAACTCTTGTATAACTGGCTGCAATTTTGGCATAATTAAAAGTCTCACTTTTTAGTCCGTCAAATGCAATTGTAGGTATGAATGAGACACCTGCACTATTATACAAAAACTTGTTATTTTTTTCAGGTAAAACAGATGATAATGCTTGTCTTCCAGTAGCATTCAAGAATAAATAATCTTTGTATGCTAAATCCACATTTATAAGCGCATCTACTCTATTAGATTTTAAATATCTGTTATCTAGTGCAGATGGATTTGAAGGACTTAGAACATTCGAAATATGGTAGAAACCAGGTATATCTAAATTGGTACCACCTTGAGAAGTTACTCTAAATGAATTGTCTTGCATATTTGTTCCAGCATTCACTTTCAAATTTAAATTATCAGTTAAGTCATAATTTAAATTTACCAAGAAGTCACCGTAAAAGTTTCTTGTAAATGATTGACTCGCAAAATATTGAGATGTTTGATCTCTATTTGCTCCAATACTGGTTGTAAAAGCGGTTTCTTTAAAACTGTTGATGTGAGATTGTGAATCCCTGTTGTTAAACTGTACATTTCCAGTATAAGTAACATTGATGTTTTTGTTGATCTCGTACTTTAATGCAGCAATAGCATTCACGAATGATCTTGTACCATCATTACGGTTGTTTTTAAGTGTCCAATAAGGGCTTGAATAGTACTGAGTCCAGTGTCCTTCAGTACCTGAATTTGCAAATTGTGAAATCGGAATATTTCCGGGAGTTTCAATTAATTCGCCCAATAAACCTGGTGATGTTTCACTTGATCTTTGGTAGTTATAGTTAACGTTAGCCTCGATACTAAATTTACCAAGTGTTTTTCCAGCTTTTAATAAAAAACTATTTCTCTCTAAAACGTCACCGTTTACTACAAACTCAGTTTTTAATTTATTTGCTGATAGCAAAATAAATGATTCATTGTTTCCTGCATTAAGTGAAAATCCATTTTGGTAAGTTGTACCCGTTTGGTAAAATTGCTTAACATTATCTTTAATGAAAGAATAAGGTAGTGATAAAGAATTTCCATCAGCTTGAGGCAATCCTGTGTCTCTGTTTACTCCATCAAATAATTCTCCCCAAGAACCATTTTCATATGGATCATGAGCTCCAAACCAACCTTGACCATATTTTTTTTGAGTTGTAGGTACATACGCAACTGTTTCAAAGTCTACTACTGAGTTTGCACTAACAACTAGTTTTCCTCCATCTTTTGCTCCTTTCACAGTTGTAACTAAAATTACACCATTAACACCTTGCTCACCGTACAAAGCAGCTCCTTGAGCTCCTTTTAGAACGTTTAAACTTTCAACAAGTTCTGGTGGAAGTTGTTGTAATGCAGCTGCTGTTGAAATAGCATTGTCAATTACAATTAGCGCTTCGTTGTTACCAGTAATAGATCTAGATCCTCTTAATACAATTCTAGTTCCTGCGTTTACACCACTTGAAGTTTTATTGATTTGTAATCCAGATACTTTACCTACAAGCGATTGTACGACGTTAGGGTTAGCAGCTTGAGTAATTTCTTTATTACTTACTACTTGTGAAGCAGATGTTACGGAATTTCTAGTTCTTTTAATACCTAATGCTCCAACAACAACACTTTCTAATTGAACAGAATCATCCATTAGTTTTAAACTAACGGTCGATGATGCAGCACTAACTTCCTGAGTTTTCATTCCAAGATAGCTAAATACTAAAACTTGGCTTGGGCTTGCTTTAACAGAAAATTTTCCATCAAAATCAGTTTGTGTCCCTGATTTAGTTCCTTTTACTAATACACTCACGCCCGGTAAAGGCAATCCTGCATTATCAGAAACAACACCAGAAACAGTTCTTTCTTGCGCAAAAGTAAGTTGCGCCATTAGTACTACTAAAAGTACTAAGAATCCATTAAACTTTAGTTTCATTTTTTAATATTTTGAATTAGTTTCGCAAACTTCTTAATAATTTGTTAACTATCCTAATATTAAATTTGTTAATTACTGTTAAAATTAAAATTTAACATTATAACTAAGATGCACAATTATGTTATAAAATTCTATTTGTTGTTTTTCTGATTTTCCATTTGCAAGTGCAAATTTCAATAAACCATTTTTAGTTTGTAATCCAAAGCCAAATCCTACTGCCAAAAGTTTATTGGTATTGTCTGCTTTTTCAAGGTTGGTTCTGTTTTTATAAAAGCAGTAATCTAATATTGAATGAACATATAAAGAAGAGGCTATTATGTATCGGTATTCTGAAAGTATAGATGTTGTGAAGTATGCTCTCAAGCTATTTTCTGTAAAGCCTCTAATACTGTTAAATCCCCCAAAACGATACAGTTCATTGTCTAAGTATCGGTTACTTTGTAGGTAGTAATTTTGGCTTTTTATGTTTATGCTATTCTTTTTGTTTAAATTAAAATTGTGTGCTGCCTCGATGGTAACGAATATTTGATTGCTTTTAGTTCTTTCTGCGGTTTCATTTAATATCTGCCGATTACCTATTCCAGTAGTAAAGTTTAATGCTGTTTTAATAAGAAATGTATTATTATATTGATCTAATTTTTTGTAATCCAAACTAGCAGTAACAAATAAATTATTAAAATCTCCTACCGATGTTTCTAGTGCGTTTTGTATGTCACTTGATGCTGTTCTTTGGTATCCTAAGTAGAATCGGGTGTTGTAATTTGCAAAGTAGCTTAAATCAATAGCTGTTTTTGTATTTTGAAAAGTACTATCCTGTCTAAATAATTGAATTTGAGCTTTTAGTCCTAGCGGTGATTTTAGTATATATGGTAATTCTATATTGGCATTAAAAGTCTTTTGGTCATTTCCGTCGCTTTTCCAATATATTGATACTAGTTCACCAGAACCTAAAATGTTTTCTAGTTTTATGTCAGCATATCCGTTAAGTCTTATTTTATATGTTTCGTTATTTGAAAATCCTATAAAACCATCAAAAGTATTGGATTTTCTTTTTTCGAGGTATACATAAGCCTTTGTAGAATCTTTTGTGAATAAAATTTCTGGATATTTTACTTGGTTGGTGAATTGAAATTTTTCGAAATCCTGATAGATTTGATTCACCATTTTTTGGTTAAATAAAGTGTTTTTGTATTTTCTGTTAATCTGTGCTAAATGTCCTTTGGGAAATTTTGCGTTTTGATTGGTGTCTTTGAAATTGACCACGATGGCGTTAAGCATTCTTTTTTGATCCGACTCAACCTTTAAGTCTGTGTATATTTCGTTTTTTTTTCTTGAAATATTGGTTAGGCTTACTCTAGCAAGTGCAAAACCATTTTCCTCTAATTGTTGGATTGTTTGATTTAGAAAAGAATTTATTTCACTATATGGTATAATTAAGATTTCCTTTTTTTTTAGTTTTGGAATTTGTTGTAACATTAAATCCGAACCCACTTTAATGTAAACAGTACTTATTTTTGGTCCTAGTTTTAAACTGGCGACAAAAATGGAATCGTTTTTAGTAGTAAAATCTTGTGTTGTATTGTCGATGTACCCTATATCGGATAGTTTTTGAGAAATTTGTATTAGTTCATCGTTAATTGATTTTGTGTTTTCGTGTTTTGCATTGTATTTTAAAGAATCTATAGTTTTTGTTTCAAACGAATTACTTCCTTTAACAATTAATCGAAAACTTTGTGCCGAAGAACTAAGGCAAAAAAGCATGATGAATATTAAATTGAAAGAAGGTTTCAAATGGGCTCGTATTTTAAATAAATGTAATGCAAATATTTATTTTTAAGATAAAAATCAAATGATAAAATAATCTTGTTGTAAATTAATTGATTAACGTTTGTAGAGTAAAAAATATTTTCTACATTTGCAACCCCGTAAAAAGCGGGAATTTAATATAATAAGAAATTTTTAGTATTAATTATGCCAACAATTCAACAATTAGTAAGAACAGGAAGAACTCAGATAACTAAGAAGAGTAAATCGGTTGCTTTAGATTCTTGTCCTCAAAGAAGAGGGGTTTGTACGCGTGTTTACACTACAACACCAAAAAAACCAAACTCTGCAATGCGTAAAGTAGCGCGTGTACGTTTGACAAATGGTAATGAAGTGAATGCTTACATCCCTGGTGAAGGACACAATTTACAAGAGCACTCGATAGTATTAGTTAGGGGTGGAAGGGTAAAAGATTTACCAGGAGTTAGATATCACATCGTTCGTGGTGCACTTGATACGTCGGGAGTAGCAGGAAGAACGCAAAGAAGATCTAAGTACGGAGCAAAACGCCCAAAAGAAGCAAAAAAGTAATTTAAAAAGTTATTCTTGTAGAAGCGTGATTCTTCGCGATAATACTGGTTTGACATTTTATTAAAAAAAAGACATGAGAAAAAGAGCGGCAAAGAAAAGACCACTTTTACCAGATCCAAGGTTTAATGACCAACTGGTAACACGTTTTGTGAACAACTTAATGTGGGATGGAAAAAAATCGACAGCGTTTAAAGTATTTTATGATGCAATTGACATCATTGAGTCTAAAAAACAAGATGCTGAGAAACCATCATTAGAAATTTGGAAAGATGCATTAACCAATGTTATGCCTCACGTAGAAGTACGTAGTCGTAGAGTAGGTGGAGCTACATTTCAAATTCCTATGCAAATTCGTCCAGATAGAAAGATCTCCATGGCGATGAAATGGTTAATTCTTTATTCAAGAAGAAGAAACGAAAAATCTATGGCTCAAAGGTTAGCTTCAGAATGTTTAGCTGCGGCTAAAGAAGAAGGTGCTGCCGTTAAGAAAAGAATGGATACTCACAAAATGGCAGAGGCTAATAAGGCATTCTCTCACTTTAGATTTTAATTCTTAAGAAATGGCTAGAGAACTTAAATATACAAGAAATATAGGAATTGCTGCTCATATTGATGCTGGTAAAACAACAACAACAGAGCGTATTTTATTCTATACGGGAAAATCACATAAAATTGGTGAAGTACACGATGGTGCTGCAACAATGGACTGGATGGCACAAGAGCAAGAAAGAGGTATAACAATTACTTCTGCCGCTACAACTTGTGAATGGAATTTTCCAACTACGCAAGGTAAAGTGTTGCCTGAAACATTGCCTTACCACTTTAACATTATCGATACTCCAGGTCACGTTGACTTTACAGTTGAAGTAAACCGTTCTTTACGTGTACTTGATGGTTTGGTATTCTTGTTTAGTGCTGTTGATGGTGTAGAGCCTCAATCTGAAACTAACTGGAGATTAGCAGATCAATACAGAGTACCACGTATTGGATTCGTTAATAAAATGGACAGACAAGGATCTAACTTTTTGATGGTATGTCAACAAGTAAGAGATATGTTGAAATCTAATGCTGTAGCAATCACTTTGCCAATCGGTGAAGAAAATGATTTCAAAGGTGTTGTAGATTTAGTTAGAAATCAAGCTATTGTTTGGGATGAAGAAGGTTTGGGAGCAACTTACGAGATTGTGCCTATTCCAGAAGACATGCTCGATGAAGTGAAAGAATACAGATCGATTCTTATTGAAGCAGTAGCTGATTATGATGAGACTTTGCTTGAAAAATTCATGGAAGATGAAAACTCTATTACAGAGGAAGAAATCAACATTGCATTAAGAGCTGCTGTAATGGATATGGCTATCATTCCTATGATTGCTGGTTCTTCTTTCAAAAACAAAGGAGTTCAATTCATGTTAGATGCTGTATGTAAATATTTGCCATCTCCAATGGATAAAGAAGGTATCGAAGGGATTCATCCTGATGATGCTGAATTATTAGAAGAAGATCAAACTAAAATCTTGCGTAAGCCAGATGTTAAAGAGCCATTCGCTGCTTTAGCATTTAAAATTGCTACTGATCCTTTCGTAGGTCGTTTAGCTTTCTTCCGTGCTTATTCAGGACGTTTAGATGCTGGTTCTTATGTTTTGAACACGCGTTCAGGAAACAAAGAAAGAATTTCTCGTATCTACCAAATGCACGCTAACAAACAAAACCCAATTGAGTATATCGAAGCAGGTGATATTGGAGCGGCAGTTGGATTTAAAGATATCAAAACTGGAGATACATTGTGTGATGAAAAACACCCAATTATTCTTGAGTCAATGAAATTCCCTGCGCCAGTAATTGGTATTGCTATTGAGCCTAAAACTAAGGCTGACGTAGATAAAATGGGTATGGCTTTAGCTAAATTAGCTGAAGAAGATCCTACGTTTACTGTTAGAACAGACGAGGCTTCAGGTCAAACTATTATTTCTGGCATGGGTGAGCTTCACTTAGATATCCTAGTAGATAGAATGAAACGTGAATTCAAAGTTGAAGTAAACCAAGGTGAGCCTCAAGTTGAGTACAAAGAAGCTTTTACAAAATCTGCTCAACATAGAGAAACATACAAGAAACAATCTGGAGGTCGTGGTAAATTCGGTGATATCGTATTTAGACTTGAGCCTGCTGATGAAGTTGACGGTAAAGCTGCTGTAGGTTTGCAATTTGTGAATGCAGTGAAAGGTGGTAACGTTCCTAAAGAATATATTCCATCAGTTGAAAAAGGTTTTAGAGAAGCTATGAAAACGGGTCCTTTAGCAGGATACCAAGTAGATAGTTTGAAAGTAACCTTATTAGACGGATCTTTCCACCCGGTGGATTCTGATGCACTTTCTTTTGAACTTGCGGCAAGAATGGGTTATAGAGAGGTAGCTAAAGCAGCTGGTGCTGTTATATTAGAGCCAATCATGAAAATGGAAGTGATTACACCAGAAGAAAACATGGGAGATATCGTAGGTGATATCAACCGTCGTAGAGGTCAGGTGAATGATATGGGTGATAGAGCTGGTGCTAAAACTATTAAGGCAGATGTGCCATTATCTGAAATGTTTGGATACGTAACTACGTTAAGAACGCTTTCATCAGGTAGAGCAACATCTACTATGGAATTTTCACACTACTCTGAAACGCCTTCTAATATTTCGGAAGCAGTTATCAAAAAAGCAAAAGGAAACGCATAATCTTTAAGAAAATGAGTCAAAAAATCAGAATAAAATTAAAATCTTACGATCACATGTTGGTAGACAAGTCTGCTGAAAAGATTGTAAAAACGGTAAAAAGTACCGGTGCAGTTGTAACAGGACCAATTCCATTACCAACTCATAAAAAACTTTTTACGGTTCTACGTTCTCCGCACGTAAACAAAAAAGCAAGAGAGCAATTTGAAGTTATGTCATACAAGAGATTGATTGATATCTATTCTTCATCTTCAAAAACTATTGATGCATTGATGAAACTTGAATTGCCAAGTGGAGTTGAAGTTGAAATAAAAGTATAATTTTTTATATTTTATAAAAAAAAGCGAGGCAGTTCTGTCTCGCTTTTTTTATGGGGTTGAATTTTATAAACCACTACTAATAACTGGTTCTTGATTTTATAATTTAAGGAAGTAGTTTTTGTAATGCCTTAATTTTAGCTCTATCACGGGTATTTGTTGTTTTTTTTGTTTATGAATTTTGGAGTGAAGTATTTTTAAAAAGAAGCTCCTGTAATTTATTTTAAAAGATACAAAAATCTTTAATCGATCTTTTTGCTTCTTGAATTTTGATTATGAGCGATTTAATTTTTATTAGGGTTTGGTATATTCAATTTTAATCTCTACTTTTGCACTCCCTGTTTGGAAACATCTGTTGTTTTTAAATTGAAGGGAATTTTAGTAATTAATAATTAATATTTATGTCTGGGTTAATTGGTAGAAAAATCGGCATGACTAGCATTTTCGACGAGAACGGGAAGAATATTCCTTGTACAGTAATCGAAGCTGGTCCATGCGTTGTTACCCAAGTCAGAACCAAAGGTGTTGACGGGTACGAAGCGTTGCAACTAGGTTTCGATGACAAAAACGAGAAACATTCCACTAAAGCGGCGTTAGGTCACTTTAAAAAAGCGGGAACTGTAGCTAAGAAAAAAGTCGTTGAATTCCAAGATTTCGCAACAGAGCAAAAATTAGGAGATCTTATTGATGTTTCTATTTTTTCTGAAGGAGAATTTGTAGATGTACAAGGTGTATCTAAAGGTAAAGGTTTTCAAGGGGTTGTAAAACGTCACGGTTTTGGTGGTGTTGGTCAAGCAACTCACGGTCAACACAACCGTTTAAGAGCGCCAGGTTCTGTAGGAGCTTCATCTTATCCATCTAGAGTATTCAAAGGAATGCGTATGGCTGGAAGAATGGGAGGAGACAATGTAAAAGTTCAAAACCTTAGAGTTTTAAAAGTAGTTGCTGATAAGAACCTACTTGTTATTAAAGGATGTGTTCCTGGACATAACAACTCTTATGTAATCATTCAGAAGTAATGGAAGCAAAAGTATTAGATTTCAACGGAAAAGATACTGGAAGAAAAGTTCAACTTTCTGATTCAGTATTTGGTATAGAACCAAACAATCACGCAGTATATCTTGATGTAAAGCAATATCTTGCTAATCAACGTCAAGGAACGCACAAAGCTAAAGAAAGAGCTGAAGTTGCTGGATCTACTCGTAAGATTAAAAAACAAAAAGGGACTGGTACAGCTCGTGCGGGTAGTGCAAAGAATCCATTGTTTAAAGGTGGTGGAACAGTTTTCGGACCAAGACCAAGAAGTTATTCATTCAAATTGAATAAAAGCTTGAAACGTTTGGCTAGAAAATCTGCTTTCTCAATTAAAGCAAAAGAGTCGAATATTATCGTTCTTGAAGACTTTAATTTTGAAACTCCAAACACTAAAAATTTCATCAACGTTTTGAAAGCTTTAGAGTTAGAGAATAAAAAATCCCTGTTTGTGTTGGGTGATGTAAATAAAAATGTATATTTGTCGTCACGCAATTTAAAAGGCTCTAGCGTTGTAAGTAGCTTAGAATTAAGCACTTACGCTATATTAAACGCTAATAATTTAGTGCTTTTAGAGAGTTCTTTGGAGATAATTGAAGAAAATTTAAGTAAATAATAGGATATGAGCATCATAATTAAGCCTATAGTAACAGAAAAAGTAACCAAAGAAAGTGAAGTTTTAAACCGCTTCGGATTCGTTGTTGACAAAAAAGCAAATAAAGTGCAAATTAAGAAAGCTGTTGAAGCTGCTTATGGTGTAACTATTTTGAGTGTTAACACGATGAACGTAAGACCGGATAGAACTACAAAATACACTAAAAGTGGTTTGATCAGTGGAAAGACTAATGCAATTAAAAAAGCAATTGTTCAAGTACAAGAAGGAGAAACAATTGATTTTTACAACAATATCTAAGATAAAATGTCAGTAAGAAAATTAAAACCTATTACCCCAGGTCAGCGATTTAGAGTTGTGAATGGTTATGACGCCATTACAACTGATAAGCCGGAACGCTCTTTGATAGCGCCGATAAAAAACTCTGGTGGTAGAAATAGTCAAGGAAAGATGACCATGCGTTATACGGGTGGTGGTCACAAGCAGAGATATCGTATCATTGATTTTAAACGTACAAAAGAAGGAATTCCAGCTACGGTTAAGTCAATTGAATATGATCCAAATCGTACTGCTTTTATTGCATTGTTAGCTTATGCTGATGGTGAGAAAACGTATGTTATTGCTCAAAACGGATTGAAAGTTGGTCAGAAATTAGTTTCTGGTCCAGAATCTCAACCTGAAATTGGTAATACTTTACCTTTAAGTAGAGTTCCACTTGGAACTGTAATTTCTTGTATTGAATTGAGACCAGGTCAAGGAGCTGTAATCGCTCGTTCTGCTGGAACATTTGCTCAATTAATGGCAAGAGATGGAAAATATGCTACAATTAAAATGCCTTCAGGAGAAACAAGATTAATCTTGTTGACTTGTTCGGCTACAATTGGAGCGGTTTCTAATTCAGATCACCAATTAGTTGTATCAGGAAAAGCTGGTAGAACAAGATGGTTAGGAAGAAGACCTAGAACAAGACCTGTTGCAATGAACCCTGTCGATCACCCAATGGGTGGTGGTGAAGGACGTTCTTCTGGTGGACATCCACGTTCAAGAAATGGAATACCAGCTAAAGGTTATAGAACTCGTTCTAAGAAAAACCCGAGTAACAAGTATATCGTAGAACGTAGAAAGAAATAATAAGATATGGCACGTTCATTAAAAAAAGGACCTTTCGTTCATTATAAGTTAGACAAGAAAGTTCAAGAAAACATTGCAGGTGGAAATAAAGGAGTGGTTAAGACATGGTCTAGAGCTTCTATGATTACTCCAGACTTTGTTGGACAAACTATCGCAGTTCATAACGGTCGTCAATTTGTACCAGTTTACGTAACAGAAAACATGGTAGGTCACAAATTAGGAGAATTTTCACCAACTAGATCTTTTAGAGGTCATGCTGGAGCAAAAAATAAAGGTAAAAAATAAGAAGCAATGGGAGTTCGTAAAAGAGAAACAGCAGATGCAAGAAAAGAGGCTAATAAGTCTTTGGCCTTCGCAAAGTTAAATAACTGCCCTACTTCACCTAGAAAAATGCGCTTAGTAGCAGATCTAGTAAGAGGTCAGAAGGTAGAAAGAGCATTAAACATCTTAAGATTTAGTTCTAAAGAGGCTTCACGAAAATTAGAGAAATTGGTTTTATCTGTTATTGCCAACTGGCAAGCAAAAAACCCAGATGCTAATATGGAAGAGGCTGGTTTATTTGTTAAAACGATTACAGTTGATGGTGGAATGATGTTGAAAAGACTTCGTCCAGCTCCACAAGGTCGTGCACACAGAATAAGAAAACGTTCTAATCACGTAACAATCGTGCTTGGAGCTATCAATAACACACAAAGCAATTCTTAAGCAGTATGGGACAAAAGACAAATCCAATTGGAAACAGACTTGGTATCATCAGAGGATGGGACTCAAACTGGTATGGTGGAAATGATTACGGTGATAAACTTGCCGAGGATCACAAAATCAGAAAGTATATCCATGCTCGTTTATCAAAAGCTAGTGTATCTAAAGTAATTATTGAGAGAACTTTAAAACTTGTAACCGTTACTATCACTACTGCTAGACCTGGTATCATTATTGGGAAAGGTGGACAAGAGGTAGACAAGTTGAAAGAAGAACTTAAAAAAGTTACTGACAAAGAGGTCCAAATCAACATTTTTGAAATTAAAAGACCTGAACTTGACGCGTATCTAGTTGCTACAAGCATCTGTCGTCAAATCGAAAGCAGAATTTCTTACAGACGTGCAATCAAAATGGCAATTGCTGCTTCTATGCGTATGAACGCTGAAGGTATCAAAGTTTTGATTTCTGGTCGTTTGAATGGTGCTGAGATGGCTCGTTCAGAGGGTTTCAAAGAAGGTAGAATTCCTCTATCAACTTTCAGAGCTGATATTGATTATGCTTTGGCTGAAGCTCATACTACTTATGGTAGAATGGGTATCAAAGTATGGATCATGAAAGGTGAAGTTTATGGAAAGAGAGATCTTTCTCCGCTTGCTGGAATGGACAAAAAACAATCTGGTACTGGTGGTAAAGGTGGTGATTCTCCAAGAGGAGATAGAAAGCCTTTTAATAAAGGTGGTAAACCAGACGCTCGTAAACGAAAGTAAATTTTTAAACTAAAGTAAAATGTTACAGCCTAAAAGAACAAAATACCGTAAGGTACAAAAAGGTAAAATGAAAGGGAATTCCCAAAGAGGACATGAACTTTCTAATGGAATGTTTGGTATTAAATCTGTACATGAAGATGGAATGTTCTTAACTTCTCGTCAAATAGAAGCTGCGCGTATTGCTGCAACTCGTTTTATGAAAAGAGAGGGACAGTTATGGATCAAAATATTTCCAGACAAACCGATCACCAAGAAACCTCTTGAGGTACGTATGGGTAAAGGTAAAGGTGCAGTTGAGTATTGGGCTGCCGTTGTTAAACCCGGAAGAATTATGTTTGAAGTTGGAGGAGTACCTTTGTCAGTTGCAAAAGAGGCGTTACGTCTTGCGGCTCAAAAGCTTCCAGTAAAAACTAAATTTGTCGTTGCTAGAGATTTCGAAGCATAATTTATAGTATATTATGAAACAATCAGAAATAAAAGATCTTTCTGCAGCGGAGTTGCAAGAAAAACTTAGCCAGACTAAGAAGGCATATGCCGACCTAAAAATGGCTCACGCTATTTCTCCAATTGAGAATCCACTTCAAATTAGAAGTGTAAGAAGAACAGTTGCAAGATTAGCTACGGAACTTACTAAAAGAGAGTTGCAATAATTGTAATCTGCTGAAAGATGGAAGAAAAAAGAAATTTAAGAAAAGAAAGAGTTGGTGTTGTGACTTCAGACAAGATGGATAAATCTATCGTAGTTGCTGAAGTGCGTAAAGTAAAACACCCATTATACGGTAAGTTCGTGTTGAAAACTAAAAAGTATCATGCACACGACGAAATGAACGACTGTAACATTGGAGATACTGTAAGGATTAGCGAAACGCGTCCTTTGAGTAAAACAAAATGTTGGAGGTTAGTTGAAATCTTAGAAAGAGCTAAATAATTATGGTACAACAAGAATCAAGACTAAAAGTAGCAGATAACACTGGAGCAAAGGAAGTTTTAACTATCCGTGTTTTAGGAGGTACCAAAAGAAGGTATGCCTCTGTTGGAGACAAGATTGTAGTTTCTATCAAAGATACAGCACCTAACGGAAGCGTTAAAAAAGGAGCTGTTTCAACTGCAGTTGTTGTACGTACCAAAAAAGAAGTAAGAAGAGCCGATGGTTCATACATTAGATTTGATGACAACGCATGTGTGTTATTAAATGCTGCTGGTGAAATGAGAGGAACTCGTGTTTTTGGTCCGGTAGCAAGAGAACTTCGTGAAAAACAATTCATGAAAATTGTATCATTAGCACCAGAAGTGCTTTAATTCGTTTTAAGATGATAAAGCTAAAAATAAAATCAGGTGACATCGTAAGAGTAATTGCTGGAGACCATAAAGGTGCTGAAGGTAAAGTTTTACGCGTGTACAAAGAGAAAAACAAAGCGATTGTTGAAGGTGTAAACATGGTTTCAAAACATACGAAACCAAGTGCAAAAAGCCCTCAAGGTGGTATCGTAAAGAAAGAAGCTTCTATACAAATATCTAACATTTCTTTAATTGATCCTAAAACTAAGGAAACAACTAGAGTAGGAATTAGAGTAGAAGGAGATAAGAAAGTAAGATTTTCAAAAAAATCTAATCAAGTACTATAGTAATGGCGTATATACCTAGACTAAAAGAAGAATATAAGAGCAGAGTAATTGCTGCTCTTAAAGAAGAATTCGGATACGTAAACGTAATGCAAGTTCCAAAATTGGAAAAAATCGTTTTAAGTAAAGGAGTTGGTGCAGCTGTATCTGATAAGAAACTAATCGACTATGCAGTTGAAGAGTTAACAAAGATCACTGGACAGAAAGCAGTATCTACTATTTCAAAGAAAGACGTTGCGTCATTCAAATTGAGAAAAGGAATGCCTATTGGAGCAAAAGTTACTTTGCGTGGAGAAAGAATGTATGAGTTTTTAGATAGACTTATTACTTCTGCTTTACCACGTGTTAGAGATTTTAGCGGAATTAAAGCTACTGGTTTTGATGGAAGAGGAAACTATAATCTTGGTGTTTTGGAGCAAATCATTTTCCCAGAAATTGATATTGACAAAGTAAACAAAATATCAGGAATGGATATTTCATTTGTTACTTCTGCAAAAACAGATAAAGAAGCAAAATCATTATTGGCTGAATTAGGTTTACCTTTTAAAAAGAATTAAGATATGGCTAAAGAATCAATGAAAGCCCGTGAGGTTAAGAGAGAAAAAACGGTAGCAAAGTATGCTGAGAAAAGAAAAGCTTTGTTAGAAGCTGGAGATTTCGTAGGTTTGCAAAAATTACCGAAAAACGCTTCGCCTGTTCGTTTGCACAATCGTTGTAAATTAACTGGTAGACCTAGAGGATATATGCGTCAATTTGGTATTTCACGTGTTACATTTCGTGAGATGGCAAATAACGGATTGATCCCAGGTGTTAAAAAAGCATCTTGGTAGACGTAATTAATTTACGTTAACAAAACATTTTTATAAATTGGTTAAAGGTTCATAGGATGAGTATCCTATGAAAACCATAACCGCAAATTAATGCACATGTATACAGATCCTATTGCAGATTATTTGACAAGAGTTCGTAACGCTGTGGCTGCAAACCATAAAGTTGTTGAAATTCCTGCATCTAATCTAAAAAAAGAAATAACCAAGATCCTATTCGATCAAGGTTATATCTTGAGTTACAAGTTTGAAGACAACGCTGTACAGGGTTCAATCAAGATTGCTTTGAAGTATGATAAAGATACTAAAGAGTCTGTAATTAAAGATATCCAAAGAATTAGTAAACCGGGTTTACGTAAGTATTCAGGTTCTTCATCAATCCCTAGAATTCTTAACGGATTGGGAATTGCTATTGTTTCCACATCAAAAGGTTTGATGACAGGAAAAAAAGCCAGACAGTTAAATGTTGGTGGTGAAGTAATTTGCTACGTTTACTAATCATTAAAATAGTAGAAGATGTCAAGAATAGGTAAAAATCCGGTTGTAATCCCTGCTGGTGTAACTGTTGAAGTTGCAAATGGTATTATTACAGTTAAAGGAAAGAATGGTCAGCTTACACAGGAGTTCTCGGACGTTACTGTAACAGTTGAAGATGGTCAAGTTCAAGTTGAAAGATCGTCTGATCATAAAGATCAAAGAGCAAAGCATGGTTTATACAGATCTTTAATCAATAATATGATTATCGGTGTAAACGAAGGTTTTACAAAATCTTTAGAGTTAGTTGGAGTTGGTTATAGAGCTTCCAATCAAGGACAAAAATTAGATTTGGCACTTGGTTTTTCACATAATATTGTATTAGACATTGCTCCAGAAGTGACGTTAGAGACGATTTCTGAAAAGGGGAAAAACCCAATTGTGAAATTAACATCATTTGACAAACAACTTTTAGGTCAAGTTGCTGCGAAAATCAGAGGTTTCCGTAAGCCTGAACCGTACAAAGGAAAAGGTGTTAAATTTGTAGGTGAAGTATTAAGAAGAAAAGCAGGTAAATCAGCTTAAAAAATAAGATTATGTCATTAACAAAACCTGAAAGAAGACAACGTATTAGATTCAGAATTAGAAAAACAATTAGTGGTACTGCTACTAATCCACGTCTATCTGTATTTAGAAGTAACAAAGAAATTTATGCTCAACTTATTGATGATGTAAATGGAGTTACTTTGTTGGCGGCTTCTTCAAGAGAAAAAGAAATAGGTAACGGTACGAATATTGAAGTTGCTACAGCGGTTGGAAAACTAGTTGCTGAAAAAGCTTTAAAAGCTGGGATAGACGTAGTAACTTTCGATAGAGGAGGTTATTTATATCACGGACGTATTAAATCATTAGCGGAAGGCGCAAGAGCGGCTGGACTTAAATTCTAATATAGTATGTCTAATAGTAAATACAAGAATGTAGAGTTAGTAAAACCAAGTGGTCTTGAATTAAAAGATCGTTTGGTAAGTGTTAATCGTGTTACTAAGGTTACAAAGGGTGGTAGAGCTTTTGGTTTTTCTGCTATTGTAGTTGTAGGTGATGAAAATGGAGTGGTTGGACACGGATTAGGAAAATCTAAAGATGTTTCTGAAGCAATTGCGAAAGCAGTAGAAGATGCTAAGAAAAATTTAGTTAAAATTCCTTTGAATGGTCAATCAGTTCCTCACGAACAAAAAGGTAAATTTGGTGGTGCACGTGTATTCTTGATTCCTGCCTCTCATGGTACAGGGGTTATTGCTGGTGGAGCTGTTCGTTCAGTTCTTGAGTCAGTAGGAATTCATGATGTATTGTCTAAATCTCAAGGATCTTCAAATCCTCACAACGTAGTGAAAGCAACTTTTGATGCTTTATTACAAATGAGAAGCGCTTATACTGTTGCAAAACAAAGAGGTGTTTCTTTAGAAAAAGTTTTTAAAGGTTAATTCAAGGAAATTATGGCTAAATTATTAGTAAAACAAGTTAGAAGCAAAATCAACTGTCCTCTTACTCAAAAGAGAGGATTAGAAGCTTTAGGTCTGCGTAAAATGGGACAAGTTGTAGAGCATGATTCAAACCCTACAATCCTTGGGATGATAAATAAAGTTAAACACTTAGTTTCTGTTGAAGAAACTAAATAACAAATACTGTTATGAATTTAAGTAACTTACAACCTGCTGAAGGTTCTACACACAATCAAAATAAAAGATTAGGTAGAGGAGAAGGTTCTGGAAAAGGTGGTACTTCTGCAAGAGGTCACAAAGGAGCAAAATCTCGTTCTGGTTATTCTAAAAAGATTGGTTTTGAAGGAGGGCAAATGCCACTTCAAAGACGTGTGCCTAAGTTTGGTTTCACAAACATCAATCGTAAAGATTACGAAGGTGTCAATCTTGATACACTGCAACTTTTGGTTGATAATGGTGTTATTAAAGATACTGTTGATATGACAGTTTATGTTGCTAATCGTTTGGCTACTAAAAATGAAATCGTTAAGATTTTAGGTAGAGGTGAATTGACAGCAAAATTAAAAGTAACCGCTCACAAATTTACTGCTACTGCAAAAGCTGCTATTGAAGCTGCTGGTGGAGAAGCTGTAATAATGTAATTTTTCAATTAATATGAAGAAATTTATTGAATCAATAAGCAATGTTTGGAAAATTGAGGAACTAAAAAATAGAATCCTGATTACATTGGGTTTGCTATTAGTGTATCGTTTTGGTGCACAAGTTACTCTTCCAGGTATTGATGCTACACAGTTAGGTAATTTAGCTGGGCAAACTAAAGAAGGAATTGGTTCAATTCTTGACATGTTTACTGGAGGTGCATTCTCTCAAGCTTCTGTTTTTGCTTTGGGAATTATGCCTTATATTTCGGCCTCTATTGTTGTTCAGTTAATGGGAATAGCTATTCCTTATTTGCAAAAACTACAAAGTGATGGGGAAAGCGGTAGAAAAAAGATTAATCAAATTACGCGTTGGTTGACAATTGGAATTACTTTAGTTCAAGGCCCAACTTACATCTATAATTTATATAGAACGTTACCTAGTAATGCATTTTTATTGGGTTTCAATTCATTTGAATTCTTATTTTCATCGGTAGTTATTCTGGTTACAGGTACTATTTTTGCTATGTGGCTTGGAGAAAAGATTACAGATAAAGGAATTGGGAATGGTATTTCTTTGTTAATCATGGTTGGGATTTTAGCTAGATTACCTCAAGCTTTTATTCAAGAGTTTACAACAAGAGTTACCAATAATAATGGTGGTCCGATGTTGTTGGTTATTGAAATTATCATTTGGTTATTAGTTATCATTTGTTGTGTACTATTGGTTATGGCGATCAGGAAAATTCCTGTTCAATATGCACGTCGTACAACGTCAGGTGATTTTGAACAAGACATGCTGGGTGGAAACAGACAATGGATTCCTTTGAAGCTTAACGCTTCTGGAGTTATGCCGATCATTTTTGCGCAAGCAATTATGTTTATTCCAGCTGCCTTAGCAGGTTTATCTAAATCAGATACATCGCAATCAATTGTTGGTGCGTTTAGTAATATGTTCGGGTTTTGGTATAATTTAGTATTTGCAACTTTAATAATTGTATTTACTTTCTTTTATACTGCAATTACGGTTCCTACTAATAAAATGTCTGATGATTTAAAGAGAAGCGGTGGTTTTATTCCAGGTATTAGACCAGGGGTTGAAACTTCAGATTATCTTGATAAAGTGATGTCATTGATAACTTTTCCAGGATCTTTATTTCTTGCTTTAATAGCTGTGTTCCCAGCAATTGTTGTAAGTCTTATGGATGTTCAACAATCTTGGGCAATGTTTTTTGGAGGTACTTCATTAATAATTATGGTTGGTGTTGCCATAGACACGATGCA
This sequence comes from Flavobacterium frigidum, assembly GCF_048286735.1. Lineage (GTDB taxonomy): Bacteria > Bacteroidota > Bacteroidia > Flavobacteriales > Flavobacteriaceae > Flavobacterium. Next base: position 140,500 of record NZ_JBLVPU010000002.1, on the reverse strand, counting down.
GCAAATAAATTCATACTTGTTGAATAAGCATTATGATGGTTTGATGAAAAGTGGTAAAAATAGAAAAGCAGTAGCTTAATTTATGGCAAAACAATCAGCAATAGAACAAGACGGATCCATCATCGAAGCATTATCAAATGCGATGTTCCGTGTAGAGTTAGAGAATGGACATATTGTGATCGCACATATTTCTGGAAAAATGCGTATGCATTATATCAAGTTATTACCTGGTGATAAAGTGAAACTAGAAATGAGCCCTTACGATTTGTCAAAAGCAAGAATTACTTATAGATATTAAAGGATATTCAAAATGAAAGTTAGAGCTTCAGTAAAAAAGAGAAGTCCCGAGTGCAAAATTGTGCGAAGAAAAGGGAGATTGTACGTAATAAACAAAAAGAATCCTAGATTTAAACAAAGACAAGGATAATTATGGCAAGAATAGCAGGGGTAGATATCCCAAAAAATAAGAGAGGTGTTATTGCACTTACCTATATCTTCGGATTAGGAAAAAGTAGAGCTGTTGAGATTTTAGAAAAAGCTCAAGTTAGCCAAGATAAAAAAGTTCAAGATTGGAATGATGACGAGATCGGAGCAATTCGTGAAGCGGTATCTACTTTTAAAATTGAAGGAGAATTGCGTTCTGAAGTTTCTTTAAACATCAAACGTTTAATGGATATTGGTTGTTATAGAGGTATTCGTCATAGAACTGGTCTTCCTTTAAGAGGACAAAGAACTAAGAACAACTCTAGAACTAGAAAAGGTAAAAGAAAAACTGTTGCAAACAAGAAAAAAGCAACTAAATAATAAGTAATATGGCTAAAGCAACTGCAAAAAAACGTAAAGTTATCGTTGAATCAACGGGAGAAGCTCATATTTCTGCTACTTTTAACAATATCATCATTTCTTTAACTAATAAAAAAGGTGAAGTTATTTCTTGGTCTTCAGCTGGAAAAATGGGTTTTAGAGGTTCTAAAAAGAACACTCCATATGCAGCCCAAATGGCAGCAGAAGATTGTAGTAAAGTAGCTCTTGAAGCTGGATTGAAAAAAGTAAAAGTGTATGTAAAAGGACCAGGAAACGGACGTGAGTCTGCTATTCGTTCCTTACATAATGGTGGAATTGAAGTTACAGAAATTATTGATGTTACTCCAATGCCTCACAACGGATGTCGTCCTCCTAAAAGACGTAGAGTTTAATACTCAAAAAAAAATATAGTATAACCAAGATTGAATATCGATTATTGAAGGATCAGACCTGAATTCATAATCTCAATCTTAAACAATTTAAAATGGCAAGATATACTGGTCCTAGTACAAGAATCGCTCGTAAATTTGGCGAGGCGATTTTCGGAGACGATAAAGCTTTCGAAAAAAGAAATTACCCTCCTGGGCAACACGGGATGGCTAAAAAAAGAGGAAAAAAATCTGAGTTTGCTATTCAGTTAATGGAAAAGCAAAAAGCTAAATATTCTTACGGAATTTTAGAAAAACAATTCAGAGGGTTGTTCAAAAAAGCATCAGCTACCAAAGGTGTTACTGGTGAGGTTTTATTACAGTTGTGTGAAGCAAGATTAGATAATGTTGTTTTTAGAATGGGTATCGCTCCTTCTAGAAGAGGTGCACGTCAGATCGTTTCTCACAGACACGTCACAGTTAACGGTGAAGTAGTTAATATTCCTTCTTACCACCTTAGACCTGGTGACAAAGTTGCAGTTCGTGAAAAATCTAAGTCATTAGAAGCTATCGAACGTTCTTTATCAAATTCAAGTCATGTTTATGAATGGATTACATGGAATAATGATATCAAAGAAGGAACATTCGTTTCTGTACCTGCGAGACTTCAAATTCCAGAAAACATTAAAGAACAATTAATCGTAGAGTTGTACAACAAATAATAATTGACTTAGTCGAAATTTATGGCAATATTTAATTTTCAGAAGCCCGATAAAGTTATCATGATCGATTCAACCGATTTTGAAGGTAAGTTTGAATTCAGACCTTTAGAACCTGGTTACGGATTGACCGTTGGTAATGCACTTAGAAGAGTTTTGCTTTCAGCATTAGAAGGTTATGCAATAACATCTGTTCGCATTGAAGGTGTAGATCATGAGTTTTCTACTATTTCAGGAGTTGTTGAAGACGTTACCGAAATTATCCTTAATCTTAAACAAGTGCGTTTTAAACGTCAAATTGAAGATATCGATAATGAATCAGTAACTATATCTGTTTCAGGTAAAGATCAATTAACAGCTGGTGATTTTCAAAAGTTTATTTCAGGTTTCCAAGTTTTGAATCCAGAACTAGTTATCTGTAATCTTGACAGTAAGATCAAACTTAATTTTGATTTAACTATCGAAAAAGGTAGAGGATACGTTCCTGCTGAAGAGAACAAAAAACAAAACGCTGCAATTGGAACTATTTTTACAGATTCTATTTTTACTCCAGTAAAAAATGTAAAATATGCTATTGAAAACTTTCGTGTAGAGCAAAAAACAGATTATGAAAAATTAGTTTTTGAAATCAAAACTGATGGTTCAATCAATCCAAAAGATGCCCTTACCGAAGCTGCAAAAGTTTTAATTCACCATTTCATGTTGTTTTCTGATGAAAGAATTACACTCGAGGCTGACGAAATTGCACAAACAGAATCGTATGATGAAGAGTCATTACACATGAGACAGTTGCTTAAAACTAAGCTTGTTGATATGGATCTTTCTGTAAGAGCATTAAATTGTTTGAAGGCGGCTGAAGTTGATACCCTTGGTGATTTAGTATCTTTTAATAAAAATGATTTAATGAAATTCCGAAATTTCGGTAAAAAGTCTTTAACTGAGCTTGATGAACTTGTTGCAGTTAAAAATTTGAACTTCGGTATGGATTTAGCAAAATACAAACTAGATAAAGAATAAATTACTTCATATTTTGATCTCCAGAGTGGATAGTATCAAGATGAAAGTATAAAAAAACACGTCATGAGACACGGAAAAAAATTCAATCACCTTAGCAGACAAACTGCACATAGGAAATCTATGTTAGCTAATATGGCTTGTTCTCTTATTGAGCACAAGCGTATTAATACTACAGTTGCTAAGGCGAAAGCGCTTAAACAATTTGTTGAGCCATTAATTACAAAGTCTAAAGCTGATACTACACACAATCGTCGTATCGTTTTTGCTTACTTGCGTAGTAAATATGCTGTTACTGATTTATTCAGAGATGTTGCTGCAAAAGTAGGAGATCGTCCAGGTGGATACACACGTATCATTAAAGTTGGAAATCGTTTAGGAGATAATGCTGATATGGCAATGATCGAATTAGTAGATTTCAATGAACTTTACAATGGAGGTAAAAAAGAAGTGAAAAAAGCTAAAAGCCGTCGTGGTGGTAAAGCTAAAAAAGCTGACGAAGCTCCTGTTGCTGAAACAGAATCTACTACTGAGTCTGCTGAGTAATTATGAAAATAATCATTCAATAAAAATCAAGGATAAGCTATTTATAGTTTATCCTTTTTTTTTATCCTTATATATTTAATTTTTTAAAAGAGTTACTTAAAGTTTTCTTTTAAAAGAAATAGGTTTTTAACACCTTTTAATTTATAGTTCACTACGAAAACACAATACTAATGAAATACACAACACGACATTCTGCTATTCTTTTACTAAGTGATGGAACCATTTTTCATGGAAAATCAATCGGGATTAGTGGAACTTCTTTTGGAGAAGTTTGTTTTAATACTGGTATGACTGGATATCAAGAGATTTTTACAGATCCTTCTTATTACGGACAGTTAATGGTTACTACTAATGCACATATTGGTAACTACGGTGTTAATGAAAATGAAGTTGAATCAGATTCTATTAAGATATCAGGTTTAATTTGCAAAAATTTTAGTTTTAATTATTCTCGCCCTGATGCTTCAGAAAGTTTAGAAGTATACTTTAAAAAACAAAATCTGATTTGTATTTCAGATGTTGATACTAGAGCTCTAGTAAATTATATACGAGATAATGGCGCAATGAATGCTGTAATATGTACGGATGGAACTTCTGTTGATGATCTTAAGTTAGCCTTATCGAAAGTTCCTGATATGAAAGGTCTTGAACTGGCATCTAAAGTATCCTCTTCGATCCCCTATTTTTATGGCGATGAAAAATCAAAATATAAAATCGCAGCTTTAGACTTGGGGATTAAAAAAAATATACTTCGTAATTTAGCTAAAAGGGACTGTTATATTAAGGTTTTTCCTTATGATGCTACTTTTGAAGATTTACAAGCGTTTAATCCTGATGGTTATTTCTTATCTAATGGACCTGGTGATCCTGAGCCGCTTTTGGGTGCAATTCAAGTTGCAAAGGAAATATTGGCCAACAATAAGCCATTATTTGGAATTTGTCTTGGTCATCAAGTAATTGGTTTGGCTAACGGTATTTCAACTTACAAAATGTTTAATGGGCACAGAGGGATTAATCATCCTGTGAAAAATTTACTGACGGGAAAAGGGGAAGTTACTTCTCAAAATCACGGTTTTGCTGTTAATAAAGAAGAATTGGATAACCATCCTGATTTAGAAATTACACATCTTCATCTCAATGATGGAACGGTTGCTGGAATGCGCATGAAAAACAAGAATTGTTTTTCGGTACAATACCATCCTGAAGCAAGTCCGGGACCCCATGATTCTTCCTATTTATTTGATCAATTTATTGAGAATATGAAAGGTTAATATTTTTAATTTATAGATAGAAAAGAGGTTGACTTGAATTTGAGTCGATCTCTTTTTTTTTACATTGTTTCATTTAGAAGTTGTTTCTGTCATTGAACTCTTTGCTTTTTGGATGAATGCGATAGTTAAATTCAATTGAATTATTCTTTTTATTGTGTGGTGACTTTATTTGTTTCTAGTAGTAGTTTTTAATTATTTCTGCCGGTTTTATTTTTTAATCCAGAAGCATATTTTTTTTAATTAACTTAAAAAGTATTTAAAAATTTGTTTAGTAGACTAATTATAACGTTTTCGTTAATAACATTCATTATTTTCATAATGTGATTCCAAAAGTTAGAATATATTTGTATTTGTAAAATATTTTAAAATCTAGTATATGAGTATTATAATCAAAATTCACGCAAGACAAATTTTTGATTCAAGAGGAAATCCTACTATTGAAGTAGATGTAATAACAGACAACGGAGTTTTAGGAAGAGCTGCAGTGCCTTCGGGCGCATCAACTGGCGAGCATGAAGCTGTAGAGCTTCGTGATGGTGGAAAAGCATATCTCGGAAAAGGAGTTTTGAATGCGGTGAAGAATGTAAATACGATTATCGCTGAGGAACTCGTAGGTGTTTCTGTTTTTGAGCAAAATCAAATTGATCAGATGATGATTGATTTAGATGGTACTCCAAACAAGTCAAACTTAGGAGCAAATGCTATTTTAGGTGTTTCTTTGGCCGCAGCCAAAGCTGCTGCAAATGAATTAGGATTGCCTTTGTATCGTTATGTTGGCGGTGTTTCTGCAAATACTTTGCCAGTGCCTATGATGAACATTATCAACGGTGGCTCTCATTCTGATGCGCCAATTGCTTTTCAAGAATTTATGATTTTTCCTGTAAAAGCGACTTCATTTTCTCACGCGATGCAAATGGGTACTGAAATTTTTCATAGCTTGAAAAAAGTTTTGCACGATAGAGGACTTTCAACGGCTGTTGGTGATGAGGGTGGTTTTGCACCAAACTTAGCTGGAGGAACAGAAGACGCTTTAGACACGATTAAAAAAGCTGTAGAAGCTGCAGGATACACTTTTGGAGATGAAATCATGATTGCCTTAGATTGTGCAGCTGCAGAGTTTTACTCAAATGGGAAATATGATTATTCTAAATTTGAAGGAGAAACCGGCAAAGTGAGATCTTCCGCAGAGCAAGTAGATTATTTAGCCGAATTGGCAGCTAAATATCCAATTATTTCTATCGAAGACGGAATGGATGAGAATGATTGGGACGGGTGGAAATTGCTTACGGAAAGAATAGGTGATAAAGTACAATTAGTTGGAGATGATTTGTTTGTTACAAACGTAGAACGCTTGTCAACAGGAATCGATAAAGGAATCGCAAATTCCATACTTATTAAAGTGAATCAAATTGGAACTTTAACAGAAACAATAGCTGCGGTAAACATGGCTAAAAATGCTGGTTATACCTCTGTTATGTCTCATCGTTCTGGTGAAACGGAGGATAATACAATTGCTGATTTAGCGGTAGCGCTAAACTGTGGTCAAATAAAAACAGGTTCAGCATCTCGATCAGATCGTATGGCAAAATACAATCAATTGCTTAGAATTGAGGAAGAATTAGGTAATTCTGCTTATTTCCCTGGTAAAAATGCATTTAAGATAAAATAATTTTAATTATTTCTTGATGAAAGCCATTCACTTCTCGTGAGTGGTTTTTTTTTGTAATATTTAACAGTTTCATTGTTGTATTCTCTTTTTAATTATTGTTTAATTCCTTAGATTTGGGAAATTATTATTTTAAAAGTTTATTTCCAATTATATTATGTCAAAAATAGCAACATTAGAAATTGATGGTCAAAAATTTGAACTTCCTGTTATTGTAGGGAGTGAAAATGAAGTTGGCGTTGATATTAACAAATTACGTGATTTGTCTGGAGTGATCACTCTTGATCCTGGATACAAAAATTCAGGTGCCTGTACTAGCGAAATTACTTTTCTTGACGGTGAACTAGGAATTCTTCGTTACAGAGGATATTCAATAGAAGATTTAGCAGCAAAAGGACATTTTCTAGAAGTATCTTATTTAGTTATTTTTGGTGAGTTGCCAACTGCAGCGGAATTAGAAAATTTTGAAACCAACATCAGAAAATATACTCTAGTCAATGAGGAAATGAAAAGCATCATTGATGGTTTTCCTAAAACAGCACATCCAATGGGTGTTTTATCTGCATTGACAAGCGCATTAACAGCTTTTAATCCAAAGTCAGTAAATGTAGAGAATGAAAAGGAAATGTATGAGGCAGTGTGTAAAACCATGGGTAAATTCTTGGTTATTGCAACTTGGACATACAGAAAAAGTATTGGTTATCCTTTGAATTATTATGACAATACCAAAGGATACGTAGAAAACTTTATGCGATTAATGTTTGAATTGCCTACTGGACCCTACACGCCAAATCCGGTAGTTATTGATGCTTTAGATAAATTATTTATTCTTCACGCAGATCATGAACAAAACTGTTCTACCTCTACAGTAAGAATGGTAGGGTCCTCACATGCAGGATTATTTGCTTCTATCTCAGCAGGAGTTTCAGCACTTTGGGGACCTTTGCACGGTGGAGCGAACCAAGCCGTACTGGAAATGTTAGAAGAGATTCATAGAACTGGTGGTGATGCAGATAAATATTTGGCCAAAGCCAAAGACAAAAATGATCCATTCCGTTTGATGGGATTCGGTCACAGAGTTTACAAAAATTTCGATCCAAGAGCGAAAATTATCAAAAAAGCAGCTGATGAAGTGTTGTCTACTTTAGGGGTTGATGATCCAATTCTTGCTATTGCAAAAAAATTAGAAGAATCTGCACTTGTTGATGAGTATTTTGTTTCAAGAAAATTATATCCAAACGTAGATTTCTATTCTGGAATTATTTACAGAGCTTTAGGAATTCCTACTGATATGTTTACAGTTATGTTTGCTATTGGGCGTTTACCAGGTTGGATTGCACAATGGAAAGAAATGAGAGAAAATAAAGAACCAATAGGAAGACCAAGACAGATTTATACTGGACACCCTTTGAGGGATTTTAAAACATCCGACAAAAGATAAATTCACTTTAAAAAGCTTCACTATTTTGTGAAGCTTTTTTTATATTTGTCAAAAGCTAAAACACATGTTAGAGTTAAACATATATAATGAAACATCCCGCCTTCGAGCTGTAGTGCTAGGTTTAGCAAATAACAACGGACCGACACCGACTGTTAATGAAGCGTATGATCCAAAATCATTAGAGCATATTATAGCAGGTACATATCCAACGGAGAAAGATATGATCGATGAAATGGAAGCTTTTAGTGCTGTTTTAAAAAAATATAACGTAAAGGTGTATCGACCTGAAATGATTGAAAATTACAACCAAATCTTTAGCAGAGACATCGGTTTTGTAATTGATGATATTTTTATAAAGTCTAATATTTTGCCCGATCGTGAACGAGAGCTCGATGCTATTCAATATCTAATAGAAACTATTAATCCAGAAAAAGTGGTTCGTCCACCAGAGGAGGTTCATATAGAAGGTGGTGATGTGATGTTGTGGAATAATTATATTTTCGTGGGAACTTATAAAGGAAGCGACTATAAAGAATACATTACTGCACGAACCAATTTACATGGTGTGCAGTACCTCAAGGATTTATTTCCAAATAAAATTGTTAAAGAATTTGACCTCGTAAAGTCAAAAATTGAAGCTAGAGACAACGCCTTGCATTTAGATTGTTGTTTTCAACCTGTAGGAAATGATAAAGGGATTATTTATAAAAATGGTTTTCGGGAAGAGGCTGATTACTTATTTCTAGTTGGTCTTTTTGGAAAAGAAAACCTATTTCACCTAACTAGAGATGAAATGTACCATATGAATTCTAATATTTTCTCCATTGATACCCATGTTGTGGTTTCTGAACGAAATTTTACGCGACTCAATAATTGGTTGCGTGAAAATGGCTTTGTGGTCGAAGAAATTCCATATGCCGAAATTGCAAAACAAGAAGGATTGCTGCGATGCTCTACTTTGCCTTTAATTAGAGAATAATTTTGTAGAAACACACTGCAGTGCGTCTCTACAAAAATAAAAAAAATAAAATATCATGAAACAAACTACCAATTCTATTTTGATGATTCGCCCAGTTGCGTTTAGAATGAACGAGCAAACTACAGTCAATAATTATTATCAAAAAGTATTACATGGACTTTTACCAGCAACAGTAAATGCTAAAGCACAACAAGAATTTGATGCTTTTGTAGAAAAATTGACTGCTGTTGGGGTTGATGTCACGGTTGTTGATGACAGCCTTGATATAGATACTCCCGACAGTATTTTCCCGAACAACTGGATTTCATTTCATGAAAATGGCGATGTAGCCTTATACCCAATGTTTGCTGAGAATCGCCGAGCAGAACGTCGTGAGGATATATTAGATCTGCTTGAAGACAAAGGTTTTGTGATAAATAATATCGTTGATTATACAAGTGCTGAGGAAGATGGCTTTTTCTTAGAGGGAACAGGAAGTTTGCTCTTGGACCGAACCAATTCAAAAGCATATTGTGCTCTTTCACCGCGAGCAGACGAAGAATTATTTATTGAATTCTGTGAAGATTTTGATTATGCACCCGTTATTTTTGAAGCCTTTCAAACTGTAGATTCAGAACGAAAATTGATTTATCATACCAACGTCATGATGTGTCTGGGAGAAACGTTTGCTGTAATTTGTTCGGATTGTATCGATGATAAGAAAGAACGTAAAATGGTGCTGGATAACTTAAAAGAAAACGGGAAGGAAGTCATTTTAATTACCGAGTCTCAAATGAATAATTTTGCTGGGAACATGTTGGAACTTCGTGGAGCAAGTGACAAACGCTATTTGGTTATGAGTGCTGCGGCACATCAAGTATTAACTCCCAAGCAGATCGAACAGCTTGAAAAACATGCTGAAATTTTGAGTTCTAGTTTAGATACCATTGAAGCCTGTGGCGGAGGAAGTGCCCGATGCATGATGGCTGAAATTTTCTTGCCAAGAAAATAATAAAAAAAGGCGGATAGGATTAAATTCTTATCCGCCTTTTTTTATTTCTATATCGAGAGATTCCCTTTTATAATATTGATAATTGCACTCACAATATATTGTATTCCTATCGCAATTACAATGAATCCTACAATTCTTGAAATCGCTATAATCCCAGACGCTCCCAGTATTTTAGCGAGATAATGAGCACTTTTTAGAATGATAAAAATGGCAACTGCAATGGCAAGAATCGCAATTGAGGAAATAATAATTTCCATTGTCGTGTTGTGTTCTTGATAAAATGCGATTAGTAATGAGATTGATCCAGGTCCAGCTAGCATGGGTATTGCCAGCGGGGTCAAGGCAATATCATTTCGTTGTTGTGCATCCGTTTCGGCTTTTTTATTGATACCTCGTTTCTTAGTGAATTTCCCTGAAAGTAGTGAAAAACCCGAACTTACAATAATAATTCCGCCCGCAATACGCAATGCATCAATGCTAATTCCGAAAAAAAGCAGGACGTATTGTCCGATAAAAAAGGACACAATTAGAATTATAAATACATTTATAGCTGTCCATAATGAAATTCTAGAACGCTCTTTTTTGGTATCATTTTGCGTTAGACCCACAAAAATAGGTACAGTCCCTATTGGGTTTAAAACAGAGAAAAGAGCAACGAACAGATAAATAAATAGGTCCATATTTGTTATTTGAGATTGTAAAAATACTCTTTTTTTGTTTTTTAATGTTAGGCTAATGTTTTTATTACAGCAGCAACTAAACCTTAAAATTACCAATCGAATAAACCTTTTTGATTACTTTTGTCAAATATATTACTTAAAAATGACAAAGAATAAAAAAACACTAGTACTTGGAGCGACAACGAAACCGGAACGCTACGCCTTCAAAGCGGTAAGCATGTTGGTCGATAAAGGACATTCAGTGCTTGCATTGGGACAAAATGCGGGCGAAGTAGCAGGTGTCAAAATCCAGACGAAAGCCATTCCATTAAAAAACATCGATACGGTTACCCTATATTTAAACCCAACGCGCCAGCGCGATTATTACAATTATATCGTAGAGGCCAAACCCAAACGTGTGATCTTCAATCCAGGTACTGAAAATCCAGAATTCTATCAATTATTGAAATTGAATGACATAAAAGTAGAAGTTGCGTGTACGTTAGTTTTGTTAACGACTAATCAATATTAGTTTTTGAAGCTATTTCCTGCTATCCATTTCAATCTTTTGATAAAACAGTATTTTTCTATATAAATAAAGGAGCTTCCGTTGGTCGCTCTTTTTTTATGAGAAAAAACAACTGTTTTATTCAAAAGGATTTCCATTTTTATCAGGGCTAGGGCTCAAGTATGCAACACAAGCAGTAGAGAAACAATTCTTTCAGCGCGCTGTTTTGTAAAGTTCAACAGTGAAAATTTCTAAATGAATGTAGCAACTTAAAAGTAAGCCTAGATTACAATTGCCAATAGGAATTTTTTAATTACTGGCAAATTTCATCGATGAAATCGTAATTAAAATCGAGTTACACGTTCAGCTTTTTTACTAATCAGCAGGAGTCCCAGAAATGTGATCAGTCCGTTTATAAGAATCAATTCATTATCGAATACATAACCCCATAATAACGTTTTTGAATTCTCGCTGATCAAGAACGTAATAGCTGGTGATGCTAAACAAACTAAAGGGACAAATTTATCTTTCACTGTTTTTGATTGTACTACTAATCCAAAGCAATACAATCCTAAAAGTGGACCATAGGTATACGAGGCAACCCGAAAAATCATACCCACCACAGAACTATCGTTGATCGCATTAAATAAAATTATGACCAAAAACATTAGGAACGAAAAAGCGATGTGAACAACATGTCTCGTACGCACCACATTAGGTTTGTTACGATTCTCTTCTTTGTCCATTCCTAAAAAATCAATGCAAAACGAGGTTGTAAGTGCCGTTAATGCAGAGTCTGTTGTAGCAAAGGTTGCTGCGGTTAAACCCAATAAGAAAATTATAGATGGAATTAGCGCCAAATGATTAAAAGCTATTTCAGGGAAAAGCAAATCGGTTCTGGGCTTTCCAGTGACTAAATCTGTTGGTACTTCAATTCCGTTTTTAGCAGCGTAAATATAAAGTAAAGCCCCTACGCTAAGAAAGAATATATTAATCACGACAAAAATCCCCGTAAAAGTGAACATGTTTTTTTGGGCTTCGCCAATTGTGGCACAACTTAAATTTTTCTGCATTAAATCCTGATCCAAACCTACCATGGCGATGGTAACGAATATTCCACCCACGATCTGTTTTACAAAATGGAATTTACTGCTGATGAAATCTTCAAAAAAGAAGACTTTAGAGTAGTTGCTGTTTTTCACGGCTTCAAAAGCTTCAATAGCAGAGAAATCTAAACTGTTGCAAATAAATACTATCGTCAAGAAAACCGAAGTAACTAGAAAAAATGTTTGTAAAGTATCGGTGATAATGATCGTTTTTAATCCGCCACGATAGGTATATGCAAATATCAATGCCAAGGAAATGAGCACCGTCATGGCAAAAGGAATACAATAGAAATCAAAAACAAAACGTTGTAAAACAATCACCACTAGATACAGTCGGAAAGCCGATCCTATGGTTCTGCTAATTAAGAAAATAGTAGCGGCGGTTTTATAGGAATAAACACCAAGTCGTTGTTCAATATACCCATAAATAGAAGTCAGGTTCATCCGGTAATACAAGGGTAGTAGTACTTTTGCAATGATAATAAAGCCAATGGCATTGCCTAAAACAAATTGAAAATATTTAAATTGTTCCCCATTTGGAGCACCAACTTCCCCCGGAACAGAGATAAAAGTTACTCCAGAAAGTGCTGTTCCAATCATCCCAAAAGCAACTAAGTACCATTTAGAGTTTTTATTGGCTTTAAAAAACGCTTCATTTCCGTTATCTTTTTTGCTCACTGTGTAGGAGATGAAGAATAAAATTCCAAAATAAACGATTATGAGAGTTAAAATGGTGCTTGGAGTCATTGCAGTTTTTATTTGAAGCCAAAATACGATTTTTTGGTTAATTCGTTTATTGGTTATTTCGTTTGTTTGAAATAGGATCAATTTACAGCTTCTATTAAACAAATAACCAATGGAACAAATCAACTAATTAACTACTTTTGTGGTTATGGAATTCTCATCAAAACTCATAGAAAAAGCAGTCAATGAAATGTCTCAGTTGCCAGGAATTGGTAAGAGGACAGCACTGCGATTGGTATTGCATTTATTAAAACAACCCAAGGAACAAACCGGTTTTTTATCGCAAGCCTTAGTTGCGATGCGTGAAGATATTAAGTATTGCAACAGCTGTCATAACATCTCAGATAGTGAGCGGTGTGAGATTTGTGCTAATCAAAGCAGGAACCACCAAATTATCTGCATTGTAGAAGATATTCGGGATGTGATGGCCATCGAAAACACCGGACAGTTTAGAGGGATTTATCATGTTTTAGGTGGCAAAATATCTCCAATTGACGGAGTGGGTCCTAGTCAGTTGAACATCACTACGCTTGTTGAAAAAGTAAAATCAGGTAGTGTGATTGAAGTGATTTTTGCTCTGAGCTCCACCATGGAGGGTGATACCACAAATTTTTATATTTACAAACAAATTGGGGAAAGTGCCATAATCATGTCTACAATTGCCAGAGGGATATCAGTGGGAGACGAGCTGGAATATGCTGATGAAGTTACCTTAGGAAGAAGTATTTTGCAAAGAGTACCTTTCGAAAAATCGTTCAAAAATAATTAATCCAGATAATGAGCAGCGAAGCTTTTTAAATACTAAATGAAAAGCTATATTTGTTTATAAAATAGTAAAAAATGAGCAAATCCGTACTCTATTTGTTGTTAGTTAGTCTGTTGTTTACTTCTTGTATTCCAACTCAGGATTTAATTTACCTTCAGAATAAGAACAATTCCGATGCTGCGAATAGCATTTCGGCTGTAGAGTCAAAACCGTACAGGTTGCAAACCAATGACATTATAAGTATCAATATTAAAGCTATAGATCCTAAATTAGTAGCGATGTTTAGTCCTAATAATGAAGGAACTATGTCAGATAAATCAGATTCAGGACTTTATTTTGATGGTTTTACAGTTGATGATCATGGAGCTATTAGAATTCCTATTTTGGGGGAGCTAAATGTTATTGGTTACACCTTAGAAGAGATTCGAGTGCGAATTGAAAAGCAACTCCTAGCGGAATATTTTAACAAAGAAGCTAATATTTTTGTTACCGTGAAATTAGGCGGTCTTAGATTTACCATCAACGGAGAAATAGCAAGTCCAGGTACTAAAACTTTATTTCAAGAGCAAGTCACTATCATGGAAGCTATTGCAAATGCTGGTGACATCACGATTACTGGCGATCGAAAAGCCGTAACCGTGATGCGAAAAACACCTACCGGAGTTGTTATGCACGATTTAGACCTTACAGATATCAATGCAATGAAATCCCCTTTTTATTATTTGCAGCCCAATGATTATATTTACATAAAACCACTCAAGCAAAAATCTTGGGGGACTGGAAAGACAGGAATAGAATCTCTAGGAACTATTATTACCTTGTTGTCTTTGGCAACAACTACTTTTTTGCTTTTAAAAAATTAAAACAGCGCCCAAAATATGCTAGATTTAAAAGATTTTTCGATTTTTGAAAACCAAGTCAGTTTTGACTTTAAGGGGTTTTTAATAAAAATCGGGAGTTATTGGAAGTGGTTTTTGATAAGTCTACTCATTACTTTTACCATTGCCTATCAGGTGAATGTTCGTAAAGAAAAAATATACGGCATGGATACGCTTATTTCTGTGAAAGAAGAAAGCAATCCTTTGTTTACATCCAATACCAGTTTGGTCTTTAATTGGGGTGGGACTTCAGATCAAGTTCAGACCATTACCACTACTTTGCAGTCCAGATCTCATAATGAACTGGTGGTTGATAAATTGCAATTCTACATTAATTATCTGGTACAAGGAGAATACAATTTAATAGATGGATATGGATCGGTTCCCTTTCATGTAACCATAGATAAATCAAAAGGACAAGTATCAGGCACTTTAATTGGGATTAAATTTATTAATGAAAACACGTATGAAATTACCATTCCATTTCAGAGTCAGAGTGCTTCTTTAATTACGTATGCTGATCATTCATACAGTACTACAGCAGTAGCGGCAGAAGATTTTGTTCAACGATATAAAGTAGGCGAAAAAGTGTCGTTGCCTTTTTTGAATTGGACGTTAGAAATAAATGAAAATCCTGGTTTTTATAAAGGAAATGAATATTTTGTACAGTTTAATGATTTTGACGCAACCGTTGGAACCTATAGAGGGATCAATGTAAAATCAGATGACAAAGGCAGTTCGATAATCACTTTAGCAATGCAAGGCCCAAATAAAGCTAGAATGGTCGAATATTTGAATGCCACCGTCAAGATGCTTATAAAAAGGCAGTTGGATGGTAAGAACCAATTTGCTACCAATACGATAGCTTTTATTGATAGTACGTTAGTGGCCATGGAGTCGCAGCTTAAGGAAACGGGAAACGAATTAAAATCCTTTAGAAAAGGTAAAAATATATACAACATAGAGGAAGGTGGTTCTAAGTTTTCTGAAAAGATTTTGGGCTTTGATGTTCAAAAAGATGAGATAAATCGTAAAATAGCTTATTACAATTCGTTGAAAGCATACTTAAAAAGTAGCGTAAACTATGCTAAACTTCCTGCGCCAACTGTAGCAGGGATTGACGATCCCAATATTGTTGTGAATGTGTCTAAGTTAATCGCTTTATCTACGCAGCGTTCTGAAATGGCTTATGCTGTAAAAAGCGATAAAATATTCAAGGATTTTGATAATCAAATGGAGGCCATTAAAAATGTTTTGTTAGAAAATATTGCTTCGGCCAAATCGGCTTTACAATATGATTTGGCTATGATAAGTAGTAAAATAAATGAAACTGAAAGCACGATAAAACAACTTCCAGAGGATCAGCAAGAACTTATTAAAATCAAACGGAAATATGATTTAAGTGATAATATTTACAGTACGTTCCTTCAAAAAAGAAGCGAAGCAGATATTGTAAAAGCAGCCAACTTATCGGATGTGCATTTTATTGATCCTGCAAAAGATGTAGGAGGCGGACTTATCGGGCCCAAAACTTCTGTTAATTATATCTTGGCTTTGTTTCTGGGAATACTGATTCCATTAATTTTTGTATTTACTATTTTCTTTATCAATAATGCTGTTCAAAATGCAGAGGATGTCAGTAAAATGACAAAGCTTCCATTGATAGGAATTGTTGGTTTAAATAAGGAAAGCTCCGACTTAGCTGTTTTTGACAGACCAAAATCGGCGTTATCAGAATCTTTTAGAGCCATTCGATCTTCGCTACAATTTTTATACAAGCAACAAAATTTAGACGGTGCAAAAACACTAATGATTACCTCTTCAGTAAGTGGGGAGGGAAAAACATTTTGCGCTATAAACATTGCTACCGTTTTTGCCTTGAGCGAAAAAAAGACGGTTGTATTAGGATTGGATCTAAGAAAACCAAAGCTGTTTGCTGAATTTAATTTGTCTAATGAAGTGGGGATAGTCAATTATTTAATCAAACAAAAAACGATCGATGAGATAACAAACCATACGCACATTCCATTTCTGGACGTTATATTGTCGGGACCAATTCCTCCAAATCCCTCGGAGATGATCATGAGCGAAGGTATGGGCGAATTGATAGAAGAGCTGAAGAAAAAATACGATTATATTATTCTAGACACACCGCCAGTAGGTTTGGTGTCTGACGCTTTAGAGTTGGTTCAATATTGTGATGTAACCTTATATATAGTAAGGCAGAATTTCACTAAAAAAGACATGATTACTTTATTAAACAATAGAGTAAAAAGAGGTGAATTGCAAAACGCCAGTATCATTTTGAATGGTTTAGAAAACAAAGCAAAATATGGTACAGGATACGGCTATGGGTACGGCTATGGAAACTATGCAAATGGATATTACGAAGAAGAGAGAGCCAAAAAGTGGTATCAAAAAATTGGAGAGAAAATCCTAAAGAAACAAATAAAGTAATTTTTTTATAAAAAAAGCACATGCAAGAAGCAACCAAAAGTACGGTTTTGATAACAGGAGGCGCAGGATTTATAGGTTCTAATCTGTGTGAGTATTTTTTGTCCAAAAGCTATAAAGTGATTTGTTTTGATAATTTTGCAACAGGTCACAGGCATAATTTAAAAGACTGTATCAATCATTCTAATTTCAATTTGATTGAAGGCGATATACGCAATGCGAGTGAGTGCAATAACGCAGTGCAGGGAGTAGATTATGTCTTGCACCAAGCTGCCTTAGGCTCTGTACCCAGATCGATAAATGATCCGGTTACCACCAATGATGTTAATATTGCTGGTTTTTTGAATATGTTAGTAGCCTCTAGGGATGCCAAAGTAAAACGGTTTGTGTATGCGGCAAGTTCGTCAACTTACGGTGACTCTGAAGCGTTACCAAAAGTGGAAGACGTGATTGGAAAACCCCTTTCGCCTTATGCCATTACGAAATATGTGAATGAATTGTATGCAGATATATTTAGTAGAACGTATGGTTTAGAAACGATCGGGTTGCGATATTTTAATGTTTTTGGTCGAAAACAAGATCCAAACGGTGCCTATGCTGCAGTTATTCCTAAATTTGTAATGCAGTTGATGCAGTTAGAAAGTCCAAAAATAAATGGTGATGGAAATTATTCCCGTGATTTTACCTATATCGATAATGTGATCCAGATGAATGCTTTGGCCATGCTAACCCAAAATCCACAAGCCATTAATACGGTTTACAATACTGCGTATGGAGATCGGAATACATTGAACAATCTAGTAGGATATTTGAAAGAGTATCTTGCGGCATACGATGAAAGAATTGGAAGTGTTCCGATTGTTTATGGACCCAACAGAGCGGGCGATATTCCACACTCTTTGGCAAGTATAGATAAAGCAAAAATGCTGTTGGACTATGATCCAAAATATTCGATGCAGGACGGATTAAAGGAAGCGGTAGAGTGGTATTGGAATAATTTGAAGTGAGAAGTGAGAAGTGAATGGTGAGGAGTGACAATTGATGAGTGAATAGTGAGGAGTGAATAGTGTGATTAATGGGTAGTAAATGAAAATTAGAATAGTTGTATAAAATAGAAAATTTAGAAATGAAAATTACAAAAATATGTTGCATTGGAGCGGGATATGTAGGTGGTCCAACCATGGCAGTAATAGCGCAAAAATGTCCAGAAATTCAAGTCACAGTAGTCGACTTAAATGAAGAGCGAATTGCGGCCTGGAATGATGAAAATGTAAATAATATACCTATTTATGAACCTGGCTTGAGCGAAATTGTAGCCGAAGCGAGAGGAAGAAACTTATTTTTTTCTACACAGGTTGAAAAAGCAATAGAAGAAGCGCAAGTGATTTTTATTTCGGTTAATACCCCAACCAAAACCTATGGAAAAGGAAAAGGAATGGCAGCTGACTTGAAATATATTGAATTGTGTGCCAGACAAATTGCAAAGGTTGCAAAAGACAATAAAATAGTAGTAGAAAAATCGACGCTTCCTGTACGTACCGCTGAGGCAATCAAAAGTATTCTAGATAATACGGGCAATGGCGTACAATTTCAAATTTTATCAAATCCTGAATTTTTAGCCGAGGGAACTGCAGTTGATGATTTATTACATCCAGACCGTATATTAATTGGGGGAGATTCTTCTGAGGAAGGACAAAGAGCGATACAAGCATTGGTTGCCGTGTACTCAAATTGGGTTCCCGTTGATAAAATATTGACCACTAATGTTTGGTCGTCAGAATTGTCTAAGCTGACGGCAAATGCCTTCTTGGCACAACGTATTTCATCAATAAATGCAATGTCTGAACTGTGTGAAAAAACAGGAGCAAATGTAAATGAAGTTGCAAAAGCAATAGGAATGGATAGCCGAATAGGATCGAAATTCTTGAAAGCATCGGTAGGTTTTGGTGGTTCTTGTTTCCAGAAAGATATTTTGAACTTAGTTTACATTGCAAAATCATACGGATTGCATCAAGTAGCAGATTATTGGGAACAAGTGATTATCATGAACGATCATCAAAAAAGACGTTTTTCCAACCGTATTGTCCAAACACTATACAATACGGTGTCCGACAAAAAAATAACTTTTTTAGGATGGGCTTTTAAAAAAGATACTAATGATACCAGAGAATCAGCAGCTATTTATATTGCTGATGATTTAATAAATGAACATGCGCAAATTGCGGTTTATGATCCTAAAGTATCCCTTAAAAAGATACAGGATGATTTAAATTATCTTAATTCTAGAACCAGTGAAGCCAATGCCAGTAGCGTATTTTCCTTTGAAAATCCCTATGAGGCCTGTCAAAATGCCCATGCCATCGCAGTGCTCACGGAATGGGATGAGTTTGCAACCTATGATTGGCAGAAAATATACGATTCGATGCAAAAACCAGCTTTTATTTTTGATGGGCGAAATTTGTTGAATGGCCCAGCATTACAAGAAATTGGCTTTGTTTATCAGGCTATTGGTTCTTAAATCCTCACCCCAGCCCTCTCCGAAGGAGAGGGAGGTTAAGTGAAAAAAAGGAGTTCGTTTATTAAATAGATTTGTACACGTTAGAGAGCTAATAAAATTAGTTTTCGGTAGCAATTCTCGATACATTTTTATAAAAATGCTTTCGCTATTTTATAAAAAACTTCTCGAAGCGCTCGGTCAATGTCATTAAGTTAAGTGTTTATTTGTCATTCCGACGAAGGAGGAATCTCTGTTTGTTGCGCACGTTTGTTGCGATTTCTCCTTCGTCGGAATGACACAATCGTAGGGATTATTCCTTAGCTTAATGCATTGTTCGTTAGGCAGCTATCGGGATCAGACAGTGAAATCGAAGATTAATTAATACCCAAAAAACAATATTAAAAACAGGAATATTTTATTGTTATGCCAACGTATTTTACTTCTTATTACCAAGCATTCCGTTTTTATTTTTTTTGATCATGATAAATTGAAGGTTTAGCGAACACCACTTAAATAAAAGTGATTGCCCAAAAAAAGTAAAACCGTACTGGAATATTAAAAGCGCAATCGCTATTGAAAGTAGTTTAAACAGTAATGTGATACTTTGCGGTTAAAACGGATATAAGCGAGTCAAGTAGTTTCGCTGGCACATAATTTAGTGCCGATTTGTGTAATTCGTGGCTAAAAATAGTTAACGAACAATAAATAGATAGTTTATAAAATAACGGAATAACAAGAAAATGTTATTTCAATACAAAGAAAATGATGAATTGGTATGTAGTGTATACAAAGCCCAAATGGGAGAAAAAAGTTGCAGAACAATTAAAAAATAAAGGGATCGCTTGCTATTGCCCTTTAGTTACGCAGGTTCGGCAATGGTCTGATCGAAAGAAAAAGGTAGAAGTGCCGCTATTTAATTCGTATGTTTTTGTCCAGTTGCCCGAAACACAACGGAATATGGTTTTTCAATCGGTTGGAGTGGTGCGTTATTTGTTTTGGTTGGGTAAGCCTGCCATTGTTCGTGACGAAGAAATTGACACCATACAAAAATGGTTGGATCCAGCTCAGGCCAATGATGTAAGCCTACACTCTTTTCAAGTAGGGGATGCTATACAGTTAGAATCTGGCCCTTTTTCAAGTCAAAAAGCAATTGTTCAAGAAGTAACCAATACGCATTATTTGCTAGTTTTGGAGTCTTTGGGATGTGTTTTAAAAATGAAGATTAAGTAGTTTACTAAAACAATACCTATTTTGGTATGCTATAGTACTACCCATCTCGACTGCGCTCGATTTGACAAAAAGTAAGATTACTATTGTTGAAGGATTAAAGCATCTCGACTGCGCTCGATGTGACAAAAAAACAAAGATTACTATTGTTGAAGTATCAAAGCATCTCGACTGCGCTCGATGAGATAAAATAAGTTTAAGGGTGCGGTAAACTCAAATAAAGCGGCAACCGTTTTCAATTGCTGTAATTCAATTTTTTTTATCACTAATTTAGGAGATATTTAAATGTAAATAAAAGCAGTCTACAGTATCTTTCTTTTTGAATTTCAATAGTTTGTAATATATACACTGTTTGAGAAAAAATCGCTTGATGATCAACTGTGAATTATACAACAAAAAATGGCATATTGTTCCTATCTTTGCGCACTTATAATTTTCTGTACGCTACTTTTTATGTGGGTATGGATTGCGAAGCAGTAGGGTAAAGTGAATAAACGCTACTTTTAATTATTCAAAATGGATTCAAATATAAAAATAGCGGTAATAGGTTTGGGTTATGTTGGTTTGCCATTAGCACGATTATTTGCCACAAAATACGCTGTGGTTGGGTATGACATTAACCACGCTAGAGTTGCTGCGCTGCAGTCTGGTTCAGATAGTACGTTTGAAGTAGATGAGGTCACACTGCAGAACGTTTTAGTTTCTGCCCCAACTGATGCACGAGGTTTGTATTGTACCACAGACGTAAATGCTATTGCAGCATGTACCTATTATATTGTAACCGTACCTACTCCAGTTGATAAAAACAACCGTCCCAATTTGACTCCTTTATACAAATCAAGCGAAACCGTTGGTAGTGTATTAAAGAAAGGGGATATTGTTATTTATGAATCTACTGTATATCCCGGCGTTACTGAAGAAGAATGTGTTCCAGTTTTAGAACGGGTTTCTGGACTGGAATTCAATGTTGATTTTTTTGCAGGTTATTCTCCTGAACGCATTAATCCCGGCGACAAAGAACATACGGTTGAAAAAATTTTAAAAATCACGTCTGGTTCTACACCAGAATCAGGACGCCAAGTTGATGCATTATATCAATCGGTTATTACCGCGGGAACGCATTTAGCACCATCGATAAAAGTGGCTGAAGCGGCCAAAGTAATCGAGAATTCTCAGCGCGATATTAATATTGCTTTCGTAAACGAGTTGGCTAAAATATTCAACTTGATGCAGATTGACACCCAAGCCGTTTTAGCAGCAGCTAGAACCAAATGGAATTTTTTACCCTTTAAACCGGGTTTGGTAGGAGGACATTGTATCGGAGTTGATCCGTATTATCTTGCACAACGTGCGCAAGAATTTGGATATCATCCTGAGATTATTTTAGCAGGAAGGCGATTGAATGATAGCATGGGCGAATACGTGGCCTCTCAAGTAGTTAAACTGATGATCAAAAAAGGAATTTCGGTCAATGGAGCTACTGTTTTGATGCTTGGAATTACCTTTAAGGAGAACTGTCCAGATGTTCGCAATACAAAAATAGTGGATGTAATTGCTGCCTTAACCGATTATGGTATTGCAGTAACTACTTTTGATCCTATTGCTAATCCCTTGGAAGTAAAAAAAGAATACAACTTAGTCACCAAAAACGAATTGCCCAAACAGCAATTTGATGCTGTCATACTTGGAGTTGCGCACGATCAGTTTTTAGGATTGGATTATTCGCTTTTGCAAAAACCAACGAGTTTGTTGTATGATGTAAAAGGAGTGTTGGGCACTGTAGCAGATGGTAGGCTATAGTTATTGTAAAACAAAATCATAGTTTAATAAATACATTTTTATGGAAAAGCATTTAATAAAACATGTTATACTCACAGGAGGTGTTGGTAGTAGGTTATGGCCACTTTCTCGTAAAAGTCAACCCAAGCAATACCTTGCTATTTTTGATGGAAAGTCTTTGTTTGAAATGACGGTAGACCGCAATCGCGCTATTGCCGATACTATATTGGTTGTCGGGAATATCGACAATTGCCATTTGAGTAAACAAGTATTAGAAAAATCAAATACAGATTATATCGATATTATTGAGTCTACGCCAAGAAACACCGCTGCGGCTATTGCTTTTGCAGCTTTTGCATCAGGGCCAGATGATATTTTAATTGTTACACCATCAGATCATATTATTGGCGCGATGGAGTTGTATGAAGAATCCATTCAAGAAGCTATTGCAAAAGCAGCTGATGGGTTTATCGTAACCTTTGGAATCATCCCTACAAAACCGGAGACGGGCTATGGGTATATCGAACGCAAAGGCGATGACGTGGTTTCCTTTCGAGAAAAACCAAATCAAGTAATGGCTAGAGAGTTTATAGCTACAGGGAATTTTCTATGGAACAGCGGTATGTTCTGCTTTAAAGCGACTGTTTTTTTAGAGGAATTAAAGTTGTATGCTCCTGAAGTATACGAAACTTCTAAATTAGCTTGGGAAAACAACCAAGCGGGAAATTTAGATCTAGATCTCTCTATGGCTATTCCTTCTATTAGTATTGATTATGCGGTGATGGAACGCAGTAAAAAAATAAAAGTAGTGTCGTCTCACTTTGAATGGTCCGATTTAGGATCCTTTGAATCGGTGTATGATTATTTGATCAGCATAGGTCATCCGATAGATGAAAACGGAAATATGGTCATTGGAACTACTAATTATACGGCTTTTGTAGGGGTCAAGGATACCATTTTTGTACATACCGATACCGCTAATTTAATTTTGAAAAAAGAATTCTCTCAGGATGTCAAGAGTGTGTATAATGCACTGGAGCGCGATAAGTCAGATTTGTTGAATTGAAACTAGTGCGTTTTGTCCTTCGCAAAGCATAAGATAATAGTGGGTTCCGCGTTTTAGGTGAAGGTATCTTAAAGTGAGAAGACAAGATTTCAAAACTAAAATTATGTAAAGTGCCTTAAACGACAATTAAAAAAAGTCAAAAAAACAGTACTATAAAATTTTAATTTGCTATAAAATTACGTGTTGTTTAATAGTTTAATTTTAAATATTTTGTAAGATTGAAATTAAATTTACTTGGTTTAATTTTTTTTTAATGAATATTGGATTAAATCTTTTGACCTAAATTTGCTATCCAAAAGAAAATTTGATCAGGCCGATGGTACTCGACAGCGCAGATCCATTGGGCATTGTTGCTGATTTCATTACAGAATAGAAATACGTTGCTCTAGTATAGGACTAACAGCTGGTGCATTTAAAGAATTTAAATTTTAGAATAGATATGAAAAAAATAATTACAGTCACTTTATTGTTTATAGCACTTTTTCAGTCTTCTACTTTGTTGGCGCAGGACTTGCTAAAAAGTAATGATTTGAGTACGTTGAAAGTGGATAATTTGACAGATAGCGATATCGTAAAAATTAAAGCACAGCTGCAGACCAATAATATGACAATTGAACAAGCAGAGCCTATGGCTTTGGCCAAAGGAATGTCTGCAATAGAGTTTGCGAAATTAAAAACCAGATTGGGAGCACAGACCGCAAATGCAGAGAAAGCAAAAGGTGGCAATGCATCAGAGGAGGAATTAACTAGAAAACAAGATAAAATAGTCAATACCAAAGTAAAAGACACACTAAATGCTTTAATTTTTGGTTCAGAACTTTTTGATAATCCAACATTGAATTTTGAGCCTAATTTAAAATTGGCCACTCCAGTGAATTATATCCTCGGACCAGGAGATGAATTACAAGTTAGTCTATATGGTGTGCAAGAATTTAATGCTTCAGTTCCGGTAACCATCGAAGGCAAAGTAAACATTCAGTATGTAGGCCAAATTCCGGTTTCGGGAATGAGTATTGAAGCAGCGACCCAAAAGATACGCAATGCTATGGCTGGCGTTTACAGTACGATTCGTTCCGGACAATCGCAAGTTGGAATCAGTTTGAGTCGTATTAGAACCATTCGGGTAACCATCATAGGTAGCAAACAGCCTGGAAATTATTCAATATCCTCTTTAGCTACTGTTTATAATGCTTTGTTTTTAGGAGGAGGTCCCGGTAAAAATGGCAGTTACAGGAACATTGAGTTGTTGCGAGATAATAGGGTATATAAAAATATTGATATTTATCGTTTTTTGGTTAACGGTGACCAATCCGATAATGTTGGTTTAAAGGACAATGACGTTATTCGGATTCCGGCGTACACTCAAAGGGTAACAGTAGAGGGACAGGTCAAGCGTCCTGGAATTTTTGAAATGAAGAAAGGCGAGACTTTTAGTACTTTAATGTCTTTCGCGTCCGGCTTTAATGAATTTGCTTACACAGCCTCTGTAAATGTGTTGCAAAAAACGAATAAGGAATTCAAGGTAACAGATATTAAGGAGTCAGAATTTAATACCTATAAACCGATGTCAGGCGATGTGTTTCGGGTTTCTAAAATTTTAAACCGTTTTGAAAATCGCATTAGCATTGCAGGCGCCGTTTTTAGACCGGATACGTATTCCTTTTATGAGGGCATGCGCATTTCGGATCTAATTA
Source organism: Flavobacterium frigidum (assembly GCF_048286735.1). Taxonomy (GTDB): domain Bacteria; phylum Bacteroidota; class Bacteroidia; order Flavobacteriales; family Flavobacteriaceae; genus Flavobacterium. The sequence goes on along the minus strand of NZ_JBLVPU010000002.1, from coordinate 115,323 downwards.
GCAAAGCCGATGGATTAAAAGAAGATGCATACAGTAAAAGAGCTCGAATTATTAGACTCAAGTCTGATTTGACTACTGAGATTGTTATGGTTAATTTAGAGCAAGCGTTACGAGGTGATGAAGCCGCTAATGTGGCTTTAAAAAAAGAAGATCTAGTTACCGTTTATTCTATATTGGATTTTGTTGAGGAATATAAAATCACTATCGATGGCGAAATCAGACAGCCAGGAGTGTATGACTATAATGAGGGTTTAACTTTAAACGATTTGTTAGTACAAGCCGGTGGTTTAACAGGTTCTGCATCGAAGAGAGTAGAGATTGCAAGGATGATCGTTTCTGAAAAAAATGACGATGCCAATCCGAATAAGGCAGAATTGTTCAACATCGAGATTGCTCCCGACAACAATGAGCAAGCCAAAAATTTTGAATTGCGTCCGTTTGATGTCATTAACATTAGAAAAATGGCGGTCTATGAAAAACCGGAGATGGTAACTATCACTGGTGCGGTGGAGTATGCAGGTAAGTACGTTTTGGCCAACAAAAAAGAAAGAGTTTTTGATGTAGTAATGAGAGCAGGTGGATTAACGTCAGTAGCCAATGTGAATGGTGTTAAAATCAAAAGACCAATTCAAGCCAAGCAAATTGAGGAAGTAGAGAGTATTAATCTCAATTTAGGAACTAAAGACAGCATTCAAAATAAATTAGAGAAGAAACTAAAAGAGGATTTAAAATATGCTACAATCCCAGTGAATTGGGATGCGATTTTAAAAAATCAGCAAAGCAGCACCAACATTATTTTGTTTCCTGGAGACGCTATTGAAGTGGCAACTTTTAACGAAGGAGTAAAGGTAACGGGTAACGTATTGTTAACTTCAGAAATTCCGTATAAAAAAGGAAGAGGATTTGAATACTATCTCGATGCTGTGGGAGGCGCTGATAACAAAGGCTGGAAAAGAAAGTCATACATCATTTACCCAAACGGACAAGCTTCAGTTACACGTCAGTTCTTATTCATAAGAAACCATCCTAAAGTAATACCAGGATCTCAAATTATTGTTCCTGAAAAACCAGAGAGAAAAAAGATGAGTACGGGAGAATTTGTAAGTATTGCAGGAGTTTTAGCGAGTTTGGCAGGAGTTATTATTGCGATATTAAGGTAGTGGTCAGTATTCAGTGATCAGCATTCAGGTTGCAGTGATCAGTGATCAGGTTACAGTGTTCAGTGATCAGGTTGCAGTCTCAGATAACAGGAGCCCATTTAAAATAAATATTTCAATACAATTAAACAAAATACAAGCGTAAAATCTTGAAACAATGAATAAAGAAATACCTAACGACGAAATATCGCTTAAAGAACTAATTGAAAAAGGAAAGGAATGGTTTTCTTATTTGCTTTCGCAATGGAAAATCATTGTTTTGGCAGGCGTAATAGGAGCTGTTTTAGGATTAGCCTATTCTTTTATCAAAAAACCAGTGTATACCGCTACTTTGTCCTATGCATTAGAAGATGAAAAATCAGGTTCGGGATTAGGGGCCTTAAGTTTGGCGAGTTCATTTGGTTTGGATTTGGGATCCAGCGGCGGAGGAGTTTTTTCTGCAGCCAACCTAATGGAGTTTTTTAAGTCACGTTCCATGGTTGAAAAAACATTGTTGTCACCAGTAGTATTTCAAGGAAAAAATATATCTCTGGCAGAGATGTACATTCAAGACAAGAAGTGGCGTGACAACTGGAAGGAAAAACCCAAACTAAAAAGTATCCAGTTTTTACCCAATGCCAATAGGAATCAATTTACAAGAGAACAAGACAGTATTTTAGGATTGATTTATAGTGATTTATCAAAAAGTGGTCTAACGGTGGAACAAAAGGATAAAAAAGTGGCCATCGGCACGATTACGACACAGTCTACCAATGAGTTTTTTGCTAAATATTTTACCGAATCTTTGGTAAAAGAAGTATCCTATTTTTACGTTACTACGAAGAGTAAAAAAGCCCGCATGAACATGGATATTTTGCAAAGACAAACAGATTCTATTCGTCGTGAGTTAAACGGAGCGATTACGGGTGTGGCTGTTGCCAATGATATTACTTTTGGATTGAATCCAGCTATGAATGTTCGTCGCGCACCGTCTGCCAGAAGACAGGTCGATGTGCAGGCCAATACGGCCATATTAACCGAGTTGGTAAAACAAACAGAATTAGCGAAAGTTACTTTGCGTAAGGAAACCCCATTAATTCAGGTGATAGATCGTCCTATTTTGCCTTTGAAAAAGGAAAAGTTAGGAAAAGTGAAAGGACTGGCAATAGGAGGTTTTTTAGCCGGGTTTATAATGTTACTTTTTTTAGCGGGAAATAAACTTTTTAAAAATTTATGAAAATATTAATTACGGGCGGTGCAGGATTTATAGGATCTAATTTAAGTGAGTATTTCCTCAATAAAGGCTACCAAGTTGTTTGTTTAGATAATTTTGCCACTGGTCATAGAAATAATTTAGATGCATTTATAAATGACTTAAATTTTACTTTGATAGAAGGTGATATCCGTCATTTATCAGATTGTCAGAAGGCAGTAGAAGGTGTTGATTATGTGTTGCACCAAGCCGCTTTGGGTTCTGTACCGCGTTCTATCAATGATCCCATTACAACAAATGATGTAAATGTTTCGGGGTTTTTAAATATGCTTACTGCGTCACGAGATGCCAAAATAAAGCGATTTGTATACGCTGCAAGTTCATCTACTTATGGAGATTCTGCAGGTTTGCCCAAAGTAGAGAATGTGATAGGGAAACCGCTTTCTCCATATGCCATTACTAAATATGTGAATGAGTTGTACGCTGAGATTTTTAGTAAAACATATGGTTTGGAAACTATAGGTTTGCGTTATTTTAATGTATTTGGAAGGAAACAAGATCCAAACGGAGCGTATGCAGCGGTAATACCCAAGTTTGTGATGCAATTTATGAATTATGAAAGTCCGGTGATTAACGGGGATGGTAATTATTCTAGGGATTTTACCTATATCGACAATGTCATTCAGATGAATGAGCTAGCTATGACCACCGAAAATCCAGAGGCTATAAATACAGTTTACAATACCGCTTATGGAGACAGAACTACTTTGACACAATTAGTTGGTTTGTTAAAAGAATATTTATCTGTTTTTGATGCTAAAATAGGTAATGTTGAAGTGATACATGGTCCTAATAGAGCTGGAGATATACCCCATTCTTTGGCTAGTATAGAAAAAGCTAAAAATTTATTGGGGTATCGACCTCAGTTTTCTATACAAGATGGCTTAAAAGATGCTGTCGCGTGGTATTACAATAATTTAAAATAAAATCGTTAAGATTTATAATCTATATAGTTGTTAATTATAATATTAAGAATTTAATTAAGGATGAAAAAAATTGCAATTATTGGATTAGGTTATGTGGGGCTTCCATTAGCCAGATTATTTGCTACTAAATATCCTACTGTAGGATTTGATATAAATAAAGCTAGAATTTCTGCCTTAAATATGGGTCATGATAGTACTCTTGAAGTGGAAGACGTCGTTTTACAAGCAGTTTTAGTAAATCAACTTTCTGATGAAAATGGGCTTTATTGTACCCATAATTTAGAAGTCCTAAAAGGATGTAACGTTTTTATAATTACTGTACCAACACCAGTTGATAAAAATAATCGTCCTGATTTAACACCTTTATATAAATCAAGTGAAACTGTAGGTTCCGTTTTAAAGAAGGGTGATATTGTTATTTATGAATCAACTGTATATCCTGGTGTAACAGAGGAAGAATGTGTTCCTGTTCTTGAAAGAGTTTCAGGATTGAAATTTAACGTTGACTTCTTTGCAGGCTATTCACCAGAAAGGATAAATCCGGGAGACAAAGAACACACAGTAGAAAAAATCTTAAAAGTTACTGCAGGTTCTACTCCAGAAATAGGAGTAGTTGTTGATGAATTGTACAAAAGTGTAATTACTGCTGGAACTCACTTAGCTCCAAGTATTAAAGTTGCTGAAGCTGCCAAAGTAATTGAAAATTCACAACGGGATATCAATATCGCTTTTGTAAATGAGTTGGCTAAAATATTTAATTTAATGGATATAGATACCCATGCTGTATTAGAGGCAGCGGGTACGAAATGGAATTTTCTACCATTCAAGCCAGGATTGGTTGGAGGTCATTGTATAGGCGTTGATCCTTATTACTTGGCGCAGCGTGCTCAAGAATTTGGCTATCATCCAGAGATAATTTTGGCTGGACGCCGTTTAAATGACAGTATGGGAGAGTATGTAGCCTCGCAAGTGGTTAAGTTGATGATTAGAAAAGGGATTGCTATAAAAGGGGCTAATTTATTGATGTTAGGGATTACTTTCAAAGAAAATTGTCCTGATGTGCGTAATACAAAAATTGTGGATGTAGTAAAAGGACTAAAGGACTATGGAATTCAAGTTACTATATATGACCCAGTGGCTAATACAGAGGAGGTAAAACATGAGTATAATTTAGAAACAACCACTATTTTACCAGCCGAAAAATTTGATGGAGTAGTTTTGGGTGTTGCACATAAAGTATTTTTAGAAATGAATTTATCCTCGATGCAAAAAGATATTAGCATTTTGTATGATGTCAAGGGCGTTATGGGAGATAAAGTTGATGGTAAGTTATAATATTTAAATTACATTAATTGGGTTTAAAAAATAAAACAATTTCTGGAATGTTTTGGGTTTTTGTTGATAATGTTTTCTTAAAAGGATTTTCTTTTATAGGTACATTATTATTAGCAAAAATGCTTACTCCTAGTGATTTTGGATTAATAGCAATTATAACAATTTTTGTTTCACTAGGATCTATAATTGTTGACAGTGGCTTATCATCTTCTTTGATTAGAAATGTTAATAATGAAGAAAGTGATTATTGTACAGTGTTTTTTATAAACTTATTATTAAGTTTAGTTATGTACTTAATAGTATATTTTTTTGCTCCTATTATTGCTACCTTTTATAAGCAACCAATGCTGACTTCGATAATTAGGGTTTATAGTTTAAGTTTTATTATAACTGCCCTTTCTTCAGTTCAAATTGTAGTTTTGTTAAAAAGTTTACAATTCAAAAAAATTACGTATTTGAACATTCCAGGAGTTTTAGTAGGTAATATTTTAGCGTTACTAATGGGGTACTATGGTTTTGGAGTTTGGAGTATAGTTGCTATGTTTTTATTACCACAATTATTTCAAATGATTACATTATGGTTTGGTTCAGGATGGATACCTAAATGGATATTTTCTTTTGATAAATTAAAATATCACTATGTTTTTAGTTTTAAGTTATTAATCTCATCTCTTATTTCTTGTTTCGTTAGTAATCTATATAACCTAATAATTGGTAAAATTTATCCATTAAGAAAGCTTGGATATTTTGACAGAGGTAAGACTTTAAGTCAATATCCATTGATTATCTTAACGCAAGTTATAGGTAAGGTTACGTTACCAATATTATCAGAAATTCAAGGAGAGAAAGATAAGTTTGTAGCTGTTTTTAAAAAATTACTTGATTTTTCTTTTTTTATTACAGCACCTATTATGTTTGGGTTATCTGCAATTGCAAAGCCGTTAGTAATGATTATTTTAGGAGAAAAGTGGATGCCCTCCGTACCAATATTGCAAATTATTTGTATCGGAGGCGCTTTTTATACTATTGAGGTATTAAACATGAATGTAATTAAAATTTATGGACGTTCCGATTTGATTTTAAAAAAAGAAATTATAATTAATGTATTTATTGTAATTACTATTTTTATTTCATATTTTATTGGCTTTTACGCATTCATATGGAGTATAGTTCTTAATTCTATATTTACAACAATTATTAGCATGTATTTTTCAAACACTGTATTGAATTTTCCCATAAAATTACAGTTAAAAATAATTTCCGTTATTCTGCTTAATTCATTACTAATGTATTTAGTTATGTATTTATTTCAAGTTACATTTTGTGTAGGAATGAAATCGATTTATGAATTTATTTTTATGATAGTTGTAGGTTTTATTTCTTTTACAAGTTTTAGTTTTATTTTTAAGTCTCCATCATTTATTTATGGTTTGGATTGGATAAAAAATAAACTTTTACAGACATGAAGCACAAATTCTTAAGACGATTTTCAAGAAACTTTATAAGTTTAATTTATCCAAAATACTAGTAATTTATGTGCGGAATATATATAACGAATATACCTTTTCAAAAAGATGTTGTTGTCGATAAATTAAAGTCTATTGAATTCAGAGGACCAGATAATTTAGGGTATGAAAAAATTGGTTTAATTTCTTTAGGACATTTAAGATTATCGATTTTAGATTTGGATCAACGATCTAATCAGCCAATGATTTTTGAAAATCTTCATATTGTTTTCAATGGTGAGATTTATAATTATTTAGAGATTAAAGAAGAACTAACTGCATTAGGATATGAGTTTCATACTAAAAGCGATACCGAAGTTTTACTTTGTGGTTATAAAGAATGGGGTGCACAACTTGCTTCAAAATTGAACGGAATGTTCGCTTTTGCTATTTACGATGTTATTTTTAACAAGGTTTTTTGTGCGAGAGATAGAACGGGCGTAAAGCCCTTTTTTTATTTTTGGAAAGCAGGTCAGTTTGAAATATGCAGTCAATTACGACCATTGATTCATTCTAAAAGTAAAATATCTGAAGAAGCAGTTTCAATGTATTTAGATTGCGGTTATGTTCCTAGTCCTTATTCTATTTTGGATGATGTTTACAAATTGCCTCCAGGGAATACTATGATGATTGATTTGAATCATCAAACCATGATACTCTCAGAATATTGGAATCTTAAACCGATTAAAACGAGTGATATTTCTTATGAAGAAGCTAAATTTCAATTACATGAGCTTATAATTGATGCTGTCAAAATCAGGCTTCAATCTGACGTTCCAATCGGGGCATTTCTGTCTGGAGGCATAGATTCAGCATTAGTGTCTTCTATTGCTGCAAAGCTATCAAAAGAGCCAATAAACACCTTCACCATTGGCTTTGAAGACCCTTTATTTGATGAAAGTAAAGTAGCCGCTCAGTTTGGAACTTTTATAGGATCAAATCACACAGAGACGATTTGTGGTCCAAATGATGCCTTAGCTATGTTACCTATGTTAATCAAAGTTTATGACGAACCTTTTGCCGATAGTTCGGCTTTGCCTTCTTTACTTTTAAATTCGATCACCAAGAAATATGTTACCGTTGCTTTGTCTGGAGATGGTGGTGATGAAAGTTTTTTAGGTTATAATCATTTTGATTATTTAAAAAGATTTGAGAGAATTAGTAAAGTCCCTTACTTTTTAAGAAAATTTTGCTCATTATTTTATAATGAAAAGTTATTCAAATTTAGAGCTGATGGAATAAATTCATTGCTAAAAACGAAAGATAGCGATGACTATTCCAAAGGTATTTTTACTAGCTTTGATAGTATTCAGCTTAAAAAGCAAAATAGTTGGTTTGACTTTTATAAGGGATACAAGAAATGGTCAACTAATTCTATACAAAGAATGGCTGATTTGAATATTAAATTATGGTTAGAGAATGATAGCAATGTCAAAGTAGATCGTGCTAGTATGGCTTTTTCAGTAGAAGTGAGAAGTCCTTTTTTAGATTATAGAATTATAGAATTTGCAAGAACTCTACCAGTTACGTATAGGTATGACAAAGGGTTAAAGAAGAAAATTTTGCGAGATATATTATCGGAGTATATACCCGAAGAAGTTTTTAATCAATCAAAGCGAGGGTTCGCAGTTCCATTAAATAAATGGATAAGAGAAGATTTAAATCAAGTTATAGTAGAGGAGTTGTCGGATGAGTTTTTAAATAAGATTCCTAATCTAGATGTTTTGAAATTTAAAAAGCAACTTAAACTACATTTACAAGGTAAAACAGATTACACCTTTAATATTTGGAAACTATTTGTTTTGGCGAAATGGTATAAAGAATTCGATTTTTAGTATTTATAGCATATATACATAACTAACAGTCGTTAAGAATGAATTATTGAATATGAAAATAATTTTAAAAAAGTCTGATTTATTGAATGGAAGTCTATTTGTAATATCTCCATTTATGGCTATTCCCACAATTTTTTTGGGGATTGTAAATAAATCAAAATTCTCATTACAATTATTGGTATTGATGTTTGGAGTAGTCAGTTATATTTACATTCCTAATCTATCTGATGACAGAGCAAGATATTTTGAATTGTATGAAGATTTTAAAGATGGTACATTTTTGCAGTTATTTGCCTATTTAATGCTAACAGGACAGGATTTTGTTTTACAAACGATGTTTTATTTAGCATCACAAATAAGTCTTCCTGCCCAATTTGTTTTTGCATTTACGACAATTGTTACAATGAGTTTTATACTATACATTCATAGCAAAATTACTTTAGATTATTACTCTACAACTCCACAATTAAGGTTTATTGCTATAGTGTTATTGTGTCTTGCTATTCCTTATGTGGATTTATTGTCTGGTACTAGGTTTATGTTTGCAGCTTCATTTGTATTAATGGCTTTTTATAAAGGCTTAATTGAAAGAAGTAAAATAGCATTTTTATTACTCTTATTAGCAGTATGCATACATTTTAGTGTTTTTATTTTTGTTTTAATATTTATTGTATTGTATTTGTTTCCTAACACGGACAAGTTATATAAAGTTTTATTTATAGGTTCATTTTTATTTGTATTAATTCCGATTGATTATTTTATGTTTTTTTTCAACTCGTTGGGTATTTCCGAGGGATTGGAAATGAAAAGCGAAGCTTATTTGGGAGGTGATGATTTCGTAAAAAAAGGTTTAGAAGAATCATATTTGCAAAAGATAATGTATTTTTTATCACTAATTTGGATTTTCGGAATTTATTTTTATACTTATTTTAAGATAAAGAATAAAAGTATTTTTAAAAATATAGTCCTATTTACTGCCACGATAATTAATATCTTTTTCTCAGTCCCCACAGTCTATTTTAGGTATTCTATCGTGTTGGGTTTCTTTTTTGTTATTTTACTGATCATCGATTTGTATAAAAATAAACAAAAATTAGGGGTCTATTTTTTTGGAGTCATTTTAAGTTTAATACTTTTTATTCAAATATTATTTTCGTTGCCTAATATTACGAAAACATTTATTAATAAAAATTCTTTGGTATTAGTTTTAATTATGAGCAATCCGCCAATGAAAAGTAGTGATTTTATAGAATAAAAAAATGAAAAAAACAGTTTTTGTAGTTACTACCTTAGATTCTGGTGGTATTGAAAATTATTTATTGCGATTTTTGAGGTTCTTTGAAAATAAAATAGAACCAATTGTAATTTGTAGGGGGAATCATTTCGGCGAATTAGAAACTGAATATCGTAAAATAGATAAAATACAATTAATTAAATTGGATTTAATAAGATATAATGTTGTTTCATATTCTAAATTTTATACAATTTTAAGAAAATCTAAAGCTGACAGTTTTGTTGATTTTACTGGAAGTTATGCAGGAATTTTGATGCTATTAGCAAACTTAGCAGGCTTAGAAAAAAGAGTTTTATTTTACAGAGGATCAAGTCATGATTTTCAGCCTACTTTTTATAAAATATTATACGTTGACTTTTTAAAGAATTTAGCTCGATTAAATGCAACGAAAATTTTAGCCAACTCAAGAGCTGCATTTGATTTTTATTTTCCCAAAAGAGATTTTAATAACCCAAAATATCAAGTAATTTATAATGGAATTGATACTAATAAATTGATTTTTAATAGATATGATAAAATTGATTTCGGGATTCCACAAGATGGCTTTGTAATCGGTCATACAGGAAGATTTAATAGAGCTAAAAATCATGAAACAATTATTAAAGTTGCCGAAAAGATCTGTTCTAAATTTGACAATATTTATTTTGTATTGTGTGGAAAAAACACAGATATTTATTTAAAAAAAACTATTGATGAGAACGATATTTTGAGAAAAAAAGTTAAATTATTGGGGTACAGAGATGATGTATCAAGTATTCTTACAATTTGTGATTTATATTTCTTTCCATCAATAACTGAAGGGCAACCTAATGCATTAATTGAGGCTATGGTTGCAGGATTACCAATAATTACTTCTAATATTAATCCTATAATAGAAACTACACCACAAAAATTACATAAAGAACTGGTAAATCCATTAGATGTGATTGGTTTTTGTGAAATTATTGAAGAATATTATTTAGATAGCAATAAAAGAAAAGAATCAAATTTTTCAAATTGGGCTATTGATAGATTTTCGCCAATTGAATTATTTACTCAATTTTATTTAGAGTTATAAAAAAAAATTATGAAAAATATCGTTCATATTGTAGATACTTTATGTATCGGAGGCCGAGAAAATGTTGTAATTGATATTTGTAATAATTTAGATATTGAAAAGTATAACGTTTTTGTCATAACATTGACAAATGATGAAAATGATGCTAAAATAAAATTAAATTCAAATATCATATTTTTTTCATTGCCAATAAAGCATAATGATTTGGTAGGATTCAATACTTTTTTGAATTTTAGAAAAGCTGTTTTTAGTTTAAGAAAATTATTAGTTTCTATTGATCCTGATATAATTCATACTCATTCCTATTTACATAGATTATTAATAGCAGGTATTGCTATGAAGTCTATTTCAAATAATTTTAAATATTTTCATACAGTTCATACATCAGGGATGTATTATGATTCAAATCGGTTGTTAGACAAGATTAAGTTGTCAATTGACGGGTTTGCATTAGGTTTGAATAGACCTACGCTTATTGGTATTTCTGAAATAGTTCAGGAGAACAATATTAAATATTTTAAAAGTCAAACGAAGACATCTATATATATACCTAACGGAATAGATTTAGATATTTTTAATACAGAAAGAATTAAAGTTCATTCTTCATTGTTTGGAGTATTGGATGAAAATATTGTGATAACTTATGTAGCAAGATTGTGCAAAGGCAAAAATCATTTTACATTATTGAAAGCAATCACACTTCTTAAAAAGAAGCATCCTTCAGTTAAATTGTTTTTAGCAGGTGACGGAGATATGCGGGCAGAAATTGAAAAAATTATTATTGAAGACGGTTTGCAAGATAATATTCAACTATTAGGTTCTATTTCAAATGTAGAAGAACTTTTGATGGTTACAAAGATAGCAGTGTTTCCTTCTGAATTTGAAGGATTTACATTGACTTTGATTGAAAAGATGGCAATGGGTCTTCCAGTAGTGGCCGCGGATAATCAAATATTTAAAAAACTTATATGCAATGGAGAAAATGGTTTACTGTTTTCAATGTTTGACGAAGTTGAATTGGCAAAATGTATTTCTAATTTAATTGAAGATGATAAATTATATAATAAGATAAGTAAAAACGCATTATTGTTTTCTAAAATTTTTTCAATACAAAAAATGGTGTCTGAACACGAAATTTATTATGAAAAGTAAAATGCATATGATTCATTTGTCTGTTATAATACCTATGTTTAATTCTGAAAATACAATTTTAACCTGTATTTATTCAGCTTTAAATCAAACCTATAAAGGAAAAATAGAAATCATCGTTATAAATGATGGTTCCATAGATAATTCACAATTAATAGTTGAAGAAATTATAAAAAATAATAATTCAGATATTGAAATTCAGTTAATTAATAAAGAGAATGGAGGTGTATCTTCGGCAAGAAATGCAGGGATTAAATTAGCAAAGGGGGACTGGATTGCCTTATTAGACAGCGATGATGAATGGTTATCTAATAAACTCGAAAGACAAATTCAAGTACTAAGAGCCAATCCTACAATTGATTTTTTAGGAACTAATCGTAATGGGGAATATTTTGATAAAATCTTATGGAAAAAGCTCAGTGTCTTAACTAGGATTTCCCCTAAATTGTTAATGGTTAAATTTATTTTTGTTGTTCCTACCGTCATTTTTAGGAAAGATATTGTTTCTGATGTTGGATATTTTGATGAAACTCAAAAATATGCTGAAGAGGGGAATTATTTTATACGAATTGCTCAAAAATATAATTGTTTTCTTTTGAATGAAAGCTTAGTAATAACCGGAGATGGTAAAGCACATTTTGGTCATTCGGGCCTTTCGGGAAATTTAGTAGCCATGGAGAAAGGCGAATTAAAGAATCTAAAAGATGCTTTAAATTTAAAAATAATTAATCATTTAGAATATTCGTGTTTGCTTGTGTTTTCAATCTTGAAATATTACAGAAGAATACTGATTGTTAAAGCAAGATAAGGGTAGTTATGATAAAGAGATATGGTATTTTAGGAACGATGCGATTACTCGCATCATTGATTTATACAAAAATAGTTTTCAGACAGGCTAGACTCATTAGGCTACCATTCGATATAAGAAATAAAAGATATATAAAAATTGGTAAAAATTTCACCGCAGGTTTTGGTTGTAGAATTGAAGCTTTTCCTTTGAATGTAGATAACGAAATCTGCATTTCAATTGGTAAAAATGTACAAATAAATGATTATGTTCATATTGGGGCTGTTGGGTCTATTACAATTGGTGATAATGTTTTGATGGCTAGTAAAATTTACATCTCTGATCATAATCATGGAAGTTATGATGAGTTAATAAGTGATCACCCTTTGAGTATACCGATGGATAGAAAAGCAATATGTAAGCCAGTAGTGATTGGAAATAATGTTTGGTTGGGAGAATCGGTTTGTATTTTGCCAGGAGTGACAATTGGCGAAGGATGTGTTATAGGTGCATTGTCGGTTGTCACGAAATCGATACCGCCATATTCAATAGCAGTAGGAAGCCCCGCTAAAGTCGTTAAAGAGTATGATTTTAAAATTAATAAATGGATAAAAAAATAAATTATTATGAAATTAACTAGGGCATATTTAGCCGAATTGATATTTGATAAATTATTAATTCACAAAGAGAAATTAAAGAAAGAATTTAATCAAGAAGGAAGGATTAATTCATGTGTTATTGATGATCTTTTGCCTGAACATGTGGCTAAAGAAATTTACGCTGCCTATCCTTCTCCAGAGGAAATGGCATTGCATAAATCTATGAGAGAAAATAAACGTATTGCAGCTCAAATGGATTTATATAATCCGTTACTAGAAGAAGCGGTATTTGCATTCCAGGATGAAAGAATAGTTAAAATAGTTGAAGAGATTACTGGTCTAAAAGAAATGACTCCAGATGAGCATTTGTATGCGGGAGGTATTAGTTTGATGGCTACGGGTAATTTTTTAAATCCTCATTTGGATAATTCTCATGATAATGACAGAGAAAATTACCGTGTTTTGAATTTATTGTATTATGTTACCCCAGATTGGGATATAAATAATGGAGGAAATTTAGAGTTGTGGGATAACGGTATGGGGGAACCTCAAAGAGTGATTCATTCGAAATTTAATCGGTTGGTACTTATGATTACTAATAAAACTTCGATACACTCAGTAAGTAAGGTCACAGCCTTAGGTAAAAGGTGTTGTGTGTCAAATTATTATTTTTCTAAAAAACCAGCTGAAGCTTCTGAGTATTTTCATGTAACTTCTTTTTACGGAAGGCCAGAAGAAACGGTTAAGAATATTTTTTTAAGAGCAGATGCATTTTTAAGACAAACAATTAGAAGTTTTACTGGGAAACGAATTGTAGAGACAAAGCATATTTATAAGAAATAAGCTGTCTAGAGGTTTATTATGATGGTAAATTATCATAGCTCATTACTTAAATTATGAATAAAATGAATTTTATCGGGATGATAAATAATTGTAAATCAGGATACATTTTATTTATGGGAATAAAAAATAATGGATAAAAAAATAACTTCTAGTATTGTTCTATATAGAAACGACATCTTTATGTTGCAGAATGCAATCCAATCTATAACAAAAACAGGGGGGATTGATAAAATTTTTTTGGTTGACAATTCCCCTACGGACGAATTAAAAATACTGGTTACCGATTCTAGAATTGAATATATCCACAATCCTGCTAATCCTGGATTTGGAGCTTCCCACAATGTAGCTATCGTGCAAGCACTAGGGTGGGGGTCGAAATACCATTTCATAGTCAATCCTGATATTTATTTTGAGGGAAATGTGATTTCGCCAATGGTTAATTATATGGTAAATGATGACACAATTGGAATGATGATGCCTCAAATTTTGAATGAAGATGGAACGATTCAAAACTTGCCCAAACTTTTGCCGAGTCCATTCAGTGTTTTATGGAGGAAATTAAAAAGACCTGAAGCAGCCTATCAAAAGTTTATTAATCAATATGAACTTCGTCAAGTACCCAGAGATGTGATTTACAATGCGCCAGTACTTTCGGGTTGTTTTACCTTACTAAATCTTGAAGCTATAAAAAAAGTGGGAATGTACGATGATACTTTTTTTATGTATTTTGAAGATTGGGATTTGTCGCGTAGAATCCATATGTACTATAAAACCATTTATTTCCCAAAAGTTTCGGTCATACACGAATATGAATCAGGGGCTAATAAAAGTAAAAAATTATTTAAAATATTTATAAAGTCAGCAATAACGTATTTTAATAAATGGGGTTGGTTTTTTGATTCTGAAAGGAAGAAAATAAATAAGGAAGCTTTATCTCAATTCAAATAAATGAAAGTAGTAATAACAGGAACCACAGGATTTGTTGGCACAAATCTAAAAGACTATTTGAAGACTTCACATAAAATAGAATCGATGAGTGCTCGTTATATTCCTAATCAAAAATTTGAGTTTGAGACGGATGTTGTTATTCATCTTGCAGGAAAAGCACATGATTTAAAGAAAGTATCTATTCCACAAGATTATTATGATGCTAATTTTGAATTAACCAAACAGCTGTTTGATTCTTTTTTAAAATCGACTGCTTCCGTTTTTATATTTATGAGTACAGTAAAAGCAATTGCTGACACAGTCAATGAAATACTAACAGAAGATGCTCTTGCAAACCCTCAAACTCATTATGGGATATCCAAAAAGCAGGCAGAACAGTATATTTTATCGCATGATTTACAACAAGCAAAAAGAGTTTATATTTTAAGACCTTGTATGATTCATGGTCCTGGTAACAAAGGCAATTTGAACTTATTGTACCAATTGGTTTATAAAGGATTGCCATGGCCATTAGGAGATTTTCAAAATAAACGTTCTTTTTTAAGCATTGAAAATCTCTGTTTTGTAATACAAGAGTTATTAGAGAATATTACAATTCCTTCAGGCGTTTATCAAGTTGCAGACGACATACCTTTGTCAACGAATGAATTGATTCAATTATTAGGAGAAAGTTTAGAGAAAAAAAATACAATTTGGAAGATTCCTTCCTCATTTATTAAAGGTATTGCAAAACTTGGCGATTTTTTGTATCTGCCACTTAACTCTGAACGTTTGCAAAAATTGACGGAGAATTATGTGGTAAGTAATAAAAAAATTATAGAAGCCATGGGCAAACCTCTACCCGTTTCTTCTCCAGATGGTTTGATTGTAACATTCAAGTCTTTTGGTTCACAACCAGTATGAATTGAGTTATTTTAGAATACATGATCTTAGAATTTTTTAATCCTAATTACTATTGTTTCTTTTTTACACAATACTCTTTGATCTTAATTTTTAATTAAAATACGTTTGTAGTCAGTTGTCTATTAAATCTTTACATCTCAAAGTACTGCTATGTTGTGATGTCATTACACTTGGTTATACCTACAACATTTTTTTTGAGCATCTACAACACCTTGAAAACGCATAAATTTTGAGAATACTTCCTCACTTTCTTAAAGAGTGAACTTAAAAAAAATTACATTTCGCTCTATATTTACAAATTTTTTCTATTCACATGCAATACCTACTCATTACTGTTGTTTTATTCCTATTAGAATTGCTCTATTTCAAAGTAGCTGATCGGTATAACATCGTGGACAAACCCAATCATCGGTCGGCACATACTGAAATTACGCTACGAGGAGGCGGTATTATTTTTTGGTTTGCGGCTTTACTTTATTTTGCACAGCACCTCCAAAACAATTACTTTTTTTTTATAGGAATTACATTGGTCAGTGTCGTGAGTTTTTGGGATGACATTCAGAGTTTGTCTAATAAAATTAGAATTTCGGTTCATTTTCTCGCTATTAGCGTAATTTTTTATGATTTAGGTGTTTTTAATTCTATTGCCATTTTAGGCATTGTGTTCGCTTATATTCTAGCCATAGGTTTGATTAATGCGTATAATTTCATGGATGGTATCAATGGTATAACGGGTTTGTATACTTTGGTGGTGATGGGGTCATTGTTGTATGTGAATCAAAATATCCACGTTTTTATAGACGAAGCTTTTATCAAATATGCGATGCTTGCCAGTTTGGTTTTTTTATTTTTTAATTACAGAAAAAAGGCCAAATGTTTTGCCGGAGATGTGGGTAGTATTGCGATAGCTTTTTGGGTAATTTATTTGGTTTTGAAACTTATTCTGGTCACAAATTCGTTGGTTTGGCTTTTATTTTTAGCGGTTTATGGAGTAGATGCTGTTTGTACGATTCTGCACCGATTGTATTTAAAAGACAATATTTTCGAGGCACATCGGTTGCATTTCTATCAGGTTTTGAGTAATGAATATAAAATTCAACACCGATTTATTGCAGCGTTTTATGGTATGGTTCAGGTAATTGTTTCGGTAATGGTAATTGGTTTGTATCAGAACATTTCGGATTTTAGTTTGCTTGTGCTTGTTATTGGGCCGTTGCTACTTATTTATTGTATGAAATTTTATTTGTTGCATAAAAAAAATATAAAACAGTAAGTAATGACTAAAATTTAATGTCGTATTTTAGTAAAGCACTAAATTTATTTGCCACAGTTTCACAGATTAGCACAGATTAATTCGTTATGTAATTTTAAAAATCTTTTTAATCCTTACAATCTGTGGCACAAACTCTTTTTAATAATTGCGACACTATATCTTTCTTGCTACTTAAACTGTTAATTTGGTTAGAGAGAATGAGACTAGTTTTTATTTTTTACATCACATTACTTTAATTATAAGTCACCGTTGTTTAACTTTTTCTTTTTCCTTGATGCAAAAGAAACAAAAAACCTAGACTGAAAATAAAAAAATTAAAAACTACTTCAAATTATGTTCTGCAGCCACATTCATCCGCCTTTCAGGTTTATCCCATACACAGTTGCGACGTCATTTTATCTTTGTTTTTTTACGTTTTTAATGTAAGGGCGGGAGAGGAGTGAGTTATCAGTAGTGAATAGTAAGAAGTGTTTAGTTATCAGGTAGTCGGGTTAGAGATTGTTCTAATGTTTGACGCGCGACGGAGGTAGCTAAGAACATTTGAAGTCAGGTTTTAAAAAAAATATACTTCGAACTGGAAACGGGACTTTTTTATAATGACAAAATTTAATATACATGAAGCCCACAATAATTACAGGAGGAAATTTTTCGGATCACCGCGGTATGGTATCCTATGTCAATGATTTTAGTTTTAATGGCATCGAACGATTTTATATTATCAGCAATTCAGATGCGCATCCTGTGCGTGCTTGGCAAGGACATAAATTAGACTCCAAAAATTTTTATTGTTTAAGTGGGTCTTTCAGGATTCATTATGTAAAAATTGATGATTGGGATTGTCCATCTAAAGATTTACCAATAGAGACCACCACTTTAACAGTGTTAGAAAGTAAAATGGTTCATATTCCGGCCGGTTATGCCAATGCCATTGAATCCTTAGAATCACATTCGAAATTGCTATCGTTTTCGACTTTGCCATTGCACAATGTTAGTGATGATGATGTTCGTTACGAAGCCAATTATTGGAAGCTCAATGAGTAGAAATAGAATTTTTTTATCATTGTCTCAGCGAAGTGGTTTCGAAGAACGGTATATCCACGAAGCTTTAACAACCCATTGGATTACCACTGGAGGACCTCATGTTGATGCCTTTGAATTGGCCCTTGAAAATTGCCTAGGTAATGAAGTTCACGTCGGAGCTCTAAGTTCTGGGACAGCTGCTATTCATTTGGGTTTAGTTTTGTTAGGGGTACAAGCAGGGGACGTAGTTTTGTGTCAAAGCATGACTTTTTCGGCATCAGCAAATCCTATTTTGTATCAAGGCGCTTTACCTGTTTTTATTGATAGTGAATCACAAACTTGGAACTTGTGTCCCGTAGCTTTAGAGCAAGCTATAGTAAGTGAAATAGCCAAAGGCAAAAAACCAAAAGTGATAATCGCCGTTCATTTGTATGGGGTTCCGTATCAAATTGAGGCAGTTCGAGCAGTAGCCGATGCCTACCAAATCCCAATTCTAGAGGATAGTGCGGAGGCTTTAGGGAGTTCCTACAAAGGACAAAAGTGCGGTACTTTTGGGGATATTGGGGTATTGTCTTTTAACGGGAACAAAATCATTACTACTTCTGGTGGTGGGGCTATTGTTACTCGTACGAAGGAGTTGAAAGATAGAGCTTTGTTTTTTGCGACTCAATCCAGAGACAACGCTCCTCATTACCAACACAGTGAAATAGGGTATAATTATAGAATGAGTAATATTTGTGCTGGTATCGGCCGCGGTCAAATGGAAGTTTTAGACGACCATGTGGCGCTGCGCAGAAAAATGAATGATTTTTATGTTGATTTATTCAGTGATATTGAAGCAGTAACCGTTTTTACGGTGCCTAACAGTGATTATTTTGCTAATTACTGGTTGAGTGCTATTGTGGTAGATCCGCTTGTAGCAAATGGGTTAACTCGTGAGACTTTGCGATTGGCATTAGAGGCTGAAAATATAGAATCAAGACCGTTATGGAAACCGATGCATTTGCAGCCTATTTTTGAGAAGTACACATACTATGGCACCGCAGTTGCTGAAACCTTATTTGAAAATGGGTTGTGTCTTCCTTCTGGGTCTAATCTTACGGATGTCGAGAGGGAAAGAATAGCGGTTGTAGTTCGAGATTTTTTTTGCAAACATAATAAAATAAAATTTTAATAGTACGGCAGGCAAAGCTCACCATTATTTTTTAACCAAATGAATATAGAAAAAACTTTTATACAAGATTTAGTACTGATTTCCCCTGGTGTTTTTGAAGATGCTAGAGGTTATTTTTTTGAGGCGTATAACAAAAGTAAATTTAGTGATTTAGGTATTAGTATCGATTTTGTGCAAGACAATCAGTCTTTTTCACAAAAAGGGACGCTACGTGGTTTACATTATCAAAATCCTCCTTTTGCTCAAACCAAACTCGTACGGGTGCTACAAGGTGAAATCATCGATGTAGCAGTTGATTTACGTAAAGATTCGCCCACCTTTGGGAAGCATTTTTCTGTTTTGCTTTCGGCTGAGAATAAAAAACAGTTGCTCGTTCCACAAGGATTTGCCCATGGTTTTTCAGTACTTAGCGAAACCGCTGTGGTGCTATACAAATGTGATCAATATTACAATAAAGAGAGCGAAGGCGGCATCCGATTTGATGATCCTACTTTGGCTATTGACTGGGGAATGGATTTGAAAAACGCCATAGTATCTGAAAAAGACCAGATTTTGCCTGATTTTATTAATTGTAATAGCCAATTTTAATGAATAAAATATTAGTCACAGGAGCGAAAGGACAATTGGGTTCTGAATTACAGGTGTTGTCAAAAGACTACAGTCAGTTTGAATGGGTTTTTACGGATAGGGAGGAATTAGATTTGTGTGATCTAGAACAATTAGCATTTGAAGTAGCTAGAATTAATCCACAATTTATTATTAATTGCGCTGCTCACACTGCTGTTGATCGTGCAGAAACAGAATTGGAGTTGTCGGATATTTTGAACCATCAAGCTGTTGCACTACTGGCAAAATGGAGTCAGAACAACAACTGTAAACTGCTGCATGTTTCTACCGATTATGTTTTTGACGGTACTGCAGCCATTGCATTGACGGAAACTGCTGCAACAAATCCTATCAATGTTTATGGGGTGACCAAATTAGCTGGTGAAAAGGCTTGTTTAGAAGAAAATCCAAATTCAATTATAATCAGGACTTCTTGGGTGTATTCTAGTTTTGGTGCTAATTTTGTAAAAACGATGTCGAAGTTGATGCAAGAAAGAGCTACTTTGAACGTTGTTAACGATCAAATAGGTTCTCCTACGTATGCAGCCGATTTGGCACAAGCGATTGTGAAGATCATAAATCACGCCAATTGGCAGCCAGGAATATATCATTTTTCGAATGAAGGGGAAATCAGTTGGTACGAATTTGCTTTAGCTATTCAGGAAATTGGTGGTTTTGATTGTGAAATTAGCGGAATTCCAGCTTCGGATTATCCAACTCCAGCTCAACGTCCGGAGTATTCTTTATTGGATAAAAGTAAAATTAAAGCTAGTTTTGGAGTACTTGTTCCAGATTATAAGGAAAGTTTAACGAGATGTATGGGGCTGCTTAAATGATTTTTTTTAAATTTTTTACCTAGCCCTAAAGGGAGAAATTTAAAAAAAATTGAGTGTTTTAATTACATAATTTAAAATGAAGAAGAATCCGTTCAAACCTGATGATATGTGGAAAGGTGCTAGTCCTAAGATATTTTCTAATGCAAAAGATTTAAGAGATAAAGCCACAAAAGCAGAAGAGAGCATGTGGTTGGAGTTGAGAAATAATAAATTAGAAGGATATAAATTTAGAAGACAACATCCGTTGAATATCTATATTGCAGATTTTTATTGTCATAAATTAAAACTAGTTATTGAAATAGATGGTGGTTACCATCAAACAGCTGAACAAAAGGTGTTAGATGCTACAAGAACTGCTGCGATTGAATTTCAGGGATTAAAAGTCATTCGATTTACTAATGAAGAAGTTATGCAGGATATCAAAAATGTTCTCAATAAGTTAAAAAGATATATAGAATTAGAAGAATTATGATATGTATGATAGTTGTCTTGATTCTTTTTTGCTCCCTTTAGGGTAGGGGAAAACAAAAAAGAATTAACTAGTTGTCTTGATTCTTTTTTGCTCCCTTTAGGGTAGGGGAAAACAAAAAAGAATTAACTAGTTGTCTTGATTCTTTTTTGCTCCCTTTAGGGTAAGGGAAAACAAAAAAGAATTAACTAGTTGTCTTGATTCTTTTTTGCTCCCTTTAGGGTAAGAGAAAACAAAAAAGAATAGACAATATAAACTAATTTGTAAAATTCGTTTTAATTCCAAAAACTAAAAATAAATGAAAAAAATACTAATCACCGGTGGGGCCGGTTTTATTGGGTCACACGTTGTAAGGCTTTTTGTAAAAAAATATCCGCAGTATCAGATATTTAATTTGGATGCGCTGACATATGCTGGGAATCTAGAAAATATTGTTGATATCGAAAAAGCGCCTAACTATACTTTTATTAAAGGGGATATAGTGGATGCCGATTTTATTGATGCGTTGTTTGCTAAGCATCAATTTGATGGCGTATTGCATTTGGCCGCAGAATCTCATGTAGATCGTTCTATCACAGATCCGTTGGCTTTTGTGAAAACGAATGTTATTGGTACGATGAATTTGTTGAATGCAGCCAAAACCATTTGGAAAGATAGCATGGAAGGCAAGCGATTTTATCACATCAGTACCGATGAAGTATATGGAAGTTTGGGTGCCGAAGGATTGTTTACAGAGACTACGGCTTACGACCCCAACTCTCCGTATTCTGCCTCAAAAGCGAGTTCAGATCATTTTGTGCGTGCCTATGGCGAAACCTATGGTTTGCCGTATGTGTTGACCAACTGCTCTAATAACTACGGACCTTTTCACTTTCCAGAAAAATTGATTCCGTTGTTTATTAATAATATTATTCAAAATAAACCTTTACCCGTTTATGGTGATGGGAAATATACGCGTGATTGGTTATTTGTAGAAGATCATGCCGTTGCCATTGATCTGGTTTTTCACGAAGGTAAAAATCACGATACCTATAATATTGGTGGTTTTAACGAATGGCAGAACATTGATTTGGTTAAATTGCTTTGCGAAATAATGGATGACAAGTTAGGAAGAGCAGCGGGAACATCAGAACAATTGATTGCTTATGTAAAAGACCGTCCCGGACATGATTTGCGCTATGCCATTGACGCAAGTAAGATAAATAAAGAGTTGGGATGGAAGCCCTCGGTTACTTTTGAGCAGGGATTAGAACGAACCGTAAATTGGTATTTAGAAAATCAGACTTGGTTGAATAATATTACAAGTGGGGAGTATTCGAATTATTACGAGAAACAGTATAATTAGTGGTCAGTGTTCAGTGATCAGTCGCAGATGGTTATTATTGAAGGGATAAAATATTTGTGGTACTTAGGTGAGTAGTTTTTTCGAATGATGTTTTTACTTTTTCGCTTGATTATAAAAGTAACAAAAAAATGTTCATGGGTTGTTTTTTTTGCACTCATGAATCTTCGATTTCAAGCTTTAAAATTAAAAACTACCCCAAAACTATGCTTCGCAGCGCGAGCCGTTCGCCTTTCAGGCTCAACTCGCGGACTGCTGCCACTTCGTTTTTTTAATGTTTTTTACGTTTTTGATTTTAGGGCGTTGTGAGTATTGGTTTGGAGAGCGTTTATGTTAGTAATAAATACGAAGTGTGAAAAATATACTGTCTTAATTATTAAAGACATTTTTGTCTCAGAATGAGAGCATTAAAAAGATCTGTTACAATATGAAATGATTTAATTAGTGGTAATTTGTGAAATTTGTGGTAAAAAAATACATAGTAATTATAGTACCAAATTAAAATCATTAGTAGGCTATGCTGCTTAAATTCAGCAGGACTTTCTTAACTTTTAAGGAAATAATTAATTGGAATAATTCGTTTTTAATTCGCGACATTCGAATTAATTCGTAAAAATAAAAATACTATGAAAGGAATAATATTAGCAGGAGGTTCAGGAACGCGTTTGCATCCACTGACTTTGGCGATGAGCAAGCAAATGATGCCAGTGTATGATAAGCCCATGATTTATTATCCATTATCCACTTTGATGATGGCTGGAATTCATGAAATATTAATTATTTCGACTCCGCACGATTTGCCTAATTTCAAAAAACTGTTGGGCGACGGTGCATCTATAGGCTGTAGGTTCAGTTATGCAGAACAGGCTATTCCTAATGGGTTGGCGCAAGCTTTTGTCATTGGAGAAGATTTTATTGGCGATGATAGTGTCGCATTGGTTTTAGGAGATAATATTTTCTTTGGTGCCAATATGGATGAATTGTTGCGATCAAATTCCAATCCGCAAGGTGGTGTTGTATTTGCTTACCACGTATCGGATCCAGAGCGCTATGGGGTAGTGGAGTTTGATGCTAATTTTAAGGCCCTTTCTATTGAGGAAAAACCATTGGAACCTAAGTCTAATTATGCAGTACCAGGTTTGTACTTTTATGATAACTCTGTAGTAGAAATTGCAAAAAATATTAAACCAAGTGCGCGTGGCGAATATGAAATTACTGATGTTAACAAAGTGTATTTGGACAAAGGAGCTTTAAAGGTAGGTATTTTAAGCCGAGGAACGGCCTGGTTGGATACTGGAACATTTAACAGTTTGATGCAAGCTGGACAATTTGTTCAGGTTATTGAAGAGCGCCAAGGATTGAAAATAGGTTGCATCGAAGAAATTGCTTGGCGTCAAGGTTTTATTTCAGATGAAGAACTAGCTGCATTAGCGACACCTTTGAAAAAATCGGGTTATGGAGAATATCTTTTGGGCTTGTTGAAGCAAAAGGTTTAAAGTGAGAAGTGAGAAGTAAAGAGTGAGAAGTGAATGGGTGGAAACGCTCGAAATTAGTACCATTATTAATATTATTATTATTATTATAATTTATTCTGAAATCAGAATAGAATCTTTTAAAACATAATATATATTGTATGATGCTATCACCTCCTTGTTGTAAACACCGATACTCAGCATAGAATCAATAAGCCAAAAGTAGTTTATGGCGTAGTTGGTCCCAGCACTTTTATTGGCTCTATGAAAAGTTAAAAATATAAATTTTTGTACATTTTGCTTTAGCTTCCCAGAAATGTTTGGCCACAGACTAAATGTATTATCACGGATTAATCTGTGCCAAAGTAAAAAGCTTAACCTTGCAGCTTTACGTCTGTCAAACTAAATCAATGGATATCAAGTTTATAGTAGTTCAGTTGTTAAAAGGGAGTTACTGTTCTTTCAATTTGTTTCAATAACCATTTATTAATTGTTATTTTTGCACTAATAAAATAAATAATCTTATATAGTAAGCTATTTTGAATACGACTAAAAATATAGATTCACAGCCGGAAAAACCAGATTTTTTTTCAAGAGAAAATTTGAAATTCAATATTCATAATTTACGTTATTTACCCAGATGGATCATTGTAATGATGGATGTTTCAGTCTTGGTAGTATCGTTTTTTTTTACCATTCTTATTTTTAAAGGAACGGGATTAGACTATGTTATTACGCCCTATAATTTTAGTTTTATTATTAGTTTGTTTTGTGTCAACGTTTTCTTTTTCTGGTTATTCAGAACGTATTCGGGAATCATCAGGCACTCCTCTTATATAGATGCGGTAAAGCTTTTGTTCTCTCAACTGTCAGTTTTAGTGCTGTTTCTTTTTTTTAATTTTGTCTATGAATTAATGCATGGTGAGAAAGCATTTTTAAACACTGCTTTTTTTATTAATATCGTACTTTCCTTCTGTGGCTTGTTTTTGTATCGCGTAATTATTAAGCAAACTTTTGAGATGTACTTTTCAGAACAAGGAACGAACAAATTAATCAGAACTATTATTTATGGGACTGATGCGAATGCTATATCTGTTGCAAACGCTTTAAAATTTGAAACCCCATCGCGATTTAAAATTGTTGGTTTTGTGGATAAAAACAATCAAAATGCAACAAAGCGGATGCTGGATTTACCCATTTTGATTAAAAAGAAAAAAATACCACCTTTAATGCGTTCGGTTAATGCCCAAGCGATTATTATTGCTGATAAAAGTTTGTCTAAAGAAGAGCAATTAATAATCGTGGACCAATGTTTAGAATTTAATTACAATGTGTTCACGGTACCTTTAATTTCTGACTGGGAAAACCAGAAAGAGATTTCTCAAAAAGTAAAGAGCATTCAAATTGAAGATTTGCTAGAACGTAAACCGATTGTATTAGACAACAAATCTATTTCCAAGCAATTAAAAGATAAAACGATTTTAATTACTGGTGCAGCGGGTTCAATTGGGAGTGAAATAGTGCGTCAAGTATTGGGTTTTAATCCGAAAGTAGTTGTTATTTTAGATCAATCCGAAACTCCATTACACCATATGTGTTTAGAGATGAATGAACTAGATCTAAATTCGAAAATTTTTTCAGTAATTGGTGATGTTCGTAATAAGGAAGCCATGCAAAATGTTTTTCAAAAATACGAACCTCAAGTTGTTTTTCATGCAGCCGCATACAAGCATGTCCCGCTAATGGAAGAAAATCCATCGCAAGCTATTTTGACCAATATAGAAGGTACTAAAATTTTGGCTGATTTATCTTGCCAGTATAAAGTTAAAAAATTTGTGATGGTATCTACCGACAAGGCGGTAAATCCTAGTAATGTGATGGGAGCTAGTAAAAGAATTGCCGAAAAATACGTGCAATCTTTGCAATTTAAAAATAAAATCACCAGCGAAAAAAACTATACTAAATTTATTACGACCCGTTTTGGAAACGTTTTAGGATCGAATGGTTCTGTTGTTCCCTTGTTTACCAAACAAATTGCAAATGGTGGACCCATAACGATTACACATCCCGATATTATTCGGTATTTCATGACTATTCCCGAGGCCTGCCAATTGGTTTTAGAAGCTGGCGCTATGGGTAATGGAGGAGAAATTTATATTTTTGATATGGGTAAGCCAGTGAAAATTGTGGATTTAGCCAGAAAAATGATCAAGTTGGCCGGATTTGTACCTGAAAGGGATATCAAAATACAAATTGTAGGCTTGCGACCTGGTGAGAAATTGTATGAAGAGTTATTGAATGATACCTCAAAAACACTTCCGACATATCATGAAAAAATTATGATTGCTGAAGAAATATTAGATGATTTTGATGGTTTGAATGCTGATATTGAAGAACTAATCCGTATTGCTAATCACTTTGACGACGGTCAAATTGTAGCAAAAATGAAGCAGATCGTACCGGAGTTTAAGAGTATGAATTCCACTTTTGAGTTGTTAGACAAGTAGCAAGCCTTTTTAAAGATAAAAAAAGACCCAAAGTATAGACTTTGGGTCTTTTTTTGTTTAGAAAAGATAGTATTACCTTTTGAAAAATTGATTATTTGCAATAATTTCTTGAAGTGGGGAGGTGTCTTTTAGACTTATTTTTTGACTGAAAGCCTCAATATGCTTGTCATGGTGTACATCTGAGCCTACATAGGTGTACATGCCTTTTTGGAGTAGTTCCTCAGCGACCTTAGCAATTCCAGCACCGTAATAACCAACTACAGCAAGTAAATTCAATTGAAATAAACAGCCAGCGCGTTTCAGCTTTTGGTATTCATTAAAGTTATTATGGTAAAATAAATACCGCTCGGGGTGCGCTAGAACGGGAATGTAGCCTGCAACCTGCAGATCAAAAAGTATGGTGTACAACTGAATCGGCGGGTTGATGTATGACATTTCGACTAAAACGTAATTGTCTTTTAGCGTCAATAAGTTATGGGATTGAAACAGCTGTACAAATTGATCATCCATCAAATATTCGGCCGCAGCATGAAACGGTACCGCAATAGTATTTTTCTCCAATGCAGAAACAGTAATCGATTGATTCTCTATAATTTGTTCGTGCGTGTTGTCCCAAACATGTTGAATTATATGTGGGGTAGTAATGAAC
Source organism: Flavobacterium frigidum (assembly GCF_048286735.1). GTDB lineage: Bacteria > Bacteroidota > Bacteroidia > Flavobacteriales > Flavobacteriaceae > Flavobacterium. The sequence continues at coordinate 88,385 of NZ_JBLVPU010000002.1, read as the reverse complement.
TCTGAAACTCCAATTTTTTGTAAGGCTCTGGTTAATCTCAGTGTATCTTCAAAAGTTTTGGCTCCGTCATCGATACCGGGTAACAAATGAGAGTGAATGTCAATATGACCCTCTGGAATTAGATCTTTGAGTACTGGTTTTGATTTAAAAAATGTAAACATGATACAAAATTAGTCAAAAGGTTTGTTATTTTAGTTGCTCTAATGTGTTTTGGTTAACGGAATTTTTGTCCTTATAGCTAGGGGGCGAAATGTTGTGGTTTGTTTTAATTCGCTTTTTTCATTAAAAGTTTGGTTCTTTGTTTCGATAGATATTTTTAAAGAAAGTATTAGTTTGATTTTTATAAATGTAATTTCTTTACAATTCTAAAGCCGTAAACTAGTACGTATTGAATCTTATTTAGGACTATTTTTAGGATCATGGAACTTTATAAATTAAAAGGAATTAATGTGTTTGCTATTCATTTTGAGTTATGTTTTGCAACGGTCAAAAAAGGATTCTTGTACAAGCACTTTTCATCATTAAATTATTATATTTGGTGCAGTCCTCTTACTCCATTGGGGGTTAAGAGGGCGAAGCCTTGGCATGGTTTAGTATTTTAAAAAGCATAAGAAATATGAATGTATTGATTTTTGTTAAGCAATGAATTCGACAGAACCAATAGAGTCTAAATGGCTTTTTGAAATAAAGCCCAAAAATAAATTTTTCTCTTTAAATCTAAAAGAGGTTTGGCAATACCGTGATTTGCTTTTGCTTTTTGTAAAGCGGGATGTGGTAACAGTGTACAAACAAACAGTTTTAGGTCCGTTATGGTATTTAATTCAACCCTTGTTTACCTCAGTCACATTTACTATTATTTTTAATAGTTTAGCAGGAATAGATACTGGAACTGTTCCTCCATTTTTGTTTAATCTTGCAGGAATTACAGTATGGAATTATTTCACGGCTTGTCTAACAGGAACTTCTAATACTTTTGGTGCCAATGCTGGAATTTTTGGAAAGGTTTATTTCCCTCGAATTATTGTTCCCCTTAGCATTGTGATCTCCAATTTAATTAAGTTTGGAATCCAATTTTTTATTTTTATCATTTTTTACCTCTATTTCTACTTTCAAGGAGCAGCGATTAGTTTGAACATTTGGATTTTCTTATTGCCTTTCTTAATTGTTTTAATGGGCGTACTGGGATTAGGATTGGGAATGATTATTTCATCGTTGGTTACAAAATACAGAGACTTTAGTTATTTGATAGGTTTTGGAGTTCAATTGATAATGTATGTTTCCGCTGTTGTTTACCCTATAGCACTAGTACAACAAAAAATGCCAGACTATGTTTGGTTGGTTCAGTACAATCCGCTTGCTTATATTATAGAAACCACACGCTACATGTTGCTTGATGTGGGGCAGATATCTATTTTAGGATTGACGTACACAACAATTGTGACCTTTGTTTTTTTATTAATAGGTATATTGATTTTCAATAAAACCGAGAAGAGTTTTATAGATACGGTTTAATTTTTTAATGGTGAGGAGTTAGAAGTGGAAAGAGTTCGAAGTTGAAAGTGAGGACTGAGAATAGTGGGGAGTGAGAAGTGTAGAGTGAGATACAATATTCCTTTGCAAAACAAATAAAAAAGAAAATATCATATAGCTAAAAAACGAGTAAAATGAAGAGGAATTGTGAATTATAACAAGTTATTCTCTATTCACCGTTCATTATTCAATTCTCACAAATTATGAAGGATATCATATTAAAAGCCGAAAATATTTCGAAGCAATACCGCTTAGGTCAAGTAGGTACGGGTACTTTAAGTCACGATTTGAACCGCTGGTGGCATGAAATTCTAGGCAAAGAGAATCCGTATTTAAAGATTGGAGATAGCAATGATCGTGCTACAAAAGGCACAAGCGAGTACGTATGGGCGCTACAAGACATCAATTTTGAAGTAGAACGAGGCGAAGTTTTGGGTATTATAGGTAAAAATGGTGCGGGGAAGTCTACTTTACTCAAGATATTATCCAAAGTTACAGCACCTACAACCGGAAGCATAAAATCGAGAGGTCGCATTGCTTCATTATTGGAGGTAGGGACAGGATTTAATGGCGAAATGACGGGTAGAGAAAACATCTTTTTGAACGGGGCCATACTTGGCATGACCAAAAAAGAAATAGCCTCTAAGCTGGACGAGATTATAGATTTCTCGGGTTGTGCCCGTTATATAGACACGCCTGTAAAGCGTTACAGCTCTGGAATGACGGTGCGGTTGGCTTTTGCAGTAGCGGCATTTTTAGAGCCCGAAATACTAGTCATAGATGAGGTTTTAGCAGTAGGTGATGCTGAGTTTCAGAAAAAAGCCATTGGGAAGATGCAGGATATTTCTAAAGGCGAAGGAAGAACTGTGCTGTTTGTGAGTCACAATATGGCGGCGGTGAAAAGTTTGTGTACTCGAGGTATTGTTTTAGAAAATGGGAAAGTGGTTTTTGAGGGGGGAATTGAGGAGAGTATTGAAAAATATAATTCTGATTCAGTTTTTGAAAATGAAACTCAATACAATGGAATTAAAATTATAAAAAAAGCGTTACTACACTCTTCTAATGGTTTGATTAAATACAATTGTAGTTTTAAATTAGATGTCTATTTTGAAGCTGATAATAATATAACAAATTTGGTTCTTGGTTTAGTAATTAAAGATTTGAATGATGTCGCGTTAATAGGAGTTAATAACAGACATTATCATCAAGAAAAAATTAATAGTTCTGACACCTTTAATGGTATGGTGACAGTTTATATTGAATCTCTAAAACTTTTTCCAGGTGAATATAAAATAGATCTGTATTTAGGAGACTCTGCAACTGATATTGAAATTGTAAATGATGCAATAAAGTTTACAATAGGTGAATCTTTTGATAATAGAGTACTTAATAGTTTAAATTTTAAGCTTAATAAAGTGTTTCACGATACGATTGTTTGGAGGTATAATAAAATAAATGATTAGGTAATGTTTAAAAAAGCTATTAATTTTTTAGTAAATGTTTTTCAATCAAAAAGGCAAAAAGAAACAGAGTATTACAAAAAAATGTTTATTGAAAACTCCCACTGGAATTCAACTGAGCCAAATGAAGAGGAAAAAATACGATGGGAAATTATTGAAACCTTTTTGAAGACAATAGAATTAAAAAAAGGATTTAAAGGCTTTTCTATTTTAGATTTAGGATGTGGGAGAGGATGGCTCACTAATTTGTTGTCAGATTATGGCGATGTCATTGGGATTGAGCCAGTAAGACCTGTTGTTGAGTATGCAAAAAAAATATTTCCTAAAATAAAATTTATGTGTGGGAATTCAAAAGATTTGCTAAAAAAGCGGGAATTTAAAAAGTTTGATTTAATTGTTACTTCAGAAGTCATTGAACATGTGCCTAATGAAAATAAAACACAATTTATAAAAGACATCTTTAGATTATTAAATGATAACGGACATTTAATAGTGACGACACCGAGAAAAGAGGCTCAAAAGGAATGGATTAAATATAGTAACCCAAATCAGCCAATTGAAGACTGGATTTCGGAATCAGAATTAGAAAATCTTGTCACTACTAATGGTTTTACCAAAAAAATTTTAGATCGTTTTTCTATTTCTCCAGTTATAGGTAAACCAAAAATTGAAATTTATCAATTATGGTTATTTCAAAAAAAAACTAATGAATAATCCTCAAGTTTCTATCATCGTCCCTTGTTTTAATCAAGCTCAGTATTTGTCCGAGGCACTAAAATCTGTATTAGAACAGACTTATGAAAATTGGGAATGCATTATTGTCAATGATGGAAGTCCCGATGATACAAAACAAATAGCACAAAAATGGGTAGAAAAAGACTCAAGATTTAAATATATTTTTAAAGAAAATGGAGGTTTAAGTAGTGCTAGAAATGAGGGAATAAATTATGCAAAAGGCACTTTTATTTTACCGCTAGATGCCGACGATAGAATTGGTTTAAACTACGTGTCATTTGCATTAAATGCTTTTCAAAATGATGACGAGCTAAAAGTGGTGTATTGTAAAGCTGAAAAATTTGGAAACGCAGTGGGTGAATGGAAATTACCTTATTATTCTAGAAGAAATTTAGCTATTGACAATATGATTTTCTGTTCCGGTGTTTTTAAAAAATCAGATTGGGAATTAGTGGGAGGATATGATGTAAAGATGATTTATGGTTTAGAAGATTGGGAATTTTGGATTGCTATTCTGAAGAATGGGGGAACAGTTAAATGTTTAGATGAAGTGAATTTCTACTGCAGAATTAAAACTAAATCGATGATTGAGCAATTAAATGTAGAGAAAAGAAAAACTTTATTTGAATATTTGAGCATTAAACATGCCGACTTTTTTGTAACGCAATTTGGCTCTTTTATGTATTTAAATGATGTAAATCGCAAACAAACATTATATTTTAAAGAAAGACTTAAAAGTAAAAAATTTGTTTTAAAGCTATTTATAAAAACGACTTTGTCCTATTTCAAGATAAAATAAATGCTTGCCATAATTATTCCATATTTCAAACTTACTTTTTTTGAAGCTACACTTGATTCTTTAGCAAATCAAACCGATCAACGTTTTAAGGTTTATATAGGTAATGATGCTAGTCCAGAGAATCCTGCTGATTTATTAGAAAAATATAAGGGTAAATTCGATTTTAAATACCATCGTTTTGAGGAAAATCTCGGTGGAATTTCGCTTACTAAACAATGGGAACGATGTATTAAATTATCAAACGACGAAGAATGGTTGATGATTTTGGGAGATGATGATTATTTGAGTTCTACCGTAGTTGCATCATGGTATGCAAATCACAACGTATTTAATGGAAAAGCGCAAGTAATTCGTTTTGTTACTAAATTAGTATTTGAGGAAACACAAACAGTTTCTGAGACGTATACGCATCAGGTTTGGGAATCAGCTACAGACTCCTTTTATCGTAAATTTGAACATCAAACACGAAGTTCTTTGTCTGAGCATATTTTTTCAAGAATGTCTTATTGTAAATATGGTTTTTATGATTATCCCATCGCTTGGAACAGTGATGATCGCGCTTGGCTTGATTTTTCAGATAATAAACCTCTTTATACTATAAATACAGCATTAATTTATATAAGATTGTCTGACCAAAGTTTGTCAGGAAGTAAAGGTAATGAATATGATAAAAATACTGCGAATTATCACTTTTTAAAATACATTGTATGTTCGAAGCTTGAGTATTATGATAAATATATTAGACATCGCATATTAGATAGATACGAATATTCAATTAAAAATAGTAGAAAATTGTTTATTTATGAATGGTTATTAATACTATTCAGCTACGTAAAATATTTTGATTATGTTTCATTAAAGAAAGTTTTAAAACGAATGCTAAAAGATTGTATCAAGTATGAATCATAGGCCTTTAATTTCAGTAATTATGCCTGTCTATAATTGTGTATTATATTTAGAACAATCTATAAATAGTATATTGAAACAAACATTTGAAGATTTTGAACTGATTATTATTGAAGATTGTTCATTTGATGGGACGGTTGAAGTTTTAAGAAAGTTTGTTGATCCTAGAATTAAAATTATTAATAATCAAAGTAATGAAGGTGTATCTAAGTCCACAAATAAAGGTTTTAAACTAGCTCGAGGAAAATATATTGCTAGAATGGACGGAGACGATATAGCTGTAAAAGACAGATTTGAAAAGCAATTACGAATTTTAGAAGATAATCCAGATATATTTGTGTGTGGTGGTTTAGTGAAATATTTAGGGGGTACAAACAGTATAATTAAATACAAGGAAACTAATCGCGAAATTGTCACTGAGTTACTTATATCATGCTCAGTTTGCATGGGTACCGCAATGTTTCGAAGGAAAGAGTTAAAAAGTTATTTCTATGATGAAAAAAAGCGTAGCGGCGAGGATTATGATTTTTGGTGTAAAATTGTTGGTTTAGGTGAATTTTATAATATTCAAGAAGTTTTATTATTTTATAGAGTTCATGAAAATCAAGCATCAAAAAAAAATAAAACACAACAAATTATTGATGATGTCAAAATACAATTGTCATTACTTAAAAAATTAAATTACAATTCTTTAAAATATTCGGACGAATTATTAACTAAAATATTATTAGTGAATAATTTTATTTCAATTAAAGAATTTGTGTTATTTATTAATTGGATTGAAGTTTTACAAAAAATAAATAATAAAACATTTATATATTCGTCTAATCAATTTAAGTCCGTTTTATCACGAATTAAGCGCAGAGTGCTTTTTGAATTATATTTTAAAAAAACTGACATTGGCATAACAAAGAAATGGAGATTTCAAATTCTGCTCTATCTGCCATTAAGTGATTTAAAGTTTGTTATAAGACTAAAAGTAAGAGAATTAAGAAGGAGGTTGTTTAAAAAATGAATGAAGTAAATAAAATAGTTTTTAAAGTACCTGAATTTCCACATATTTCAGAAACTTTTATTATTGCTCAACTAGTAACAGCTATCGAACTAGGGTATGTTATAGAAATAGTAACAAGGAAGATTGTGAATAAAAATTCATTAATGGCATCTGCAATAGGTAAATATAAATTATTGGATAGTGTTATAATTGAAGATTATAAAATTCCAAAAAATAAAGGGGTCAGGTTGTTAAGGTGGTTTCTGTTGTTGTTGACTAATTTGTATCACTTGCGCTCCATAATTAATTTTCATAGAGAATTTGCAAAATTTAGTTTAAGTTGGTTGTATCAATGGCATTTTTATTTTCAATTTAATGAGGCAGCTATTATCCATGTGCAGTACGGTACCAACTCTTATCCCTATAGGGTAATCAACCATAAAAATATTTTCAAACCAAAAGTGATCGTCACCTTTCATGGTCACGATGCATTTTTTCCAATATATGGCAACATTCAAAATAACGGCTACTATAAAAAACTATTCACTAATAGCACATTAATAACTGCAAATACACCTTATTTAGGGAATCAGCTGATCGAATTAGGTTGCCTAGCTGAAATGTTAAAAATTGTGCCAGTGGGAGTAGATACCGAGTTTTTCACCCCAGCTAAAAATTATAGAGAAACAAGAGAGGTTTTAAAATTAATAACTGTTGGAAGATTAGATAAAGTTAAAGGACATTTGTACTGTATAGAAGTTGTTAATGAATTAGTACAAAAAGGATTAAACGTTTCTTTAACGATCATTGGTGAAGGATCTGAACGTTTAGCTTTAGAAACTTTAATTCAGCAGTATCGACTTGAAAAATATATTTTGTTATTAGCCAGTAAGAATGCGCAAGAGATTAGGAATGAATTACAAGCACATGATATTTATTTGTTATTAGCTGTGCCTGTTGATTTTGAAAGAAGAGAATCGCAAGGTTTAGCAACAATAGAAGCACAAGCTTGCGGGCTACCTGCAATTGTTTTTGATTCGGGAGGCGTTAAGTATACCGTTCAAAATGAATATTCAGGCTTTATATGTGGTGAATTTGATACAACTGCTGTTGTGGGAAAGATTGAGCTTTTATATCAAAATAGGTTATTACTTAAAAAAATGGGTACGCAAGCTACACTATTTGTTAAAACTGAGTACGCTCTCCACATAATACAGGAAAAATGGGCTTTCATTTACAAAAACATAATTAGTTAGATATTTTTATAAAAATATGAAATCATTAGTTTCGGTTATCATCCCTTGCTACAATCAAGATCAATTTTTGGCAGAAACCTTGCAATCCGTTTTTGATCAAACGTATTCAAATTGGGAATGTATTATTGTAAATGATGGCAGTACAGATAACAGTGAATCAATTATACTTGATTGGGTACAAAGGGACAAAAGATTTCAGTATTGTAAAACCAAAAATTCGGGTGTTAGTGCAGCCAGAAACTATGGATTGCGAATAGCACAAGGAGAATACGTACAATTTCTTGATGCGGATGATTTACTAACAGCTGATAAATTAGCACTATCGCTTGATGCCGTACAAAAATATAAAGTTGGTATAGTTTGCTCCAATTATTTGGTTTTTTCTGCAAAAGTAACAGTTATTGAGCCACCTTTTTCAAATTTGGATCATTTCGAATTTAATTTTTATAATCTTGCGAGATATTGGAATGATGGCTTTACTGTTCCATGTCATTGTTGGTTTTTTACGGCCAGTCTGTTCGAAAACATGTCTTTTCCACTAGATTTAACAGCCCAAGAGGATTGGGCGATGTGGTTGTTAATTTTTCAACAGAAACCCAAAACATTTTATCTGCAGAAACCGTTGGCTTTGTACCGTTTGAATCCAAATGGAAGAATTCAAACGGGAGATTTTTTTGATGAAACGCTGCAAGCTATCCATTATTTAAAAGAATTTTTAAATGGAGATGATTTTCGGTTGTTGTATGAATCGGCTATTATCAGAAATAATATAGGCATGTTGTACTGGCGAAAACGAGAACAAAACTTAAAAAAATCCAATACCTATCAATTTGGTTTGTTGTGTAAAAAAATAATCAAAAAAATAGGGTTAATAACTGTGGCAAAAGCTGTGTTTGTGTCCCTGAATCCTTTAAAGTGATTAGCTCATGCTCGCAATAGTAATTCCATATTACAAACATTTTTTTTTTGATGCCACCTTAGCATCCTTGTCAATTCAAACCAATATGCATTTTAAAGTTTATATAGGTGATGATGCTAGTCTTGAAAATCCAAATGATTTATTAGAAAAATACAAAGGAAAGTTTGATTTTGAATATTGTAGGTTTCAGGGCAATCTTGGTGGAATCTCCTTAGTGCAGCAATGGGAGCGTTGCATTGCTATGACTGGTGATGAACAATGGATCATGATTTTAGGTGATGATGATGTCCTACAAGAAAATTGTGTAGCATCTTTTTATGCAAATTTAAGTGAAATAAATGCAAATGACTGTAAAGTAGTACGATTTGCAACACAAGTTATTAATCAAGATAACAAAATAATTTCAGATATTTTTTACCATCCAAAAATAGAAAATAGCGTAGAATTTGTAATGCGGAAATTAAAAGGTCATACAAGAAGCTCATTAAGCGAATATATTTTTGATAAAAACAAATTGATAACTACACAATTCAGAGATTTTCCACTTGCTTGGTACAGTGATTTATTAGGAGTTTTAGAATTTTCAGATTTTAAAAATATTTTCACAATAAATGAGACTTTAGTCTATTTTAGGTTAAGTGGTCAAAACATATCAAGTAAAAACGATAATCTTGTCAATAAAAATATCGCTACTTATGCATTTTATTATTACTTAATTGATAAAAAATCTCGTTACTTTGATGCTCTGCAAAAGCATTTTTTACTGCATAAACTTGAAAAAGTATTTTTAGACAACAAACGCAATGTCCATTTTTGGAAAACATTTACTAAGCTGTATTTTTCAAGAATTTATATAAAAAGATACTTTAATTTAATTTTAAAAATGGGTCAAATGGTTATTAAAAAATATACTTCGTGAAATTTTTGATAATAACACAAGACCTACGTGTATCAGGTACAAGTCAAGGTATAATAGAGCGTTCTTTTCTGGGTAAAATGAGAAGAGCTTATCCAGAATCTATAATTGATGTCTTATATTTAAGTGGACATTCCACAAATGATAATTTAGAAATCTTACCTGTTGATAATTTAAAGAGAAAAATTATTTCATCAAGAATTCCTTTTCATATAAAATGGATTAGTAGAATAACGTATAGATTTTTCAATGTTCTATATGCAGAAAATTATCTACATGAAAAATACGCCGTCGAAATTTCGCGAGTGGATCGTACAAAATACGATCATATAATGGTTAGAAGTGCTGGTCTTAATCATGAAGTTATATTAGCAATGCACAAACTTCCGATTCTTAAGCATAGTATTATTAATTTTCACGATCCTTACCCTAATTCTTGGTATTCTGGAAATCCCGACAAAATAACAAAGAGGGAACTTTTAAGGTTAAAGAAAATGATTGAAGTGGTTAATTTTGCTAAAGGATGTTGCGCTTCAGCATACTACATGGCTAAAGATTTACAATATCTCTATGCCTCAGATAAATTTTTTTACACTTTGCCTCATCAATTTGATAGTTCTGTTTTTGATTTATCTGATACAACTAAAGTAAGAGAAAAAAAACAAAGAATACAAATTTCCTATCATGGCGCTTTAATGTTTGGGAGAAATATATTGGTATTAGTAGAAGCTTTTAAACAATTGATTGACGAAGAAGTTTGGATAAAAGAGGATGTAGAATTTGTTTTAAGAGTTAAAGGCGAAGGACTAGATAAATTAAAAGAAATAGCTAATTCAATAGATAATATTGTCGTCTTAGATACACTAGACTTTTCTAATTCATCTAATGAACAAATTAACGAGAGCGATGTTACCGTAATTCTTGAAAACGGGCCGTACTATTCAAATATATTAGGAGGGAAAGTACCTTTTTTATTCGCATTGAATAAGCATGTGTTAATCTCTTCACCAAAAAGGAGTGAGTTAAAAAAAATATTTAAAGATTATAAGTATACTTATGATATGAATAATATTAAAGAGGCAAAAGAAAAATTGCGTGAGATTTTAACTTTGTCTGAAGTTTTAGTTCAAAACGAAATATCTTATTTCTCAGACGATTTTTTTAAACAATCCACAGATACTATTTTTAATACATCCCATTTTTGATAAAATTTTCTATTCACATTTCTACTAAGAATCGTCTGCATGATCTGGTTATTACTTTAAAAAGGATTAGTAGTTTGTTGGATAGAAAGGATGTAAAATGCATTGTTTATGATGATGGCTCAAACGATGATACTTATTTGTATATAAAAAGTAACTATCCTACTATTATACTTTTAAGAAATGAAGTTTCAAAAGGTTATATCTACTGCCGAAACAAAATGCTCAGTGAAACCAGTGCAAATTTTGCTATTTCTCTTGATGATGATGCACATTTTTTGACTGAAAATCCTTTAGAAATTATAGAAGACTATTTTTTGAAAAATGCCAACTGTGGTTTACTTGCTTTTAGAATTTTTTGGGGAAAAAACAAAACGGATTATCTAGAAACAGAGGAGAAACCTTTGCAAGTGAAAAGCTTTGTAGGATGTGGTCATGCATGGCGAATGGATTCTTGGAGAAAAATTCCTAATTATCCAGAATGGTTTGTATTTTATGGAGAAGAAGATTTTGCTTCCTACCATTTGTTTAAAAAAAATATAGAAATACAGTATCTTCCACAAGTTTTAGTACAACATAGAGTGGATAATATTTCTAGAAAAACCAATACAGATTACTGTAATAGATTAACAAGAAGTTTAAGTTCTGGATGGTACTTGTTTTTTATGTTTTATCCGTTGCAATGCATACCAAAATCCTTTTTGTATTCGATAGGAATGCAAATTAAAAATAAAGTTCTTAAAGGAGATTTTCGAGCTGCGCTTGCTATCAGCAAAGCTCTAGGGAATGTACTTTTAAATTTGCCGAAAATCATTCTTCAAAGCAATAGATTATCTTCTACCGAATATAAAAAGTATTTACAATTACCTAATGCAAAAATCTATTGGACTCCAAAAGATGAAAGAAAAAATTAAAATTTTTAATGATCGAGCAATTTTTGCAAATGAAATGCTTGATAAATATTATCAAACTTCTCCCAATACTATTATTAGTGATGTAGGATCTGGTTTTGGACACATGCAAAACAAAATTGAATCGCTTGGAGCAACTTGGCAACCTTTTGATTATGTTAGAAAAATTGACAAAGCCATAATTTGGGATTTAAACAAATCGTGCCCAATTGAAGCTAAAAATGCAGGAGCAGTCGTTTTTTTAGAGGTTTTAGAACACTTAGGAAATCCGCAATTAGGGTTGCAAAATATAACTAATCATATGGAAGTAGGAGGAATTTTAATTTTAACTACTCCAAATCCTAGCTCAAGCCAAAACACTGTCAACTTGTTTTTAAAAGGAAGACTTTTTTCCTTTCAAGAAAAACACCTCGTTGAGCATCATGTTTTTACTCCTTGGGAGCATATCGTTCGCTTTTTTCTTGAAGAATGTGGATTTGAAATTTTAGAGTATGCTTGTATAGATATATCTAATTCAAAAAATAGAAAATCTAATTTGAAAGATATGTTTAAAAGAAAAATAGAAACATTTCTCGAAAAAAGAAACCCAAAAACAATAGGAATGAGTTATGGTATGGTTGCAATAAAAAAATAATTTTGAAAATGAAAAGTAAAACCATTGCCATAATTCCGGCTCGTGGCGGATCAAAAAGATTGCCTAATAAAAATAGGCTCTTGCTCGGCGATTATCCGTTATTGGTTCATAGTATTTTATATGCGCAAGCCAATATCGACATCATTGATGCGGTTTATGTATCAACTGATGATTCTACAATCAAAGCAATTGCTTTAGCTTTTGGAGCCCAAGTGATTGATCGGCCAGCCTTACTTTCTGGAGATTTAGAACCAACCCTTACTATTTTGCAACACGTACTGCAATCTATTCATGAGGGAGTTGAAAATGTAATAGTATTGCAACCCACTAATCCGTTGCGCCCACCAAATTTGTTAAACGAGTGCTTTGAGAAATTCCAAAACGAAAAAGTCGATAGTTTGTTTACCGTTACTCAAAACCAGCAGAAATTTGGAGAAATTAAATCTGGGATCTTTATTCCGTTCAATTACGAAATAGGTCAACGCAGCCAAGATCTAAAGCCGCTTTATTTTGAGAATGGCTTGCTTTATATCACAAAAGCTACACTGATTTTGGACAATAATATCATCTCAGAAAAAGCTTTTCCATACCTTGTAAATCATATTTTTGCCCAAGTTGATATTGACACACAAGAGGATTTCGATTACGCTGAATATTTAATAAAAAAAGTGTCTCGACAGGACTTGGCATGATAAATCTTAAATGATTATCACCTCGAGTCAAGTCGAGCGATATAACTCCTAACTGGTATTATGAATCCATATATAGAAATTTCTGGTAGAAAAATAGGGCAAGATTTCTCCCCTTTAGTTATTGCCGAAATAGGGATTAACCATGAAGGTTCATTGCAAATTGCTAAACTAATGGTCGATGCAGCAAAACGTGCAGGAGTAGAAATTGTGAAACACCAAACGCATATCGTTGCGGATGAAATGAGTGGTGCGGCAAAAAAAGTAATTCCAGGTAATGCAAGCGTATCTATTTATGAAATTATGGAACGCTGTTCATTGAATGAAAGTGACGAGTTGGAATTGAAAAATTATGTTGAAAGCAAGGGAATGATTTTCATATCAACGCCCTTCTCACGTGCTGCAGCCGAAAGGTTGAAAAAAATGAATCTTCCAGCCTACAAAATAGGTTCTGGTGAGTGCAATAATTACCCACTTTTGGAGCACATTGCTACTTTTGGCAAACCGATTATTCTAAGCACTGGAATGAATACTATTGAAAGTGTTCAAAAAGCGCTTGCTATTTTTGACAAACATAATATACCAGTAGCACTTTTACATACGACTAATTTATATCCCACACCCATTCATTTGGTGCGTTATGGTGCTATGACGCAAATGCACGAAGCTTTTCCTGACAAGGTTTTTGGACTTTCTGATCATACCTTAAACAACAATGCGTGTTTGGGAGCAGTTGCTTTAGGTGCGAGCATTTTAGAACGTCATTTTACAGATCATATGCAACGTACAGGACCAGATATTGTATGTAGTATGGATGAAAAAACGGCCTCTGAATTAATAGTTTCTTCCAATGAGATTTGGCAAATGCGCGGCGGGACTAAGGAACCAGCTTTAGAAGAACAGGTAACGATAGACTTTGCTTTTGCAACGGTTTGTACTATTGCTACAATAAAGAAAGGGGAAGTACTGACCCAAGAAAATATTTGGGTAAAACGTCCAGGAACAGGAAAAATTTTAGCAGAACATTTTAATGAAGTATTGGGAAAAATTGCAAGACGCGATATTGAGAATGACGAACAGTTAGACTTTTCTGATTTTGAATAAAAAACACACCCCCAACCCCTCTCAAGAGGGGAGCGAGGACCGTAAATAGAGAAAGATTTTTAATTGATAAAACTGTTGAGAACTTAAAGAACAATAGAAGCAATATTTGAATTCTCCTCTTGAGAGTGTCTTGAAGTGTGTAATTGATCAAGTTTTCCTAAAGTAAAGTCGTTGACAAATAGAATAACAATAGTAGTAATATTCGAATTTCCCTCTTGAGAGGGGCTAGAAGTGTGTGATTAAACAAGTTTTCCTAAATCAAACCTGTTGACAAATAGTATATCAAAAGTAGCAATAGTTGAATTCCCCTCTTGAGAGCGGCTAGAAGTTTGTAATTAAACAAGTTTTCCTAAATCAAACCTGTTGACAAATGAAATAAAAATAGTAGCAATATTCGAATACCCCTCTTGAGAGGGGCTAGGGGTGTGTTATTTGGAACATATACTTTCAAAAGTTTATTTATGGAAATATATAATAAACAGTTCTGAATAGAAAAAAATCTCAATCACACAATATTAAATCGAGTACAGTCGAGATTGGCTGTGATTCAATAAGATTAAAATTTTAAAATGAAAAAAGTAGTTTTCTTAACTGGAACAAGAGCTGATTTTGGTAAAATAAAATCACTCATTTCGATACTAGATAACGATCCAGAATTTGAAGTATTTGTTTTTGTTACAGGCATGCATTTGCAAGCATTATATGGACTTACGCTGATTGAAATTGAACGATGTGATTTTAAGAACGTGCATACGTTTGAAAATAGTACTCACGAAACCACCATGGATTTGACTTTGGCTAAAACCATCGAAGGATTGTCTAGCTATTGCAAAAAGGTAAATCCTGATCTAATTGTAGTTCATGGAGATCGAGTAGAAACTTTGGCAGGCGCGATTGTGGGTTCACTCAACAATATTCTAGTCGCTCATATAGAAGGTGGTGAATTGTCGGGAACAGTAGACGAGCTAATTCGGCATAGTGTTTCTAAACTCAGTCACATTCATTTTGTTTCAAACGATGACGCTGCAAGGCGCTTAAAACAAATGGGAGAAATGGAATCTTCAATACATACTATTGGCTCTCCCGATATTGATATTATGTTTTCCGGAGACTTACCAAATATTGAAGACGTAAAAAAATATTACGAAATTCCTTTTGAGAATTTCGCTATTGTAATGTTTCATCCTGTGACAACCGAAGCTACTGCCATGAAAGCCTACGTTCAAAATTTTGTAGCAGCTTTACAAGTCGATATCCGTAATTATATCGTTATTTATCCCAACAACGATTTAGGAAGCCAATGTATAATTGATGAATATCAAAAATTGAAAGGCAATGTTAGATTTCGTATTATTCCATCCCTTCGATTTGAATATTTTTTAACCTTATTAAAAAATGCACAATTTATTATCGGGAACAGTAGTGCCGGAATCCGGGAAGCACCGTATTACGGAATTCCGATTATAAACATTGGCACGCGCCAACAAAATCGAGTGCTAAATTCAGATATTATAAATATAGATTATGACGCAAACACTATTAAACAAGCTTTAGAAAGTGTGGTTTTACATAAAGTTAGTACTGATACAGGCCATTTTGGAGCAGGAAATAGTGCTCAATTATTTGTAAAAACCCTTCAAAAGAGCAGTTTTTGGCAGATCAATCATCAAAAACAGTTCAAAGACAATTTTTAATATTTAAGGATTTGGATACTTCTTCAATAGCACTATTAACTACTGTTGCAAATTTTGATTTGTATGCTAAAACTATATCGTTTTTTCCAAAAGGAATCCCGCACTATATAATTGATGGGACCAACGGAATGCATGGAATTCATAGCCTCAAATACATGATGAAAAGGCTGAAAGGCAAAGGAATTGAGTGGCTAATAATGTCAGATGAGGATGTGATTTTTTATAATCCGAATTCGGTTTTTGATATTATCAACGAAATGAAAGCAAATCAAATCACAGTTTGTGGTGTTAGAGACGGGGGAAGTATTGCCCATCGAAATAAAAATCCATTTGTTATAAACACTTTTTTTTCAATACTACATTTCAAAGAAATTGAAGCCATTTGGAATACAAAGGAAATGCTCAAAAATCAGTTTTATATTCCTAATGAATTTCATGATGACTTAACTAGATTACCATTTGATTATGATATCACTAGTCTTTACGAACCTTATTACTGCTTTTATTTCTGGCTGAGAAGAAAAGGGAAACAATTTCTTTTTTTAGAGGCTGTAATGGATTCAGATGGAATTTCAAACAAAGTAGTTTTCAATAATCAAGAAATCTTATGTCATACTTGGTATGCTAGAAGCTACGGAGAAAATGAAAAGCACACCAAAAGAATCAATTGTGTCATAGAAAAAATGCAGATCGTAGCAATTCCAAAAAACTCATTGTCAATTCAAACAAAGCTTTACAAAAAAAGTACTTTTGCACTAGAGCAGCTCGTGCTAAAATTTTACGAGAAAATCTATAGAAAATTGACCAAATGAAAAAACTTGGAGTTGTAATTACTGATGGAGTAGGGTTCCGGAATTTTATATTGAGCGATTTTTTGGCAGAAGCCGAGAAATTATTCGATGAGGTAGTCATACTCTCTTGTTTGCCAGACCACATCTATAGAGGCTTTGTTACGCAATCAAGAATTATTGAACTGGATGTTTTTGAAGAAAGGTTCAAAACATGGTTTTTTCGAAAAGCCAAAGATATAGCGCATTTGCAATTGTATAAAAATAATAATTTTGGAATTCAAGATAGTTTAAGAGTCAACACGACCGCATCTAAATCACCGAGAGGCTATGCAACCCGTTTTATTTTTAAACTTACCGCCTTTCTGCATTCTGAAAAATGGATTCAACGCTTTAATTTTTGCCAACAAAAATCATTTAAAAGTAATTCGATAACTACTCAATATAAAACAATTTTAGAAAACGAGAATTTTGATTTATTGTTTTTTACACACCAGCGACCGCCTTATATTGCCCCTTTGGTTTTTCAGGCAGCACAATTAAAAGTGAAGACCGCTACATTTATTTTTTCTTGGGATAATTTGGCTTCCAAAGGAAGAATGGCAGCCAATTTTGATTATTATTTGGTTTGGAGTGATTTAATGAAAACCGAATTGCAACAGTTTTACACCTCGGTTAAAAAAGAAGACATTCAGGTAGTTGGAACGCCACAATTTGAACCTTATGTGTTAGAAAGGTACCAAGTAACTAAAGCAGAATTTGTAGAGAAGTTTAATTTAGATGATACTTTGAAAACCATTTGTTTTAGTTGTGGGGATATTTCAACGAGTAAAAATGATGAATTGTATATTGAAACCATTGCGGATGCGATTGTCGCCAAAAAAATTAGAAATATAAATTTTATGGTGCGAACATCACCAGCTGAGGATCCGATACGTTTTACTGACTATGTAGCACGATATCCTTTTATAAAATGGAATTATCCCAAATGGAATTTATCGCGTCAAGGGCACCAAGAAGCGTGGTCACAACGCATACCGACTATTGAAGACATCAAAGATTTGAGAAGCTTACTGGAATTTTCTGACTTGAATATCAATATGTTGTCTACAATGAGTTTGGATTTTATTCAATTTGATAAGCCAGTAATTAATATTGTTTTTGGTTCTGCTACAAACGGATTGTACGATGACCAACGATTTTTAAACTACGCCCATATTGTAAATGTGGTGCGCAGCAACGCTACTAAAATTGTAAAGACTCAAGACGAACTGGTCAATGCCATACAAGTATACCTAGAAAATCCACACTTAGATTCTGTAAATCGAAAAAAATTATTACAGTTACAAGTGAGTAAACCAGTTTCTAAAACTGGAAACCGAATTGCAGCAACACTATTAAAATGGGTGTAAATAAAAAAATAGCAATCCTATGCAATTATGAATTGCTCTCAGAACGAGTAGGCGGAATGGATTATTTTTTTTGGCAATTTGACGTTAAGTGTAAGCAGAATAATATAGAAGTAAATTGGTTCTTTCCCAATCGATCTGAGCATGGCGAATATGGAAATTTGACAATTTTTGACAGTAATAATCAAAATCTGGAGTCTTTTTTTCTTGATTTTTGTTTTCAAAATAATCCAAGCTATACTCATGTGATTACTCATTTTGTAGAACTATGCACGCCTATTTTTAAAAAAATAAAGCGACTATCTAATGCAAAAGTTATTGCAGTTGATCATAATCCTAGACCTATCAGCGGATATTCAGTAAAAAAGAAAATAGAAAAAAGATTAAAAGGAATACTCTTTTCAAGATACATTGATTTGTTTGTTGGCGTTTCTCAATATACGGTAAATGCATTAGTACATGATTTTGGGAATCACTTACAACATAAGATAAAAACCATTTACAACGGCGTTGTTATTGAAGACATAAAAGTAAGAACGCAAAGAAATTTTACAAACGCTACGTTTTTAGTAGCGTCACACTTAAGAGAGTCAAAAGGGATTCAAGATTTAATCGAGGCTGTTGCACGTTTACCTGTTGCTATAAAATCTAAATTGGTAATCGATATTTATGGTGACGGTCCTTATAAAGTTGCCCTCTTCGATAAAATAAGGGACAAACAATTGGAGGTTAATTTTATTTTTAAAGGTAGTGTTTCGAACTTAAAAGAACTTTATTGTCATTATGATTATATGTTGCAGCCCACACACATGGAGTGTTTTAGCTTGTCTATTCTGGAGAGTTTGGCGGCAAATGTTCCCGTAATTACAACTAATGTTGGCGGTAACCAGGAAGTGATAACAAACAATAAAAATGGTTTTATTACTGCTGCAAAAGATATTTCGGCGCTACAACATGTAATTAAAAAAGTATATTTGGGCGATTTTAAAATCACTCAAAACACCAGAGTATTAGTTGAAACTCGTTTTTCATTAGATTCGATGGTGGATAATTACTTTAAATTAATTTAGCACAGCCCTACAATACGATATTATGTTCTTCAACTCTCTTTCTTTTGCTCTTTTTTTGCCACTTGTATTTGTATTATACTGGTTTGTTTTCAATAAAACCAAAAGCAGTCAAAATGCTATTTTAATACTTGCGAGTTATTACTTCTACTCTTGCTGGGACTGGCGGTTCTTATTCTTGCTGGTTTTTTCCACTTTTTTAGATTACTATACTGGAATCCAAATTGAGAAAGCTAAATCTGAAAATAGTAGGAAATTTTGGTTTTGGTTGAGTATTAGTATGAACCTTGGTTTTTTGGGAATTTTTAAATATTACAACTTTTTTGCAGATTCTTTTTCTCAACTTTTGAATGGTTTTGGACTGCAAACGAGTCCGCTACTATTAAATGTTGTTCTCCCTGTTGGTATTTCTTTCTATACTTTTCATGGCCTCTCTTACGTAATTGACATTTATTTAAAAAGAATAAAAGCCGAATATAACTTTGTCGATTATTCGTTGTTTGTTAGTTATTTCCCTTTGCTAGTAGCAGGTCCTATAGAACGAGCGACCCACTTGTTGCCTCAAGTAAAAGTAAAACGCAGTTTTAATTATCAAAAAGCAAAAGAAGGAATCTACCAATTTATTTGGGGTTTATTAAAAAAAGTAGTCATTGCAGATACATGCGCTACCTATGCCAATGCTATTTTTGATCATTATGAATCTATGAATTCGCTTTCTCTGATTTTGGGAGCCGTGTATTTTGCTTTCCAGATTTATGGTGATTTTTCAGGGTACTCGGATATGGCATTGGGAATGTCAAAGCTTTTTGGAATTGATTTGTTGCGAAATTTTAATTATCCATACTTCTCTAGAGATATTGCTGAATTCTGGCGCAAGTGGCATATTTCATTGTCGTCCTGGTTTCGGGATTATGTGTACATTCCTTTGGGCGGAAGCAGTGGAGGCATTGGCATGAAAATAAGGAATACGTTTATTATTTTTTTGGTTAGTGGTTTTTGGCACGGTGCTAATTGGACCTTTATCGCTTGGGGTTTTATCAATGCGCTCTATTTTTTGCCGTTGTTACTTTTGAATAAAAACCGATCCAACATGGAAACCGTTTCATTGCAGTGGCATTTAAGTTCGGTTCGAGTGTTTTTAAACATTTTAAGCACATTTGCACTGACTTGTTTAGCATGGATATTTTTTAGAGCAAAATCAATTGGAGATGCTTTTGATTACATTAAACGAATGTTTTTAGATCTTAGCTTTGATTCGCAATATCTGGAGAACGAACGTTATAATTATGAATTGCTATTGCTGATTTTGGCTTTTGTACTGGTGGAGTGGAACAGCAGAACCCAAATTGAACCTATTTCAGGAAGGTATTCGTGGCTGAAATTAACATTTTGTCTGGCGGCAATTGTAGCATTAGGAACCTATTCTGATTATAAAGAATTTATATATTTCCAGTTTTAATGAAAAATTTCTTATTATTCTCTTTAAAAATAGTAGTCTTAACTGTAGTAACTACTTTTGTTTTAGACTTTTTATATACCACTGTGTATTTGCAATCTTCCTCGAGAGGAAAAATTGAACACGTATACAACTCCACTGCAAAGAATTATGATGTTGTTATTCTTGGCTCATCCCGCGCGAACAATCATTTCGTAGCACCTATGTTTGAAAAAAACGGTTTGAAAACTTTTAATTACGGAATGAGCGGAGGTCATTTATTCGAAGCATCTTTAATTTTAAAATTAATGATTGAGAGAAAATATAAAATTCAAAACGTGATTATTGAAACAGATCTCAATTTGTCTAATGAAAAAAGAGCAGACGGCATTTCATCTAAGTTTTTACCTTACATTCATAATTCAAATGTAATAGAGAAACATTTTAGTCAGGAAAAGGATTTTTCAAAGTTGTTTTATATTCCTTTTTACCGGTACATTGTTTTCGATGCTCAAATTGGTTTTCGAGAAATGTTTTTCAATTTTATACATAAAAAAACCTCACATCTTCAAAATTTGGGATATTATCCTTTGGTAAACAAAAAAGGAAATATGAAAAATGATATCAGCGCTTTAAAACCCATACGAAATAAATATTACCAAGAAATAAAGAAAATTTGTAAAGCAAACAACATCAATTTAATTGCTGTTATGACGCCAATGTGCGCCAATACAAAGGGGTTGGATTATTTTGAAAAAGTGAATAAAATGTATCCTGAAATCCATAATTATGAAAACGCAGTAGAAGGCGACCAGTATTTCTCTTCTTGTGGGCATATGAATGATGCAGGAGCAAGATTGTTTACGATGAGAATTATTAAGGATTTTTTCAAAAAAAATAACCATATACTACTTTAAAAAAAATACGAAGCATCACTTCAAGTGTATTACCCCTGAAACCAAAAATCGTTACTCAAAAATCAAAAAATTGGATGAAAATAGCTTTTCTAACGCCTGAATATCCACATGCTTTTACTGGCAGTTCTGGCGGACTGGGAACGAGTATCAAAAACTTAGCAGTCGGACTATTGGCAGTTGGTTGTACTGTTCGCGTTTTGGTATATGGTCAAAAGAAAGATAGCATTTTTGATGATGCCGGTATTTGCATTCAACAGATAAAAAATGTAAAATTTAAAGGGTTATCGTGGTATCTCACCAGAAAAAAACTCCAGCGGATTATTGATGCGCTATACCAAAAAAAGGAAATCGATTTGGTAGAAGCGCCCGATTGGACAGGAATCACCTCGTTTATACGTCCAAAAAAATGTTCTATTGTACTAAAATTGAACGGATCAGATGCTTATTTTTGTCATTTAGACCAGCGTCCTGTAAAATGGGTTAATAAATTTCATGAAAAGCGAGCGCTTAATACTGCTGACGCTTTGCTCTCTGTAAGTCAGTTTACTGCTGACACCACCAACACCGTGTTTCATTTAGATAAAAAATTTTCCGTCATTCCAAATTGTATTGATACGAACGTCTTTAGCAATGATGTTGATAGTAGTAGTAATGATAATTCTATCTTGTATTTTGGGAGTTTAATTCGAAAAAAAGGATTGTTGGAGTTGCCATTGATTTTTAATGAAGTCATTCGAAAAAGTCCAGATACCAAATTGATTTTAGTAGGTAAAGATGTCCGAGATATTGCATCGGGCAATGTGTCTACTTGGAAAATGATGCAGCAATTGTTTACACCTGAGGCAATTGCAAATGTTACTTATTTAGGAGTTGTTCCTTACCAAGAAATAAAAAGACACATTATTGAAACAACGGTATGTGTGTTTCCAACATTTGCAGAAGCTTTGCCTGTTTCCTGGATCGAAGCAATGGCTATGGAAAAAGCAATTGTCGCTTCCAATATTGGCTGGGCTAGTGAAGTAATTGATGATGGGGTCAATGGATATTTGGTTCATCCAACGCAGCATAAAGCGTATGCTAATCGCATTGTAACTTTGCTTGAAAGTCCTGATTTGCGAAATCAATTTGGTTTATCAGCCCGTAAAAGTGTAATTGAAAAATTCAGTACAACAACAGTAGCGCAACAAAGTGTATTATTTTACCATACTGTACTAACCACTAAATTAAATCAGTAGTAGCAATATTGCTTATGTATATCCTGTCTTGCATCCAAAAAAATATAAGTTTATGAAAATCGATCTTAAACAGTACCAGACAAAATCAGGAGAGATACTGTTGTACTGTGGAGCTCCCGATTTTGAAAAATTAGAAGTTTTAGTACTCGAATCGGGAGATATTTGGCATAGTAGTTTTGAACAAGGTTACAAAAATGCGTTTTCAGAATTGGTATATCAAACGGCAGTTTTTTTCTGGTATTTAAATGATTTTGATGGTTTGGACCAATGTGTGAGTTGGCGAATTAATCCACACGCATTTGTAATTCGGAAATCAGTTTGGGATACCTTAAATGGATTTGATGAAGAGTATCAAAATAAGCAACTAATGGCGCTCGATTTTGGGTATAATGCCTTGCGAAATGGAGGTGCAGTTCCGTTATATGTTAAAGGTTTGTTTGTGCTATCAACTCATGAAAAAATTAAAATAACTGCCGCAGACCGGTACATTTTTTTTAGAAAAAATTTTAAAATAGAACATTCTTTTTACATGTTGTACCGTCAAGGTTTTTGGAGAATAGAAGAATGGAAAGGGGTATTGTATGCGATAAAAAATCATCAAAAAAGAACGATAGGCCCGAGAATTATACCAAGAAAATTGAATCCAATTCATGGTAAACCAACGGTTAGTTATATTATTCCAACCATGATGCGGCAGGATTTCACATTGAATTTATTGAGTGATTTGAAGAACCAATCTTATCTGCCAACGCAAGTAATTGTTGTAGACGCAACACCAATCGACCAACTTAATTTCAGTTTGTACAATCCTGATAACTATCCTTTTGATGTACAGTTTCAGCATCAAAATACGCAGGGAAGTTGTCGCGCCCGTAATGAAGCAATAGCTTTGTGTAAAGGGGATTATATTGTTTTCGGGGATGATGATATTCGTATTCCGCCAGATTTTATAGAGAATCATATTCGCTTGTTGCAAACCTATAATGCTGGTGCTTGCAACGGCTTGGATATCCGAGCGGATAATCAGACTCAAAATTTAGAGGATTTACAAAAAAAGATATTGGATTATGAATCCAAAAGATGGATAGTTGGCGCAACACAGATGTTCAGCAATGCCAATTCCTGTGTAAAAAGAACTTTTGTCAATCAATTAATAGGAAACGATATTAATTTTGACGGAGGTTACGGAGAGGATAGTGATTTTGGGATGTCCTTATCGCAAATTGGAGTTGTAGTTTTGCACAATCCTTTTTCTGTAAACTTGCATCTCAAACCAGCAATAGGCGGTTATCGTTTTTGGGGAAACCAAGCAAAGATTAGTGGAAAAGTAAGAAAAAAACAACCTTGGGAACTGGATGTACCTGTAAGTGGCATACGTCCAGTACCAAGTCCAACGGTTTTGTATGGGATACTTAAACATTATACCGTAAAACAAGTTTTAGAATACAAAAAAAAGTATTTTTTTCTGTATCTTTTTAAAGGCTCTAAAATTTCATTCATATGGCGTTTAATCCGAATGCCTTATAAAAATAGGCAATTTGCCAAATCCCTATTTTATGCAAGAAAATTGTTAATACTAGGAAAAAGAACTAAGTAATGATAAATTTCTCATTAATTGTATGCACGTATATGCGTCCACAGCCCTTGCTTACTTTATTGCAATCGGTTGCAAAACAGACGTTTTATCCCAATCAAATTTTAATTATAGATGGTTCAACTGACGAAGCGACACAAAAAGTAATTGCAGAAAGTACTTTTGAGAATTTGCAGTACTATAAAGTACCGCCAGAAACACGCGGACTCACCAAACAAAGGAACTATGGTATCGCAAGAGTAAATGTTGATGCTGAGGTAATTTGTTTTCTGGACGACGATACCGTTTTAGAATGGGATTATTTTGAACAATTATTAAAAACATACGAAATCCATCCCGAAGCTTTGGGTGCAGGTGGTTATATTGTTAATGAGTCTAAAACCGAATTTGTAGGTATAGATTATCAGCCAAAAGTAACGGAATATTATTTTGATGGATGGACTAGAAGCGATGGAAGCCGTTTTGTTTTAAGAAAGAAATTGGGATTAGACAGTGATTGTCCGCCGGGCTATTCCTCATTATATTCACATGGTAGAAGTGTGGGTTTCCTGCCTCCAAGTGGTAAAATTTATGAAGTAGAGCTGTTGATGGGAGGAGTTTCTTCGTATCGAAAAGAGGTATTTAAAAATCAACAATTTTCAAACTATTTTGAAGGTTATGGTTTGTATGAAGATGCTGATTTTGCTTTGAGAGTTGCAAAAATGGGAAAACTATATTTGAATACAGCAGCACAATTGCACCATTATCATGATGTTCAGGGAAGACCCAATCAATACCAATACGGAAAAATGGTGGTGCGAAATGGTTGGTATGTTTGGCGAGTTAAAAATCCAAATCCTGCATGGAGAGACTGGTTCAAGTGGCATGCCATTACGCTTTTATTAACAGGCATCAGATTTGGTAATGCACTAACAACACCTACAAAAAAACAAGCTTTTACGGAGGCTGTGGGACGAACTGTAGGTTGGTGGAGTTTGTGGTTCAATAAACCAAAAATAAAACCGTTATGAAGTTTGTACTCTTCACACATGTTCCGCACCATCAAGTTGACAACTTGTACTTTGCGTATTCTCCTTATGTGACCGAAATGAATATTTGGGCAAAAAATGTGGATGAATTTCTAGTTGTTGCTCCTTTAGTATGTAAAGAGGTAACGGTTATTGATGCTTCCTATAGCCATCAAAACATGCAGTTTATTTCGGTTCCAAGTTTTGATTTATTATCTGTAAAAGCTATTCTGCGTACTTTTTTTAAACTTCCTGTTTTGTTTTGGACCCTATACAAAGCCATGCGAGTTGCAGATCATATTCATTTGCGTTGCCCTGGTAATGTTGGGTTGATGGGTTGCTTGGTTCAAATTCTTTTTCCTAAAACACCTAAGTCCGCTAAATACGCTGGTAATTGGGATCCTAAATCCAAACAACCTTGGTCGTACCAATTGCAACAATGGATTTTAAGCAATACTTTCTTAACCAGAAATATGAAAGTTTTAGTGTATGGAGTTTGGGATGGTCAGTCCCAAAATATTTATCCTTTTTTTACGGCGAGCTATTCTGAGATAGACAAAGTGCGATTAGTTCCAAAAAAATCACAAACACCGATTGATTTTGTGTTTGTTGGAGTTTTAGTCAAAGGAAAGAATCCTTTATACGCCATTAAAATGATAGAGAGTATACATCTCAAAGGTCATCCGGTGCGTTTGCGTATTTATGGAGAAGGTATTGAACGAAAACTACTCGAAAATTATATCGAAACAAAGCAGCTAGACTCAGTAGTTTTTTTAAATGGAAATCAAAATAGAGAAATAATTCAAAGAGCGTATCAAGAAAGTCATTTTGTGATTTTGCCATCCGCTAGCGAAGGCTGGCCCAAAGCTATTGCAGAAGGTATGTTTTGGGGATGTGTTCCTATTTCAACTCAAGTTTCTTGTATTCCTTTTATGCTAGACTTTGGAAATCGGGGGTTACTACTGACTATGGATTTAGCAAATGATTCTTTACAAATGGAAAAAATCATAAAAAATCAACCTCTTTATGACAGCATGCAAAATCAAGCAGTAAGTTGGTCCCAAAAATATACTACAGAGCTTTTTGAATCAGAAATACTAAAGATTTTAAAATAATGCGCGTTGTTCAAATTATAGATTCACTTGAGGCAGGAGGAGCAGAACGAATGGCAGTAAATTATGCTAATGCGTTGGCTAATGAAATTGATTTTTCGGCACTCGTGGTAACTCGAAAGGAAGGTAATTTGCGAAATCAGATCAACAATAATGTTCCGTATTTGTTTCTAAATAAAAGCAGTACGTTGGATAGTATTGCGTTACTCCAATTACGAAAATTCATTTTAAAAAATAATATTGAAATTATTCACGCACATGGTACCTCATTTTTCTTTGCGTTTTTGTTGAAGTTAGTTTTGCCATCTATAAAATTGGTTTGGCATGATCATTTAGGGGTACGAGAAAAGCAGAGTAAAATGCAAAATCTTGCGCTTCTACTTACTTCTGTCACATTTTCTGCCATTTTCGTCGTAAACCCAAAAATGAAAGAATGGGCTCTAAGTAATTTATTTACTAAAAAGGTATTTTTTATTCCCAATTTTGTTGAGGTTGCAAATGTGAATCTGGAGTCAACTATTTTGAAAGGACAGGTGGGAAAACGAATTGTATGTATAGCAAATTTAAAAAAGCCTAAAAATCATATGGCGTTACTTTGTGCCTTTCATCAATTACAATTGTATGAATTAGGATGGAGTTTGCACTTTGTAGGCAAGGATTTTCAGGATGATTATTCAACTGCTTTGAAAGAGTATGTTAACAATTTTGATTTGAATACTAGTGTTTTTATCTATGATGCTCAAGATGACATTCAGCATATTTTATCTCAAGCAACTATTGGAATACTGGCCTCAACAGCTGAGGGATTTCCTTTAGTTTTACTCGAATATGGATTAGCGCAACTGGCAGTTTTATCTACTAATGTCGGCTATTGTTCGATTCTTATTAAGCCAAATTTTAGTGGTTTGCTTTTCAATCCGAATGATATTCAAGAGCTTCAAAATCAATTAAAAATATTGATAAGTAATTCGGATTTTCGAAATCATATTGCTGTAAATTTGAGGCTTGAAGTGATTGAAAACTATTCGAGAGAAAAAATTATTCAAGCAGTAGTACAAAAGTATGCGGCAATTCTAGTGTAAAAAATGAAAAAAGAAGACCAATCCTATCTCTATTTAATTTTGTTCCATGTCCTTATTGGAGCATTGGCTTTCTATGTACCCTTGACTTCAAAAATATTTGGATACGGTATTTTTATTTTTGGGGCATACTACATTATTAAAAAACAAAATAGAAATAATGAAGCACTAATTGCAGCGGCTTATGTTGTAGGGAGTGAAGTTTTTTTGAGAATGACCGATGGCAATCCTTTGTATGAGATTTCTAAGTATGGGGTTATTGTTTTTATTTTTATAGGAATGTATTATAATGGTTTTGCGAAAGGGGCTGCCCCCTATTGGATTTTTCTTCTGTTATTAATTCCAAGTGTAATTATTTCAACATTTACTTTGAATTTTGATACGAATATTAGAAAGGCGATAGCATTCAATATTTCAGGTCCAGTTTGTTTGGGTTTAGCCTCTTTATACACTTTTAGACGTAAGATGGCACTAGAACAAATTAATACGATTTTGTTAAGTATGGGACTGCCTATTGTTTCTTGTATGGTGTATTTAACGTTGTACACTCCTAATATTCGCGATGTGATCACTAGTACACAGTCTAGTTTTGAAACTTCAGGTGGTTACGGGCCCAACCAAGTGGCTACTATTTTAGGATTGGGAATGTTTATTTTTTTTTCGAGAATCATCTTAGACTCAAAAACAAAATTCCAAACCATTCTTAACCTGATACTAGTTTTAAATATCACGTATCGGGGGATGGTTACGTTTTCTAGAGGAGGTATGATTACGGGTTTTTTGATGATTATTTTGTTGTTGGCTTTTTTATATTTTAAATCTAATTTTAGTGGCAGGGTCAAACTCAACTACATTATTGTTTTTATGATTATCGGTATAATTGCTACTTGGACCTATACGTCTTATCAAACGGGCGGACTTATTGACAAACGATACGCCAATCAAGATGCCGCAGGAAGGGCTAAAGAGAGTCAATTTACAGGAAGGGAAGATGTTGCTCAAAACGAGATTGTCAGCTTCTTGAAAAACCCAATTTTTGGGGTAGGAGTGGGCAAAGGAGCCGAAATTAGAGAGGACGAAACAGGAGTTAAAGTCTTGTCTCATGATGAAATTACGCGCATGCTGGCCGAACACGGAACGCTTGGAATCTTAGGATTATTGATTTTATTTTTCACCCCTTTAGTATTGTACTTAGAGAACAAGTTTAATATGTTTTTGTTGTGTTTTGTTGCTTTTTGGTTTTTGACTATTAATCATGCCGCCATGCGAACCGCAGCGCCTGCTTTTGTTTATTCCTTATCACTATTAAATATCCAGTTGGGATTTCCTCGCAAAAAGGGAGACGATTGATAGTGGTACACACAAATTTTATCATAAATCTTTAACTTTTTAATGCTTCTTTTGTAAAACTACTTTTCAAGTTTGGACTTCAAAATTGACAGATAATAAACAAAATTGCCAATTATTTAAAAAATTGTTAAAAACAGTAACATTTCTTAAATTTATTTAAAATCAAAAGCGTTAAATTGCAATTGTAAAGCTATATAAACTATGTTTTTAGATCACAAAATACATTTTGAAATATCAGAGCGAAAGATGATCCTTCGAGTTTTCGATGTGTTTTTTGTTTTTGTTTTTTTAATTTTAATTGGAAATTATTTTGATGTAGATTATTTAGTTCGAGTTACAAATACTTGGTATTGGATGGTATTTCTTGGTGTCTACCTTAATTTTTTTGGTACTATTTTCGAAATGTATAATCTTCAGGTTGCCAGCAATCAGTTTCAAGTTTTCAAGAGTTTAATCCTTACGGCATCAACAACTGTTTTTGTGTATTTATTAACACCGATTTATTCTCCCGAACTTCCTTCGAATAGAATTCAGATTGTTTTATTTTATCTGGTTGTTTTTTTTGCTCTATTGATGTGGCGCATGTTTTATGTTTCGTTTTTAGCTTCTAATCGTTTTTTTCAAAATGCAGTTTTAATTTGTGATACCGAGCAGGTTGAAGAATTGATTTCAGGATTAGAGAACATTGATCCTCACTACAAAATAATAGCATTCGTAAATATCGATAGTGCCGAAGACGCCACAGCAGATTATCCTTATTGTAAAAATATAAAAAGAGATTACTTATTCTCTTTTGTGAAACAAAACAACATATCCGAAGTAGTGATCGCGTCCCAAAAAACGGCGGGAATGACTCCTGATTTGTATCAGCAATTACTTCGTTTATTAGAATCAAGCATCATCATTAGAGAATATACTCAGGTATATGAAAGCAAAACGCAACGCATTCCGGTACAGTATATGTCTCGGGATTTTTATCGTTTCTTTCCTTTTAGCCGAAGCAACCAAAACAAACTCTACCTCATAAATGTTCGGCTTTTTGAAATTTTAATTTCATTGTTAGGTGCAGGTATTGGTATTATAGTTACTCCATTTGTAGTTATAGGAAATACAATAGGAAATCGCGGGAAGTTGTTCTATACCCAAGAACGTGTGGGAAAAGATGGCGTAATTTTCGAAATTTTTAAATTTAGGACTATGGTTAGCAATGCCGAAACGAATGGTGCCGTTTTTACAACTACAAATGATGATCGAGTGACGATATTTGGTAAATTTTTAAGAAAAACTAGAATTGATGAATTTCCTCAATTTATAAATATTTTAAAAGGCGATATGGCAGTGATTGGTCCCCGACCTGAGCGTCCTTTTTTTGTTAAAGAAATTGCTAAAATTATGCCTTTTTATGAAACACGGCATATTATAAAACCAGGTCTCACAGGATGGGCACAAGTGAATTATTCGTATGGTGCCACTATAGATGAGAGTTTGATAAAATTACAATACGACTTGTATTATATAAAACACCGAAGTATTTTTCTGGATTTAAGCATTGCATTCAAAACAATTACAACTGTTTTATTTTACAGAGGACAGTAATTCAAATTCTTAAATTATTATTTCAAATTCTGATTGTGCCTTTGCTTTTTGTAATAAAAATAGGTGTTACTCAATTGCATAAGATTTTAGTGCAATTTTAAATGATAATTGGAATGCGTTTTTTATTTTGAATTGCTATTCTCACTAAAATAAATCCGTTGCATACTACTAAAGGTAAGACTAACAGAAAATGTGCTTTGTTGATCAGTACAAAAATGTAAATAATTAAAAAGAATACATTTACCACCGCCAGATTGTAAATACCTTTTTTGTTTTTGGTCCAATAGAAGTAAAGCAACCCCAATAATGTAGGATTAAAAAGTAATATATTGTAATTGTATCCTAATTCTAAATGTGACGAATACAAACCAATCCATGTAAAAAAGATTCCTAATGATCCCATTACGCTGAGGTAAAATAGATTGATGGGTTTCTTGTTTAGTACTACAATAAATGCAAGGAAAATAATATAGGTGTAGGGATTATTCCACCACGAAATCGGTGTTTCTTTTTTGAACTCTAGCAAAGTTTTATTTTCTGAGGCTAAAGGATGGCTTTCAAAAGAAACTTTTTTTAAACTTTTAAGCAGTTCAAAGGGTAGGAAAATTTTGGTTCCCATTTCATCTACTTTAGTACCAAAGATAACGCTGGTTCCTAGTTTTTCATAAAAATGACCGTCGAAATAGGGAAATAAAATGGTTCTGTAGGTACGATTTGTATCTGTATTTTTGACAATAGCGGTTGTGTTTAGTGTTTTATTGATAATATCAACAACCATCGAAGTGCAGTTTTTGTCTATAAACTTATAGGTGTAATGGCTATCGCCCGATGCTAAAGAGGTGTTAAGGTTATCAAATAATTTTTGTTTCATGGCTAGCGAAATAGTAAGTTCCTGCTCATAAACCGATCGCTGTTCGTATCCATATTGATTAATGAATTCCAGATAGGGATGTGCAACTGCAAAATATTGTAGATCACCTTTCACGAATTTCATAACAAAATTTGGAGTACTAAAATCAAAAGCACCATAATTGTATACCACATCAACACCTAGAACCGCATCACTTACGCGAATAGCTGTATGTCCAAAAAGAGAGTAGGATTCATTTCCTGTTCCACAAGTAATAATGCTGACTTTTGCTGCATTTGATAAGGAAATGGTTTGTCCAAAACTATAACTAGCAGTATAAATCAAAAGAAAAAGTAGTACTGTTTTTTTGAAAGAAGGTAGGTTCATTTTTTTAAATGTTTGAATTTTAAATTAATTTCGGAACATGCCTAAGTCCACCTTAATAGAAAATATATTAGAGTACAACGCTGTGCTTTGATTGCCTAGATCAGTAAGAGCATAATCAATTTGAATGCCTTTGTATTTGAATCCCAATCCAATATTAGGTTGAAAACCTATTTTTTCAGAATTGTCAAGTTGTTGTACATTTTGAAAATTACCTACACCAGCACGAACGAAAACCAAATCAGTATAGCCAAATTCTAATCCCAAAGCCGGATCCACACTTACAAAATTAGTAGCAATAAGGTCGTTGGTTTTAGCAAACCGCATGTTCATATTGGCAGCAGCCAGAATGCTATAATCGTATCGGATAATGAATTTTTTAGCGATTCCCAATTGTGCTTTTGGGGCTGTAATCTCAGTACTTTCTGGTAATTCTTGATTCTCTCCAGGTATGGCATTTGCGATTTTCTTATATTCCTCCTCGTCTATATTCCACACATTATAGGTTGTTGTGATGTCTCGTAGCATCAATCCAAATTGCCAATTGTTTTTTTCGAATTGTACTCCTACATCAAAACCAAAACCCCAGGAGTTGGCAAATTTACCTATAATTCTTCGGATCACTTTCGCGTTTACACCATATTGAAATCCAGGAACAGGCAGTTTGCGTGCGTACGAAAAAGTAAAGCCATAGTCAGCCGTTGAAAAAAGACTGATGCGATTGTAATCAATATTGCCTTGACTGTCGATTAATTCTGTTGTATTTAAAATATCGTCAACACCAAAACGGATTAAGGAAATTCCCCAAGCGCTTCTATCATCAATAGGGCTAGCATAAGCCAAATAATCGTATTGGGCTATATTGGCAAAATAATTAGCATGCATGGCGGCCACTTGTTGGTCCTCAAGATTGATTAATCCCGATGGGTTCCAATACCCAGAATTCACGTCGCTAGTCGCAGCCACCATCGTGTTAGACATGCCTAATGATCTGGCATCCACGCCGATATTCATAAACTCATTCGAGTATTTACGTACGGTTTGGCTATAATGAAGTGTACTGACCAATACCGCGGCTATTAGGAAGCTTGTTTTCAATGGGGTGTTTTTTACAATCGATAGGACTGTTTAATTTTTATCAAAAATATAATTTTTTAGCGAGCTTATTTCTCCTTTTCAACAAATAAATTTAAGAATGAATGAGCTGCAATAGAATATTGTTAGTACATCTTTTGTCTCTTTAGAAATTCAGACGTTTCTAAATTTTGGTGCTGTTAATAATAATGCCAGTAGAGTTTCTTTCAAATCTTCCTTACAAAACGTATTTTCGATCCACATATTATACTAAATTTGCCAACTGTGGTTTACCAAATAGTATACATATGACAATCAAAAAACACATCCCCAACACGATTACTTTACTCAACCTTTTCTGCGGTTGCATCGCCCTTGTTTTTGCATTCAACCAAGATTTTGAAATGGCATTTTATTTTGTTTGTTTGGGTATTTTCTTAGATTTTTTCGATGGTTTTTTTGCACGGTTGTTCCACGTTTCGAGTCCGCTAGGTTTACAATTGGATTCTTTGGCAGATATGGTCACCAGTAGTGTGGTGCCGGGTTTAGTAATGTTTCAAATGATGATTGATCATTCGTCTACAGCAGTGGTCGCCCATATGCAATGGTTTCCTTATTTGGGTTTTTTGATTACATTGGGTTCTTGTTACCGCTTAGCGAATTTTAATATCGATACCCGTCAAACCGACTCTTTTATAGGTTTGCCAACGCCAGCAAATGCCTTGTTTATTTTAAGCTTGCCTTTGGTGTTAAAATATACTGATTCTTTGATTATCATCGAACTATTGACAAATCCTTGGTTTTTATTAGTGATATCTGTTTTGAGTGTTTATATGTTGAATGCTGAAATTCCGTTATTTTCTTTGAAGATCAAGAAATTTAGTTTTAAAGAAAATGCACTTCAAATTGTCTTTTTAACTTTGTCCCTTTTGCTATTGATATTCTTGCGCTATTTAGGAATTCCGTTAGTGATTATTTTTTATGTCGTGTTGTCTATAGTGAATAATAAAGTGCTTAAAAAGTAGTTTTTTTTGGATGAAAAGAAAAACGATCATAAGAAAAACTACGGTAGTTCGTAAACCTAAAAAGAAAGGAACTGTTTTATCCGGAAAGCTTTTGCGTTATTGTATTGTTGCTGTTTTATTCATGCTTTTTGCTGTCATAGTTTATCATTACAGGGGTGGTTTAGCGTACTATTTTAGTTTTAAATCAGATAAAGTACTGCGGGAAGAAAGCGAGGCCAAACGTATTTCTGATGTTCGAAACTATCAGGTTTTGGAAAAACATGAGGGAAAAAGTATCGGCTTGGATGTATCCGAATACCAAGGAAGGATACGTTGGAGTTATGTTGATACTTTAGAAAAAAAATACCCGTTGCATTTTGTATTTATTCGAGCTACTATTGGAAAGGACCGGAAGGATCTTCAGTTTAATAGAAATTGGCTTGGCGCCAAAGAAAACAAAATGATTCGTGGTGCCTATCATTACTATCGTCCCAATGAAAATTCACTCGAACAAGCGGCACTTTTTATTAAAACAGTACAACTCCAAAAAGGTGATTTACCTCCCGTTTTAGATATTGAAAAATTGCCTAAAAACCAGTCGATTGAAAATCTTAAATTAGGATTGAAAAGATGGTTAAATGCTGTAGAAGCGCATTATGGTGTAAAACCTATCATTTATACTGGTGAACGGTATTACGATGATTTTTTGAAAGAAGAGTTCAGCGATTATCTTTTTTGGATAGCCAATTATAATTTTTACAGAGAAGAAATAGCCGAAGATTGGTTGTTTTGGCAATTTACCGAAAAGGCTTCCATTCCTGGAATTAAAGGGAATGTCGATGTCAATATTTACAATGGAGATTTGCAACAGTTGCGGTTTATTACTGTGGAGTAGTTTTTTAGTTGCCTTTCAATAATTTATCTACTTCGATTTTTAATTTTGGCAAGTGATTAGTGAGTATAGCCCAAATAGTTTCATCAGATATGTTATCATAAGCATGAATAACCTGGTTTCTCAATCCAACGATTGCGGTTGCATCAGTAATTTTTGAAGTGTAAGAACTGTCGGTCTTTAATATTCTATTTATGGCTTCTCCAATGATTTCAAGATTCCGTTCTACGGCTCTTTTTCTCATCAAGTTTTTTCTATATTCAAAAAAACCCATCTTTTCATCATTAAAATAACTATTTATCTCATCAATAGATACTTTGACATCATAGAGCCATTTTAGGATTTTTTTATCCATAAATCAATTCTTTATTTTCTTCAATGGAACTGATTAAGTAAGGGTTTTTTAAAGTTTGTTCTTCCACTAAATCAATATCTCTGTGTAGTAAACTTTTAAGTTTGTTTTTAAGGTCGATGTAGTTTATGAAGTATAGTTTTAAATCAAAAGATTTAAATTTTACTAAAAAATCAATGTCACTTTTTTCATTAAAAGAAGAAGTCGTTGCAGAACCAAAAAGATATAACTTTTCTACATTATGTGTTTCACATAAATTTTTAATTGTTTCTTTGTTTTGGTTAATTATATTCATCTTTCAAAGGTATAGTTTTTTTAGATGTGTGTTTTTTGAAATGATTATTTTCTAATTAGGATATAGCAAGTACAAAAAAATTATTTCGAGCTTTCCTAAAATTCCAATTTCTTTTTTCTCAATTCAAAATTTTGCCCTAAATACACGCGGCGTACCATTTCATCTTCTACTAATTCTTCTGGAATACCAGCTTTTAGAATTCCGCCTTCAAACATTAGGTAGGTTTTGTCAGTAATAGCCAAGGTTTCCTGTACGTTGTGGTCGGTAATAAGAATTCCGATATTTTTATTTTTCAATTGGGCTACAATTCTTTGAATATCTTCAACAGCTACAGGATCGACACCCGCAAAAGGTTCATCCAATAATATGAATTTTGGATCAGTAGCCAAACAACGTGCAATTTCGGTACGACGGCGTTCGCCTCCAGATAGTAAATCCCCACGGTTGGTGCGAATGTGTTCTAAACTGAATTCTTCAATTAGACTTTCCATCTTTGCCTCTTGTTCGGCTTTGGAAAGTTTAGTTAATTGCAGTACGCTTAATATGTTGTCTTCGATACTTAATTTTCTAAAAACAGAAGCTTCCTGTGCTAAGTATCCAATTCCCTGTTGTGCTCTCTTGTACATCGGGTAATCTGTAATATTCAGATTATCTAGAAATATATTCCCGGAATTTGGTTTAACCAATCCTACAATCATATAAAATGAAGTTGTTTTTCCGGCACCGTTAGGACCAAGGAGCCCCACGATTTCGCCTTGATTCACTTCTACCGAAATGCCTTTTACTACACTTCTTCCTTTGTAGGTTTTGATTAAATTTTCGGCTCTTAATTTCATTTTTTTTAGTTTGATCGTTTAAATGTGTTAACTGTTTATTCGTTTAATCGTATCAAATAAACGAATAAACAATTAAACGATTTAACTTCTTAACAATTTATTTGGTTGTTGCTTCTTCTAATGCTTCCCAAAATTCATAGGCTCTTCGTAAATGAGGAATCACAATTGTTCCGCCAACTAGAGTCGCTATTCCCATGGCTTCCATCATTTCTTCTTTGGTAACCCCTTCCTTGTGGCTGGTTTCCAAATGGTATTTTACACAGTCATCACAACGTAAAACAGCTGAGGCTACTAGTCCCAGAAGTTCTTTTGTTTTCACATCTAGCGCTCCCGCAGCATAGGCATTGGTGTCTAGATTAAAAATGCGTTTTACAATTTTATTGTTGTCTGCCAATAATTTTTCGTTCATTTTAGAACGGTACTCGTTGAATTCTTCTATGATATCAGCCATTTACTTTTTTTTGATTTTTTACTACTATTTTTGAAATGAAGATGCTAGCTTCGTATATTAACAACATCGGAATGGTTACAATAATTTGACTCACAACGTCTGGAGGAGTAACAATTGCTGCTACAATTAAAATTATAATAACTGCATATTTCCAGTATTTTCGTAAGAATTCAGGCGTTACTAATCCTAGTTTAGTTAGGAAATAGATAATTATGGGTAATTCAAAAAATAATCCGCAAGCGATTACACTTGTTTTTACCATTCCGATGTACGAGTCGATACTAAACTGATTTTTGACAACTGTACTAACGGTGAACGTAGCAAAAAAGTTAACAGACATGGGTACAATGACATAATAGCCAAACAATACTCCTAAAAAGAAAAGTAAAGAAGAGGAGACAATAAAAAGTCTTGCGTGTTTTTTCTCTTTTTCATACAAGGCAGGACTGATGAATTTCCATACTTCCCAAAGGATAAATGGAAAACCCAGAATAAATCCGGCAGTGATACAGGTCCAAATCAAAACGTTAATTTGGCCCTCCATATTGGTGTTTTGAATGATGAAAGGCATGTCTGTTACACAAATACTCTCGGCGAAACCCAATTGATTAGACAGGTCACAAAAAAACCGATAGGTAACGAAATTAGCATTAGTTGGACCAAAAATGATCACGTCAAAGATGTAATCACTCACAAAAAAAGTAACGGTTGCAAGGATTAAAATTGCAATAGTACTTCGAACCAACAACCATCTTAATTCTTCAAGATGATCTAAAAACGACATTTCGTTTAAGTTTTTTTTTGCCATTATAATATACCTTCTTTTAAAATATCATGTAAATGTAACACTCCTTGGTACACACCTTCATCGACCACAACTAATTGTGTGATTGAAAAATCTTCCAAGATATTCAATGCATCTACGACCATAGCGGTAGATGGAATTAATTTTGGATTTTTGGTCATAATGTCTTTTGCAGTCAAATCGCTAAATGAATCTCTGTCGTTCAACATGCGTCTTATGTCTCCATCTGTGATAATTCCTACTACTCTTTCTGCATCGACCACTGCTGTAACACCCAAACGTTTTTCAGATATTTCGAAAATAACCTTTTTAATTGACGCATCAG
Organism: Flavobacterium frigidum; assembly: GCF_048286735.1. GTDB lineage: Bacteria > Bacteroidota > Bacteroidia > Flavobacteriales > Flavobacteriaceae > Flavobacterium. The sequence continues at coordinate 50,779 of NZ_JBLVPU010000002.1, read as the reverse complement.
GTGAAACCATAGGTTTTAGAGTATGTTCTAATATATCTTTTACGCGCAACAATAATTTTTTGCCTAATGCACCACCAGGATGGTAAACAGCAAAATCTTCCGGCTTAAAATCACGCATTTCCATTAAGCAAACGGCAAGTGCATCGCCCATAACTAATTGCGCAGTTGTGCTGTTTGTTGGCGCTAAATTATTAGGACAAGCTTCAGAATCTACTGTGGTGTTCAAAACAAAATCGGCACCTTTTGCCAGAAAAGAACCTGTATTTCCTGTTATGGCTATTACTGTATTTCCAAATCGTTTTAAAAGTGGTACCAGAACTTTAATTTCTGGACTGTTCCCGCTTTTAGAGATGCAAATGATACTGTCATCATTTTGAATCATTCCTAAATCTCCGTGTATTGCCTCTGAGGCATGAAGAAATAGCGATGGCGTTCCAGTCGAGTTAAATGTTGCGACCATTTTTTGAGCAATAATAGCACTTTTCCCTATTCCTGTTACAATTAATCGTCCTTTAGAATTGTAGATATTTTGTGTTGCTTCAATAAAGTTTTCATCAAGAAAATCAGTTAGTTTGGCAATAGATTCGCTTTCCGATAAAATAGTTTTTTTGGCGCTAGCCAATATATTTTCTTTAGATATCAAAACAGAATGATTAAAATTTGTGTGTGTAAAAGAAATTTGTACCTTTAGGTATCGCAAATTTAAACAAAATACCATATAATAAGGAATGAATTCAAACGAAATTGACATACACAAAGAATTAAAGAAATATTTTGGCTTTAGCCAATTTAAGGGGCTGCAGGAACAAGTCATAAAATGTATCTTAAACCAAGAGAATACCTTTGTGATCATGCCTACAGGAGGAGGAAAATCACTGTGTTATCAATTGCCTGCTTTGATTCAAGAGGGTACTGCTATAGTAGTTTCTCCTCTAATTGCTTTAATGAAAAATCAAGTGGATGCCATTCGAAGTTTATCTTCAGAAAATGGGGTCGCTCATGTATTAAATTCTTCTCTTACGAAAACTGAAATCACACAAGTAAAAAAAGATATTACGTCTGGATTGACAAAATTGCTTTATGTGGCGCCTGAATCCTTGACAAAGGAGGAGAATGTGAACTTTCTTAAAAATGTAACAATTTCGTTTGTAGCGATAGATGAAGCGCATTGTATTTCTGAATGGGGCCATGATTTTAGACCGGAATATCGAAATCTAAAGCACATCATTAAGCAATTAGGCGATGTTCCTATTATTGGTCTTACCGCAACTGCTACACCCAAAGTACAAGAAGATATCCTTAAAAACTTGGATATGTCTGATGCGACAACTTTCAAAGCGTCCTTTAACAGGCCAAATTTATATTACGAAGTACGTACCAAAACGAAAAATATAGAATCGGATATTATTCGTTTCATCAAACAACACAAAGGAAAATCAGGAATTATTTATTGCTTGAGCCGCAAAAAAGTAGAGGCTATTGCAGAGGTGCTACAAGTAAACGGAATTAGTGCTGTGCCGTATCATGCGGGATTAGACGCTAAAACTCGTGCCAAACATCAAGATATGTTTTTGATGGAAGATGTAGATGTTGTAGTAGCTACCATTGCTTTTGGGATGGGAATTGATAAACCGGATGTGCGTTTTGTGATACACCATGACATCCCTAAATCACTAGAGAGTTATTATCAAGAAACGGGTCGTGCAGGTCGTGACGGTGGCGAAGGGCATTGTTTAGCGTATTACTCCTATAAAGATGTAGAAAAATTAGAAAAATTCATGTCGGGCAAACCTATAGCAGAGCAAGAAATAGGATTTGCTTTATTGCAGGAGGTTGTGGCTTACGCCGAAACATCAATGTCTAGAAGGAGATTCTTGTTGCATTATTTCGGAGAGGAATTTGATGAAGTGACAGGAGATGGTGCAGATATGGATGACAATGTTCGCAACCCAAAAAGAAAAGTAGAAGCTTGCGATCAAGTGGTGAAATTACTAGAAGTAGTTCGCGATACCAAACATTTATACAAATCAAAAGAAGTTGTTTTTACGCTTATTGGACGAGTCAATGCGGTCATAAAGGCACATCGAACAGATACGCAATCGTTTTTTGGTTGTGGTTCTGAGTTTGATGAAAAATATTGGATGGCATTATTGAGGCAGGTTCTTGTAGCTGGATTTTTATCGAAAGACATTGAGACGTACGGTATTGTAAAAATTACCGAAAAGGGATTGGATTTTATCAAGAATAAGGAATCCTTTATGATGTCTGAAGATCATGAATACAACGAGTCAGAAGATGAAGCCATAGTCACCGCCGCCAAAGCTGGTGGTACCGCCGATGAAGTATTAATGGGTATGTTGCGTGATTTGCGTAAAAAAGTAGCTAAAAAATTAGGCGTACCTCCATTTGTGGTATTTCAAGATCCTTCGCTTGAAGACATGGCTCTGAAATATCCTATTTCACAAGAGGAATTAATAAACGCCCATGGAGTAGGAGAGGGTAAAGCTAAAAAATATGGTGCAGCATTCTTAGAATTAATAAGCCGTTATGTCGCTGATAATGATATTATTCGCCCAGAAGATTTGGTAGTAAAGTCAACTGGAGTCAACTCAGTCAATAAGCTATATATTATTCAAAACATCGACAGAAAATTATCGCTTGATGATATCGCTTCCGCTAAAGGGTTGAAGATGGATGATTTGATAAAAGAAATGGAACAAATAGTGTATTCAGGAACCAAACTGAATATTAAATATTGGATTGATGATATGCTTGACGATGAGCAACAGGAAGAAATTCATGACTATTTCATGGAATCGGAATCAGATAATATAGAAAATGCACTCAGAGAATTTGATGGAGATTATGATATTGATGAACTGCGATTGATGCGCATCAAATTCATAAGTGAAGTAGCTAATTAACATGCTCTCACTTTCAAAAAGGCATTAGAATACTATTAAATTTCTCTGTATGATTTTAAGCATTATTATCCCAACATTTAATGAAGCAGCAATAATTGGAAAAACAATCACGTATTTGCAAAATAATCTGTTGGGTAAAGCGTATGAAATAATTATTTCAGATGCTGGCAGTACCGATAATACCATTGCAATAGCGGAAAGTTTAGGCATAAAAGCATTGCACTCACCACTCAAAGGGCGTGCCGGACAAATGAATTATGGTGCACAGAATGCTACTGGAACAGTTTACTTTTTTGTTCATGCAGATTGTTTACCACCACCTACTTTTTTTGATCTGATAGAAAATGCAATTCAAAACAATTTCGATTGTGGCAGTTTTAGAACACGATTTGATAGTTCTAATTTGTTGCTACGAATAAATTCTTTTTTTACTCAATTTAATTACCTTTTTTTTAGAGGTGGTGACCAAGGCATTTTTGTGACCAAAAAAGTGTGGGATCAAGTGGGCTCATACAACGAGGAAATGTTTATTATGGAAGACTATGACTACTTGGAGCGTCTTTGGAAAAATGCTACTTTCAAACTTATTCCAAAAGCAACGTTAGTTTCTGCAAGAAAATATGAGGAAAACTCCTGGTTAACCGTTCAGCTGGCTAATTTAAAAATAGTTAAGATGTATAAAAAAGGTGCTTCGCAATCGGATATGATCAATGAATATAAAGAACTTTTAAGCTACCGAAAAAATGCATTTTAAAGATAAAGTGGTCTGGATTACTGGTGCTTCATCTGGTATTGGCAAAGAATTAGCCATTCAATTGTCTCAACAAGGTGCAACACTTATTCTAACCTCTTCTAATGAATCACTTTTGAAGGATGTAGCAGCCGAAATGAATTATTCAAAAGTCTATATTTTACCGTATGATTTATTGAATTTAGATGGTATACCTGATCTTGTATCTCGTGCTTTAGCACTAGAAAGTACTATTGACTGCGTGATCCAAAGCGCGGGAATTAGTCAGCGTGCCGAAGCATCAGAAACGGCTATTGCTGTTTATAAAAAATTAATGGACCTCAATTATTTTGCTCCAGTAGCAATTACACAAGCCATATTACCTCATTTTAAAAAACACAATAAAGGCAATATTACCGTAATTAGTAGCATTGCTGGTTTAATTGGTTTTCCGCTACGATCGGGTTATTCCGCATCGAAACACGCCATTAAGGGGTATTTAGAAACGCTACAATGCGAATTGTATAAAACCAATATTACTGTTTCTATCGTATATCCAGGAAGGATCGACACCAATATTTCTAAAAATGCCTTATTGGGTGATGGTCAGCAATTTGGCGCGACGGATGCGAACAATGAAGTTGGCATGAAAGTCGATGTTTGTGCCAAAAAAATAATTAGTGGTATAAAATCCAATAAAAAAACGGTTATTATTGGTCAAGCGGAGCGACTCTTGTTATGGTTGTGGTGGTTTGTTCCTTCGCTGTACTATAAAATCGCACATTCAAAAGGTTTACAAAAATAATTTAAGTAGGGTATGCATCAATTTTTATCAGGAATTCAACAAATCGGAATAGGAGTATGTGATGCTGAAAAGGCTAAACATACGTACAAACATTTATTTGGAATGGATGTTTTAATTTTTGATGATGAGGCTAAAGCCAGCTTAATGACGCAATATACTGGCGGCCAAGAATTCAATAGAAGAGCAATCTTAACGATGAATTTACGAGGCGGAGGCGGTTTTGAGCTATGGCAGTTTTTGGATCGAGTTCCGAGCAAAGTAAATACGGTCAATTTGGGTGATATCGGAATTTTTGCTGCCATTATTAAATCGGCTGATATTTATAAATCACATCAAAGGCTTTCTAATATTTCGGGACTAAATACTTCAAAATTACATATTTGTCAAAGTGGTATTCACTATTTTTATGTAACAGATAACCAAGGCAATACATTCAAAATAGTTCCATCCGAGGATTGGTTTCAAAAAGACAAACATGATTTGGGAGGTGTTATAGGGGCGGTAATAGGAGTGTCAAATATAGAAAAGTCGATCGAGTTTTACCAAACTATTCTTGGGCTAGATACCGTACTTTATGATATCAAAATCAATGAAAATAATCATAATTTCAGAAAAATTGGACTCCATAAAAGCGCTACTGGTAAAGGTGCTTTTAATAAATTATTAGGAAATGTTACGATTGAATTGATTCAAAATTTAGATCAACAAGCACCCAAAATTTATAGAAATAGGTATTGGGGTGATTGTGGTTTTATTCACCTTTGTTTTGATGTTATAGCCATGGACGATTTAAAAACACACGTACAAAGTCGGGGATTAGATTTTACTGTTGATAGTAATAATACCTTTGCAATGGATAATGCGTCTGGTCGCTTTTGTTACATAGAAGATCCTGATGGTACCTTAATTGAACTCGTTGAAACACATAGAGTGCCTATCCTGAAAAAAATGGGTTGGTATTTAGATTTAAGAAAGCGAAATCAGGAAAAACCATTACCCAAATGGATGATAAAAATGCTCGCTTTAAGTAAAGTAAAGTGATTTAGAAACTCTTGTACAGTTTGTAGCACCAAGCACTTACTGGCATTGTCATGAAAAATAAAAGTCCAATTTTGAAATTGAAAATTACTGAAATCACAATAGAAAGTAGTACGATGATTACTGGATAAAAAAGTAGTAGCATCCCAAATAGTACCGAATCATAGAACACCGTATTTTTTGTTTTCTTCAAAGCCATTATTTTAAAAATGTGATAGATCCAATAATTCCCTAAAAAGCCAATTAATGCCGGAATAGCCAGCGAAATCTTCTTAATTTTGGTTGCTATTGTATTTAACTTAGGAAATAAAGTAACATCCGAAAGATCGTTTTTCACAATCATTTTTTGTAAAATACCAACTTTTAGCAATTCGGTAAACGAATTGTAGAATGTAGCTTCTGGGTTTTTAGTTAAAGTTTCAGGTTTGAAACTCGCGTTAAAATTAAGAATACTGTCTTTTGGGTTTTTTGAAAATGAAGAATAATTGATGTTGGTAGGCACAATTTCTAAGTTTGTTATACCTTCCTTCAAAGCGAGTAAAGCCAGTCGAGCGGTTCCTTTTTTCAAAGGTCTTAGATTCCATTCGTTGACGCAAATTCCTTCAGAAAAAATTAAAATAGTTTGATTCTGCTTTAGCAGCGTCAGACACATTTCAAAAGTCTCCATATTTTTACTTAGATTTTCTTTTCCTTCACTTAGTCTGTAAATGGGAATTAAATGCAAGCTTTTTAAAAATAAGGCAACTAATGGTTTCTTAAAAGCATCTCCACGAGCTAGGAAATAAATGGGTTTGGGGTACTGAACTGCAATATTTATTGCATCAAAAAAAGAGTTTGGATGATTGCACGCTATGATTTTTGGTCCATCCAAAACAAAATTTGGATCAAAATAAGCCACGGTTTTCCTGCAATAGATTTTTATTGCGAGGGAAGCTGCTATTTTAAAGAGATGATACAACGTAGTTTATTTCCAATGTTCAGGTAAATCTTTTTCTTCGTCAATATCTGATAATTTTTCCAAATGATATGCAGTTACCGCTAGTTTTTCAAAATCATTTATGGTATCCGGAAAAACAGTATCTGTGCTCCAGTTTTTATTTTGAAAAAGAGGTTCATGCAAAAGTTTCATTCCCAATAAATAATAACCTCCATCATATGTAGGTCCGATAACAACATCATGATTCTCTAATTTTGAAAAAGCGTCAGAAATTATTGCTGAGGTCAATTCAAAACAATCGCTTCCGATTATACAAACCGATTGATAACCAAGGCTAAAAACTTCTTCAAATGCGGCAGCCATGCGTTGGCCTAAGTCTCCGTTAAACTGTAGTTTTTTATAATAATCAGTAGCGCTCCATTGATCGTCATTATTGATGGAATCCGAATAAAAGACAAATTTATCCGCATCAATTGGACTTGCAATAGATTGGGTATGGGTCAAAAGTTTTTTATAAATTTCAAGTGCTCTTTCGTTACCAATAGTTTTTGCTAGGCGCGTTTTTACTTTCCCAAGTTCCGGATTTTTGGTAAAGAGTAGTATGGCATTTTTATTTTGCATAAATAGTATAATAAAAGCTGCAACTAAAATTGCAGTTGCAGCTTTTGTTGTTTTAGCAACAGCCTCCACCGTTATAGTGAAAGGTTGATTCGCTAATGTAAATATCGTCTCTGTTCAAATCAGCAAGTGCTTGAGCGGTCTTATCGCACACTGCTAAAGGTTGATTTTTCAATAATGTGTGTCCTTTTTTATCATCAAAATAGGCATTTTTACCATAATAAATAGCGGCTTTACCTGTAAATACACATGCTCCATCCTCTGGCATTGGGTCTTTGATAGCGCACACTTCGATACTTTCAATAAAGATAAGCTCATCAGTAGCATAGTTCTCCGTATCTAAAATTCGGTACGGTCTTCTGCCTCTAATTTCGATAGTTCCAAAACCAACATCAGTCAGCATTTGTATGTATTCCTTAATTGGGATGCTTCCGCTAAGGCAAAGTGCTCTCAGGTGGTCATCGTTTCTCAAGGTTTCATTCATTTCTTGCTCACAAGTAGGATCGCTCATTACTAATCGTCCGCGTGGTTTTAGCACACGATACATTTCTTGCAATGCTTTTTTCAAGTCATCCGTCTTAAAAATATTGAACAAGCAGTTTTGTGCTGCAATATCAATGCTTTCGTCTTCTATTGGTAAGTTTAAAGCATCTCCTTTTTTAAGCTCTACAAATTCGCTTTTGAACCAATCATTTTCTTGCTCTGCGATTATAAAATTTTGGCGTGAAGCTTCTAGCATTTCGTCAACAACGTCTACACCTACAACACCCCCTTTTTGACGAGAAAAGTAGGAGAATTGCAATAATTCCATTCCGCCTCCAACTCCTACATATAAAATTTTTGGATTGTTAATCAAGTCTTGGGCCGAAATTGTGCTTCCGCATCCATAATTCATTTCTTGCATTATTTTTGGAATTTCAAGGCCTGGGAATTTCCAAATAGGTGTGGTTGTGCAACATAATCCTACGTCTGGGGTTAGTGCTGCATCTCGGTATAAGTTGACGGTTGCGTCTAAATAATTTTCCATTTTAGTAAGTAGTTTTTTTAAAGTTTGTTCTTTTGTTATTGAACTTCTAAAGTTTATTTTTGTTTGCTGTAATTTAGGTTGACTTATATTTTTTTAGTTGCTATTAATTAAGCAACTGCACCGCCACAGCTACTTCCAGAGCCAGCCGTACAACCATAACAATGATTGCTAACAATGATGTTTCTATTTAATAGTGAATCGGAATTGTACTCAGAAATGTGTTGGGAATCTCTGCAAGCCACTTTCAACTCTAACATTTGATTGAAATCACAATCATAAATATAGCCATCCCAACCAATAGAAATTGTATTTCTACACATCACATTCAATGCGGCTGTTGGGTTAAAAGCGTCAATAAGTTTACTCATATAGTCTTCAAAATTTCCAGATGAGACTAAGTAATCCAAATAACGAGATACTGGTAAATTGGTTATCGCAAATAAATTATTGAACACAATACCAAAATCTTTTTCAAGTGCAAGTTTATACTCTTTTTCGAGGGCATTTTGATCTGGAGGTAAAAAAGCACCTGCAGGATTGTAAACTAAATTTAATGTTAAGCCAGAAGCCTCTTTCCCGTATCCTACTTCATTCAGCATTTTTAATGCTTTTATGGAGCTTTCAAAAACACCATCACCTCGTTGTTTGTCAGTTCTATCTTTAGAGTAAGAGGGCAAAGAGGATATTACTTCTACTTTGTGTTTTTTAAAGAATTCCGGTAAGTTATTGTATTTTTTATTGGCGGTGATGATCGTTAGATTGCATCTTACATACATTTGAATGCCTAGTGCACTAATTTCCTCGACAAACCATCTAAAATTTGGATTCATCTCTGGTGCGCCACCAGTCATATCAACCACTTTGTAATTAGGGTTTAATTTCAAAATTTCTAAAATTATCTCCATGGTTTCTTTGGTCATGATCTCTTTGCGATCGGGACCTGCATCAACATGGCAATGCGTACAAACTTGGTTGCACATTTTACCTAGATTGATTTGGAACACTTCCAAGGCAGTCGGTGGCAAGGGATTCAAATTAATTTCCCCTAATTTTGTTCTAAAAGGTGTGAAATCTTCAGGATTTTGTTCTAAAAGGTTGATTTGATTGGCTGCCTTTGACAAAGAATTGGCATTGGATTTTAATGATTTTAGTTTGATTCTCTTGAACTCACTCATAAACTAATTTTCTTAACTTTATTCATCATTTGAACTCCGTGAACTAAACTTGCACCACCACGTATAGCTGCTGCAACATGAACTGCTTCCATCATTTGAGCCTCACTATATCCTTTTTCATAAGCATCAAAGCTGTAAGCATCTATACAATACGGGCATTGAACAGCATGGGATACCGCCAAAGCAATCAATGATTTTTCTCTGGCTGTCAAGGCGCCTTCTTTGAAAACTTCACCGTAATACCCAAAGAATTTTTCGCCCATTTCCTTTTGAAAATCGACTATGTTACCAAATTTTTTTAAATCGTCTGAATTGTAATAATTCTTGTCCATAAGTATTATTATTTTTATTATTATTTAAAATTTTCTAAATATAAAGTCCAATCGTAATCATTGTATTCTAACTTTGGATCTGCCTCTTTCGGAATGATTTTTAGGTCACTACAAATTTTTAAAATTCCTTTTTTATTGCCAAAGTCACCTCTAAACCAGCTCATTAATGAAGGTACAAACAAAATGTTTTTTGTTTTATCGTATTTAGCATCTGTCATTAAATAATTCTTTGTTGACTTGTCTAATTGCTCATTTATGTTTTTTGAGTCATATGCAGAAACGGGTGGACAGCTTTTTGCCCCACAGTTTAAAGCAAAATGAATTCTGTAATCGATTTTGTCGACTCGATATTTTTTTTCTATTTGGGGCGGGAAAATTTTACTCAATTTACCCAAACTCAATTTAACACTCGATTTTCTCAAGAACCCATGTTCAATAAGATCTAAGCTCACTTTATTCTTTGCTATAGTAAACTGTTCCGATTTAAAAAAAGCTCCTCTGTCTTTATATTGTCCTGGGTTTTTTCTTAGAGAATAATTGGTAAAACCATTGTACACATTAATGAAAAAAGTCTTTTTTAAATCATCAGTTTTTAATTGGTTGATTAACTCCTCCTCATTTGCATTAGCAATAATGTCTATATATTCCTTCGTATTAGTTTCTTTAGACTTTAAAGATTCTATAAGTTTTTGTGAAATTCTAACATAATCTGTGGTTTGAGACCAACCCATTTGTGTGAAAAAAAATAATATTACTAGATGTTTCATAGAATGTTTTTTTGTAAATCTATTAATATTTACGAAATTTACCAACAATAGTTTTTTAAAGTATGGCATATTTAGAACAAATTTCGCAGTCGGCTGATTATCTGGTTTCAAAGGGAATATTAAATCCAGAAGTGGGTCTCGTTTTGGGTACAGGGCTAGGTAAATTTTTAGATTATTTAGAAGTAGAACAGACCATTGATTATGCTGAAATCCCACACTTTCCAGTTTCTACAGTAGAATTTCATAAGGGGAAATTATTATTTGGAACGATAGGTTCTAAAAAAGTTATTGTGATGCAAGGTAGATTCCATCTTTACGAAGGGTACAGTTTGCAACAAATAACGTTTCCTATTCGCGTTTTGCAAAAATTAGGAATTCAGCAATTATTTTTGAGTAATGCGGCTGGTGGAATCAATAAAAGCTTCAAAAAAGGAGATTTAATAGTGCTAGATGATCACATCAATTTACAAGGAGGCAGTCCGCTTTCTGGCTTGAATAGCTTTGAATACGGTGGTATTTTTCCAGATATGAGTGCGCCATACAATGCCCGATTGAACAGTATTTTGGTGGAGCAAGCAGTAAACTTAGACGTAAATCTAAAAAAAGGAGTGTATGCTTCTGTTTTTGGACCTCAATTAGAAACCAGAGCAGAATACAGGTATTTGGGTTTTATAGGCGCAGATATGGTAGGTATGAGTACCACACCAGAGGTTATTGTGGCGAATCAACTAGGATTGCCATGTGCAGCGATAAGTGTGATTACAGATGAATGTGATCCAGACAATTTAAAACCCGTTAATATCCCTGAAATAATGGAAGTTGCTGGGATGGCTGATGCGAAATTGAGTCAATTGTTTTTTGAAACTATTCAAAAGCTATAAAATATATTTATTCCTGATACAATTCGCCCCGATGTGGTTTTAAGGCATCGCGAACTTGAATCATATGATCATCAGTTACCACCATGAAAGCAATGGCTTGCATTTCACCTTGCGTTTCAAAACCGGTGATGTTCAATGGCAGCTTTTCAATGGCAATATATTCTTTCAAATGAATTTCGTGGTGTTCTGCTGTTTTCGCTGAGGCAGGCCCACGAAAATCCCAAATAAGTTTTATTTTTCTAGACATTTTATTTGTTGTTGGATGGCAAAACTACGATAACAATTTTCAAATTACTATTTTTGCCAAAAATCGTACTATGCCTCGCGTATTTCAAACCCAAGTATCACCAGAAGTAGCTCACAATGAATCATTATTGAATGATTACGTTGCAAAGTTTTTCAATACCTCTGTGCAGGAAATTCAAAAAGTTATAATTTTAAAACGCTCTATTGATGCCCGTCAAAAAGCAATTAAGTTCAATATCAAAGCAGATGTATATTTTATTGGAGAAACAGTAAATCAAGAAAAAATAAATATACCAGAATATATTAATGTAACAAATGCTCAAGAAGTACTTGTTGTAGGAGCTGGACCTGCAGGGTTATTTGCAGCCTTACAATTGATCGAACTGGGGTTAAAACCAATTGTGGTTGAACGTGGAAAGGACGTACGTGGACGTCGTAGAGATTTAAAAGCAATAAATGTAGATCATCTTGTAAACGAAGATTCTAATTATTGTTTTGGCGAAGGCGGCGCAGGAACGTATTCTGATGGAAAATTGTACACACGTTCTAAAAAAAGAGGCGATGTTACGCGGGTTTTAGAACTGTTTGTTGCTTTTGGCGCTTCGCCAGATATCTTGATTGAGGCACATCCGCATATTGGAACCAATAAATTACCACAAATCATTCAAGATATTCGAGAGAAAATTATAGAATGTGGCGGACAGGTTTTATTTGAAACACGTTTGACCGATATTTTAGTAAAAAACAATGAGGTACAGGGTATTGTTACGCATACAGGAGAAACAATTCTTGCTAATAAACTGATTTTGGCCACTGGACATTCGGCTCGTGATATTTTTGAATTATTAGATCGAAAACAAATTTTTATTGAGGCCAAACCTTTTGCCTTGGGCGTACGAGCAGAGCATCCACAAACGTTGATAGATAGCATTCAGTACAGTTGTGATTATCGGGGCGATTATTTGCCACCAGCACCATATTCAATCGTGAAGCAAGTAGGAGGTAGGGGAATGTATTCGTTTTGTATGTGTCCAGGCGGTGTGATTGCACCTTGTGCAACAAGTCCCGGAGAAGTGGTAACTAATGGTTGGTCGCCGTCTAAAAGGGATCAGGCTACCGCTAATTCTGGAATCGTCATTGAGCTACAGTTAGAAGATTTTAAACCCTTTGCCAAATTTGGTGCTTTAGCAGGAATGGAATTTCAAAAAAGTATTGAACAAAATGCATGGCATTTGGCTGGGCAAAGTCAAAAAGTGCCAGCACAGCGTATGATCGATTTTACACAAAAGAGAGTTTCCTCAGATATTCCTAAAACGTCTTACGTGCCCGGAACCACTTCAGTTGAAATGGGAGAGGTTTTCCCCAAATTTTTAACAAACATATTACGTGAAGGTTTTACAGAATTTGGAAAATCGATGCGTGGCTATTTGACAAATGAAGCCATACTTCATGCACCAGAATCTAGAACTTCATCACCGGTCCGAATTCCAAGAGATCCATTAACGTATGAACATTTTCAAATAAAAGGGCTTTATCCCTGTGGAGAAGGAGCGGGTTATGCAGGCGGAATAATTTCGGCAGCTATTGATGGAGAAAAATGTGCACTGATGATTGGAGCTATTTTGAATCAATAAGGAGTAGTTGTTTTTTTGTGCTCTAATAAAGTTCAAGACAATCCATTTTTAGAGCTTTTCGTTGTACTTTAAAAAAAAATCACACCGCAAATTCGCAGATTTTAAAATATTTATTAATAGAATAATTTGCAAATCTGTGTTTACGCACTTTGTATAGAAATAGCTAACAATTGATTGATTGGCTAGGTTTTTTTTTAAAACAAATAATAAGTTGGGCTTTACGCTAATGATCGTAACTCACCACTCTTGAAATCTTCCATTGATTGTCTTTTTTTTGCCAAATCATAAGAAATTTGAAGGTTCCAATTTCTTCCTTTCCGTTTTCCATATGACGGAACTCGTGTATTCCTGTTTCAATTGCGCCGTAGTCTTTTATGGGATGCACTTCGAGTGTTCCTTTGACAAGTTTTCGCGTTAGTCTATTTTCATTTTTAAACATATTAGAAAAATTAGTAAAAACTGTATCATACGCAAGCAATCCACCATTGTCTTGAAACCATTCTAAATCACTGGTAAATAAAGATTTAAATTTCTCAAAGTCTTTATCATTAAAGGCATTGAACATAATCTCGTCCATTTGTTCTATTTCACGATACAGTTCATCAGATGTAGGGGCAACTTTTTTTTCTTGAGCAATTGCTATATTTTGGATGAAAAGTAACGCTAGTGTAAAAAGTATTTTGTGTTTAAAGAAACATCTAATCTGTGTCATAGTTCACTTTTTCATAAAAATGGTAGATAGCAAAAAATATAAGGTTCAAAAAGTACCACTTGAGAGTACTAAATTATCAAATAAATTTACTCCTTGTAATTAAAATTGTTTAAAACTAGTTTTTGGCTGCCCTTGATGAATCATAAGTCTACATTGACTTTTCGTTCACGATTGCGCTCGAACTGTCGATGTAACTATTTTGTTTTTAATATCGATAGTTCTAAAAATTGCTAGTTGTTACTTTTTGGATTGCATTTCCATATAGTCAATTGTTAAGTTGGATAATACTTTCATTCCTAACAGAAAACCGCTTTCATCGATGTAAAAATCAGGTGTATGATGCGGCGCTGTCTCCGATATTGGTCTGCCTTTTGGGGCACCACCAAGAAAAAAGTACAAACCTGGAATTTTTTCCTGATAATAAGAAAAGTCCTCAGCACCAGTTACAGCAGGAGTAATTGAAACATTTTCCTTTCCGGCTGTAGCTTCAAGTGTAGGGATCATTTTTTCCGTCAATGTGGGATCATTGTACGTAATAAGTGTTTGGTTTGTTATGTTAACTTCGGCAGTTGCTCCCGCACTTTCGGCGATAGACGTTACTACTTTTTTTAATCTAGAATGCAACATTTCCTGAACTTTAACATCAAGAGAACGAATAGTTCCCGTCATGATTAGTTCTTCGGGAATCACATTACTTCTTACTCCAGCGTTTATTTGTCCGACACTGATCACTGCTGGAGATTCTGCAAGATTTATATTTCGGCTTACAATAGTTTGAATTCCCATGATGATTTGTGCTGCTGTAGCAATAGGGTCAATACCCAACCATGGATAGGCGCCATGTGTTTGTTTTCCATTTATTTTTATGGTAAACCAGTCCGAAGCTGCCATAGTCCCACGTGAACGGTATTTTATTTTGCCTACTTCGGTTTGAGCGTTAATGTGCAAACCAAAAATGGCCTCGACTTTAGGGTTTTCCAAAACGCCTTCTTTAACCATCAATTTTGCTCCTCCTTCTTCACCTTCGGGAGGACCTTCTTCGGCTGGTTGAAAAATAAATTTCACAGTCCCTTTTAATTCGCTTTTTATAGAAGCTAAAATTTCTGCAGTTCCCATGAGTATTGCAGTATGGGTATCATGACCACAAGCATGCATTACAGGAACTGTTTTTCCGTTGTATTCTCCTTCTACTTTTGAAGCGAATGGAATTGCTACGCGCTCTTTTACGGGTAACGCATCAATATCTGCTCGAAGAGCAATAACTGGTCCTGGTTTGCTTCCCCTTAAAATACCTACAACCCCTGTTTTTGCGATTCCGGTTTGTACTTCGATACCTAAACTGCGCAAATGTGCAGCAATTTTTTCAGCGGTTTTAAATTCGCGATTTCCTAATTCAGGATTTTGATGAAAGTCTCTTCTCCAAGAAATAACTTTGGATTCTAATGATGCTGCTTTTGTGTCAATTTTAGATTTGAGCGCTGTGTTTTGCGCAGATGCAATAACGGAGAATAACGATATGCTTGTGAAAAGAATGATTTTTTTCATGAATTGAAAGGTGGTTTTGGTTGGTTAATGTCAATTTACATTACTGAAATTCAGTTTGAAGGGCTGTCAATTGACTTCGATTTAAACAAATATAACAAAATTTTAAAGTTTTCAGTCGCATGAAAGATTACTGTAATTTAATTTTTTTATGAGCAAAAAAAAACGCCATGTTTTAAAGGACAAGGCGTTGGTTTGGTGTTTTATTTTTTTTTCAATCGGCTTTTAAAAAGTTTTTCAAACTTTTCCATTTTAGGTTGGATTACCATTTGGCAATACGGTTGACTTTTATTGTTTACATAGTAATTTTGATGGTAGTCTTCCGCTTTGTAAAATTTAGTAAGTGGTTCTAATGTGGTTACGATTGCATTGTCATAAATTTTTGCTTTTTTCATCGCGGTAATTACCGATTGAGCAGCTTTTTTTTGAATCTCATTTTTAAAAAAAATAGCAGAACGGTATTGTGTTCCAACATCAGCACCTTGTCGGTTTAGTGTAGTTGGATCATGTACTGTGAAAAACACTTTAAAAATTTCATCAAGATTTGTGACGTTTTTATCATAGGTTATTTGCACTACTTCGGCATAGCCCGATCTTCCTGTAGAAACATCTTCGTAACTAGGATTAGCATTTTTACCTCCAGCGTAACCAGACACGGCTGATTTTACTCCAATTAAATTTTCATAAACGGCCTCAACACACCAATAACAGCCTCCCGCTAGCGTAATGGTTTCAAAATTGGGTTGTTTGTTTGCAGATTTTTGTGCAAATAAACTAGTAGCGGTTATTAAACACAGTAGCAATATTTTTTTCATTTTATTTGGTATCTGGTATAAAGTCAAGTGCGATAGAATTCATGCAGTATCTTTTGCCAGTAGGCGCAGGTCCATCATCAAAAAGATGTCCTAGATGCCCATCGCATCTTCCACAAAGGGCTTCGATTCTTTCCATTCCAAGAGAGTTATCCGTTTTGTACACCACGCTGCTTTTACTGTCTTGTTCAAAAAAACTTGGCCAGCCGCAATTGCTCGAAAATTTTGCCCCTGAGCGAAAAAGTTTATTTCCACAAGCGGCGCAGTAATACGTTCCTTTTTCATCGGTGTCCCAATATTTTCCGGTAAAAGGTCTTTCGGTATCTGCGTTACGGGATACTTCATAAACATCTTCGGGTAAAATCTTTTTCCACTCGGCATCACTAACCTTTATTTTTTTAGTGTCTGTATTAGAATAATATGGATTCCCTGGTTTGTTGATTGAATTTCCCATTGCTATCGATTTTTCTGTACTGTCCTTTTTATTTTTCGTTTGTCCACAGGCAGTGAACATGAATAAAGGAAGTAAAAATAATAGGCTTAAAAAATATCTTGCTGTTTTCATAATTTTCTTTTTATAGTACAAATGTAAAGCGATTTTGAAACAAAAAATGTCGCCTACTTTGCAAATTAATAGTTATTTAAGTAAGTTTTAACTAACGTTAGTTACGCGTAAAATACAGTTCTGGATTTAGAATTAACAAAGCATTATAATTATACAATCATTCGCATGTTGATAAGGTGTTTTTTGAAGCCTACTTTCTCATAGGCTTTTATTGCCGAAGTATTGTCGTTGTATACATCTAGTCTCATTTCGAATACATCCTGAAGGATGCACCAATTTTTGAGCCCTTCATTAATTTTAGCGTTTACTCCTTTTCCTCTGTGATTAGCAACTGTGTACATAAATCCAAAATAGGCATAGTTCACATGATTCAAATAAGGCTTCGCTACCTCTATTCGCGCATATCCTGATCCTATGATTTCCAAATCAATTTCGGCTACCAATACTTCTATATGTGGTGCTGAAATCATTTTTTCGATATCATAATAATGTATCTTTTCTGCTTTTAGAGTGGGGTCAAAAGGACGTTCGGCAGTAATAATTGCTTGTTCAAATTCAAGGAGTTTTTCTAAATCGTTTGGATGTGCTTTTCGAATGATTATTTGGTGCATCTTATTGAATATTATAGTATTTAAAATTACAAAAAAAACTTTTGCAAGTAAACATTGAATTTGCTTAGATTAGTAACAAAATAAATTCACTTCAACAATTCGAAACAGAACGTTAAAGCCCCGGTCTCTAATAATCTTTTTTGTATTTTTGATCAGTAAAAGAATACTATGGTAGAAGAAAACGTAATATTAGTTAATCACAACGATGAGCAAATCGGATTGATGCCTAAACTTGAAGCACATGAAAAAGCAGTTTTACATCGTGCTTTTTCAGTTTTTGTTTTAAACAACAAAAATGAAATCATGTTACAGCAGCGCGCCAGTCAAAAATACCATTCGCCATTGCTATGGACGAATACGTGTTGCAGTCACCAGCGCGACGGAGAAACTAATATTCAAGCAGGAAGTCGTCGATTATTTGAAGAAATGGGTTTTAATACAGAACTTAAAGAGCTTTTTCATTTTATTTACAAAGCTCCTTTTGATAATGGTTTAACAGAGCATGAGCTTGATCACGTTATGATTGGGTATTATGACGATGCACCAAATATAAATCGGGAGGAAGTAGAAGACTGGAAGTGGATGAAAATTGAGGATGTTAAATCAGATATGGAGACGCATCCGGCTTTGTATACAGTTTGGTTCAAAATTATTTTCGATGAGTTTTACCATTTTCTAGAAGACCACAAAATATAGCGCTGTTGCGAGAAGATCAATAACGGGACATTAAAAATAGATTTTCTAACGCATCGCAATCTTAAATTATATATCATGAAAGTTACTATTTCGCGCAAAGCCCATTTTAATGCGGCTCACAGATTACACCGAAAGGATTGGACATGGGAACAAAACGATGCGATTTTTGGGAAGTGTAATAATCCCAATTTTCATGGTCATAACTATGAACTAATAGTTAGTGTAACAGGCCAGATTGATCCCGAAACAGGATATGTTATGGATGTAAAGTTTTTAAGCGACATCATTAAAGAAGATGTAGAGAATCAATTTGATCATAAAAATCTAAATCTGGATGTGCCAGAGTTTCAGGATTTGAATCCAACTGCCGAAAATATAGTAGTCGTTATTTGGAATAAAATCAGAAAAAGAATCAAACCAGAATTTGAACTAGAAGTGGTTCTATATGAAACCCCTAGAAATTTTGTAACGTATAAAGGAGAATGAAAGAACTAAAAGTAGGGGATACCATTCCCCATTTTATTGCTAAAGATGCTACAGGGAGTGAATTTGATAGTAAAACTCTAGTAGGCCAAAAGCCGCTTGTGATTTATTTTTATCCAAAAGATAATACACCAGGATGTACAGCTGAGGCTTGTAGTTTTAGAGATTTATACGAAGATTTTAAGGATCTTGGGGCAGAAGTAATAGGTATTAGTAGTGATACTATTGCTTCCCATCAAAAATTTGCTAAGCAATTCAAGCTTCCTTTTATTCTTTTGTCAGATTCAGATAAAAAAATCAGAAAACTTTTTGGTGTTCCCACCGGAATGTTCGGTTTACTGCCGGGAAGAGTTACCTATGTCACTGATAAAAATGGAGTGATTCAAATGATATTTGACAGTATGCTGGCTACAAAACATATTCCCAAAGCGCTGGAGGCTATTAAAAAATTATTGTAATTTATAGTAAAAATCTACTTGAAGGCTATTCTGATAGATTTCAATTTATGCCTTGTTTTTGGCCATTTATTGATTTCTATAAAAAGAGAATCTATATTCTCGAGAATAATATGTATTTTTTATATCTTACAATTTCAAAATAATCATCTGAATGAAACTTTATCCTTTACAATTTGATCCCATTTTTAAAGAAAGAATCTGGGGCGGCGAAAAACTAAAAACACTACTTAAAAAACCAATAACGTCAACAATTACTGGAGAAAGTTGGGAGTTGTCTACTGTTGAAGGTGATGTAAGTGTTGTAGCAAACGGAGCATGGAAAGGTAAATCATTGACCACTATTATTGATGATGCACCGGTCGAAATTTTGGGAACTGAAGTTTATGCCAGATTTGGAAAACAATTTCCGTTGCTTTTCAAATATCTAGATGCTCGTGAAGATTTGTCCATACAAGTGCATCCAAATGATGAGTTGGCCAAAAAAAGACATCATTCTTTTGGTAAAACAGAAATGTGGTATATCATGCAAGCTGATGATGACGCCCGAATAATTGTGGGCTTCAAAGAAAAATCTAATGCCACTGAGTATTTAGAAAATCTAAAAAACAAAACCTTACTTTCTATTCTGGACGATATAAAAGTAAAATCAGGTGATGTTTTCTTTTTAGAAACAGGAACCGTTCACGCTATTGGTGCTGGATTAGTGGTTGCTGAGATACAACAAACTTCGGATATTACATACCGTCTCTATGATTTTGACAGGCTAGATGCTAATGGTAATACAAGAGAATTACATGTTGATTTAGCTTTGGAAGCTATCAATTATGATAAGGTGGAAACGAAGAAAGAGTATACTAAGAAAATAAATTGTTCAAACGAAATTGTTGAGTGTCCTTATTTTACGACTAATTTTATTCCGTTAGACGGACAGATTTCTATTTCTAAATCTGCTAAATCCTTTACGGTTTATATGTGTACAGAAGGGGCATTTGAACTGGAATATAGTAGCTCAAAAACGCAATATAAAAAAGGAGATACTGTTTTGATTCCTGCGGCAATGAATGCGTTCATTCTCAGTGGAAAAGCTTCCATTTTAGAAATTTACATTTCATAGTCGGTAATAGAAAGATTATGTGTACTTTTGCAAACGCAAATTAAAATTCAAATTTTAAAAAAATAAAAATGGCAAACGTTAAAAATTTAAAAAAAGACATCAACTACGTTTTAGGAGATATTATTGAAGCAGTTTACTTGTTCGAAATTTCTACAACAGGAAAACCAACAACTGAAACTAATGATTTAATTGATGAAGCTATCGCTGCTTTTGACGCTTTAATCACAAAAGTGAATACAAAAAAAGTTGAAAATAAAAAAGCACATTTCAAACAAATCAATGTTGAATTGGAACAAACTGCTAATCAATTGATTGCTAAAATCAACGAATTGTAGTCAAAAAAAAAGCAAAAAAAGTTTGAATTTGTTTTGCAAAATAGAAATTCAGACTTATATTTGCACCCGTAATGAGTCGCCAGCGTAGCTCAGTTGGCTAGAGCAGCTGATTTGTAATCAGCAGGTCGTGGGTTCGAGTCCCTCCGCCGGCTCTTAATAAAACCATCCCTTTCATTCGGGATGGTTTTTTGTTTTTAGTACTACAGGAATAAAATTCTTTTTATTTGGATGTCCTATTTTTTATGTTAAATTTGATGACTAACTAAAAAAAAGAAATTATGGAAGAGCATTCAATTACTGAGAATTTAGAAATGAAACTAAACGAGTCTGCAAAAGACTTTTTGAAAGAGACCGCGAAATGGGCTTATTTTTTATCCATTTTGGGGTATGTAGGAATTGGTTTTATAGTTCTTGCAGGTTTATTTGCAGGTACACTATTCTCTACAATGGGAAAAATGAACCCTGCCATGAGCAGTATGGGTAGCTCTTTTGGAATAATAATGGCTGTCGTTTATTTACTCATCGCCGCTCTTTATTTCTTTCCAGTATATTATTTAAATAAGTTTGCCTCAAATGCTAAAATTGCATGTGCGACAAACGATTCCGATAAATTGACGGCTTCATTTCAATACTTAAAATCGCATTACAAGTTTATTGGCATAATGACCATAGTTATTTTTTCTTTATACTTTTTAATGATCATTATTGCTTTTATTGGTGGTGCAGCAATGGGTAGCATCTAATTTGTATTTATATCTAATTCTGTTTTATTGTGCTTTAAGTATTGCTTGGGTTTTAAAACAAAAAAAATCATCTTGTGAAATCAAGATGATTTTTTGTTTTAAAAAGGAAAAGTAAAATTTAGACAGTGCTTTCTATTTTTGACTTTTAATACTGGCAATATATTGTGTTAGCTTTTTTCCGTATAATGAATTGGCTACTTGGGGAGACATTGATTTTTGTATTGTATCTAAATATTTGATATTGATATCGTATATTTCTGAAAGTGCGATAAAAGGCGCTACTTCGAATTTCCTATTATTTAGTGCAAAATTAGTGGCAAATAAATACTTTCTTTTGATATTTGAATCTTGTCTTATGATGATGCTATCAATTTTTTTCGTGTTTTTACTTTTGATGGCATTGAATTTTTGCTCAATCAAAGAAAGATTTTCGTCTGTGTAACGAGTATTGATTTTTTTATACTCTTCATATATTTCCTGATTTTTTGATCCTTTAATTTTAGCATCGGATAAATACCGATCTAAACTTGTTTCAATAGTAATGTTCCCTGGTTCAGCAAAAAATGGTAAATTATTGTCTAAAGAATTGGTTACGCCTCTATCTAAAAATAAATAGAGCATTTCTGGAGATTTAAGGTCTAGATTACTTTCAAAAGAAGAACTACCATCCATTTTTATAGTGTCAATCGCCACTAATTTATTATCAAGGATTCTCTGGATATACAAAGTGCCTTTTTTTAGTCCTTTAATATTTCCCGTAATATGTAAGTTGGTTTTTGATGTATTGTTGTTGCAAGAGGCCAAAAGAATAAGTGTGACAAATGCAATAATCGATTTTTTCATGTTTAGTTAATTTGTTTGAGAAGCAAAGGTTTCGCTATTTTTTTGATTAATTTTAAATTTTGCGATTCCATCGCTATTATTTTCTAGTCATTACTATTGTGGTGCAAAATAAAGAAAATTGTTGGAATGATTTTGCTAATGCGTTCAATTTTCAAAAAAAATACCCCCAAATAGTGTCTAACTTTTTGGGGGCAGTCTAAAATTGGTATTTCTTTTAACAGTTTTTGAAATTAAGATTTCAACCAAGCATCCTTCAAAGCAGTTTTGGTTACATCTGTAGCCTTAAGGCCTTCTTTCTCTTCATACGGGAATTTTACTGTTCCAGTTATGATTTGCTCTTTACCATCGCGTTTTATTTTCACAGTAATCGCATCATTTTCTTTCCAGTTGGTGCTTTCCGTTATCATTTCATAGATAGTATCCAATGAATACGGTTTTTCATTGATCGATACTATAATATCTCCACCTTTCAATCCTAGGTTGGTATAGAAAACATTCAACTCTATATTTGGAAGAACGATAATTTCTTTGGTCGCTTGATTGACAGTTATGTATGGTGTTTGTCCTTTTAGAAATACATTCCCAGGTACTTTTTCGATTGATTTTGTAACGCCTACTTTAGAAAGATACGTTTGGTACGGAATTGGAG
The DNA here is from genome assembly GCF_048286735.1 of Flavobacterium frigidum. Taxonomy (GTDB): domain Bacteria; phylum Bacteroidota; class Bacteroidia; order Flavobacteriales; family Flavobacteriaceae; genus Flavobacterium. Next base: position 28,102 of record NZ_JBLVPU010000002.1, on the reverse strand, counting down.
TTGATCCTGAAACATAAGTAGCTAAAAACGCACCTACTTCAGGATAGGTAAAGGAAGTTATTTTGGTAAAAAGGTCAGCATCATCAAATGGTTTAGCGGCTCCATACTCATTTGATAATTTTTGCATCAAATCTAAGATTCCTCTTGTGCCATTACTTTTTTCTCGGATAATGATATCGATGCACATACCAATAAGTGCGCCTTTTTCGTACACATTCAAGTATTGTGCTTTATAAGGTTCTGTCAATACATTTGCACTCATTGTAGTGAATGGCATAGTATCATTCAAAGCATTTGCATTTTCGATCTTTTCGGCCATACGCGAATAGAATTCTTCTTCAGGGATTAATCCTTGATTGATTTTAAAAAGATTGGCAAAATATTCTGTTACTCCTTCGTACATCCATAAATGTTCTGACATTTTTGGTGAATTATAATCAAAATAATGGATTTCTTTAGAATGAATGGTTAATGGTGTAACGATATGAAAAAATTCATGTGAAACGACATCTTTCATTGATTTAACTAATTCCTCTCTAGGCATCATTTCAGGTAAAACCACCGTGGTTGCCGTTGGGTGTTCTAAGGCTCCAAAACCCTTGGCGTCGGATGGCGTCATGCTTGAAAGATAAAGTAGCACGGTATATTTTTTTGTCGCATTTATTTTTCCTAAAAAGGTTTTTTGGGCGATCATCATTGTTTTCATTTCTGGAGTGATACTTTCAGCTGTCACTTTTCCAGACGGGGAGTACACACCAATTAAAATTTCCATTCCATCAACAGTAAAAGTGGTATAGTCTGGTTTTGCATACATGATTGGATTCTCTACTAACTCAGCGTAACGTGGAGTGGTAAAAACATCAGATGTTGCACTAGCATCAAGATCCGTCATTGAAGTTGCGCCCCATAATGTTTCAGGATGCGTGACAGTTACTCGGTACGGAAGATCTTTTTTATCTTGAAAATAACCAGTAAAACCATGCATGTTTAACATGAAGTTTTTTCCGGCATCAATATTGGTTCCTGCTGGTGAAAAAATATCATTTTGACCAAAACCACCACCCTTTTCTGTATCAAAAGTGTCGTTTACCAAATAGGTAATTTTTGCCAATGATTTTGCATTCTTGATATTCCAAGTATTGTCATCGGTTTTAGTTACTATTAATGCGATTCCTTTGCTATCAAAGGCTTTGAATTCTTGGATATACTTCCCGTAATCATCAATAGAATAGGTTCCAGGGACAATTTTAGGAATACTATACGTTACTTCATCGGTGGTTATTTTTGGTGCAGTAATGGTTACCAATACTTTATCTTCTTTTACATCATTCAAATTAATGGAAACTTGTACTAGATTAGTGTCGGTTTTCGAGTTATTTGTTGCAGTACTCGCCGTTTTGCAGCTCCACAGTACCGAAGCAAATGCTAACGTTAAAAATATTCTTTTCATTTTAATTTGTTTTATTTTGTGTATCAGTCGTACAAAGTGCTAATTAGTTACAGCTATAACGCTTTTATAAAACGCGTGATTGTATTCAGTAATTGAGCTGATATCGGTAGATTTGGATCGTTGTACGATTTCATATTTTCGGCAGTATCTCCTTTTATCTCCTTAAAAACATGATTCATAGCATCAATTATAACTAGCTCTGCATCTGGTTTTGATTTTTTTAGTAATTCTGCTTCGCCTACACTAACTTGCAAATCATTAGTTCCATTAAGAAGTAAAGTTGGAATTTTCAGCTTTTTGATTTCGTCTTGTGGATTGTATTTGAGCCACGAAATCATATAAGGCTGCACACTTGGCCTAAAAATCGAAGCAAGCATTTCATTTTTCAATTCAAATGTATTTCCACTTTTTAGTATTTCAAAATTTTTAAGCACCTCTTCTTTCAAAAAGGGAGCTTGTTTCTCTATTTGCTCGACTACAACAGCATCAATAGTTCTTCCAGGACCGGCAATAGAAATAAAGGCATCAGCATTATCATTGGCAGCAATCATGCCTATGAGTGACCCTTCGCTATGACCTGCAATGATTATCTTATTGTATTTTTTTTGGTTTTTGAAATAGGTAAAAACGGCTTTCGCATCATTGATAAAATCTTCAAATGAAAGAGTAGCCTCATTAAGAGTTCCTAAGGATATTTGAGCAAACATGCGTTTGTCGTAGCTAAATGCTGCTATATCATTTTGCGTTAAGCCTTCACAAAGATATTTCAGCGAGTTGTTAACTACATTCTTTTGATTTCCATTTCTGTCTGTTGGTCCTGAACCTGCAATCAAAATGACTAGAGTTTCTTTTTTTGAATTTTTTAATGGGGTGTACAACGAGCCTTTTAGTAAGCTGTTGATGTTAATTTCCTCCTTATTGAAAATTTCAGTCTTAGTTTGAGAATATCCTAATGATACAAAAAGGATTGGTAAAAAGAATAGTATTTTTTTCATGTTATTTAGCATTAAGTTGTTGCATCACGAGTTCTGGATTTTCAACTTCGATAATTAATTTGTGGTAATAGGAATCGGTTAATTCAATAATAATTGCATTTTTTTTATTGCAAACGTCCCAGAAATTGCGTTTTCCTTTTTTTATAAACGTTCCTGCTGTAATCACCCATGGAACTTGAGTTCCTGGTATTTTCCAACCAATCCAAAAAGTAAACTCATTCGGGTTTTGGTACGCTTTGATAATTTTATTTTTAGGTACACTAATCTTATTTTCGAAAGCCCAAAATTTATGACTACCTAGAATATCAAAAATAAATTCGTTTTCGGTTGCTGTTATTGAGACCATAGTTAATTTGAGGATTAGTTAAAAAAAAACTCCTAAATATCAGGAGTTTTGTGTTTAATCTAATTTATTTTTTATGTAATATTTTCCATCTAAATCTTCATCAAAATCATCAATTTTAACTGGTTTTGGTTTGGGTTTATTCGCAGCCGCTTTTTTCTTCCACATTTCGAATTTTTCTGCGGGCATTTTCTTTTTCATAATTTCAAGAACTTCCTTCTCGACTAAACCAAATTCTTTTTTTATGATTTCAAAAGGATTTTTTTCTTCTAAAGCCATCGTAACAAGTTTTTCTGTTTGTTCCCAGTTCAATTCTTTTCGGTTACTCTTTTTCATCACGTGAAAATTAATTCAAATAAGTTGTTAATGATTAATAAATTGCATTTTTAATTACATCCAATATTAAGAAAAATAAATAATACTTTTTCTCAAAAAGGCATTTTTTTTTATAATTTAATTAGTTTCCTTTTGCAGCTTTTTTTGAAAGGGTATTTTTAATAAATTTTTAAGTTCATTGTGCTCTTCGGGCTTCTGATGGGTATCTATTCCATAGATAATTTCCTCTTTTGGGAGGGTCATAAAAGTTCCAAAAAGACGGTCCCAAATAGAAAATATATTGCCATAATTACTATCGGTATAGGGCAAAACATAATGATGGTGCACTTTGTGCATGTCTGGCGAGACTATGAAATAACTTAAAATAGTATCTACTTTTTTTGGAAGTGAAATATTAGCATGGTTGAATTGTGTAGCTACTACAGATAGGGTTTGATATAAGAAAACCAACCACATCGGACTTCCAATAAGTAAAACTCCCATCGCGGTAAACGCAAACCGAATTACGCTTTCTCCAGGATGATGCCTGTTGGCAGTTGTGGTGTCAATCCATGTATCTGTATGGTGGATCAAATGAAAACGCCATAAGAATTTGGTTTTATGTTCTACTAAATGCACCAAATAAGCACCAATTAAATCCAACAATAACAACCCGATTAACGCGTACAACCAAACGGGTAACGCTGGCAGCCACTGCAAAATTCCAAAATTATGAGCAATCGTCCAATCAGCGGTTTGTAATAATATAAAAGCCAAACAAAAGTTGACAATAATGGTAGTAATCGTCATGAAAATGTTAATGCTTGCGTGATGCCATTTTTTATACGTGAAATTAAAAAGTGGATATGCATTTTCTATCAACCAAAAAAAAGTGATACCCCCCACTAAAATTAAGCTTCTATGGGAAGACGGAATAGTAGAAAAATAAGCTATGATGTCATTCATAAAAAAATATTTATTTCAAATTTAATGCTTTTTATTAAAATAATTATTTGATTACCCGAAAAGTACCATTAATTCTGTGACCAATAGGTTTTGCGGTTTTTGGTATTTGGTGTTTCCAGAAATGCTGTGTAGTACCTTTCATTAATAGTAAACTTCCGTGTTGCAGTACAATGCTTTTTTTTAGGTCCTTTATGGTATTGTGTTTTAGTTGAAACGTTCGCTCTGCCCCAAAACTTACTGAGGCAATTATTGGATTTATACCTAATTCTTTTTCGTTGTCAGCATGCCAGCCATTGCTGTCTTTCCCGTTTCGATATTGATTGAGTAATACGGTTGTAAATGTGGTTTCTGCGACAGCTTCTATTTGTGTTTTTAGCTTTTGCAACAGCAAATTCCATGGATGCGGTTGCATCGTAATATTCGAATACGAATACGGTTTTCCTTCATTTCCAAATAAAGCCGTTAAACGAGGTTGCGGATGAATTTTTCCAAATACTCTAATATCATCTTGCTGCCAAGGAATATCATGGGTGAGTTGAGCAAAAATACTATCAGCTAATTCTGTATCAAAAAATTGAGAATAATAAATTATCTCAGCGTCTGGCAAGTCAAGAATGAGTGGTTCTGATTGGGATTCAAAAAGTGATTGCACGGGATTAGGTATATTGGTACGCCCAAAAAATTAGAAATAATTGCAACGGCATGCGCAAGAGCAACACCCATTTTGGCAAGCCCATACGCGCCTTTTCGTCAAAATACATATACAAATGCGTTGGAAAAATAGCAATCAACAAAGCAATTACTCCCCAAGCGCCATAGTGGGACAGCGCAGGAATACATAAGGCAATGGCCAAAATGATTTCGGCTAAACCGCTGATGTGATTTAGTAATTTTGGATTCGGGAAATAAGGCGGAATGATTTTCAGGTACAATCTCGGGTTTCTGAAATGGTTTAATCCTGCAATAAAGTAAACAAAAGCCATCACATATAAATGCCAAGGTAAATTCATAATAAAGTTATTTATGACGAATTTATAAAAATTTAAATGAAATTAGCACAAATGTTTTAAATAGAAATTACCCTTTTTTCTTAAAATTTACGTTCATTATTATAATTGCCAAAATGATTAGAATAATTCCAATCCATTGGATCAGAATTACCTTTTCATTCAATAAAAAATAAGCCATTAATACTGAAACGGGTAATTCTAATGCCGAAACGATACTCCCAAGGCCAATTCCTGTTAGTGGGAAACCCGCATTAAACAATAAAGGCGGAATTATAGTTCCAAACAATGCTAGGATGATTCCCCATTTCATGAAAATTTCAAAATTAAAAGGAGCTGTTTGTGTAGCAATAGCAAAACCGGTAACAATCACAGCACCGCCCAAGAGCATATACAAACTTCTTTGTGCCGATGAGATATTTGTCGCCACCCGATTAGCGGTAAACATGGTTGTGGTAAAAGATGTTGCCGCCAAAAGTCCTAAAACGATACCGCGCCAGTCCAATTCTACATTACTTTGGATCAAATTCGTAGCAAACGCCGTTCCTGTTAAAACGATGATAACAGAAATTATTTTTTGGGTAGAAGGTCTTTTCTTCTCTAAAATCATTTCGAATAAAACGCCCATCCAAACGGTTTGCATCAATAAAACGATAGCAATCGAAACGGGAATGTATTTAACGGCCAAATAATAAAAAATACTCGTCATGCCCAGCGAAGTTCCTGCCAGCATTAATTGAGAAATGTTTTTCTTAGATGCTTTTACAACGTCATTACCCTTTTTTGCTTTTTGAAACAAATTAATGAGCAGCATTCCTAAGATGCCATATACAAATTGGGCTATCGTAACTTCGGGCGTAGTAAACCCCTCGCCGTAGGCTATTTTTACAAAAGTCGCTAGCATACCATAACTGGTTGCGCCAAGACCTACTAAGAAAACTCCTTTTAATACACTATTCTTTGTCATTTTTTCAATTTTAAAAAGCGGGCAAAGATAGGTTTTTAAAGTGATTCCTGGCAAACTTAAAAAAGTCCTTTCAAAATAGGGTTTTGTATGCCAATTCGAGTAGGATCAAAGTCTAGTTTGTTTCTCAAAATCGAAGCATATACACTTCTAAAATCAATATCGTGTTTTAAATCACCTTGATCTAAATCAGCAAGATCAGGGTTTCGACCTATTATTTTTCCTTGGTTGTTTCCACCAATGATGAACATTGGAGCGGCTGTTCCGTGATCAGTTCCTTTTCCGTTATCTCTAACGCGGCGACCAAACTCTGAAAACACTACAATGGTTGCATTTTGCAACAGCTGTGCTTTTTTTAAATCTTCATAAAAATTAAAAACAGCATCGTTCAGTTCTGTGAGCTTGTTTTTATGAATGGCGAGTTGGTTGTCGTGCGTGTCAAAACCACCCAATGAGGTATAATATATTTTTGAATTCAGGTTGCCTTTGATCAGTTTGGCAATCCATTCGAGATTTTTTGATAATCCTGTTTTTGGATACACTACATCCGAGGATGCTGATTTTGTTATGGCTTTTTGAATGTCATCAGAGCCTTCTACAACAGAATTGGCTATTTTTCGAACAAAATCTAACTGTGGGTTATTCGATAACTGGCTGTCATTTTCCAGTTTATTTTTAGTAACAAATCGGTTCGGATCTTTAACAGTAAGCGAGTTGGGTTCTTCGCCTTTGAGTGCCAAATTATCGATACTGTCAATATTTATACCTGCTGTAGGTTGGTGTTCTTTGCATTGCAAATCCAAGTAGCGACCCAACCAACCGTTATTTAAATACTCTTGATTAGTGGGAGCAGTTTGCCAAATTTCTTGACTTCGAAAATGAGAACGTGCAGGATTGGGATAGCCCACATTTTGAATAACCGATAGATCTCCATTTTGTTGCATACGCGCAAATCCCTTCAAAGCAGGATGAAACGCCATTCCTTTAGCTGCATTTAGTACTTCATCTTTAGTGAGTGCAATTTTTGGACGCAAGTCATAATAGAGTGCATCTTCAAACGGAATGAATGTATTTAATCCGTCATTTCCACCATTTAATTGTACAAAAACAACACATTGTTCGCCGATTACTAGATTGTTTTGCGAACCGAAGGAATACAGAAAATCAGGCAATAGAAGTGAACCTCCTGTAAAGGTTCCGGTCAGTGTCAAAAAATGTCTTCTGTTCATAATTGTAGTTTTAGATGAGTTGGAATTCAGGTGTTTTAATCATGTAATTGAACAAGCGCATCACAGCGTTTTCGGAACCCGCTGTTTTAGGATCAAAATCATATTTCAATATTTTTTCAAAATCGGTTTGACTGTAATCGTCTGTTTGAAACAGCAATCGGTCTTTAAGTTCGTTTATGATTTCCTTGTTAGTGCCAGTCTTGTTCCAATTTAATTGCACAGAGAGTAGCTTTTTGGGATTTTGTCGCATCATATTGTCTTCATTTTTTGCACCACGGTTCAAACTTTTACCATTGCAAAGTAAATCGGCGGCATTATTTCGTTGCAGAAAGATCTGTGATGTCAACCAAGAATTTCCACCGTCCCAGCCTTTCACGTTGGGTTGATCAAATAAATCCATCCCTTGTTGTTTGATCAAAAAGGCAATTAGTTTGGTATTCGGATTAACAATTTGTAGTTCGTTCATGATCTGCAAACTGTATTCTAAAGCGTTTTTAATCTTAGAACCAGCAGTGTTTTTAGCAAACTCTTCGGTAAAAATTTTTTCTAAAAGCGGCTTGATTTCAAAGTTCATCTTTTTAAAATAGTCTCCATAATAGCGTACCAAATCTTCTGTTGGACGATCGTAAATAAACCATTGCAAAATTTTCCGAGTAATCAAATACGGAATATTGGGTTGATCAAAAATAATATCCACCATTTCGTTCAGTTTGAAATTTCCCTTTTTTCCTAAATAAGTAAAACTATCTTGCTCTTCAAAAAATTTACGATAAACCGCGTTGTCTTCACCAATACCGAGTCCAGCCAAACCTTTAGCGCCATTTTTTATATCTTCCTCCGAGTAATTTCCTATTCCTAGTGTGAACAGTTCCAATAATTCACGACTTAAATTTTCGTTCAGTTTTCCTTTTCGATTGTCCATATTATCCAGATAACGCACCATTGCATTGCTTTGAATAATCGCTTTGGTCAAGGTTTTGAAATTACCAAAAGCATGTTCGCGTAAAATTTGGTTGTGCTGAAAAATCCAGTAATTTACTTTTACTTTTTGGGAAGTAGTGACAAAATGATTGTGCCAAAAGCAGGTCATTTTTTCACGCAATGGCAACTCATTTTGATACATTTTGTCAATCCACCACGCTTTCATGGCAAGGGTCGATTGACCTTCTTGTTTGCGAATTTCCTTTACTTGCTCTGGAGTAGCGTTTTTCAGCTTATTTCGGAGTTCTTTATATTCACTGATGGTTTTTGGACTATTTTCTAAAAAATCAGGAATTTTTGCATCAAATGGAGTGGCAAAGGATTGCTCCAAGAAGTTTTTTAAACCTAATTTTTTGATGGTCGCCGCTTGTTGCGCTGAATATCCGAGTCGTAAAGACCAAAGGGTGTGGTTGTTCATAATCGTAAAGTGCTATACGAGTTAGACTTAAAACGTGTTCTATGGTTTAATCTAAAGCTTGATTGGTATATTGCTGTTGATATTTTTTCATTCTTGTTGTAACATATCAGCTAAAACGCGGACTTATGGAATATCTATATAAAAATCATGAAAAAAATACAGTTGATTGCCTTGTTGAGTCTTACCAGTTTTTATACCCTTTCGGCTCAAACTACTCCCGAAAAAGCTCCTGAAAAAACAACCGAATTAAACGAGGTTACTATTATAAAAACTAAAAAAGCGATAGAACAAAAAGCCGATCGTACAATATTTAACTTTGCCGATCAGCCCAATTTAAATACTGGTTCTGTGCTAGAAGGGATCAAAAAATTACCTGGTTTAATCGCTTCAGATATTGCTGGAATGATGTACCAAGGAAAACAATTGGACGTTTTTATGGACGGTAGACCATTGAATATTTCTACGAATGAGTTGAACGCTTTTCTAGAGGGGATGCCAGCTAATGCAATTGAAAAAATTGAAATTATTACACAACCAGGAGCAGAGTTTCCTGCCACTTCTGGTGGTGCAATTTTAAATATTATTACCAATAAAAATGCAAAAAACTACCTGAGTGCAACCTATACCAACAGTACAAGTTTTACGAGTTATGATGATGTGCGGTTGAGAATGAACAACAGTCTTTTGTTGAGTGCCAAGAATAAATATTTTGGATGGCAGTTAAATCTTGGCCAAAATTATAGAGAAAGCGCCGTGTGGTCTTCTCTTCAAAAACAGGAAAATGGCATGAATTCCTTACTTTCTAAAACAGATGCGGATCGTACAGGGAGAAATAATTTTATCAAATCGGCGCTGACATTTGATATTGGGAAAGATCGTTTGTTGCTTAATTATGATGTAACGCACAACAATAATGATAGCAATACATTAGGAAGCGGACCAGGATTTAGCACCAATGATGCTTCTCAAAGTACGGGCTTGCGCCAAGATGCTGTCGTGACCTATCAGAAAAAATTTAAAGAAGCTGCTAAAAAGTTGGAATTTAAATTCAATTATAACAACAATACTAATGATTTTCAATTGAATCCAGTGGGAAGCTCAACGTCAACGTTAGATAATTCATCGAATCAAAATTTATACAACGCTAAGTTTGATTATTCTCAACCTATGAAGTTTTCGGATGAAGGGAAAATTAGTTTTGGAGCATTATACGAAGAGTTGCTTTTTGATGCAAAGAGTATGGGAACCACTAACTTGGAATACAAACGTAGAACGACCGCATCGTATCTAGAATTCCAGACTAAGTTTGACAAAATAAATTTTATTGTTGGTGGTCGTGCCGAAGATTACAACATAACAGGTAAAACTGACGTGGCTGTTTTGAGTTCATTCAAACAGTTTCGCTTTTTTCCAAATGCAAGCGCGCAGTACAATTTTAGTACATCCGTTAATTTTAATGTGAATTATAATAAAAAAATCACCTTACCAAGCACTTCTGCTTTGAACCCAAACAATACCAATTATCAAAACCCAAATGTAGATTATTCTGGTAATCCGAACCTGCAGCCTACGATTTTTGATAATTACGAAGTAAAGTTAAGCGCCTTTGATTATGCTTTTATTAGTTACAACATCAGTTCGGCAAAGAACCAAGTGATCAATAGAGTGACGCTTAATAATGATGTAGTGAGCAATACAAATGAGAATATTCCCGAAGTGAAGATTCATAATTTTAGTGTGGGCATGCCAATTCCGTATATGTTGTTTACTAAAGGCTTCGCTGAAACTATGAAAATGAATGTGAATCCAGATACCATGAACTTTTTATACGTGTATACAGGTTATCAATACCACCAAATTCCCAACGTTGATACCAATGGTTTTTGGATGTTTAACTTCATGTCGCAAATAGTACTTCCAAAAAAGATAAAGTTTGTAGCCAACTATAATTACGTTGTGCCAAAAGGAAACTATTTTTATTTTATCGCAGTAGAACCGCTAAGAAATTCATTGGATTTAACCTTTTCTAAAAAGTTTTTGAAAGACCAATTGACACTTTCTGTTTTTGCCGATGATGTTTTGAATACCAATAGGAATGCTTTCAACGCTTTTGAAACACCTTTGTTAATTAGCAGCAAACAAGACACTAGGAAATTTGGCTTTAGCTTAAATTATAAAATTCCAACGAAAAATAAATTGGCCAAAGAAACCCCGAATTTATTAAACAAAGAGAAGAAAGAAGAAGAAGGAATTATAACGCAATAACATTTTACAATAATAATAAAAAGAGCTGTAAGATTATTTTACAGCTCTTTTTTTGTAAAATCAGGTGCTTATTTATGCATCAAGTCGCTTAAATGCAAACGCAAGGCATTTACAGAAATACTGATTTCCCAAAATGATAATCCCAAGGAAATTAATAATCCCAATAAACTCATCCCAAAAAGATAAATTCCAGCAGTTTGTTGCTCTAAAAATAAGAGTAGCATTGCAAAAACAGATAGAAACAAACTCAATACGCCCGCTAATTGCATATTTCGAATAAGGGTTAAGCGCAAGTTTAGATTTTTAATTTCTAATAAAATCAGGTCGTTTGCTTTTTCTTTGTATGTTTTTTTCAGCCCACGTACAATAGTAGCAAGTGTCAAGAAACGATTGGTATACGCCAGTAAAATTAGTGAAGTAGCACCAAAAAGTAGGGCAGGAGTTTCTATTTGTAATATCATTTTTAATAGTTTAAATTGAAGATGCAAATTTCAATAAACAAATTGGGATAACTACTTTCTTGTGTACAAAAGTTGTTAATTGCTTTAAATAGAGAATTTTATAAAGTAGGCTTGTTTATTCTTAAATGGAATTCAATTCCATTCAATTGTAAACTGCTACTCCTATAAAAAGCTGTAAATGCCTTTTAATTTTGCGTTAATCTGTAAATTTAAATCGCAGCTCGTTGAATTAAATACGGAAATTCTTTTAGGTTAATAGTTTCACCAGCAGCATGGGCACCCTTGCCAGAAGAACCTAAACCATCTATACAATCTACATATTTAGCTATATACGAAATATCACCAGCACCTCTAGAACCAGGGTCTCCGGCAACTGTTTTACCTATTCCCATGTCTTGAGAAATACTATCAATAGTAGCAAGTAAGCGATTATTACCTTCTTTTGGAGCCATTTCAGGTATACCATCGCTAAAACTAATTGTAGCCTTTGTGCCATTTAGATTATTGGCTACAATAGCTTTCATTTTTTCTCTGGCTGTTTCTTTTTGTTCATCGGTCAAGAAACGTAAATCACCAACAACGGTAACTGTAGGCGAAATGATATTTGTTTTACCTATTGCATCACCTTTGGCTTTATCAGCATCATAATTCATTTCTGAGCCGCCAACTATCAATCCTGGATTAAAGGTCAAATACTTTTCTTGACTCAATTGCAAACGAAAATCATTTAGAATTCTTGCAGATTCATAAATAGCACCATAGCCAGAATTACTACTGAAAATACCCTGAGAGTGGCCAGTTTTGGCAGTCACATTTAATGTCCAGCTGCTAGCTCCACGACGAGCTGTTGTAACCGTGTTGAGACCGATGGCTGTTTCAAAACCTAATGCTACATCACATTGCTGAGCTCGTGTTATAAAATCTTTTCGGCTTACGCTAATGGGTAGACCAGCTCTTTCTTCATCTCCTGTAAAATAAACTATTATTGATGCGCTGTCTAATAAGCCTAAATTTTTTAAGGCTTGCAATGCTGCAATAACTACTACATCACCCCCTTTCATATCAATAGCACCCTGCCCTGTGGCTGTTGAGTCATTTAACATTGTCCAATTATTGGCAGGCATATTTGGTTCAAAAACCGTATCTAAATGCCCAATAATAAAGATACGTTTTCCCTTAGTTCCTTTTTTGGTGGCCACTAAATGACCAGCTCGTTGCAAACTATCAGGCAAGCTTATCCATTCGCTTTTAAGTCCAGCTTTTTCTAGCTCGGCACTGTAAATGGCGCCTACTTTTTTTACACCTTCAATATTTAGTGTTCCACTATTGATGTTGACTGTTTTAATCAGTAAATCTTTAGTTTCTGGCAAATGCTCATTGATATAGGCAACTATCTTTTTTTCTGTATTAGATAAATTTTGTGCTTTGCCATTGATGAAAGCAATTAAAAAACAAAGTGATAGGAATATTTTCTTCATTATGGTACATTTTAAAATTCTAATTATCCTTTTGGTCGCGAGAACTTGCAATTCAAAGCTACAAAGGCTTCATGTTAAAACAAATCTAATCAAAAAAATCTATTTCATTTTCTAAATAAGAAAACTCCAGTAGCGCCGAAATACTTCTTCAGTTCGCTATCGCTTTTGTTTATGCTGTATCACTCTAATTGGCAACAAAAAAACGCGATGTTTTAACCAAGCAGGAATGCTACAAATCTCAACTTAAAATAATTTTCGTAGTTTTAAAAAATATAACTTTTTTACTCGAATTGTTTGTTCAACTTTGTGGGCACGGATTGTAAAACCGAGATCAGTAAATACATTTTAGCATAAATATAGAACTCAATTTTGCTGGTTTATTCCCATTAAATGTAAATAAGATTCCAGTAAAAAGCCCTACTTGGAGCCATAATTTTGAAATGTTCATTTTTAAAGAAATATTGTTTTTGTATCGAAAGTTTATCAACGTTTGTAAATTGATTTTTAGTAGTTTTACTTTTTATAGATAGACCATGAGACAAAAACTGAAATATACGCTTAAAAAAATATTCATTCACCGATTGAAAGATCTCGGGACCTTTTTAAGTGCGGTTTATGCCCTTTTTATTGGATCGGCTTTGATGTTTCTAGAATACCACGTTGATTTTGGATCGTTGTTTCAAATAAACAAATTAGAAACTTACACGCGCTTAGTAGGGGTAGCTAATATCTTGATATCTATTCTTATTGGGATTTCACTCACTACATTTTCAGTGATATTTGTGGTAATGCAATTGGCTTCGTCGCAATTTTCTCCCCGAATTTTGAGGCATTTTTTAGTCAATGATTTTAAAATGCAAAAGTTTGTGGGCTTATTTGTAGGTACTATTTCGCTTTGTGTTTTGCCGCAATTAGTATCGGTGTTTTTCCCTCAAACTCCTTTTCTTTTAACACTTTTTGTGGGTTCCCTTTTTGCTTTTTATGGTTTGGCTTGGTCTTATCCTAGGATGATTACCTATTTGAGCATTAATATGAATGTGGCCAGCATTACGAATCGCATAAAGATTGATATGGTTGAGGAAATCAATATTTTGTATCCGGACACTTGGTGTGTGGGTAAAAATCTCTTGAACAAACGTTCTCTCATTGATCCTAATAAGTTCAAAATCCAGATTGTGAGTCCGTTTGAATCAGGTTACTTAGACAGTGTAAATTATAAGAAATTAGAAAGAGTATCAACTTATATTTCACGTTCAGCTATAGCTCCTTATTTTGAAAATGCGTATCAAAAACCAATCGTTGGCGAATTTATAATGAAAGACACAACCGTACTTTTGGCATTGGTTTTTAATCAGGAAATTGCACCCAACCAAATTGCCGAATTAAGACAGGAAGTGAATAGTATTGTACGTGATGCGTTCAAGGTAGAGCAATTTAGGAGTCATACGCAAGACATAAATTTTGGCGTACGCAAATTAGTTGATATTGCCATCAAAGCAATTTCGCCAGCAGTTAATGATCCTACGACTTGTTTGAATTGTATTGACCAAATAGGCGAAATAGCCAAAGAATTAGCGTTGAAAGAATTTCCATCAGCTGATTCTAGAGCTGTCGAGTCCAAAAACATACAGGTCAACGAATTTAGTTTTGAACAGTTTATAGATTTCTGCTACGATCAAATTTTTCAGTGGGGCAAGTACGATCCTACAGTTGTTAAGCGTATTCTTAGATCCATTAGAATCATTCTTCCTTTGGTGCAAAACCCTTTTCATTTAAAAATTTTGATTCAGCAAGTAGTCGAAATGGAGTTGATGACCATTTACAATTTATCTAATTATGAAAACGGGAATCTGAAAATCTCAAAGGAAAAACTCAATACTATTGAAGTCGAGTTGGCTAATTTTAATCAGAAGGCGAAACAACAAATAAAAACTTTAGAGTTAAAAGGCATTCTGAAACACTATGAAAACAATCATTATTCGGATAATAACGAAATTACAAGAGCTGAAATTGAGGCGATTGAATATCTAAAAGCCTTCAAAACTGTAGACGAAACTATTTATAACATTGGAAATGAAATAGCATAAAAAAAAACCTGCAAGTTTGCGCTTGGATGTTCTTGTAGTATTTAGAACCGTCAGAGTATTTGCAATCCATGCGTATTCCAATGGTATATGGTTTAGGATTCTTTTTTGAAATTTTAAATTGAGGATTTCTTTTGTCCGATATACAATGCGAGCACGGATTGTAAATTTGCACGATTGGTAATGGCTGTGTAAAAAAAGTCAAATCCGCATGAGCGTGGAAACACAATAGCAAACACAAAATTGCTTCTCAAAATAAAAGAGAACACTCAATCCTATTGATATTCTTTATTAAAACTTTCTGATAATTCCATAGTATCTGCCAATGACTGGCTCTCCCGTAAGAACGGGACAAGCTATTCAACCGAAGTTTCATTGTTCGTGCTGTGCAGGAAACGAATCGCTAGCTATTAGTGGCAGTTTTAGTTTATTTACGTAATTTATATTCTTCAGTAATTATTTCTCTTACCTCTTTTCCTTTTTTATTTAATGTAATCAGACGTTTGTTTAAACTTAGTAGGTTAATCCTCCAAAAAAACCTACTTGAGTAAGCTTCATTTAATAAATTTTTCCCGTTTTCTGTTATAGGAATAGCTATAGAATTTTCGTTTTGGAGTTTTATTAAATCAAAAAACTGACCATATAAAGTATTGTTTGAAGCAATCGTATTCATGTTCGTTTGAGTAATATAGAGCAATCTTACAGTTTGGTCGTATTCCATAATTTTATCAGAAACTTTTTTATTTCTTATAATTCTTAAAGAACCACTACTTTTTAGTTGTTGAATTGTTCGGTCATTCTGAACAAAATCAGGAAATCCAAGAGTGGATAACCATAATTTATTAGCTTTATTTGAATTTTCTTGAATGTTTTTAGAAGTTATTTCTTTTAATAAAGCATTTATTAAAGTTATTCTATTTCTTAAATCGATTTGTAAATTTTCAGTTTGCTTAACATCAGCAGAGATATCCTCGACAATAGAATGAATATACTCATCCTCTCTATGATTTTCTATCATGACTTCAAGTCTCCATTCTGCGAGAAATCCGCAAAAAACAGCAAAAAATAACATTAAAAATTCCCGAATATAAGATTTCCAAGTTTTTTTTCCTTCATGATGTCCGTGGTGATGTACTTCTATATAATTATTTTACTTTAAATAAGTTATTTACATTTAAAATTTTGTTTTTAAAACTTTCTGCCAATAAGAATTGTATATTAAATATCTTTTTCAAAATACAAAAAAATATAAATTGCTAATCCAAAATTTGTTGAATTTGTTGTAACCAATCTATATCCATTTTTAGAATATTCATTAAGTTTTTCTTGAATTTCTTGTTTGGATGTTATTACAATGTGATTTTTGTCAAAAGAAAATTTTGAATAATAAATTAAGGTTTCTACTTTGTAGTCTTTCATTGTTTTATGGTTCTAGTTTTTAAAATTTTTGCCAAGTTGTAAACAAGCACAATAAACTAGCACCAGCCAATCTAGCCGGATTAAAGCGTTTTTATTTCATCTTATGCATTGCTCAAATATATTAAAATAATCTTACAAATTGTAATTTTGAAATACGAGTTTGTAAAAATTATCCGTCTCACATAGCCCCGATAGCAGTGAGAACCCTGCTCCCCGAAGTCTTCCTTTTTAGAACAAAATGTTATTAGAACTAGCTGCTGTGCGAATGTCCCCCGCTCTACGATGTCTTCCTTTTTAGCACAAAATATTATTAGAACTAGTTGGTGTGCGAATGTCTCTGACTTCGCACCCATTCCTATATGCCGTTCCAACTTTATCAAACTCAATATTCATTGTATTTGGTAAAATTATTTAAATTCATAACATCAACAATTGAATTATCTGCTTTTTCTATTTTCAATAATCCTGAATCTGAAACATAATTGCTGGCACTGGAATAAACATAATGCGAAGCTTTCTCGACAATTCCAGCCCTAACAGGATTCAGATGAATATAATCTAGCTTTGTCCACATAAACTTGTTGCTGTAAACTTCTTCAGGATGATTGCCATATTGCCAAAACTGATAATTTTTATTTCTGGAATGACTTTCGGTTGCCAATTTAAAGCGTTCCAACATCCATTCTCTTCTGCTTTCAGGGCTATTTTGAATTTTCTCTAAAATTGATTTCGCTGTAAATTTTTTGAAATCTCTAATCAAGTCAGATAGTGTTGCTTCTTGTGATTGTATTATCATGTGGATATGATTACTCATTATAACATATCCGTACAAAATCATTCCTTTATTGTGGATACAATAATCTAAACTTTCAATTATTACATCTTTATAAGTTTGTCTTGTAAAAACATCAATCCAATCTACAACGGTGAAAGTAATAAAATGCGGTTAAGTTTGGGCTCTTATTTTATATCCTTCTGACATTACTTTTTATCAAATGTAATTATTTATCGTATAAGTAAAAAATTGTGTTTGTTGCCTATTGGAGTAGGTGCGAAGTCAGAGACATTCGCATAGCAGCCCAGAATTTAAATAACGTTTTTTTTAATAATACTTCGAGCAGCTGGGATATTTTCTATTATTAGAATATTATTGCAAAAGATAAACGTAAATCTGCTACACTCCTTGAAGACTTCCTTTTTAGAACAAGAGCAGAAATAATTTTATGCATTGAAGTGTAATTTAATGGATGTAGTATTAGTAACGATTTTTGCAATAAGTGACATTATAACTACAATTTCAAAAAACAGAAGTGTATAAAACACAATTATTCTCCATATAAACCCTGTCATGGAATACTTTTTATAGGTCGCATTAAAATAGACCCAAAAAGGAAACAATACAATCAAGAAGAAATAAATGATTGTTAAAATACCTAAAAAGGATTTAATTTCCTCAAAGACTCTCAAAAGTGACAATAAGTTGACAAATAAACACAAAACCAAGATTCCCAACAAATTTATTCCGGCAATGATGAAATGCTCCGCTAGGTTGATTTTCAATCTTTTGAAAATCAGAAAAGCATTTACCGCAAATAACGGAACTAATCCAAATAGAATTAATTTTACATTATTCGATAAGAAGTTCATTAATTGTATTCCCTCATTTGTATTTTTAGAAACTGATGGAGGATTCAGGTCATGATAATAATGCACCGTTAGAATATTCAAAGCGATTATTATTAAAGAGAGTGCAAAAACATTATAGTAGTTTACTCTTTTGCCATGAATGTAATCTAAAGCTGCTTGCCCAGGTCTTGTAAATGTTTCTTTTAAAGTAAATAAGATTCCTTTTTCTATATGGAACACACCGTGTATGATATCGTGGGCAAAAAAATGCTTTAAGGTTATGGCGTGTGTATTGCTTTTTTGACCGCAATTCTGACAATAATTACCAGAAACATCTTGTTCACAGTTTAGGCATTGTTTGTTCTCCATGGGTTACTATTTTGCTTTTTAGAATAGGTTATATTTTGTAAGTAAAAGTAATAATTTATTGTCTCTAAATAAAAAAGCTTTCAAGAATATTATCTGAAAGCTTTATTAAAATTATTTTGTCTAGTCCTGAAATAGCGTGACATAAAAAGAACAGTTATAGGATATCATCAACAAAGAGCAGTAATTGCCAAAACAATAAATCATTTAAAAATCAACGAAATAGACTTCTAACCCGCTCCCCGAAGTCTTCCTTTTTAGCACAAAATGTTATTAGAACTAGTTGCTGTGCGAATGTCTCTGACTTCGCACCCATTCCTATATGCCGTTCCAACTTTATCAAACCCAATATTCATTGTATTTGGTAAAATTATTTAAATTCAGAACATCAACAATTATAGTGTCAGCTTTTTCTATTTTCAATAATCCTGAATCTGAAACATAATTATTGACACTGGAATAAACATAATGAGAAGCTTTCTCGACAATTCCAGCCCTTACAGGATTCAGATGAATATAATCTAGCTTTGTCCACATAAACTTGTTGCTGTAAACTACTTCAGGATGATTACCATATTGCCACACGAGCTCTTTCAGAGCGAGGTAGATGACCATTTACAATTTATCGAATTATGAAAACGGGAATTTAAAAATCTCAAAGGAAAAACTCAATACTATTGAAGTCGAGTTGGCTAATTTTAATCAGAAGGCGAAACAATAAATAAAAACTTTAGAGTTTTAAGGCATTCTGAAACACTATGAAAACAACCATTATTCGGATAATAACGAAATTACAAGAGCTGAAATTGAGGCGATTGAATATCTAAAAGCCTTAAAAACTGTAGACGAAACTATTTATAACAATGGAAATGAAATAGCATAAAAAAAAACCTGCAAGTTTGCGATTGAAGGTTCTTGTCTTATTTGGAAACCGTCAGAGGATTTGCTATCTATGCGTATTCCAATTGTCAATGTTAGATGGTTTAGGATGCTTTTTTGAAATTTTTAAATTGAGGATTTCTTTTGTCCGATATACCATGCGAGCACGGATTGTAAATTTGCACGATCGATGTTTGTTTTTATAGAATTGTACAATAAGTAAACCAAAAAAAGAGGCTGTCCAAAATTATTTGGAACAGCCTCTTTTTATTTTCGTTCACTCAACGTTGCTTAACTTTTGATGGAGCAATCTAAAATAAGCATCTTATTTAATGGTTTTTAGCATTTCTTCAACAGCTCTTTCTAATTGTTTGTCTTGTCCGTTCAAATAATCTTCGTATTTCAGTGCAACTGGAATATCTGGATTTACTTGTAAGTTTTCAGTGGGTCTGTTTTCTTTTCCGATAGTAGCTACCATTGGAATTCCGAAAACTAAAGTAGGATCAATTTGGGTTTCCCACCAAACGGCGGTTCCTGTTCCTGGTACGCCCATTCCAATTAATTTCCCAATTCCGTTTTGCTTGTACACGTATGGGAAAATAAATGCATCTGAATAATTGCCTTCGCCCATTAATACACAACTTGGTTTGGTCCATCTACCTAATGGTTCTGCATCTTTTAATCGGTTGCCTTGTGGGGCAAATTCAAGGTAGCGTTTGCCACTCAATAACGTATTCAAATCATCGTGTAACCAGCCACCACCATTAAATCGAGTATCGACAATCAAAGCTTCTTTTTCGAAATTTTTACCCATTACTTGGTCAAAAACTTCTCTAAAACTACCGTCATTCATGCCTTGTACGTGTACGTAGCCTACTTTACCGTTACTCAATTTTTCAGTAATTTGATTCATCTTACGAATCCAACGGTTGTACATTAAACCCGATTCTTCACCAAATGAAATCGGCTTAACCGATTCTTGAAACGCCACACCATTAGCATCAACTCCAGAAATTAGGATTAATTTACCTGTTTTTCTGTTCAAAAACTTAGCCCAATCCGTATTTGCAGTAATTTGCTCATTGTCAATTTTGTTGATAGTGGCGCCTGCTTTTAGCTTTAAGCCTGTTTTATCAAAAGGCCCGCCTACGATAACCTCAGTAACTTTTAAACCGTCAGCGGCATTTTTTTCATCGTATAGCAAACCCAAACATGCGGTAGCATCCATATTAGGAGGCGTAAAACTGTAGCGTCCTCCGGTGTGTGAGGCGTTGAGTTCTCCTAAAATTTCACTCAATAATTCCTGAAAATCATAGTTGTTATTGATGTGTCGTAAAAATTTAGCATAAGTTTCTTTATACATTTTCCAATCTACGCCATGTAATTTTGGGTCGTAAAATTTCTTAGCGGTCTGTCTCCACATGTGATTGAAAATATAGTTGCGCTCTGCTTCAGTGTTTAAAACCATCTCTGCCGATACACTGATTCCCGTAATTTTACCACTTTCGGTTTCAATTTTAGATAAGCCTCCTTCGTTTCGTACAAACAATGTTTTATTGTCTTTACTCAAAAATAAGGTACTTGGAGATGATCCTAGTTTGGCTAAAATCTTAGTTTCTTTGGTTTTGGTATCGGTTACCCAAAGGTCGAATCCTTTTTCAAAAGAAGCTAAATAGAACAGTTTACTCCCGTCATCATTAAACACAAAATCAGCAATAGAAGAGCTGTTGATGGTTACGCGTACTTTTCTGGTTTCAAGATCTGTTAAATCAGGATTCCAAACTACAACTTCTTCTTTTTTAGGAGTGTCTTTCTTATTTTTATCAGTGCTAGCAGCCGTTTTTTTGTCTTCGACTTCTTTTTCTTTGTCTTTTATTTCTTTGGCAAGTGCCGCTTCTTCTTTGGATAATTTAAAATTTTCAAAGTCTTTTTTATCGAAAAATACGGCGTACACATCGAGTTCTCTACTGCCTTGATTGGCGAGTGATTTTCGACCTTCTTTGCTGCTCAACCACGCAAGCGCTTTTCCTTTCATTTGTTGCTTGGCCGCATCTTCGCCAAAACCACTCATAATTGGGTATTTAGTTTCAGAACCATCGGCTTTGATCATCGCGGTATGGGTTGCATTAAAATTCCCCATGCTATCATCGACAAAAAGCCATTTGCTATCATCGCTCCAGTTAAAACCAAAATCGCCATCAGAATAACTGTGGTTTCTACCTTCGGGTAAAATGGTTCTTGAAGTTTTGCTAGCCAAATTGTATACACGAACAATATTGCGCTCTTCAACAAAAGCAATTTCTTTGCCGTCTGGGCTAAATTTAGGCATAAACTCTTCCTTATCAGAAGGAATTAGTTTTTCTTCTTTAATTAAGGTAGCTGAATAAAAATAAGCTTCTTCTTTTCGTTCTACTTTGGCTGTATAAAGATCCCAACTTTCACCACGCTCTGAAGCGTAAATCAGCGTTTTATTATCTGGTGACCATTGCACGTGGCGCTCTTGCTCTGGTGTGTTGGTGATTCTTTTAGTACTTCCACCGTCGGCATTGGTAACAAAAATTTCGCCTCTAGAAACAATTGCAATTTCTTTTCCGTTTGGACTTGGCACAAACTCTGAAATGGAACCTGCAATAGGTACGTTTTTCTCTACATTGCCTTTACCATCATTTTGGATCGTAATTTTTATTTTTTTTGGGCTTTGACCTTCTTTCAAAGTATAAATTTCACCGTCTTGCGAAAAGCACATGGTGTTATCTTGTGCTACACTTAAATGTCTTACTGGGTTGTTTTTAAAAGTAGTTAAAGCCGTTGCTGTTTTAGCAGATAGGTTTTGCTTGAAAATGTTTTGATTGCTGCCGTCAGCTTCGCTCAAAAAGAAAATATGTTGATTGTCGTTGCTGTATACCGGTTCGCGGTCTTCACCTTCGTAAGTGCTTAACTGCGTGTATGTTTTTTTGTTGACATCAAACACCCAAATATCTCGGGTTACACTGCTGGTATGGTGTTTACGTAGGGCATCTTCATATCCTTTGCGGTCTTGGAAAACAATTTGATTTCCAGCTGCATTGTAGCGAGCATATTCTATTCCGCCCTCAGTAACCAACACCGGTTTTCCGCCAGTTGCCGCAACCGTATATAAATTTTGGAACAAACGCGGCGAGTAAAAATGAATGTTATTGCTGCTCGTTTGACGGCTAGAACCAAATAATACATTTTTACTATCAGGTGAAAAATCATAAGGATAATCAGCGGCTGAGTTAAACGTTAATCGGGTAGGAGTTCCTCCGGTTACGGGTAGCGTAAACACATCAAAATTACCGTAGCGATCACTAGCAAAAGCAATTTGCTTGCCATCTTTGCTCCACACAGGCATCATGTCATGTCCTTCATGAATGGTAATAGGAACGGCAGTACCGCCTTGGGCATTGACTACATAGATATCGCCTTTGTAGCCAAAAGCAATGTTTTTGCCATCAGGAGAAAGTACTGGATGGCGCAACCAGAGGGCATCTTGTGCGAATGATACTGTGCTTGCTACTAACAATAAGCCACAATATAGAGATGATTTTAAATTCATAATTAATTAAGAGTTTGGTTCTTCATTTAGTAGCTTATTTTGAGATTTTGTTACACGTTTGATTTGTTTTTTTGAGATTTGAAAAAGCAAAAAAGGAGAAGACTTTTTTAAGTTCAAGTCTCGTTCATTGGTCAACTTAGTAAAGGAGGATATGCTTAAAAGTGAAGGATTACCGTGCAGTTTCTTACTTTTTTTTTAAAATAATACTATTCTTGGGTAGGGTAAAATACTTTCTAGTTGTCTTACTATTGAAGTTAGAAATAAAATAGATAGTAACTGTAACAAAAAATTATAATCATGAGAACAATTAAATCTTTACTGATCCTACTTTTTTTGGGAACAATAGCAACGGCACATGCACAAGAAGCCAGTGTAAAAAGTGAAACAAATGTAAATTTCAATACGGATAAAATTACGTATTATCAGCAAAGGGGCAGAGAAGATGCCAATTACGAGTTGACCTTTACAGCTCAAACTAAAGCCGAAGAAAAGGCTTTTTGGAAAGAGCAAAAAGAGTACGAAAAGGAGTTAAAGAAAAAGAATAGAAAAGCGTATCAGGCCTATATTGCCAGCAAGGAAGATGTTTACACAAGGCATCATTCTCATTGTGATTCCCATTGTCAACACAGCGATGCCTTTTATGGACACGCAGGATTTTATTATTATGAATACGATCAAAGAAATTATCAAAGAGGACCAAGCAATACTTCGGTACGTACACAAATAGGAGTGCGTGCTCCTAGCGTACGATTAGGCCTTTTTTAATATATTGATCTTTGTAAAAAGCCGTTTTTTCTAGTTGAGAAAGAACGGCTTTATTTGTTTGACATCAGGTTTTTATTATTCGTGCTGTACACGCAAAAAACTCTAGCTGCTAATGGTAGTTTTATTGTTCATAGTATTCAAAAGCGTCAATTATGTCTAAATATACTCCGTCAAAATTTGAATCTATTATTTTTTTTACGTAAGAGTTGTTGTTATCATAAATAATGTTCTGCCATTCTTTATTCCAATATTTTACTTTATAATTTCCTGCCCAATTTGGGTTTTGGGTATCTAACCAACTTGGTTTATTTGTATTCCAACTCGGTTGCCAATAATATCTATAATTTTCTGCTTCGCCAATAGACATATAAGAAAGGATTAATCTTTTTCCACCATTAGCTTTGTTTTTTAATTGTGTAATTTCTGAACTTGTAAATTGTGTATTGTCTTTAAAAAACAAGTCCATTATGAGTAAATCATAGTTGGTTGATGCAACAGCTTTAATAAATTCACTTTTTGATGTGAAATTTGTAGGATTGATTAGATACAAGAAATTTTTTACTTGAGATAAATTATTGATTACTACATTGTTTTCTTGATATATTGAATTGGGATAGGCTGGTATGTTAGTTAGTTCTCTCTGATTTGCTGAAAAAGATATATATCCCGCATTAAAGTTTTCAAGATAAGAATTTGTCATTTTTGATTGAGTAGAACAATAGTCAGTTACTAAAATGGTTTTGCCTGCGTTTTTTGAAATATTTAATAGTTCTCTCAAGTAATTATTATCTATTGAAGAGGTTGCTTGGTCGTCATTGTCATAACCATAAAACAAGTCTTCTTGCCCATTAGCATCTATTGCCTTTAGGTAATCTGTATGAGGTTGTCCTGATATTTGACCATTGCTACTTACTAACTCTATTCCGTTTTGTGGAACAATAAGGAAATTTGGTTTTATTGCTTTCGAGTATTGACTGATCCCGATTACAAACTCTCTCATTTTTTGTTTGAATTCGGTTTCATTGTCAAGATTATCATCGTCTTTACTACAAGATGGAAACGAAAATATTAATGTTGCTAAAATAAATGTCTTGAACTTCATATGTATCTTATCTTTTTTTAGGATGAGAGGTTATGTAAAATTAACCTCGCCGTCTTGAACGTATGGGTAGCGTTATGTGTTTAGCTCGTGCTCATAATCTTTATCAATTCAAATTAATCACTAAAATCGTTAAATTGCTATATCCATACTTTCTGGCAGAACTATATTTTCAATCTTTTGGGTCTGTAATAAAGTAAGGCACCAATAGGATTTTTGGTTCAACTACAAAGATAGTGTTTAATAGCATTTTTTTTATTCACTTTTTACTCTTGTAGAATGCAGCATATCAAACTTCCAACTTTTAGGGGTTGAAATCGCCGTGGCGCTTTCTAGCCAATGTGTTTTTCTAATAACTTTATCGTTAACGGAAATGGTAGCATAGTTGTGGTAGGACACCCAAGCGGTTTTGTTGGTAACTTTGATATCTATAATTTGAATGGTGTTTACTCGTTTTGGGATGGGTAAATTGAGTTTGGCTGTATTCAAATACTTTGCAATAATATCGTTATTCCACACTTCTCCGTGTTCCAAAAGCAAGAAATCCTTGGTGTAATATTTCTCAATGTTTTTAGCTTCTATTTTGGACCATATTTCATCAAACGATTCGAGTACTAAATTTTGAATTTGTTTTTTATGCATTTCATTTGAAACTTGAGCGAATGCTATCGAATTAAAAAACAGCATCAAAATTATGGTTTTACGTCTTTTAATTGTTATTGAAAGTAAATTAACAGCTGGATGAGGAAATAAATGTAGCTATTTTTTCATGTTGCTGCAACTTTTATAGTTTGTCGCGCGAAAAGTGATATTACTTTTTTTATAAGGTAAGTAGATACTCATTGCAAACCAACGCCTGCGGAATAAAAAATCGATTATTTATAATTTATAATGTTTACGCAATGAATAAAAGGTTTGTCGTCTTCCATTAGGTAAAAATTCACCTCTATATTATTACTTAAATCAATAAAATTAGTTTCTATTGTTTTATAACCAAATGCATTAGCCGTTATAAAAAAATGTTTATATGTAGATTTTTCAGTTTTAAAAGAGTATTTCCCTGCAGGCGAAACATTGGCTTTAACACATACGGCTGTTATTTTAGCATCGCCAATAGGTTTGCCTGTTGACACGTCAAATATTTTACCACTAATATTAATTTCATCAGAATCATTTGTACTTATTGTGTTATTTGGAATGATTTTATACCCACCTTTATTGTATGTAGGGATTAGGCTTTTTTCAATTGAAGAACATCTAGTAAACTAGAATGCAATTGTTACAAAAATAAGAAATACGGTTTTTTGTCTCATAACTTACGTTTTTAACGCCCTGCTTTTATTCTTTTTTGAGTTTTTACAATTCCATCTGAATATTTTCCAGTTAATTCAGTGAAGATTGTGGATATTAATTTTTTTGCTGTATGTACTAGGGTGTGGGTGCGAAATCGGAGAAATTCGCACAGTAGTCGAGAATTTAAAGCGCGTTTTTATTAATAATACTTCGAGCAGCGGGGTTTTTAAGAGCGTTTTCTCAAAAACACTTCAAATTAGCTGGTGAGTTTTATTGATATAATTTTGGTTCTTTAATTCCTTGTTTTAAATAATAATCTTTGTTCATTTCAAAGTGACTTGTCGTCATTTCATTATAATATTCTTTAAATGAAGATAAATTATATTTTAATCTCAGATTATCAATATTTAATGAATCAAGTAATCCGTTTTTTGGAATTGCTTGTCCTACTTTATTGTATGTAACTTGCGAACCAAATCTCTGCTTTTGGTTTAGGTTAATTGCAATTCTATCCTCAAGCATTGCGTAATTAGATTTTTCGGCATTATTTTTCTCAATTTCTTTTGCTAATGCTTTAAGCATTTTCTTTTGGAACTTAATATCATTGTCCGCGTGTTGGATAGTAATCCAGAATTTTTTCGAGTATTCTTGACCAATCTTATCATATCCCAAATAACCATATTCTGAATATATTTTTTTAATTTTTTTTTGATTATCAATACCAACACTATCTCTTTTCATTTCAAAAATTTTCCAAGCTTCATTTTTTCCAAATTTTTTAATGAGGTCTTCAGAAGGAGTTGCAAAACTATATTTTTGGTCAATAGTAAATATGTAATCCAGTTCGGAAGTTATTTTTTCTTTATCAGAATTCGATATTTCTTTAGTTGAATTACAACTAATTATAACTAAAATTAAAAAAAATAATGATTTATTCATCTATTTCGATTTTTTTGGTAACATGGTCTATAAATTGGATGTAAGTAAAAAAACTTCCCAAACACTAACTAGTCTAGCTCGAGACATTCGCACAGCAGCTCAAGATTTAAAGGACGTTTTTTTTAACACTTCGAGCAGCGGGGGATAACTCCATAAGTGTTGACGGCATGTAATCGGTTCCGTTCAACACAGGTTTCATTGTTCGGCTTGCAGCCGCAACGAAACCTTATCTGTTAGCAGATGTTTTTTTACTTTTTTAGTAGTTCATTTATTTTATTTTCTAATTTTTTTAGTACGTTAAATGTCAGAACGTCATTTATATATTCAATTTTTCCATCTTTATCTATTATGATATTATAAGGATAATGCGGAATTTTAAATTGATCAATGATTGTTTTTCCGTTTGGAACTATTGTAAAATCTAATTTATGATTTATTAGAAATTTGTTTATTGTTTCTGTGTTATTCCAAGTTACAGCGAAAAATTCTACTTCTTGATTTATGTATTTTTGTTTTAAATTGTTCAATTCAGGAAACTCAGCGACACAAGGTTTACATCGAGTAAACCAAAAATTTAAAACGATTATTTTTCCTTTAAGATTTTCAAGATTAAATTTTTCCCCATTTAAATCTTCAAGATTTAGTTCACCAATTTTTGAACCGTCTAATTCATTTCTAAAATCTTTTTCAGCTTTAAGTTTATTTTTAATGTCTGTCTTTTTATTCTTGATTTCTTCTTTACTTAATTCTTTATTCAAAATTACAAGTTCATTTCTTATTGTATCTTTTAAAAGTATTTGCGTGTAATTAAAAATTTTTGAGTTTTTTATTAAAGAATCATTTTCTTTTTTCGTGTATGGCTTACCATTTTCGAATATAGACTTGATTATGATTTTCGGATTTTCTTTCTGAATTTCAATAAACTCATTTCTGTCTATTTTTTTACATTCTTCAATAGTAAATTTCTTTTCTTGACTAATTACTATGTTACTAAATAAAAGAATTATAAAAAATACAATTATGTTTTTTGATTTCATTTTTCGTGTTTTTAGGTAAAATATCTGCTAACGTCAGTTCGTCTAAAAACCTCCAAACAAACTGTATTTTGTTACTCATGGAGTAAATATATGTTATTTAAACTACATTTAAACTTCGTTCTATTAAAACTCGCTTTATGATTATT
>NZ_JBLVPU010000001.1:0-323112 GCF_048286735.1 Flavobacterium frigidum | reverse complement strand
AGCCTTCGTAGCTGTTAAACATAACGAAAAACCAGCAGTGGATTTATATAATCGCACCATTGAAAAACATGGCATTAAAATGAAAAGTTATGTTGCAGTTCAAAAAAAACTGCTAGTACTAATTTACCATATTTGGAAAAAAAATGAAGAATATGACCCAAATTATTTACAAAAAATGAATCAACATCAAGAAAATATCTCCAAGCTTTTAAAAGATGAGTTAGACAAAAAAAATAGCCCCAATCAAGTTGAGACTATACCAGATAAACAAATCATTTTTGAAAATGAAATACTTTCTATAGTTGAACAAATATATAAAAATTAAGAGAAAATAAGTTAGGATTTTAAGATAGTACCTTTCCGCTGCAATCTTTATATTTTTAAAGAAAAAATACAAAGGATTTCCGCTGTACTCCCTCACGCAAACCCTGCTAAAACCCTATTTATTATTATGTAGTACGGACAGCTTGCGAGCTGCCCCTACGATTATCATCACAAACAAAAAACAATGAAATTTATGATAGTTTATGTTTTCAATTCTAGCTCAATTTCAACATTGCATTTGCAACATTCAAAGTTGATTTGTCATATTGCTCATGTCCATATCCAAAATTCTCATTTAACTCATAAAACAATCTATAAATATCAAAAGGATTTTGAGAATCTGAAATCCATTTTACAATTATTTCTAAAATCTCATTCATATTGGTTTGAAAAGTCATTCTACCATCAGACAATCTGATACCATTATTGTCAGATTTTTTCTTACCGTTGTTTAAGAAAATGTTTTTTTCGTCATAAATAATATCTCTTATTTCTTTGTATTCTTTTCCTTTTGGTAAATACTCCATCAATAGTTTGCGAATTCCTTTATAGTAAATATTATATTTTTCTTCAGGATTTTCAAACTCTTTACCAACTAATTTGCGTAACTCATCAATTTCTTCTAAACCACCAATCTCAGAATTAAAGCTTAGTTGCTTACCAATCTTCTCATTAGATTTTTGAAGTATTTCTAATCTTTCTAAATCAGCTTTAGAAATTTCTAAATCTTCTTCTTTCCTAATTTTTTTATTTTCGTCTTCAATCATAACTACTAAAATTTAATTTCTAAAATGGTTTTTATTTTCTCACTTGCTTGCTTCAAATTTTTATCATCCCAAGAAATTAGACTTAATTTCTTCAAAGATTCCGAATAGTCAGGATAAAAGTCTCTAAAAGCAGCATGATAACTTTTCTTATATAGTTTATCTTGATACCAAGTGAAAAATGAATAAACAATTGACTCATGCAATTCATTTTCCTTTGCAAATTTTGACACTAAATATGAATTATTAATATATTTTTTAATGTAGTGAAACTTCTCTTCGCTTAAAAAAATATCCCGCGCAAAAGAATCAGCTTTCTCTTCAATTAAAAACAAATCATTATCACCTGTTAAATGAAAACTATTAGTTTCAATTAAATCAAAATCAAATAATACATGATGCAATTCATGCATTAATGTAAACCAAAGAGTTGGATATTTTTTGTTAAAGTCCGTCAAAACGATACAGGGTTTACCATTTATAATGAATGTAGCTCCTTTAACCTGCGTAGTAGAAAGATAATTTTGAAAAATAACTGTGACTCCAAGATTATATAATGCTCTGCAAACAGTGAAAAGTCCATTTTGTAAATCTTGTGAATATGGCTTGATTTTCACTATTAAATCTTTTAATCTTTCACGATTATAATCATTCGGATTATCGATAATCTTAAAACTTTGATAAGCTGATTTTATCCAAAAGTCTTTCATTTTATCAGAAAAATTTCTTTTAACTCTGCTGTACAGAGGTTCATCAAGTTGTTCTTCGAAGTCACTTATTGAGTTTAAGCCGAAAAAAGACAAAACTTTGTCAATTAACACCTCAGTATCATCATTATTGCTAAAAAAACCAAGTTTGGTTAAAGCTTTTATGTCAAAATTCTTAACTAAAAAGGTTGCTTTTCTTGCATTTTCAATTGAAGAAATATTTTCTTTGCTTTGATTCTTTAGAACAACATTAATAAATTCATTAATATCAATATTCAAAAACTCTGAAATCTTAACAATATTAATAAAATTTGGTTGTTTTGCGGTGCCTGAAATTATTTCTTCAAAAACATCTTTGTCTATGTTGAGTAATTTTAGAGCTTTTGTTTTACTTAAATTATATTCAATCAATTTAGTTTCAAAAATTTCTCTTATATCAATATAATTATCCTCTGAAAAAATTGATTGCAATAATTTATTTATGCCTACTGATTTCATATAAAGGGTATTTACCTCGCAAATATAATCAAAATATGATATTAAAAAAAATTTTAAGGGAAATTACCCTTAAAAAAAATAATTATAACTCATTTGAGTAATTCACATAATAAATGTTAAGTTTGTATATAATATGATTTGAGTAAATTGAAAAACGAAATTAATCTAGCCTCAGATTACTTTTGTTAAGGAAATATTAGACTTTCCTTCAAATTTTTATAAAAAAACAGAAAAATATTTGTTTAATATTGAGATAAACCAAGTAAAATCAACCACTCTACTCTGATAAAAAGTTCCTTATAATCAAATCAAAACCCAAACAATAATGCTCACCACCATCAACCCAAAGTTACCCACGCGCAACAAAGCAATTACACGGAATTTCTACATCAACCAATTGGGTTTTAAATAATGGGGCGCGCATTTTGACGGGTATTTGATGGTACAAAAAGACACCATTGAAATTCATTTTTTTGAGTTTGCAACTATTAATGCTGTTGAAAATTACTCAGGAGTTTATATTCGGGTGCAGGATATTGAAAACGTCTATAACAACTTCTTGAACAACGGCGTTGCCATTCATCCCAATGGTCCTCTGGAAATAAAATCTTGGGGACAAAAAGAATTTTCGATATTGGACCCAGATCATAATCTATTGACTTTCGGGCAAAGTTTGTAGCGAATGAGCAGTCATAAAAAAGCAATTTAGTATTTTTACATTTTAATTAAGACTTCAAAAAAAATGAAAATACTATTGCTAGGCTCAGGCGAATTAGGAAAGGAATTTACAATCGCTGCACAACGCATCGGGCAAATTGTAATCGCTGTGGACAGTTACGAAAATGCTCCGGCAATGCAAGTTGCCCATGATTTT
Organism: Flavobacterium frigidum; assembly: GCF_048286735.1. Taxonomy (GTDB): domain Bacteria; phylum Bacteroidota; class Bacteroidia; order Flavobacteriales; family Flavobacteriaceae; genus Flavobacterium. The sequence goes on along the minus strand of NZ_JBLVPU010000001.1, from coordinate 319,945 downwards.
GAAGTCATCAATATGCTAGACGGAGATGCGTTAGACAAAATCGTTGCCAAACACCAACCTGATTTCATCGTTCCTGAAATAGAAGCCATTAGAACCGAACGTTTTTATGATTACGAGAAGCAAGGAATCACTGTAGTTCCTTCTGCGAAAGCGGCAAACTTCACGATGAATAGGAAAGCAATTCGGGATGTAGCATCCAAAGAATTAGGTTTAAAAACCGCCAAGTATCGCTACGCCACCACTGCCGAGGAATTGCAAAAAGGAGTTGAAGCCGTTGGAATGCCCTGCGTGGTAAAACCCTTAATGTCTTCGTCCGGAAAAGGACAATCAACCATAAAAACCGAAGCGGATATCGAAAAAGCATGGAATTATGCCGTGGAAGGTTCCCGTGGCGATGTGGTAGAAGTAATTGTAGAAGCCTTTGTCAAATTCAATTCGGAAATCACATTATTAACCGTGGTTCAAAATAATAACCCAACACTTTTTTGTGCGCCAATTGGTCATCGTCAAGAACGTGGCGATTATCAGGAAAGCTGGCAACCCGCCAGAATATCCGACAAGGATTTGTACGAAGCGCAAGACATGGCCGAAAAAGTAACCGAAGCTTTAGGCGGCGCAGGACTTTTTGGAGTCGAATTTTTCTTGGCTGATGATGGTGTTTATTTCTCGGAATTATCTCCAAGACCACATGATACAGGAATGGTAACTTTGGCGGGAACGCAAAACTTCAACGAATTCGAATTGCATTTACGAGCGATTTTGAGTATGCCTATTTTCGAAATTACTTTAGAAAAAGCGGGAGCAAGTGCTGTAATTTTAGCTTCGGAAAATTCAACCAATCCAACCTATTCCGGAATAGAAAATATTGCTTGCTTACCAAAAACGGATTTCAGAATCTTTGGCAAACCAACTTCAAGACCGTATCGAAGAATGGCTGTGGCTTTAGTCAATGATACTTTAGAAACTCCCATTGAAGAAGTGGTAGAAAAAGCAAAGAAAGCAGCCAGTTTGGTTACCGTGCACTCGTAATTTATTTGATATATTTTCTTTATTACAAATAACAACAAGATGGAAATTATCCGCTAAATCCGTGTCATCAGCGTTCTATTTTTTCATCTTGAAAGTTATCGTTTAACCATTTGAAAGTTCTTTTGAATCTTTAAATACCTTTGCTAATACTAATCACGATGTCAAATTCAATAATCCATAACTGAATAATGATTGTCCTCGTTGCCTTAAAGGCAAAGTATTCAATGAAAAAAATATATTTTTCAATTTTGGATTCCCTCAAATGAACGAATATTGTTCTCATTGCAATTACAAATTCGAAAAAGAACCTGGTTACATTTTTTTGGAGCCATGTATGTAAATTATGGTTTAACAGTAGCGCAAGGAATTGCAACTTATGTTATTGCTCAATTCTTCTTTAAAGAAACTTTCGATTTACGATTCATTACAATCATTGCCATGGTGATTTTTGCAATGGCTTCTATTAGTATTCGTCTTTTCAGATTATTCTGGTTTTACATGTTTAAAAATTATTCGATGTAAAAAAAACCAGTATCTTAGCTAAAGTAAAATTTAATCATTTATGAAAAAGATATTATACTTAGCGATTTTGTTCTCTGCAACACTTGCTAGCGCTCAGGATAAAAAAGAAACACCAAAACCTCAAATTGTTGAAGCTTCATGCGGACAATGTCAGTTTGGGATGGAAGGACACGGTTGTGAATTAGCTGTTCGTATTGACGGAAAATCCTATTTTGTTGATGGAAGTTCCATCGACTCCCATGGTGATGCGCATGCCAAAGATGGTTTTTGTGCTGCCATAAGAAAAGTAGAAGTGGTTGGTAAAGTGGTGGACAATAAATTCAAAGTCACCTCATTCAAATTATTACCAAAAAAATAAAAAAAGGGCTTAAAGAAAATTCTTTAAGCCCTTTTTAATTACTTCGATTTCATATTCAATTTGAGATTGATATTCTCAAAACTAGAGACATCAATTACTTCTTCCAAGTCTACATCAAATGAAATTTTAATACTGTCACCCACTATTGTAACTGGCAATTGATTGGATATTTGGGATGAACCCACAAAAATATTAGGATAATCTTTGACTTTAAAATAATAAAAGCTGTTGCCGTTTTTGACATCGTTTTGAATTCGAGTCACTACTGATTTCAGCGATTTTTTATTCGACACACTATTCGGATTTATTTTATTATCTGCCATATTGTAAACGTTTTTAAACGAAGTCAAGGTTTCTCGCATGGTATTGCCAACGCCCACAATCGTGTAATCCGAAATGGCCACCATCGCAAACATTTTAACCAATCCGCCATCATCCTTCAGTGTCATGACATAAGTTGGTATGTTGTTGATATTATAAGGAATTGGCAATGAAGCCTTATATCCTTTCTCCTGAACTTTTCCTTGAGCAGAACTTTGAGCGGCAAATTCAGTGGCTCCACCTTGTTTATAAAAAGTAGTTTCTTTAGTTCTGGTATCCACCAATACAAAGCCTACAGCTGATTCATCTTTCCCAACCGAAGTCAATCCTGTATACCAGTAGGATTTACTGTCTTTTCCATATACCAATGTCAATCCTTCTGTGATTTGAAGCTTGTCTGCATTCGAAAAATTCCAGTATCCATGCACATATTCGCCCCAATCATTCAATTGGTCTTCGATAAATTCCAAGGGCTGAATTCGATCGACCCATTTTGGAGTTTTAGCAATTGTATAGGATCTCATGGCGCCAGATTGTGCGTCAACGACAAGAGTACCGATGGCTTCTTTTCCTGAAAAACCTACTTTTTTTGCATATTTAGTGATAATCCAATACGGATTTCCAGCATCATCAATTTCAAAACTAAAATCAGCTAAACCTATTGTGGAATTGCCATTAAAATAGACGTGTCTGTGAATATCACTCTGGAAATAGGCTCCTTGCTGGTACTTAATTTTGATGGCTTTACCAGCTACGTTCTGCACTAGTCTAACATCGCGTTCATTTGTTGCCGAAACCATAACATATCCTGCAGTTCCTTCTTGATTGTTAAACCATTTAAAAAAACCAGAATGTAACAATGGCGCTACCCAATACAAATTATTATTTACTTTTTGGATACAAAAATCCCCAAGCTCTACTTGACTCCCCAAAGCGGGTTGCGAACCTAGAATTTTCTCTCCAAGCAGATGGGCAAGCTCCTCATCGACCACACGGATTTTATCAATTGAAATTGGCGCAATGTGATTGGTGATTTTTTGACCGTTTTTAACCTCGCCTATTAATTTTTGATACGAATCGGAACGAAACATTTTGAGGCTGGTTGCAAAAGGCAAAACGATGCAATACACTAATAAAACAAGTACTGTAAATACTAAAAACCGATTTGGTTTGGATACGATCTTAATCTGACTGGTTTTTCCAGCGATCGCATATCCTGTAGAAAAAAGTACTGCAACAACAGCAATTACAAGTAAAATAAAAGCAAAACCCGTAAAGCCGTAATTGAGAACGGGTAAATTACTATAAAATAATAAAAACCCTAAAACCAATAAAAAAACGAAACCGCTAATTTTTCTCATGTCAAATGTTGTTTAGTACCAATTAGTCTGAAAACTTCATAAAGCGTTACAATGATATTCCCAAAAAAGCAAACTGCTGTCGCTTGTAAAAAAATAGTATTTTTGCAAGCTGATTGAAATAAATTTTCAATCCCTAGTAATTTTCAATTTTTAAAATAAACATATGAAAGCATACGTATTTCCAGGTCAAGGCGCACAATTTACAGGTATGGGTAAAGACTTATATGAGAGTAATATACTTGCGAAAGAATTATTTGAAAAAGCCAATGAAATTTTAGGTTTCCGTATCACAGACATAATGTTTGAAGGTACTGCCGAAGAATTAAAAGAAACCAAAGTAACACAACCAGCTGTTTTCTTGCACTCAGTAATTTTAGCAAAGACCCTTGGTGCCGATTTTAAACCAGAAATGGTAGCGGGACATTCTTTAGGAGAATTCTCCGCATTGGTAGCAAACGGTGCTTTATCTTTTGAGGACGGATTGAAATTAGTTTCCCAAAGAGCGTTGGCAATGCAAAAAGCATGCGAAATAAAACCTTCGACTATGGCTGCTGTTTTAGGATTGGCTGACACTATCGTCGAAGAAGTTTGCGCTTCAATTGACGGAATTGTAGTGGCTGCAAACTATAACTGTCCCGGACAACTAGTGATTTCTGGCGAATACAAAGCTGTTGAATTAGCCTGCGAAAAAATGAAAGAAGCTGGTGCCAAAAGAGCCTTAATCTTACCAGTAGGCGGCGCTTTCCACTCTCCGATGATGGAACCAGCCAGAGAAGAACTAGCTGCAGCTATTGAAGCCACTACTTTCGCAACTCCTATTTGTCCAGTATACCAAAATGTAACAGCAAGTGCCGTTTTTGACCCGAACGAGATCAAGAAAAATTTAATCATTCAGTTGACCGCTCCTGTAAAATGGACACAATCGGTGCAACAAATGATACAAGACGGTGCTACTTTATTTACAGAAGTTGGCCCGGGAAAAGTGTTAGCAGGATTGATTGGAAAAATTGATAAAGAGGCTGTTACAGCAAATGCATAATTAGAATTTAGTAACAGTTTTAAGATAGAGTCCTCATAAACTTATGTTTATGGGGATTTTTTTATATAATTTAAAACTATAGATTCTTAGCCTCTTCACAATGATTATTGATAATTCCAGTAATCAAATAATTCTGATTCTTTTTTTCAAAGAAAACATACCAAGTAGTTCGATTATTTGCCTGGTAGAAGATGTAATGTGAACCTAAATACTGAAGCTTTTGTGGAGTTAGTTTATGCGGAAAACTATTTATTTCCAAGATGATGAAATCTACAATTTTATCAACATAACGCGTTGCATTTTCTTCGTTACTAAAATATTCTTGACCGAAGAGTATAAAAATCAATTCATCAAAATAAAATAGAAGTTCATCCTTAAAAATTACTTTTTCCAAGGATACGCTTTTATTCTTTTAACCATCTCAACTTTAAATTCTTCCGGAGTATACCCTCTTTCCATTTCTGCATCAAAATCAAAAGTAGATTGATCAATACCATTTTGTTTCGTTTTGGAAACATTATAAGATACTGCAGGCTCTTCAACTTTAGTTATTTTAGACTTTCTTTTTTCAGCATCCATGATTGATTCATTTATCTAACGAATTTACAACAAATTACTTAAACGATAAAATCCCAAATTATCATTGTGATAATTTGGGATTCTATTATTAAACTGAACACTAATCCCGAATCGTCGGGACTGACCCTTAAATACTAACTTCTTATTTTCTGTTCCCATTTCCAAGCACTGGCCATCGCTTCTTCTAGCGTGGATTGTGCTTTCCATCCCAAAACATCGTTAGCTTTATCGGTATTGGCGTATGCCGAGGTTATATCGCCTTCTCTTCGTCCTACTATTTTATACGGCAACGATTTTCCACTCACTTTTTCAAAAGAGGCTATCACTTCTAAAACAGAGCTTCCCGTTCCGGTTCCTAAATTAAACGTTTCTACTTTAGTTGTATTTTTTTTATCCAATAAGCGCTGCAATGCAATTACGTGGGCTTTCGCCAAATCTACTACGTGAATATAATCACGAATTGCGGTTCCATCAGGAGTTGGGTAATCGTCTCCATAAACAGCTAATTCTTTACGTAATCCAATACCGGTTTGCGTAATAAACGGTACTAAGTTTTGCGGAACTCCCAATGGCAATTCCCCAATTTCATCTGATGGATGTGACCCAATTGGATTGAAATAACGCAACAAAATAGCATTGATATTAGTGACTTTGGCCGTGTCTGTGATAATCTCTTCCCCTATTTGTTTGGTATTCCCATAAGGAGACATGGCTATTTGAATGGATGCATTCTCAGTAATCGGCATCGTTTCGGCTTGACCATAAACCGTGCAAGAGGAACTAAAAATAAAATTGGCTGCTGCTTTTTGTTGTAATTCCTGCAAAATGTAAACCAAAGCATTGATATTATTTTCATAATACAACAACGGATTTTCAACACTTTCGCCCACCGCTTTTGACGCTGCAAAATGAATCACACCTGATATGTCATGATGTCTTTTAAAAAAATCTTGAACTTTATCTTTTTCTCTTAAATCAATTTTTTCAAAAACAGGCCTCACTCCAGTAATGTTTTGAATTCCATCTAAAACATCCAAAGAAGTGTTAGACAAATTATCTACAACAACTACTTCGAATCCTTCATTTTGCAATTCAACAACAGTATGTGATCCTATAAATCCTAAACCTCCTGTTACTAGTATTTTCATTCTTTATTTTTTTTAACACATGCACCCAATGTGTTGTTATACTAAATAAAAAAGACGCGATACTTCGCGTCTTACTATTATTTTAAAAATTCTAAAACGCTATCCGTAATGAATTTAATTTGCTCATCATCTAACTCTGTGTGCATTGGTAAGGAAAGCACTTCTTTTACCAATTGATTGGTTACCGGAAAATCCTCTTCTTTATATCTGGAATCCAAATATGCTTTTTGCGAATGCAGCGGAATAGGATAATAAATAGCACAAGGAATGCCTTTGTCTAATAAATGTTGCATCAATCCATTTCGATTAGCATCAAGGATTCTTAAAGTATACTGATGAAATACGTGACAGTCGCAAATATCACAAATGCTCGGTGCAATTATATTTTTGTGCCCTTCAAAAGCCGCAGAATATTTACGTGCTGCATCTTGTCTGGCTTTTCCGTATTGATCTAACAAAGGTAATTTGGCATTCAAAACTGCAGCTTGTATGCTGTCAAGTCTTGAGTTTACACCCACTACATCGTGGTGGTAACGCTCATACATACCGTGGTTTACTATTCCGCGTAATTTGTGAGCTAAAGCATCATCATTAGTAAAAATAGCACCACCATCTCCGTAACAACCTAAGTTTTTAGAAGGAAAAAAAGAAGTTGCACCTATGTGACCAATAGTTCCTGCTTTCTTTTTTGTACCGTCAGAGAACTTGCAATTTGCTCCAATAGCTTGTGCGTTATCTTCAATCACGTACAAATTATGTTCTTTGGCAATAGCCATAATTGCTTCCATATTGGCTGCACGTCCAAACAAGTGAACCGGTACAATCGCTTTTGTTTTTGGCGTTATAGCTTTACGAATCCCATCAATAGAAATGTTCATATTGTATAAATCTACGTCTACTAAAACCGGAGTTAGTTGCAACAATGCAATTACTTCGACTGTAGCTGCAAAAGTAAAATCAGCAGTGATCACCTCATCGCCAGGCTTTAAATCCAATCCCATCATTGCAATTTGCAAGGCATCAGTACCATTGGCACAAGGAATTACGTGCTTTACATCTAAATATTCCTCTAGTGATTTTTGAAATTCGTGCACTTTAGGTCCGTTGATATACGTATTGGTGTCTAACACTTCTTGAATAGAGGCATCTACAACATCTTTTATTTTTTCATATTGACTTTTCAAGTCAACCATTTGGATTTTTTTCATTTCGATTTTCAGTTTAATGTTCGAAAGAGAAGCCTGCTATTGCATTCTTGTTCCTTTCTTAAAACGAAGAACAAAAATAGTTATTTATGTCTTGATACCAATACAACGTTTCTTAAAAAACTGGGAATAAAATAAAATAAACTGCGCTATCTTGAAAATTAAAAAAAATGATGCGTTAGAAATTCATTTAAAGAAAACGTATTTTAGCCCAAAAATTTTAGTCATGTTTTTTATCTATAATTTAGTAGTTTTATTTGCCAATTTTCTTGTAAAGATAGTAGCGCTTTTCAGTCCCAAAATGAAACTTTTTGTAGACGGCAGAAAAGGTGTTTTTACGCAAGTTGAACAGCAAATAAAACCAACCGACAAAACAATTTGGTTTCATGCAGCATCGCTAGGCGAATACGAACAAGGCTTGCCCGTGATTGAAAAAATAAAAGAACAATTCTCAAGTCATAAAGTTGTCTTGTCTTTTTTTTCCCCATCAGGTTACGAAGTCCGAAAAAACAATACTGTAGCTGATGTTACCGTTTATTTACCAATGGACACAAAGAAAAATGCACAACAATTTCTTGACCTCATTCATCCAGATATGGTGTTTTTTATCAAGTACGAATATTGGCCGAATTACTTAAACGAACTCAAAAAACGCGACATAAAAACCTATTTAATTTCAGGGATTTTAAGAGAAAGCCAAGCTTTTTTTAAATGGTACGGCGGCTTTTACAGAAAAGCACTCGGTGCTTTTACTTACTTTTTTGTACAAAATGAAAGTTCAAAAAATTTACTTTATACCTTGGGAAAAACAAATGTTGCAATATCTGGTGACACTCGTTTTGATCGTGTGGCTACCATTTTAGAAAAAGACAATACACTTGATTTTATTGCTCAATTTAAGGACAGCACAGTGACAATTGTTGTTGGAAGTTCGTGGCCAAAAGATGAAGATTTCATTGTAAACTTCATTAATTCGACTGCTTTGAATGTGAAATTTATCATTGCTCCTCATAATATTAAAGACGAACAAATTCAAAAACTCAAAAACAGCATTAGCCGAAAAACTGTTTTATTCTCTGAAAAACAAAATAAAAACCTAGCCGATTTTGATGTCTTTATCATTGACACCATTGGGATTTTGACCAAAATCTACAGTTATGCTGATATTGCTTATGTAGGTGGAGGCTTTGGTAATCCTGGAGTGCACAATGTATTAGAACCAGCTACTTTTGGTGTTCCAATTGTTATTGGTTCCAACTATTCGCATTTTGCAGAAGCAATCGCATTGGTTAACATGCAGGCGTGTACTGCGATAAACAATCAACAAGAACTCAACGAAGCTTTTGAAAATCTCATTCGAAATGAAGACATCCGTCACGAAAAAGGACATATGAGCAGCACTTTTGTACAGATGAATAAGGGCGCTACGCAAATGATTGTGAGTCGACTTTAACCAATTGTAGTGGGTTTTATCAAATAAGTTGCAACAATTAAATTAGTATAGTCAACCAATAGACTGTTCACAAATAAATAAACCATTAAGATCATTAAGAAAATTAAGATTCATTGTGCTTACTGGTTCTTAATTATCTTTATGATTTAGAAAACAAGCTAATTTTGACAATACTTCCAAAAGAACTGTAAACTAAAATTCAAATTAATAAACATTGACTTTTTGAATGAAGAGGTTGTTGCGGCTACAAACTGAGCTTGTCTTTGAAATTACTGGCTTGTCTTCTGGAAATTTCCACTTTAATATCTTTTGGAAGTTCTGCTAAAAGATTTCCGCTAAACCAGGTTTCAATTTTACCAATGTATTGCACATTTACAATTTGGTTTCTATTGGCTCTAAAAAAATACTTCTCAGGAAGTTTTTCCTCAATCTGATTTAATGATTTGTTGATCGTGGCTTTTTCATTTTGAAAAAATACTTTGGTGTAATTGCCATCGACTTCAAACAAATAAATATCGGAGATTTTAACCAACCAGCATTTTTCACCATCTCTAATGAAAATCTGATTGTCTAAAGCTAGTTTCTTCTCACTTTTTTCTACTCTTTCGATCAAGTTTGTATTTACTTTTTCTACTGCTTGCGCAAACCTTTTTGGATTGATTGGTTTTAATAAATAATCGAGCGCATTGTATTCAAATGACTTGATGGCATACTCATCAAAGGCAGTTGTAAAAACCGTAATAGGTACATTATCGAGCATTTCAAGCAAGGCAAAACCATCTTTTTCAGGCATGTTGATATCCAGAAAAAGCAAGTCAGGCTGCGTGTTGTTGATGAGTTCAAAACCCAAATCTACATTTTCGGCTTCACCAATGATTTCAATTTCAGGGTGATTTTTTATTAATTCCTTTAGCTCATTGCGAGCCAAACGAGAATCTTCGACTATGACAGCTTTTATTTTTTTCATCGGTTACTAAGAAATAGGTAGTGTTATTGTGGCAATGACTTCATTTTCAACTTCTCTTAGTGAAAAAGTGGCGCTTTCGCCATAAATCAATTGTAATCTTCTTTGAATATTTTTGAGACCTAATTGGGTTGTACCTTTTTGTTGCGAAAGTTGCCCTGTATTATTGACTTGAATATGTAAATCTGTATTTTCTTTTTTAATTTTCAACAGTAAAATACCGCCGTGTTTTAGTTGTGAAATTCCGTGTTTTATGGCATTTTCAATCAACATTTGAATGATCATAGGCGGGATAGGCAATTTTAAAGTCTCCTTTTCTATTTCTGAAATAAATTGCAATCGATCTTCCAGTTGAATTTTTGAAATGGCGATAAAGTTTTCGACCATTTCAATTTCTTCCTCAAGTGCAATAGTATTGATTTCACTTTTTGTTAAAGAATACCGTAACATCTCGGACAATCTGGTAATCATTTCCCTTGATTTCATAGGATTTTCCAGAATCAAACCGCGAATATTGTTTAAACTGTTAAACATAAAATGCGGATTAATTTGCCCTTTTAAAGCATTGATTTGTGACTCTTTGAGCGTAGACTCTAACTCTAATCGATTCATTTTGTTGTTTTTTAAGAGCAGGATAGCCTTAACAACAGAATATGAAATTATCCACAAAAAAAACAAAATAGAAAACAAAATGATGAATACAATATTTGCCAATAAACTTTGGCTGGGGTGATTTAAAACTTCTGGCCTTTTATACACATACGTAAGCATCAAATAGTTATACCCCATTATGAATGAATAATAGATAGCGATTGAGATCACAAACACTACAATTATTTTAAAAAGATCTCTTTTCGTAAAACTTTCAAAATCAATATATTTATTAAAAAAGAACCGTACTGAATACGTTACAAAAAGGATAGCGATTGTATAAGATACATAGTCCAAAATCAGTTGCCATTTTTCATATCCTAAAACATTTCTTTTAGGGTCTAACATTGGAGGTATAAATATAAAACCCAGTAGAATAGTCCAAATCAAAATTTGAATAACCCAAAAAGTATTTTTTCTATTTGAGATTTTTTCCATCATCTTAGTTTTCATTATCTAATATAAAATTAAACTGATTAGCAAATCTGCAATTTGTATTACCAAAGTCAAAATAATTTTTATCATTTTTTTTAATTTAAAATTAGAATAAATATTTAAAAACTTTGGCGAAGTACAACTACTCCGCCAAAAGTAAAGTTTTTAAAATTAATTTTTATTTTTTTAGGTACTGTGCAAAAAAGCCCATCATTGATTTATACAATTCTATTCTATTTGCTTCTCTACCAAAACCATGACCTTCATCGTATTTCACCATATAAGGAACATAGAATTTTTTTGCTCTAAGTGCCGCTACAATTTGATCTGCTTCTTTGATGGTTACTCTTACATCATTTGCCCCTTGAACTACAAACAATGGTTTTTTAATTTTATCAACATGGTAAATTGGTGAAACGGAACGAGCAATTTCGGCTTCAGTTGGAATATCCAAATCGTACCATGATTCTTTAAACGATTTCAAATACGGCTTCCAGTGTGCAGGAAAAGAGGCAATAATAGTTTCAATGTTAGACACCCCTACATAATCTATCCCACAAGTATACAAATCAGGAGTTTTTACTAGTCCCATAAGCGTTGCATATCCTCCATGACTAGCTCCGTAAATAGCCATCCTATCCTTATCTACCCAGCCTTGTTTGATTACATATTGTACTCCATCTTCTATATCGTCCATCACTTTACGGCCAATTTGTTTAAAACCTGCTCTCATAAATTCTTTACCAAATCCTCCCGAAATCCTAAAATTAACGTGCAACGTAGCGTACCCTCTACTAGCAAACAATTGGTCTTCGGCTATATAATTCCAAGAATCTCTAACTCCTTGAGGTCCACCATGAGGAACGACTATCAATGGAACTTTTTTGCCACTTGAGACCTCTTTTGGTAAGGTAATATATCCATGAATCGTTAATCCATCTCTACTTTTAAAAGTAATAGGCTGCATACTCGCCATATCCTCTTCTTTTAATTGGGGTACTAAATCGAAAAGGAATTTTATTTTATCTTCGGCAACATCATACTGGTAATATTTTCCTTGTATTTTATCACTAGTTACCAATATCAAATACTTGTCCTCGGCCTCCGTATTGCCCATCACATAAATCTGTTGGTCCCCAAATTCTTTTCTGAATTTTTTATAATACTTTTTAAAAGTCGAGCTTACAGGCATTACTTCTACTTTTTCTCCATTGAAACCCACATAGTCAATTTCGTAGTTTCGTTTTTTTGACAAACTCAAGATAGTAGCATCATAGGTGTCATTAGAATATATTTCTTTCAAAATTTTCTTTTCTTTGAAGTCATATAAAACAACTCTAATCTTATCCGAATCCAAGTTGGTTAATAGGTACGCATCATCTGGATTTTGCGTCGCGTAGTTAAAAGACAAGACATTAAAAGTTCCGTCCCAATCGGTTTTATTAAAAAAATCAAATGTTTTAGAGCCGCTGCTTTTATAGAAATAATGATTTTCGACACCATTTACAATTCTACGAAATCCTTTTAAGTTCCCGTTTTCATCAAAATCATATCCTACAATTGCAATACTTACATCATCGTTTGTATAGAGTTTTTCCAGCTGTCCCGTTTTCACATTGACTTTAAATGGTTCACTAACTTGCGGATTATCTTTATTCATCGTGATGATTAAATAATCTTTTTGCTTCTCAACCGTTTTTAAAATGGCTGCTTTTATACCATCATAAGGTGTCAAATTAATGGTATTAGAGCCATCTAAATCAGTGGCGAAAATTTGGTAGTTCTCGTTACCTCCTTTGTCCATTGTATATACCAAGCGCTCGTTGTTAATCCAGAAATACTCTCTTATTAATTCTTCTTTTTCTTTTATAGCTAAAAGAATTTCTCCTGTATTTGTATTTTTAACATACACATGCTTTTTTCCAGATGCATCTTTTTCTTTGTAAGAAAGAAACTTACCATCAGGCGAGAGTTGAAAATTTGATGCTTTAGATTTTTTAAAGAAATCCTCTGCACTATATTTATAAGTTCCTTTTTCAAAAGCGGCTAATTTCTCCAGATCTTCTTTTGACGATGGGAGAGATACATCACCAGGTTTCTTAATTTCTGCTGGAGCCGTTTGTGCATTGGCACCTGATATTCCCATTATTGCTAGCGCAAGTACTATGATATTTTTTTTCATAATTTAAATTGATTTGATTGATTTGATTGACTTGATTTGATTGATTTGATTGATTAATGATCTAATTGTTTATGCCAATTTCAATTTAGGAGATTAACATTTTAATTAGATAATACAGGGCAAAGCCTACTAAAAGCCCTATTACTGCACTTACTACAACTTTACCTTTCTTTAAAATTTCTGTTCTCATTTTGTTTGTTTAAAATTGTTATTATTTGTTTTGTTGAGACAAATATAGAACAGCTTCCACTTTGATTTTGGCGAAAAATGACGAACGGTTGTATCGAAATGACGAACGGTTATCGTACTATCAAATTCTATATCAACTACCTTTATGTCACTAAAAAGAACAATATGATTCACTTTAAACCAATAGATAAACAAGATGTAAATACAATCAGTGCTATGATGGTCGATTTTTACGCCATTGATGGTTATCCTATTGCTATTGAAAAGACAAAAGAATTACTAGATCAATTTATTGAGAATCCTGCATTGGGTTTGGCATGGCTTATCTATTTTAAAGATACCATTGTCGGCTACATCGTTCTAACCTTCGTGTTTAGTTTTGAATACCAGGGTAAAATTGCTTTTTTAGATGAATTATTCGTCACTGAAACAGCTCGAGGCAAAGGCATTGGCAGCAAAGCCGTAGATTTTGTAAAAGCCGAAAGCCAAAAAATATCGTTAAAACTAATCTATCTTGAGTTAGAACCACACAATTCAAAAGCGCAAAATTTGTATCTTGCACACGGTTTCGAAATGCATAATCGAAAATTAATGCGCGTTAAAATCGATTGAAATTGCTAATAAGATAATCAAACACGGACTTTTTAAAACTTTTACTAAGCCGATTCGTTTAGTAGAAACCTATTCAAAGTAAGTATTGGTTTTAAAAATGAAACGACTCACATCAACTATCAAAATGAAAACCAAAATATGTGGAATTTGCTCAATTGCGGCCAGTACAATGTTTCGGGTTCAAATCACAGCTGGAAAAAATTGGATTTTTGTTTGCCAATCTTGTTGTGTAAAATCAAAATCATTGCCTCAGTATAAATACGGAGGTACTTGGAAAGGCAAACGACACTAAAACATTTTCTACTCCATTATATTTGAAATAAATCATCCACCAGTATCACAATTTTCTCAAACTAAATCATATACTAATGAAATTTTTAAAATTATTCTTATTACTATTTGTCATTCAAGCACAAGCACAACAAGGCGGCATGTGGATTCCCTCTCTACTGAAAGGAATGAATGAAACCGAAATGAAGAATCTGGGCATGAAAATGTCAATTAAAGACATCTATGACGTTAATCAGTCTAGCATGAAAGACGCAGTGCCGCATTTTAACGGTGGATGTACTTCCGAAGTGATTTCGCCAAAAGGTTTATTACTTACCAATCACCATTGTGGTTATTCTCAAATTCAATCGCATTCTTCAGTTGAGAAAGATTATTTAGCCGATGGTTTTTGGGCCTATAAAATTGAAGATGAATTACCAAACGAAAATTTGACTGTGACTTTTATGGTAAAAATTGAAGACGTAACTACGCAAATACTTGAAGGTACAGCGTCAATACCAAACGAGGCTGACAAACAGAAAAAAATTCAAGAAAACATCACCAAATTGAGTGCCTCTTTCCCGAAAGAATCTTGGCAAGAAAACAAAATTCGTACCTTTTATGAGGGCAATCAATACCTTCTTTTTGTAACAGAAACTTTTTCTGATGTGCGTTTGGTTGGTGCTCCACCTACATCAATAGGTAAATTTGGATCCGATACAGACAATTGGGTTTGGCCACGTCATACAGGGGATTTTTCATTATTCCGTATTTATGCTGACAAAAACAACCGTCCAGCAAAATATTCAAAAGACAATGTGCCTTATACTCCAAAACACTTCTTACCTATTTCGCTAGACGGTGTTGCCGAAGATGATTTCACGCTTGTTTTTGGTTATCCAGGAAAAACCAACGAATACCTTCCCTCAGTAGCCATCGAACAAATTGTAAACGAACTCAATCCTGCAAAAATTGAAATTCGTGATAAGGCCTTAAAAGTAGCCGACGGATTCATGCGAAAAGACAATGCTATTAAAATTCAATATGCTTCTAAATATGCTAGTATTGCTAATTATTGGAAAAAATGGATTGGAGAAACTCAAGGACTTCAAAAATCTAATGCCGTAGCCGTAAAAAGAGAGGCCGAAAAAGCGTTTCAGCAAAAAATTACTAAAGCTGGTAAAGAAAAAGAATACGGCACACTCTTAGCTGATTTTGAAAAGAACTACGCAGTAATTGCTCCATATGCCTTAGCAAGAGATTATTTTTCAGAAACCGTACAACGCAATACCGAATTATTAAGTACTGCTTACCGATTGTATCAATTAGAACAAGTGTACAAATCCAAAGGAGAGCAAGCCTTTACAGATCGAAAAAACAATTTAGTTAGCGGCTTAGCTGATTTCTATAAAAACTTCAATGCTGCCGTTGACGAGAAAGTTTTTGAACAATTAATTGCATTGTACACTACAAAATCGCCAAAACAATTTTTACCGAAAAGTTTAGAAAATATTGACGCTAAAAATCTAGCTACAACACTATACACCAATTCAAGATTAACAAGCTACAACAGTTTGAAAGAAGTATTAACTGGGGACGCAGCAACCGTTTTAGCGAATTTAAATAAAGATCCTGGATATCTATTAGTAAAAGAACTTGCAGATAGCTACAACATACTAATAGCTCCTAAATATGACGAAATCAACCAAACGATAACGGCATTGCAACGTACGTACATGAAGGCACAATTAGAACTTAATACTGATAGTAGAATTTTCCCAGATGCAAACAGCACCTTGCGCGTTACGTACGGAAAAGTAAAAGGATACGAACCCAAAGATGCCACACTTTACACTGCAATAACCTACTTAGATGGTGTGATGGAAAAATACATTCCTGGTGACTACGAGTTTGATGTTCCCAAAAAACTAGTTGATTTGTATCAAAAGAAAGAGTATGGTGAGTATGCTGAAAATGGAAAAATGCCTGTATGTTTTATAGGCACCAATCATACCACTGGAGGGAACTCAGGAAGTCCTGCGATTGACGCTAATGGAAACTTAATAGGCCTAAATTTTGACAGGGTGTGGGAAGGTACAATGAGTGACATCTATTACGATCCAAGTATTTGCAGAAATATCATGGTAGACATACGCTACGTACTTTTTATTATGGATAAATACGCTGGTGCAAAAAATTTAATAAGTGAACTAAAACTAGTTCACCCAAAGAAAAGCAAACAACTGAAAAAGAAAACCTTAAAGTAAAATCAAGACCTCAACAACAATATTAAGCATTTATTAGTTTTTTGACTTTGTTGGCACAATCCTTGAATATGTTTTCGAGGTTGACAAAAAATATTATTTTTTAAAAAAAAAATAAAAAAATATTTTACATATTAAAAAATTTATATCTTTGCCACGAATTAATAATTAACCTTTTATATTAAATTAAGATGAAAAAAGTATTTTTAAGTTTAGCTGCTGTTGCTGTTTTGACTGTTGTATCATGTAAAAAAGCTGACGCTCCTGCTGAGGACGCTGCTGCTACTGTTGATTCTGCTGCTGCTGTAGTTGATTCTGCTGCTGCTGTAGTTGATTCTGCTGCTGTTGTTGTTGATTCTGCTGCTGCTGTTGCTACTGAAGCTGCTGCTACTGCTACTGAAGCTGCAAAAAAATAATTAGAACCCAGTTCTAAAAATTTTAAAGCCATCCGCTCTGCGAGATGGCTTTTTTATTGGGTATAATTTACGATTATCTCAGTAGAAAAAGATTAATAAAAAAGTGAGTTGTAAAAATTTAATTTTTACTACTCACTTTTTTACGTATAATGATACTAAAAAAACCTTTTAATCAGAAAAAATAAAATCGTTACCAGAGAAATCCAATACCTCTGAATTTACTCCATATCGCACGATTTCGTCGATTCCTTTCTGCAAACGCAACGAAGTAGTATATTTTCTACTTGTTGCAAAATGATTGCCATCTAGCATCAATTTAAAATAGAATTTCCCACTAGAGGATTTAAATTTCAAAAAGTCAGCCAAACCAATAGTAGCTTTAAATTTTTCAATGTCTTCCTCGCACTCAAATTTGAGTTCATAACTTAAACTTGTAAAAACAACTTTTCCCTTTCTGGAAGTAAAAACAAATTTATATTCGTCGTTATATCGTTTACTAATTACAAAAGCCCCCATTAAATTTTAGATTTTAAATTTTAGATTTTAAATTGTGGATTTTAGATTTTAGATTTTAGATTCTAAACAGGGAGCTTAGACTTGACTTCCGCAAAATCTCATTGTTCTCAATTACAAATTTCTTTAAATAAAAAAAGCTCCAAACATAGTTTGAAGCTTTTTAGTACTCAGAGCGGCTCCGAAGCTTCGGAGTTGAACCCTCCCTAGAACATCATAATTTACTTTGAATATCTAACAAGATATTCGAATCAACTATTATTTTCTTTAAAAAAACTCTAGATTTCATTCTTTTCAAAAAATTCTCTAATCCATATGCTTTCTGACTGGACTCACACTCAAAACTTAAATTCAACTCCCAGGGAATTCCCTTCACAGTAAATGATTCATTATAAAATCCAGAATTGTGTTCACACAACCTTTTTGAGACATCATCCGTAGTTCCTACGTAATATCTGTCTAATTTTTTAGAATAAATTATATAAATGAAATACATTTAAATTATTTAATAAAAAAAGCTCCAAACATAGTTTGAAGCTTTTTAGTACTCAGAGCGGCTCCGAAGCTTCGGAGTTGAACCCTCCCTAGAACATCATAATTTACTTTGAATATCTAACAAGATATTTGAATCAACTATTATTTTCTCTAAAAAAATCTAGATTTCATTCTTTTCAAAAAATTCTCTAATCCATATGCTTTCTAACTGGACTCACACTCAAAACTTAAATTCAACTCCCAGGGAATTCCCTTCACAGTAAATGATTCATTATAAAATCCAGAATTGTGTTCACACAACCTTTTTGAGACATCATCCGTAGTTCCTACGTAATATCTGTCTAATTTTTTAGAATAAATTATATAAATGAAATACATTTAAATTATTTAATAAAAAAAGCTCCAAACATAGTTTGAAGCTTTTTAGTACTCAGAGCGGGACTTGAACCCGCACGAACATTGCTGTTCACTGGATTTTAAGTCCAGCGTGTCTACCAATTTCACCATCCGAGCATTATGTGGTGTCGAGCGAAAAACGGGGCTCGAACCCGCGACCTCGACCTTGGCAAGGTCGCGCTCTACCAACTGAGCTATTTTCGCATTTTCAATTCTTAGAAAGAACCGCGATACTTGTTCTGTATTGCGGATGCAAATTTAAGACATTTATTGAATTAAACAAGCCTTTTTTATAAAAAAATTACCAATAAAAGATAACGTTCTGATACCGTAATCTTTAAAACAAAATAAATTATTTTCTAGTCAACATTCTTTTAATCTCATTCAATTTCATTAGGGCTTCCATAGGGGTAATCGTATTTATATCCAAATTTATAATCTCTTCTTTGATTTCCTCTAATAATGGATCATCCAGATTAAAGAAACTCATTTGCATATCGTCTTGTGCCGCTTTAATTCCGTTCAGCGCATCGCTGGAATGATTTTTTTCTAATTTCTTCAAAAGCTTTTGCGCTTTCAAAATTACAATCTGAGGCATTCCTGCCATTTTTGCTACGTGTATTCCAAAACTATGCGCGCTTCCTCCTTTTACCAATTTTCGAACAAAAAGCACGGTATCTTTTAATTCTTTGACAGCCACATTATAATTCTGAATTCTAGGCAATGATTCGCTCATTTCATTCAGCTCATGGTAATGCGTTGCAAACAAGGTTTTGGGTTGTGAAGGATGCTCGTGTAAAAATTCTGCAATTGCCCAAGCTATGGAAATTCCGTCATAAGTACTAGTTCCTCTTCCAATCTCATCTAAAAGTACTAAACTCCTATCTGAAATATTATTCAAGATAGAGGCAGTTTCATTCATTTCGACCATAAAAGTAGATTCTCCCATCGAAATATTATCACTTGCTCCTACTCTCGTGAATATCTTATCGACAATTCCCATTCTCACGGTTTCTGCAGGGACAAAACTTCCCATTTGTGCCAAGAGTACAATCAGCGCGGTTTGACGCAAAATAGCTGACTTTCCAGACATATTGGGACCCGTAATCATAATCAACTGCTGTGTTTCTCTATCCAAGAAAACATCGTTGGCAATATATGGCATGCCGACCGGTAATTGCTTTTCGATAACAGGATGCCTTCCGTTTTTAATTTCCAATTCGAATGTTTCGTCCAGTTCAGGACAAACATATTTATTTTCGATAGCCAATTGCGTAAATGAACACAAACAATCCAGTTGCGCTACCAAATTAGCGTTCATTTGAACGGGCTTGATATACGTAGCAATCCAAGCAACTAATTGCTCGAATAATTCTACTTCTATTTTATGAATTTTTTCTTCGGCACCTAGTATTTTGGTCTCATATTCTTTTAATTCCTCTGTAATATAGCGTTCTGCATTGACCAAAGTTTGTTTTCGAATCCATTCCGTAGGAACTTTATCCTTGTGCATGTTTCGCACTTCAATGTAGTATCCAAAAACATTATTAAAGGAGATTTTCAACGAAGAAATTCCTGTCGCTTGTGATTCTCGTTTTTCAATTCCTTCTAAGAATTCTTTACCAGAAGTTGATATGGCGCGTAAATCATCCAACTCAGCACTAATTCCTTTGGCGATGGCATTTCCTTTGGCGATAGCCACAGGGGCATCTTGATTTAAAACGGTTTTGATTTTTTCGCGCAACAATTCGCAACTATGTAAACTGTCCCCAATTACTTTTACGGCTTCTTGCGGACTTTCTAACGCCAAAGTTTTTATTGGAATAATGGCATCCAACGATTCTTTTAGGTAAACCACTTCGCGCGGCGATACTTTGCCGGCAGCAATTTTTGAAATCAAACGTTCTAAATCTGAAATTTGCTTGATTTGATTTTGGATGTTTTTTAAAACAGGCTGATTATTTTTTAAATACGAAACCACTTCATGCCTACTTTTTATTTTAGCACTGTCTTTCAATGGAAGTGCCAACCATCTTTTTAGCAAACGGCCACCCATTGGCGAAAGCGTTTTATCAATAACATCCAACAGTGTTACCGCGTTTGGATTATAACTGTGGTATAATTCCAGATTGCGAATCGTAAAACGATCCATCCAAACATAAGCATCTTCGGCAATACGCTGAATCGCTGTTATATGTTGTACTTTATTATGTTGTGTTTCGGATAAATAATACAAAATGGCTCCCGAAGCAATCATTCCTTCTTTCAATTCTTCGATTCCAAAACCTTTCAAAGAAATTGTCTGAAAGTGCTTCGTTAAGGTTTCAAATGCGTAATCTTCTTTGTAAATCCAATCTTCCAGATAAAAACTATGGTAATCTTCACCAAAAATTTCCCGGAAATCATTCTTATTATTTTTTGGAATCAGAACTTCACTTGGATTAAAATTCTGTAACAGTTTGTCAATGTATTCTGCATTGCCTTGCGCCGTTAAAAATTCACCTGTGGAAACATCTAAAAATGAAATCCCTATAGATTTATTGGCAAAGAAAATGGAAGCTAAAAAGTTATTTGTTTTTGATTGTAAAACCTCATCGTTCATAGAAACTCCCGGAGTCACCAGTTCAGTAACACCGCGTTTTACAATAGTTTTAGTCATTTTTGGATCTTCGAGTTGATCACAAATTGCTACACGAAGTCCTGCTTTGACTAATTTGGGTAAGTATGTATTTAAGGAATGGTGCGGAAAACCAGCCAACGCCGTTTCCGTTTCGGAGCCTGCTCCGCGCTTCGTTAAGACAATGCCTAATATTTTTGAAGCACGAACTGCGTCTTCTCCAAATGTTTCGTAAAAATCTCCTACACGAAATAAAAGACAAGCATCAGGATACTTTCTTTTAATTTCATTGTACTGTTTCATTAACGGAGTTTCCTTAACTACTTTATCTTTAGATGCCAATTGTATTAGTGTTTAAAAATGATAAAAATAACAGCGAATTTATCGATTTTAAAACAAATAAATACGGAGTTCAAAGAATTAAACTATTTTAAGAAAGTTTTAAGTCATAATTTCTATTTTTTATTTAGATTTGTACTTACTTTTAAATTGAAAATAGATATGAAAAAAATAATCACCCTAGCTATGCTAGTTGTTTTAGGAGTAGCAACTTCTACTGCACAAGAAACTTCAAAAAAATTGAAAGCAACTACTGCTAAAGTTGCCGCAAAAGTGAATGGCGCAGGAATGGTTTTCGTAACTGAAACTATCGACTACGGTACCGTAGCTCATAACTCTGATGGCAAACGCGAATTTGTTTTCACAAATAATGGAAACAAACCTTTAATTATTACAAATGCGCAAGGATCTTGTGGTTGCACGGTTCCTACTTACCCAAAAGAGCCAATTGCTCCAGGTGCAAAAGGAGTTATTGGAGTAAAATATGACACTTCAAGAGGTGGTCAACCGTTTAGCAAAACAGTTACATTAACAACTAACGCTGTTGTTCCTACTAAAACACTTACAATAAAAGGAAATGTTTTAGCTCCTGAATCTTTAAAAAGCTAAATCTTAATTGAATATACAAAAAAGCTTCCATTAACTTCGGAAGCTTTTTTTTTGAATAATTTATAACATATGAGAAAGCTAGAAAACAGCGAACTAGAACGAAAATCTATTGAAGACTTTAAACAAGCTCAAAAAACACCGCTGATTTTAGTGCTAGATGACGTCCGGAGTTTGCATAATATTGGCTCTGTTTTTAGAACTGCTGACGCTTTTCTAATTGAAAAAATATACTTATGTGGTATTACTGCCACTCCTCCAAATAAAGAAATTCACAAAACAGCTCTTGGCGCGACAGAAACTGTTGTATGGGAACATTATGAAAATGTTATTACCGTTATTGAAAAATTAAAGGCTGATGATGTCATGACACTTGCCATTGAGCAAGTAGAAAGTGCTGTTTTTCTTCAAAATTTTGAAATTCAAAAAGGAAAAAAATATGCTTTGGTTTTTGGAAACGAAGTTCATGGTGTTTCGCAAGAAGCAGTTGCCTTATGTGATGGTTGTATTGAAATTCCTCAATTAGGCACTAAGCATTCTTTGAACATAGCTGTGAGTGCAGGAATCGTGGTTTGGGATTTGTTTAAACAATTTAATAATTAGATTTTAGACTGCTTAGCGTATTGGAAGACAAAAAAAATGCAGTCATTCTCTAATTCTCACTACCATTATCTGATTTTTTTACTTAAAAATCCTAGGTTATAAAAACTGGAGCGTTCAATAAACTATTCTATTTTTTTTTGAATTGCATCTAAAATAAAAAGATAATCTTCTTGATTTTTTACAAAATCGCGATCCGAAACATCTATAATTAACACATTCAAATCAGTTTGAAATTTAATATAATCCAGATAACCGCTATTGATTTTATCTAAATATTCAGCTGGGATTTTTTGCTCGTAGCTTCTGCCGCGTTTTTTAATGTTTTGCAGCAAACGCTCTGAATTTTGATACAAATAAATATACAAATCCGGTTTTGGCATTTCTCTGTAAATGATATCAAAGAGATTTCGATACAAACGATATTCGTCTTCCGCCAAAGTTATTTTGGCAAAAATCAAAGATTTAAAAATATGATAATCCGCCACTAAAAAATCTTTAAACAAATCAAATTGCGCTAAATCATCTGATAATTGTTGGTATCTGTCCGCCAAAAATGACATTTCAAGTGGAAACGCGTATCGGTTTTGATCTTTATAAAATTTAGGTAAAAAAGGATTGTCCGCAAAACGTTCCAAAACTGTTTTTGCATTAAAATCCTCAGAAATTTTTGTCGCTAAAGTGGTTTTGCCAGCTCCGATATTCCCTTCGAAAGCAACATAATTGAATTGCTCTAAAGCAATATTTCGTAGAGGACTTCGTAAATCTTGAACAATCGTACAAACGCTTTTATCTGGAGAAAGCAAAATTAATTCAGCAATATTTTTTTGAAGAATGGGATGTTTCCAATCTAAATTTAAATCTTGAATGGGTAACAAAACAAAATTCCTGTTTTGCATTAATGGATGCGGAATCTCCAGTTTTTCGGTAGTAATAATTTCTGAATCGAAAGCTATCAAATCAATGTCAATGGTACGCGATTGGTATTCTTGTACTTTATTTCGCAAGCGACCCAATCGCTTTTCGATTTTTAAAACTTGACTTAACACTTTTTGTGCCGATGAGAAAGTATGCAAAACCAGCGCACAATTGTAAAAAGCATCACTTTCAAAACCCCAAGCAGGCGTTTCGAACAATCTAGAAACTTTTATTATAGCACCCACCTCCTGGTGAATCAATTCTAAGGAACGCTCGATATTTTCTAAACGATTGCCTAGATTACTGCCTATAGATAAAATGACCTGATGTTGTGATTTCATAATTGGGTACAAATTAACTAAAAGAATTTTAGATTTAGCAATATATTTGCATCAGAAATAGATAATTAAACTTGGTTCTTCCCTGTTTTAATTTGTAACATTTCGTTCGTTTTTACGACTTATTAAAAAAATATAATTATGAGATTTTTAGGAAATGTATTGGCAACCATTGTAGGTATTTTTGTTTTTTTCATGCTGTCCTTTTTTGGAATACTATTGATCGGAGCTATTTTTGGTGGTGAGTCTGAGGGTGTAGTGGTAAAAAACAATTCTGTAATTGAATTAAACTTAGAAGACATTCAAAATGATTACGCAGGGAAATTTACTGACCCATTTGTAACTATGTTTTCAGAAAACAAAAATGTAGGTTTAATTGATATTATAAATGCGATTGAAAATGCAAAAACAGATGATGACATCAAAGGAATTTCTATTTTAAACAATACATCCGCACTGGGAATGGCACAAAGTAAAGCCTTACGCGATGCTTTGGAAAGTTTTAAAAAATCAGGAAAATTCGTCATGGCGTATGCCAATTCGTATTCACAAAAAGAATATTATTTAAATTCTGTTGCTAGTCCTATTTACATCAATCCAGTTGGAGAGATGGATTTTAAGGGATTGTCTACTGAAATTATGTTCTTTAAAGATTTTCAAGAAAAATCAGGATTAAAAATGGAAGTCATTCGCCACGGAAAGTACAAAAGTGCTGTAGAGCCTTTTTTAGAAAATAAAATGAGCGATGCCAATAGAGAACAGACTACAGCATTGTTAAATTCTGTTTGGAATTCTATCACTGCTGATATTGCAAAAAGCAGAAATATATCTGTTGCTAAATTGAACGAAATTGCTAATGGACTCCTTGCTCGAACTCCTGAAATGGCAAAAGCTCAAAAATTAGTTGACATAGTTGCTTATGAAGATGTGTATCACAATGCTATCAGAAAAGCACTTAAAGTAAAAAATGACGAAGAATACAACAAAGTATCTGTTGTAGACTATGCTCAAAAAGTTGCTACTACTTCCCAATCATTT
The DNA here is from genome assembly GCF_048286735.1 of Flavobacterium frigidum. Taxonomy (GTDB): domain Bacteria; phylum Bacteroidota; class Bacteroidia; order Flavobacteriales; family Flavobacteriaceae; genus Flavobacterium. The sequence continues at coordinate 295,087 of NZ_JBLVPU010000001.1, read as the reverse complement.
GACAGTACCGATGAAATTGCTATCATTTATGCCCAAGGAGAAATCATGGGCGGCGAAGGCGATGTTACTGTTATAGGTGAAGGTTCTATGCGTCGCTCGTTGCAAGAGGCTCGAAAAAATAAAAATGTTAAAGCTATTGTCCTCCGTATTGATAGTCCAGGTGGAAGCGCTTTGACATCTGATTTGATTTGGAGAGAAATAGAATTGACCAAAAAAACGAAACCAATTGTCGTTTCTATGGGCAACTACGCAGCCTCTGGTGGCTATTACATCGCTTGTAATGCCAATGCAATTTTTGCCGAGGCAAACACAATTACAGGATCAATAGGTGTTTTTGGAATATTACCAAATTTTACACCGCTAGCAACTAAAATTGGTATTAACACCGAGCAAGTAGAAACGCACCAGAATGCCGCTAACTATAGTCCGTTTGTTTCCATAGATGAAAATTTCAAAGCTGTTACCTTAGAAGGAGTAGAACATATTTACAAAACATTTGTAACCCATGTAGCTGAGGGTCGTAAAATGACTTTTGCGCAAGTAGACGCAATTGCGCAAGGTAGAGTTTGGACAGGTTCTGAGGCATTAAAAATAGGACTTGTAGACAAAATAGGTGGATTAGATGATGCGATTGTAAAAGCGGCCTCTTTAGCAAAAATAAAAAATTACAGTACTCAAAATTATCCAGAATATGAGAAAAATTTTAATGACCTTTTGGCTAATTTCCCATTTGCAAAATCGAAAGCTGATTTCATAAAAGAAGAAATTGGGGTGGAAAATTACCGTATTCTACAAGAAATAAAAAAATTACAAACTCGAAAAGGTGTTCAAGCCACCATGCCTTTTGAAATAAACATACATTAAAAAATAAGTACCCATTAAACATCCGTTGAAGCACTTGCTTGAACGGATTTTTTTTGCAAAATACAATAGTTCTGTATTCTCTTGAGTTAAGAGTATGAGGGTATCAGACCATAAACGGCTATTTTATGTCAAGAACACTCTTTTTTTACTACATTTATACATTAAAAGAAAAAAATTATGCTAAAGAAAATTTTTAAAATTATTGGAGTTTTTATTCTTCTTTTAATCATTACTTTATTTGCTGCGCCCTATATTTTTCAGGACCAGATCAAAGCAAAAATTGCCGAGGCCATCAATGCCAAAGTCGATGCAAAGGTTTCCTTTGCTGAGGCTGATTTAAGTTTGTTTAAAAATTTCCCAAATGCAAATGTAACTTTAGAAAAATTAGTGATTATAAACAAGGCTCCTTTTGAAGGTGACACATTGATTTCATTGGGCGAACTGAATTTAAAAATGTCAATTAAAGAGCTTTTTAAAGGCAAAGAAGAAGCGATTGAAATTGACGGAATCACATCCAAAAATGGATTAATCAACATCATCTTTAACAAAAACGGTGTTGGGAATTATGATATTGCTTTGAAGGATGAAAAAACTACAGCGGGTAGCAAAAGCAGTCCGTTATCATTGAAGATTCAAGAGTATGAAATCGAGAATTTCAAGTTTCGTTATTTTGACGAAAGTTCAAAAATAAAAATGGTAATCGATAGTTTAAACCATAAAGGAACAGGGAATTTTGCATCGCAAAAATTAGATTTAGTCACCAAGTCGACTGCAAAAGTTTCGCTAGACATGGACAAAGTCAATTATATGAAAAATGTAGCATTAACGCTAGATGCGGTTTTAGGAATTGATTTAAACACTAGTAAATACACGTTCAAAGAAAACAAAGCATTAATCAATCAATTGCCGTTAGAATTTGATGGTTTTATTCAAATGGTAGAAACGGGTCAGCAATATGATTTGAAATTTAAAACGCCTACTTCCTCTTTCAAAAATTTCTTAGGAATAATTCCTGCAGCGTATGCCTCGAGTTTAGACAATGTGAAAACAACCGGAGATTTTACTGTAATGGGTTTTGCAAAAGGCCTATATTCAGATACAACGGTTCCGAAATTTAATATTGAAATCGCATCCAATAACGCTTCTTTTAAATATCCTAACTTACCTAAAACCGTTGAAAATATTGTTATTGACACTAAAATCATCAATGAAACAGGGATCCTTAATGATACGTATGTCAATTTGGAAAAACTTTCTTTTCAGATTGATCAAGATGTTTTTAATGCCAAAGCCAACATTAGAAACATCACACAAAACGCTATTGTTGATGCCGCTTTAAAAGGCACAATCAATTTAGCGAATCTCTCAAAAGCGTATCCTATAAAGTTAGAAAAGCCCTTGTCTGGAATTTTAAAGGCCGATGTTACGACTAAATTCGACATGCAATCGGTTGAGAAAAGTCAGTACGAAAACATCAATAATGCGGGAACCATGAGTTTATCAGGCTTCCAGTATGCCGATGAAAATGGAAAAACAATGAACATTAGCACTGCTGTAGTGCAGTTTAATCCTAGTCAAGTCGACTTACAACAATTAAATGCCACTACTGGAAAAAGTGATATTAGCGTGACTGGAGTTTTAGAAAATTTTTATGGATTTATTTTTAGAAATCAGGAATTGAAAGGAAACTTCAGGATGAACTCCAAGCAATTAGCCGTTGATGATTTTATGACAACTGGAGAGGACAAAAAATCCGCAACAGCTGCTGCTAAAAAACCAGAAGCAATGAAAATCCCTGCTTTCTTAAATTGTACGCTAATAGCAAATGCCACTACCGTTTTGTACGACAATTTAACCCTGAAAGACGTCTCTGGAAAACTAATCGTGAAAGACGAAAAAGTAATCTTAGAAAATGTAAAAACATCTATTTTTGGGGGAACAATTGGGGTAAACGGAGCGGTTTCTACAAAAAGTAAAACACCCGTTTTTAATATGGATTTGAAACTGAATCAAGTCGATATTGCGCAATCGTTTACCCAACTGGACATGTTAAAAAAAATTGCACCAATTGCAGGAATTATAAACGGAAGGTTGAATTCAAACATTAAACTCAATGGAAATTTGGATGCCACTGAATTTACTCCAGACTTAAAAACACTTACGGGAGATTTACTAGGTCAGTTGCTTTCTACGACAGTAAATTCTAGTAATTCGACGTTATTGACGGCTTTAGGTTCTAACTTGAAATTTATAGATGTAAGCAAAATTAATTTGAATGATATCAAAGCGGCAATTACCTTCAAGGATGGAAAAGTAAATGTAAAACCATTTGACATTAAGTACAAAGACATTAAAGCAACAATTGGTGGAACGCATGGTTTTGACCAAAGCATGAATTACAATTTAAAATTTGATGTTCCAGCAAAATATCTAGGCTCGGAGGCCAATGCGTTAATTGCAAAACTTTCTGCTGCTGATGCTGCTAAACTAGAAAGCTTTCCCATAACTGCAACTCTATTGGGTAATTTTACCAATCCAAAAATAACAACTGATATTAATAGTGCGGTTACCAAATTGACAACTCAGTTGGTCAACCAACAAAAAGACCGATTGGTGAAGCAAGGAACATCAGCCTTGACGGATTATATCAATAAAAACAAGAAACCTGGTGACACAACAAAGACAGCTTCTCCCGTTGTTCCAGCAACGAAAGAAGAAGTGAAAGCAAAAGCAACGGATTTACTTAACGGTTTATTTAAAAAGAAAAAGAAAGCAGTAGATACTACAAAAGTAAATTAAGACCGCTTTATGAAGCAAAAAAGAGGAATTTCACCAAGTGAGATTTCTGCTTTTTTATTGAATTTTATACTTGAATCTAAACAACGAAACTATTTGCTTTTGAGATTTTACCATTAAGGAATTAAGAAAAATTAAGCTCTAAATCTTAATGAAACTTAATTCCTTAATGGTTAAAAAACCTGTGTTTCTTAAACATTAATTGTAACTACATACCCTTCGGAACCCCGAATGTTGAAAACACTTCCATCTTCAAAAAGTAAATATTGCCCTTTTATTCCGGTAAGTTTTCCTTGAAAATGTGGTGTTTTATCTAAACTTAAACTGTTTACTTTGGCGGGATATTCCAGAACAGGATAATGCATCTCATACAAATCATTTTTTTGCGAATAAAAGTATTCTTGAACTTCTGTTGGGATTAAGTTTTCTACTTTTAATCGCTCCGCTACTAAGTCAATGTGCTCCACATTATTTGTTAGCATTTTACGCCAATTCGTTTTATCGGCATAATGGTTTTTCAGCGCCACCTCGGTAATTCCTGCTAAGTAGCGATTGGGAACTTCTACAATAGAAATGGCTTGGTTCGCACCTTGATCAATCCATCGCGTTGGCACTTGTGTTTTACGGGTCACGCCCACTTTGACTTCGCTAGACAAAGCCAAATAGACAATATGCGGTTGCAATTGCACTTTTTCTTCGTATGCTAAATCCCGATCTTGAATACCAAGATGTGCCGTACTCAACTCTGGTTTCATAATCCAGTCGCCCACTGCAGGACTGGAATAAAAACAATCGTAACAAAATCCTTGACGGAATATTTTTTTCTTTTTGGAGCAATTCAAGCATTGAAAGCCTACAAAACTAATTTCTAGGCTCTTGTTCAATAATTGATTTACATTTAAAAAACTATTTTCGAAAACTAAATAATATTGAATTGGATTTCCAAATTCAGTTTGCATTTTTTTGAGTACACCTTCGTAAGTCATGCGCTTTAAAGTTTCGGGTTTTACACAAGTTGTTAAACAAATTTTGTTATTTTTGGTAAAGTTATCATTCGTAATTCATAATTCATAATTTAAAAATGCCACTAACCATAATCAATTCGTTTGCTTCATGGGTTCTCAAACAAAGAATTCATCAGATCGAACTTTTCTTGAAATATCCAAATGAGGTTCAGGAAGAATTGCTTTTGGATTTAATTCAGTCGTCTAAAAATACTGCTTTAGGCAAAGAATATGATTATGCATCTATACATTCCTATGCAACTTTTGCAGAAAGGATTCCTATTTCAACCTACGAAGAATTACAACCATTAATAGAGCGTACCCGCACCGGAGAGCAAAATGTTTTTTGGGAAACTCCCATAAAATGGTTTGCCAAATCTAGCGGTACGACCAATGCAAAAAGTAAATTTATCCCGGTAAGCAATGAAGCATTAGAGGATTGTCACTACAAAGGCAGCAAGGATTTATTGTGTTTGTATTTGAACAATAACGAGGAATCAGAATTGTTTCTTGGTAAAAGCTTGCGTCTTGGAGGAAGTTCCCAAATCTATGAAGACAATAATACGTTTTTTGGCGATTTATCCGCAATCTTGATTGAAAATATGCCTATTTGGGCAGAGTTTAGCAGTACGCCTAGCAATAAAATTTCTTTGATGAGCGAATGGGAAACCAAAATTGCAGCCATTATCAACGAAACTAAAAATGAAAATGTAACCAGTTTTGCCGGTGTACCCTCCTGGATGTTGGTCCTAATGAATAAAATGCTAGAAGAAACAGGAAAAGGGAATTTATTTGACCTTTGGCCCAATCTTGAAGTATACTTTCATGGTGGTGTGAATTTTGAGCCGTACCGTGAACAATACAAAAAAATACTGCCGAAAAAAGATTTTAAATACTACGAAATATACAACGCCTCTGAAGGTTTTTTTGCCATTCAGGATTTAAATTATTCCAGTGATTTATTATTGATGTTGGACTACGGAATTTTCTATGAGTTCATTCCGATGGATACTTTTGGGACACTGGATCAAAAAGTTATTCGATTGGCTGATGTGGAATTGTTTACCAACTATGCTTTGGTAATTACAACTAATTCTGGTTTGTGGCGCTATTTGATTGGTGATACCGTTCGTTTCACGTCATTAAATCCGTACCGCATTCGGGTAACGGGAAGAACCAAACATCACATCAATGTTTTTGGCGAAGAATTAATGGTCGAAAATACCGATCAGGCTATTGCCAAAGCGTGTAAACTAACACAAATGGAAGTGGTCGATTACACCGTGGCTCCTATATTTATGGAAGGCAAAGAAAAAGGTGCTCATGAATGGATGATTGAATTTAAAAATCCTCCTGCAGATGTATCACAATTCCAGAAAGCACTAGATGAATCTATACAATCTTTAAATTCAGATTACGAAGCCAAACGCTACAACAACATGACATTGAACCCGCTAATAATTAACGTAGCGCGAAAAAATTTATTTTACGATTGGTTAAAAGACCACGACAAGTTGGGTGGGCAACATAAAATTCCGAGATTATCCAACCAAAGAGATTATTTAGAGCAGTTGAAAAGCATGCAGTTGGAAACTGTATAAAATTGGAAAGTTGAAAAATACCTTTTATATCTTGATTACACTTTTTATAATAAGTTCTTGCGGACCGCACAGAATGCGTTGTGGCGCTAGAGGAATTTGTAAAGTTCCAGAAAAACAAACACAAGAAAAACCTGAAAAAATACTTACCGTTAAAGCATAAAAAAGGCTGTAAAAAATCACTTTTTTGAACAGCCTTATTTTTTATAATTTTTGCCGTATTTTACTCCTACTCCATCATATCAATATGTCTGTCGTGGTAGCCTAGTAAGTATAAAACACCATCCAGACCTAAACTAGAAATAGAACTTTCGGCTTTTTCCTTTACGGTTGGTTTGGCATGAAAAGCGATTCCTAGACCTGCTAGATTCAACATCGGTAAATCATTGGCGCCATCACCCACCGCAATGGTTTGATTGATATGAATGCCTTCCTTGTCTGCAATGGCTTGTAAATATTCGGCTTTCTTTTTACCATCAACAATTTCGCCCAAGTAGTTCCCTGTCAATTTCCCATCGATAATTTCAAGTTCATTAGCATGTACATAATCAATCCCCAATTCTTTTTGCAGGTATTTTCCAAAAAAAGTAAAACCTCCAGAGAGAATCGCTGTTTTATAGCCATAGTATTTCAAGGCTTTCATCAAGCGATGAGCGCCTTTGGTAATAGGTAAATTTTCAGCAACTGTTTGCAGTACCTCTTCGCTTAATCCTTCGAGTAAAGCCATGCGTTGTTTAAAGCTTTCGCTAAAATCGATTTCGCCATTCATCGCTGCTTCCGTAATAGCACGAACTTGCACACCCACACCTGCTAACTCCGCTAATTCATCAATAACCTCGGTTTGAATAAGAGTCGAATCCATATCAAAACACACCAGGCGTCTGTTTCTTCGGTACATATTGTCCTCCTGAAACGAAATATCCACATCTAAGGTTCTGGAAATTTCCATAAAACTAGCCGTCATAAAAGACTTATCTATGATGGTTCCCGTCACCGACAATTGGATGCAAGAGCGCGGGAATTCTTCTTTTTCGATAATAGAAACCCGACCTGTTAAACGCTTAATAGAATCTATATTCAAATTTTGATTGGATAAAATCTGAGTCACAGCGGCTAATTGCACTGCAGTCAATGTTTCTCCTAACACATTAATCGAATAGCGTTGTTTGCGTTGTCCTTTGACCCAAATCTCATAATCTGAAATAGAAACGGGACTAAACTTAACCTTTACGCCCAATTCATAGGCTTTGAACAATAAATCTTTCAAAACGGGACCTGAGGTTGATCCCGCTTTGATTTCGAACAAAATTCCTAGAGAAAGCGTGTCGTGAATATCTGCTTGACCAATATCTAAAATAATGGCGTCGTAATTTGCTAGAATAGATGATAATCCAGCCGTTACACCAGGTTTATCTTGTCCAGAAACTTTTAATAAAATAACCTCGTTTTCTTCTAGTTGCATGCTGTACTTATTTGATTTAGAAAGGACAAAATTCGGTATTTTGACCTTGATAAAAAAAAATAAGGTTCCTTTTTACAAACAATAACATATAGTGTAATTTACCCCTAAAAAAACCTGTTCAAATCAATGAACAGGTTAGTATTTTTGAGAAATATGTAATTTCTATGACGCAATCTCCAATCGCTTCAATAAATTTTTATTCAATGTTTCTTTAGCGTAATCTGCATCAATTTCTAATGTTTTGTCATCAGAACTTGGTAATTCATACATCGCATCCGTTAAAATGGCTTCGCATAACGAACGTAGTCCACGAGCTCCAAGTTTATATTCTAAGGCTTTATCCACGATAAAATCTAAGGCTTCATCTGTAATAGTGAAAGTTACTTCATCCATCAAAAACAATTTCTCATATTGCTTGATCAACGCATTTTTAGGCACTGTTAAAATAGAACGTAATGTAGCTCTGTCTAAAGGATCCATGTGCGTTAATACTGGCAAACGACCAATAATCTCAGGGATTAATCCAAAATCTTTGATGTCTTTTGGGATAATGTATTGCAACAAATTGTCTTTGTCAATATTATCTGTATTCTTAGAAGTAGAATACCCTACTGCCTGACGGTTCAATCTTTTTGAAATGATTCTTTCAATACCATCAAAAGCACCACCGGCGATAAACAAAATGTTTTGTGTATTTACCTCAACGAATTTTTGGTCTGGGTGCTTGCGTCCTCCTTTTGGTGGCACATTCACAACGGTTCCTTCTAACAGTTTTAATAATGCCTGCTGCACACCTTCGCCAGAAACGTCACGAGTTATAGACGGATTGTCGCTTTTGCGTGCAATTTTATCTATTTCGTCAATAAATACGATGCCGCGTTCTGCTTTGGCTACATCATAATCAGCTGCTTGCAAAAGACGTGTCAAAATACTCTCCACATCTTCCCCAACATAACCTGCTTCAGTAAGAACTGTAGCATCAACAATCGCTAACGGTACATCCAGCATTTTGGCAATGGTTTTAGCCACCAATGTTTTTCCTGTTCCTGTTTGTCCCACCATGATGATGTTACTTTTTTCAATCTCCACTTCATCGTCTAGTTGCTGTTGCATCAAACGTTTGTAGTGATTGTAAACCGCAACCGACATTACTTTTTTAGTTTGGTCTTGTCCAATTACATATTGGTCTAAGAACGCTCTGATTTCTTTTGGTTTTTTCAAAATCAAATCACCCACTAGTTTTGAACTACCGGATGTTTTTAATTCTTCCAGAACAATTCCGTGTGCCTGCTCGATGCATTTATCACAAATGTGAGCATCAATTCCTGCAATTAATAAATTAGTTTCTGGCTTTTTTCTACCACAAAACGAACATTCTAATTTTTCTTTCGCCATTCTTTTTAGTCTAAAGTCATAAAGTCATAAGGTCGAAAGTTACTAGCATTGCTTTTGACTTTCGACCTTCGACTTTCGACTGTATTTTTATCCTCTTCTTAAAACCTCATCAATCATTCCGTATTCTTTAGCTTCATCTGCTTTCATCCAGTAATCACGCTCACTGTCTTTGTGCACTTTGTCAAAAGTTTGTCCAGAATGGTGCGAGATAATATTGTACAACTCGTCTTTTAGTTTCAACATTTCGCGTAAGTTGATTTCCATATCTGTCGCAACTCCTTGCGCTCCGCCCGATGGCTGGTGAATCATTACTCTTGAATGTGGCAAAGCCGAACGTTTTCCTGCTGCTCCCGCACACAACAATACCGCTCCCATAGAAGCCGCCATTCCTGTACAAATTGTAGCAACATCTGGCTTGATGTATTGCATGGTATCATAAATTCCTAAACCTGCGTAAACGCTTCCTCCTGGAGAATTCAAGTAAATTTGAATATCCTTAGACGCATCTGCGCTTTCTAGGAACAACAATTGTGCTTGAACGATATTTGCAATTTGGTCATCGATTCCAGTTCCTAGAAAAATAATACGATCCATCATTAGTCTAGAAAAAACGTCTAATTGTGAAATATTCAACTGGCGTTCTTCAATAATATATGGAGTCATATTAGTTGGGTTCATTGCCGCTACGATTTTGTCGTAGTACATAGCATTTATCCCTTGGTGCTTTGTAGCAAATTTTTTAAATTCTTTACCGTAGTTCATATTTTTTTGTTCTAAGTTTTACGTTATATCTTATGAATCCATTTAGTGCAAAGGTCATACCTATTTCTAAATGATGTCAATATGTCTTATTTTTTAGCCCAGATTGTAACGGAAAGCTTTTTGAATTCCGTTTTTTAGTTTTTTTATTCTTGCAAAGCGACTGAAAGAAGCTCTTGCAGGGATTTAAAAAACAGAAACGGAAGAAAAAACTTGTAGTGAAAAGCTGGATTAGCTCCTAAAAACACTAAAAAATAAAAGAGCGTCAAAATTAATTTTCTGACGCTCAAATATACTTATTTTTTATTGTTTTGCATTTGTAATAAAATCTTAAAATTTGAAACACCTAACGAAATTTTTTCCGTTTTTTCAACTTTTAACTTTATAACATCTGACTTTACGACTCGAATTTATTCTCCGTATGAAGCAGCAATAAATTCATCGTAAGTAACCTCTTTCGTTGTAGGATTTGCTTTTTCTTTGAACAATTCCAATAATTTCTCTGCAACCACTTGGTCCGAAAGTCTTTTTACTTCGTCTTGGTTCGACAAAACTCTAGCAACAATTCCTTGCACTTCTGCGTCAGTAGGATTTGTTTGTCCGAATTGTGCCATTTGCTGACGGATATTTTTTGTTGTGAATGTTTTCAAATCTTCAAACGTGATTTTGATGTCAGACTGAGCCATAGCTCTACCTTCGATCAATTGAAAACGCAATCCTTTCTCAGAACGAGCGTATTCTACCTCAGCTTCCTCAGGAGATAATTTTTTCTCCCCAACAGTTTGCAACCATTTTTTAAGAAATTCAGATGGTAAATCAAATTTTGTGCTTTCGATCAAGAACTCAGTAACGTCACCTAATAATTTTTGGTCTGCTTGCTGTGCAAATTGAGATTCAGCATCTTCTTTAATTTTTGCTTTCAATTCCTCTACAGTAGCAATAGTTCCAGCACCAAACAATTTATCAAACAATTCTTGGTTTAACTCAGCCAATTCAGCTGTATTGATCGCTTCGATGGTGAAGTTTACATCCACTTCTAAACCGTGCACGTCATCATGATTTACTTTCATTACGTCCATCAATTGGTGGTCGTCTTCAAATAAACCTTTTGTATTTACAGTCACAACATCCCCTACTTTTTTACCGATGAACAAGTCAAAAGTCGCTTTGTCTTTGAAAAGATCAGCAGCAATAGTAGTAGCGTTATTAATTCCTTTTTCTTCGTTAGAGAATGTTCCAGTCACATCTGAATCTGCAGCAACAACTTCTTGAGGAATGGCAGTTCCAAATTGCTTTTGGATTCTTGCTACCTGTCCGTCAATCAATTTATCATCAGCAGTAACCACATATTTTACGATGTCGTTTTTAGCTTCTAAGTCTAAAGTGAAGTTAGGAACCAATCCAATTTCATATTCAAAAACCAATTCTTCAGCACTCCAATCAAAGTTTTCATTCACTTTAAGTAACGGAGTTCCTAACAAGTTTAAACGCTCTGATTGTACAAAACGCTCTAGTGCTAGATCCACTACTTTTTGAACTTCTTCTTGTTTGATCGCTTTTCCGTATTGTTTTTCAACAAGATCTTTAGGCACAGCACCTTTACGGAATCCTTTTACGGTTGCCAAAGGCATTTTTTCGTTTATTCTTTTTGCTACTTGACCTTTGTAATCCATCTGAACTACAGTCATTACAATCGTCTCGTTTACAGCGTCTATTGCTACTCTTTTGATATCCATCTTCTTCTTTACTTTACATTATAATTTCGGTCTGCAAAATTATAAAATTTTTACAAGCCAACCAAGTTTTTTACACCCGAACCTTTTGCATTGCATTCCGTCGGATTCTGACCCCAAAAATCTAAAATATTTGGTTTGTTTGGGCGTGCCGCACCTCCGTTTCTCTGCGTTGCGTCAGGCTGTTCGTTCCCGCTTTTTACCGCCAGCCAAAAAAAGGCTGTCCATAAAAGAGCTCCACTGCCATCCTTCACGCGGGTCAAAGTACAAAACTCCAATTTTTCTTTCCAACAAATGATAAATGCGCAAGGTGACTTTCACATTCCCAAATAATAACAGAGATTAGAATTCTGTAAGATTAGATCTTTAATTTGTAGCGTAAAATTGCTGCTGTATGAATTCATCGAAATTTAGTATTACAAAATCATCTTACTTTAATTTCGGGTAAATTGGCAATCTTTTTAAAAAAAAAAAGGATTTGTGTGGAATTACACTTTCGCCAAACGAGGAAATTGGGCTTGAGCCATAATTTTACTACTCTTTATTAGGACAAGGCATTAATATTCTATTAATACCATAATTATTGGGACATCGCAGCTGCGAAACCACCAAAATTTATATGCTCATTAGTACGAAAAGTTTGCAATAAATAAAAAGTCCTTTTGATAGTTTGTAAAGAATTATTTATATATTTGAAACAAATAATATGTGACGTTTATCACACATATCTATTCAAAACGAGGTGGCTTTGAGTGATTTTGTTACACTTACATTCAAGTTACCTGAAAGTTTAAAAAACTAAAAATGACAACAACTGCACAATATCATGGAGTTTCAGAAATTAACAGTAAGTATAGCGCTTATTTTGCTCAAATCTTTGAAGTCTATAAAGACTTTTTATTTGTAGAATTTTATTATCCACAATTACATGAACTTTTAAAGACGGATGATTTTCCATTAATGAAATTTGAAGGTGTAACTTCAACATATGTGGCAGCCTTCAAAAAAAGTTTAATTTTTGGTGTAATAGCTAGAACTTTAAAAAAGACAAACCCATCACGTTCATTATTTGAAGCAGTTTCTTTAACTGAAAATTATTTACAAGATTTAACTTTTAGAATTTATCGTGATCATTCTCATAAATTGTTAAACAATGATGAAACAGAGGAACAAAAAGAAAAACTCATAAAAGTTATTTTAGAAAGTGTAGATAAAACTGAAATGATATCAAAAATTGCCGAAGAAAAAATCAGAGGGATTTTTTACGGTAAACCTTCTGATTTTTTTACCAAAGACAAAGCTAGAATTGGTGTAGACAAAAATATAGAATCGTATTTTAAAACTGCTATTGAACTATACCAAGAAATTATTGCACGAAGAAATATTTATACCCACAATAATGGTAAAGTTGATAGAAAATATAATAGAGAAGTGAAAAACTCAACTTATAAAGTTGGAGAAAAACCAAAAATCGATAAAGTCTATATAAAACAAAGCATACAAATATTACACGGATTAGCATCTATTGTAACTAAACAAGCGATTGAAAGTAATTATTCTACTGCAGGAATAAATCAAAAACTTACAAAATATGTTACTAGATTTGAAAGAGATTGGAAAGGAAAATGAGTAAATTCTTTAGGTAACAGCTACTATAACGGATTTGGGCAATAGGCTTATTGGAAAGATGGTTTTGTATTTGGGATGATTTGGCAAATCCGAAGAATAGGCTTAATTTAGTACCAAACTCACTGCAGTACCAGAACATTTCTAGCAATGCTATGGCAGAATATGAATATAAAACTTAATGAACTATTATGACCGAAAATAGAAACTTAAATCTATACCCTATTGATTATCCTTTTGAAACTTTAATCTTAAGAACAAATACCAATCCAGCAAAATTGGTACTTGATCCCGAATTTCAGAGAAAATATAAATGGGATAATGATGGAAATGAAAGAGCATCCAAATTTATTGAATCCTGTTTAATGAGAATTCCGCTTCCTGCTTGTTATTTTGCAGAAAATGAATTTGGTAATCATATCGTAATTGACGGTGTTCAACGTATTACTTCAATTAAAAGATTCTTTAATGATGAGTTTAAATTAGAAGGATTAACAGTTTTTGATGAATTAGAAGGTAAATTATTTTCTGAACTTGGAGATTATAAAACCGAATTAGAAAACACAACAATTCGTTGCATAATACTTAGAAAAGAAAATCCAAAAGAATTAATTCAAGAAATTTTTGCAAGATTAAATCAAGGTGCTGTTCAATTAACACCACAAGAAATTAGACACGCAATATACCCAGGAAAATTTGACAACCTATTAATTGAATTAAGCAACAATCCTTTTATTATTTCCTTTGGAAATGGAATTTCTGGAAAAAACGCAAAAGACGGAAGAGAAACGAACGAAATGATTTTACGATATTTTGCAATGCAAAATGATTTATCAAATTATGAAGATAAATTATCGAAATACTTAGATAAATTTATTGAGCAAAATCAAAACATCGAAGATGATCAAATCGAAATTATGAGAACTGACTTTACAGAAACACTAAATAAATGTATGATAACATTTGACAATAACCCTTTTGTAAACACCACTAAATTAAAAGAAAGACAAAGTTTAGTTTATTACGATTTATTAATGTGGAGTTTTCGTAGTTTAAGCAATGAGTTCATTGCAGTAAATAAATTACAAATAGGAGAAAAATTTAAAGAGCTTTGCCAAGATGTTAATTTTAACAAAACTCTTTCTGGAGGTTTACAACAGAAAAGTTCAATATTAAAAAGAAGAAAACTGTGGATTGAAAAATTAGACTCAATAAATGGATAATACAATACATAAAGAATCATATATCAATCAATTTAACAAATTAATCGAAATAATTGACACATCAAATAATCGAATGATTTCAGACGAACCAGATATTTTTTTCATTGAGAACTCTAATTTTTTCACAAAATCATTTCTTGTTGTTATGTGTGCATATTTAGAATCGTATCTAAAGGATGCATTAATGGTTGTGATTGACGAAACAAATTTAAAATTATCTCAAAAAAATATACCTCATAATCTGATTAAATGGAGTTTGAATATTGAAAAAGATTTCAAAGATGCAGATTCTAAAATAGAACCTCTAAAAATTAAAATTAAGAAAAAAGAATTAGATGATTTTATTTCAGGAAGTCCATTTAGAACAAGAGATTTGTTCAAAAAATTTGGAATTATTCTAGAACAAGATTCGATTTTTTTGAATCAAAAAGATCGGATTAATAATATTGTCTTGAAAAGAAATAGAATTGTTCATCACAACGATGATGCATCAGACATCTCAAATGCTGATTTAATCGAAAATATTGGAATATTATCTGAATACATTACTAATCTCGATAAATTAATTTGCAACCAAATATGATGAAAAGTACTGCTAGTAACAGCTAAAGTCTCGTTGAGTGCGCAGCACAAACAATGAAACTCCGGTTAAACAGCCTGTCCCGTTTTTACGGTAGAATCGGTCACAGGCAAAAACTATCTACTTTTCGTTAAGTATAGAAAGAGAATATCGAGAGGATGTAATGTCCTCTATTTTTATGCGGTAAAATCAAGATGGTTTTGCGTGTGTTCCTTTACTTATGCATAGAAATTTCCTTAATCCTAATTTTAGATTTTGTAAGAACTAGAACTTGGGCTACAGCCAAGACACCTTTCGACCGCGGTTATCTTGAAAGATGTAACGATCGACGACTTTTCAATAATTAAAAAGTTTGTTTATATTTGTTGATGCAAAATCATTTGAAACATGAACTACACAATGTCCTTTCAGGAAAGAGCCAAATTAGGTATGGAACAACTATCCAATCAGTCGCCAGTTACCTTAACGATGGCGCGCAAACAAGCACAATCATTGAAGACGAAAAGCACATCAAAAAACAAGAAACAAAGAAATTAGAAAGCTATATTTCTGATAATAATCTTTGGATAGATATTGATTTAACTCAATATGTTAGTGAAGGCGCAGAGCAAAAAGTATATTTAAAAGATACAGAAAATGTACTTAAGTTGAATGACAGTATTTATTACAATTCTTGGAAAGATTATTTACACAATTTATTGCTTCACAATTATTTCTTTCCAGATACAGCATACGATTTGATTGGCTTTACTAAAGATAATGAGATTTTATATGCGGTTGTTCAACAATCTTATGTTTCAATAACTGCTAAAACAGATTTGAAGCAAGTCAAAGAATTTTTAACTTTAAATGGTTTTGAAAATAATCGTAACAATGATTATATCAATCGAGAAATCGGAATTATTTTAGAAGATTTACATGATGAAAATGTTTTGACAAGAAATGAAGTTTTATATTTCATAGATACCGTTTTTTACTTAACCGAAGCGTTTTGGATTAAATATTAAAAACAGCCTCTAAACAGCTAGACTTCGTTATGTTCGCTGCGACGAACAAACATCCAAACAATAGCGAACCGACAAAGTAATGAAATTCCTGATGAATCCTCTGCAGCGGACAAGCTGAAACCAGACACTGTCAGGTCCTATGGAGTTATCGTAAAGTTTAGAAAAAGAATATTATGAGGATGTAGTGTCCTCTTTTTTTGTACGTTAAAATCAAGATGATTTTTGCTTGTGTTCCTTTACTTGTGAACATAAAATCCCTTAATCCTAAATCTATATTTTTAACAACTAGAACTTTGGCAACAGCCAAGACACCAATCAGTTCGCTCTAGCTGATCAAAAACTGAGATACTATGTAAATTAGTCGTTTTACAAAAGGGGTAGTCAGGGAAAAGAATTCGAATACGTTTTATAAAAAGCAAAAGGGGAATGTTTTACCACTCCCCTTTTACAAACTACAAATTTAAAACTAGTTGGTTATTGTTATTGTTCCCGTCATCATACCGTGAAATTCACAGTTGTAATATAAGGTATTTGGTGCATTTGAAGGAACCACGATTTTTACCATTCCATTTACTGCTCCATTACCCGTAACGCCTGAATTATATGCATTGGCAGTTCCAGTACCTTGAACCGTATTAATGTAGAAAGGGTGTCCCGGTGCATTCACATTGAAAGTGTAGGTACCGCCTCTTCTTAAGGTTAAATTTGGATTACTTGTATTTGTGAATCCTTCACCATTAAAAATGTAAGATGAAGAACCGCTATTAGTAACTGTATATGTTTTTGTTTCAACTGTTCCAGCACCGCCTCCAACACTTGAACCAATATTTCCTTGTGCCACGATAGTCGCCATGTCCGCATCGCTCAAGTGTGCATTTACATAAGCCGCACGTGTTAAGAATTGCGTGTAGGTTACTGCAGCACCACCTACTAAGGTAGCTACTTGTGTTTTACTAATTCCGGTAGTCCCATTTACTGGATTCAAACCCGCAATGATATTTCCACCAGTAGCTACATTGCTTTCATGTATGTGCGCTGGGTGAATCGCACCTGCCGTTGTTCCTATCAGTTTAATGGTTACTAATGTAGTTAGGTTTACACGCTCTGCAAATTCTACAGTACCACTAATTCCTGCAACGTCTTTTTGAGCTAATACATAGCTTACTTTTTTACCTGTTAACTCATTTTGGCCAATATCGCCTTGAGCAACAAGAGAAGCTAAATTAGTAGTACTTTGATGAAAATTAATATAGCCATTAAAGGTTAGTAATTGGTCGTAACCAAAGGCAGTTCCGTTATCTAGTTTAGATACGTTTGTAACACTTAATCCTGTACCACCTGTTACTGGTTTGAATGAAAATACAATCCCACCACCTTGGGCTGCTGTATTGGCATGAATGTGACCTGGGTGTGAATCACCATTTGTGGTGTTTTGCAATTGTACAATTGCTAGTGCTTCTCCGTTTACTCTTTTAAAGAAAGTAGCAGTTCCCGAAATTGCTGGAACAGCAACACTTCCCAAAGTATATACCTTAGAAACTCCCGTAAGTTGATTCTGTCCTATGTCTCCTTGTGCAACAAGTGTGGCTAAGCTACTTGCACTTAAATGAACATTAATATACCCATCAAAATTAAGTAGTTCTTGATAAGTAATTTTTGTGCCATTATCTAGTGCACTAAATACAGTAGTACTTTTTCCAGTCGCACCATCAACTGCTTTTAATGTAAGTGCAATATCACCACCTTCAGCAGCGGTATTCAAATGAATGTGTGCTGGATGTGAAGCTCCTGCAACAGTATTTTTCAATACTAACTCAACGCTTAATGTTGCATCACTTTTTTCAATAATGGTCGCCGTTCCTGTTACGCCAGAAGTTCCTACCGCGCCCAATTGATAGACTTTGGAATTAATTACAGTTGGAGCCGGAGCATCATCTCCATTGTCACAAGCAACAAAAAACAGAGAAATCCCCATTACCAATAGCAATAATTTTACTTTAAGATGTTTCATATTGTTTAATTTTTTAGATTTAAGGTTAAACAAATATATGAATGTTTTTCTAAACTTGGTTAAAAATTTTTAAAAAAAAGCAAATTAAAACATTGATTTTTAAAATTCTGTATGTAAATAAATCGATAATTGCATCAGGAATGCAAAATTACAACTTGAATCATACTGCCATAAAAAACAAGATCGTATAGTGTAAAAAGTAGCTAGATTCGCTATATTGTTGGATTTTTAGCAACAGCTGCAACTGGATATAAAGATGCAGTCATCAAATTTTAATTACTAAAAATTGCTCCACATGAAATCAATTGATAAACTAGCCTGGATAGAATTGCAGAACAAATCAATACTGTCTACAAAAAGTTTTAGAAAAGACAAATTTTACATTCCTGGAGGAAAACGGGAGAACGATGAAACAGATGCTCAAGCACTCGTAAGAGAAATTCAAGAAGAGCTGACCGTACAACTTGATCCAAACAGCGTGCAGTACTTAGGTGTTTTTGAAGCCCAAGCACACGGTCATCCTGAAGGAGTATTAGTAAAAATGACCTGCTATGCTGCAGCTTATGAGGGAACGCTTCAGGCAAGTTCTGAAATTGAATCACTACATTGGCTAAATTATGCCGACAGAGATAAAATTTCAGCAGTAGATCAATTGATTTTTGACTACCTCAAGCAAATGCAATTGTTAGACTAATGCGCACAAGCGTAGTACTATATTTTCAATTTAGGTGTACTATTAATTTGTTGAATCTATTTTGTATTTTGCACCAAATCAAATACTAAAACTTATCATGCACAACACGCATACTGATATTATCATAATTGGCGCTGGTCTTTCGGGAATTGGAGCTGCCTGTCATTTGTCTCGTAAAAATCCTTCTAAAAGTTATGTTGTTCTAGAAGCAAGAGCCGAATTGGGTGGTACATGGAGTCTATTTCAATATCCTGGAATTCGATCAGATTCAGATATGTACACCTTTGGTTATTCCTTTAAAACGTGGGAAGACCAAAAGTCATTTGCTGATGGCCCTTCTATTTTAAAATACATCAATGAAGCAGCAGACGAATATCACGTTAAAGACCGCATCATTTATGAACAAAAGGCGCTTTCCTATAATTTTGATTCGAAAGAAAAAATTTGGACCATCACTACTTTAAATTTGGCTACAGCCAAAGAAAATGTATTTACCTGTAATTTTATTTTCAGTTGTAGTGGGTATTACAATTATGATAAAGGATATACACCCACATTTAAAAATCAATCGCTGTTTGAAGGTGAAATAATTCATCCGCAACACTGGCCAAAAGAACTGGCTGTTAACACTAAAAACGTATTAATCATAGGGAGTGGAGCAACTGCAGTAACTATTTTGCCCGAACTTGCTAATCAAGGTGCGCAGGTAGTACTGTTACAACGCTCGCCCACGTACATTGCAGCTTTACCGAACCATGATAAAATTGCTGCACGAATCAAACGTGTTTTTTCAAAAAAACTAGCCTATCGATTGATTCGGTATAAAAATATTTTTTACGCTATAGTCTTTTTTAACCTCTGCAAGTTCTTTCCTGAGGCAATGAAAAATTTTATTATCAAAGGAGCCAAAAAAGGATTAGGCGACTTTCCGGTAGATCCTCATTTTATTCCGAATTATAATCCTTGGGAACAACGTTTTTGTATAGCCCCAAATGGCGATTTTTTTAGAGCCATACGGAAAGGCAAAGCAACGGTCGTGACAGATCATATTGATCGATTTACCGCAAATGGCATTGTATTAGAATCAGGCAAAACTCTTGTGGCTGATATTATTATTACCGCGACTGGATTAGATTTAGTTCCTTTTGGAGGCGTTACTATTCAATTGGATTCGCAACCTTTTGACTTAGCCAGTTCTTTTGTTTATAAGGGGTTAATGATCAGTGATTTACCAAACTTTTTTATTTTTGTTGGGTATACCAATGCGTCTTGGACATTAAAAAGTGACTTAACAAGCGAATACATTTCACGTTTGTTGACCTATTTAGAAAAAAACCAATACAAAGCGGTGCAAGCTAAAGTTGTGGAGACTAATTTGCAGCCAGTACCGCTATTGAACCTCAACTCTGGCTATATACTGAGAGCGGCTAAAACATTACCGAGTCAAGGAAACAAAGCACCTTGGCGCGTGTATCAAAACTATATTTTGGATTATAAAATGCTCCGAATAGATTCGATACAAGATAAACGATTGGATTTTTTTAAGTAGTAATTTTTGATATTTTTCAAATTTACATACTGTTTGTAAAAAAGTTTAAGTAATATTTCAAAATCGGTTAATAAAAATCTCGGCTCTACTCGATTAGACAAAATTGATTATACCGAAGAAAAAAACTCAATTTCCAAAAATCAGGTACAAAAAAGCCCTGAAAAATATGACTTTTCAGGGCTTAGTTATTAAGTGAATTTCTACAACAATAAGCTCTAAAAACAGAATTATATTATTGTAATTGTAGCCCGTAGCGGAATCGAACCGCTCTTACATGGATGAAAACCATGCGTCCTAACCGATAGACGAACGGGCCTCCTTTTTTATTTCGGGTACAAAAATAGAATTATTTACAAAACGTACCAAGCCAAACAAACAAAACTTCAAAAAAAACAGCCCAAATTATATTTGATATTTGTAATCCACTCAAGACTAACTGTTACCAATATCAAGTTTTTTTTTAAATAGGCTCATTTTTTAAAGAATAAAGCTAAAGTTTCATGCGAAGGTGCCGCTTGTGAACAAAAAGAATAAAAAAAGTCCTTAATTCACAGTTCCTTTTGTATTTTTGAAATTATAATTCAAATTAAATAAATTGACTAAGCATTTAAAATATCTCATTTCACTCTTTCTGGCCTTTGGTCTTATGGTGAATGATGGTACTTTAAATTATCCATCAAATTCAG
This sequence comes from Flavobacterium frigidum, assembly GCF_048286735.1. Classification (GTDB taxonomy): domain Bacteria; phylum Bacteroidota; class Bacteroidia; order Flavobacteriales; family Flavobacteriaceae; genus Flavobacterium. The sequence goes on along the minus strand of NZ_JBLVPU010000001.1, from coordinate 274,100 downwards.
CAGATTATTATCAATTCTCGAATGCAATCCTAAGAAGTGAATTAAACTATAAAGGTTCGAAGTTATACGCATTCAATAAGATCAATTCTTCTGAAAAAACCCCATTCTTATTTCAGTTAGCTTTCCTGCAGTTTAAAGATATTTATGGTCTTCAAATTAAGGCGCTTCTAAAATTACAAACGCTGCTTTATCAAAAAGTAAGTTCATTTACAGCACAACACATCTTTATAAATGAGATGATTACTTCACGTAATTCCTCTAAAAGTTTATACAAATCCTAGAAATTTATTTCTAGGCATTTATGCAATTCCATGCATAAAGATGATACCAAATGTCTAATCATTTATCATTTACAAAATTTATAAACACAAAACTAAAACCCGTTTAGAGGAATCTAAACGCCCTATTCATTGGGCAAAAAGAAAAATCATGCTAATCATTACTGCATTTATGATCGGAATGTCAAACGGAATGAACGTGGGAGACCACACTATTAACGGAAATCAAAATCACACGGAACAACATAAAAAAGATTAATTTGTTTGTGTCTTACTGTTTTACAGCAGTAAGACACATAACAAAATTTTAGGATGATTTTTCCAGTTACAACTTCAACACTTTTAACCAAATAATAGGGCTATTTATTATTTTTAAGTTGAAATTTATTTTTCAAATCAATTAAGGAGTGCTGCCCAAAATCATTTTCTTTTTCTATATCTATGTGCTGCTGCTAATACTAACAGTCCTAAAACTATTATTGAAAACCACCAAAAAACATGAATCCCCATATACATGTAGGATGCCATGTGCATTTCTCCATTTTCTTTATTTAACATAATTTTCTATTTTAAAGGTTATAGGCTTTCTTCATGACTCCACAGAGGTCAGTTTATAATTTACTCCGAATCAGTGAGTCAATAGATAAACATTTCACTCTGTGAATTTAATAATTCACATTCAGCCCAAAACCTAATCCCATATCACTGTCATAATGCGTTGTAATCCCGAAATTTTTAGTTAAAATATAACGCAATCCAGCCATGTATTCTTTATCGGTATTCCACATCAAATTCATGCGCAATCTTTTGGAAACCGGAATATCCATACGTTCGAATTGCAATCTGAAATTCCCGTCGGTGTACACTTCGGCTTGCGCTTTGATAAGCATTGGCAACGTATATTCTACACCGGCACTAAAAACGGCTCGCTTATCCTTTGTACTGCTTTGACCAAAAAGATTCTCTTCTATTTCTCCCATTTCCATTTTTCGGTACCTCCAATCAAAACCAATAAACGGCATTAACCATTGCATTTTCCCAATGTATCTCCCAATATGCGTTTCGGTTTCATACCCGTGATGATTGGTATATCCCAAACGCCATTCAGTACCGATACTCCAACGTGTGTTGCTAAACATTACCATTCCATCATTACCGTTGGTTGCAAAATCATTTTCGCCCATAAAATGAAATTTACGATCTTCAGCAAACAATTTACGCTGGGCTAATTTTGGATTTGGAATCAAAGGATTGGGTTCTTGATTTTCATAACTAAAAACCCGACCCATTCCCGCCATCATGTGATAAAGAATGTGACAATGAAAAAACCAATCACCTTTTACATTCGCATTAAATTCAATGGTATCGGTTTCCATTGGCATAATGTCGATGATGTTTTTCAGTGGTGCGTATTCTTCTTGACCGTTCAACACTCTAAAATCGTGTCCATGCAAGTGCATGGGATGGCGCATCATCGAACCGTTGATGAGTACAATTCGAACATTCTCTCCTTTTTTAATTAAAATTTTATCCGCTTCAGAAACTACTTTATTGTCCAAACTCCAAACATAGCGATTCATGTTTCCGGATAATTCAAAACGCAATTCTTTTACTGGTGCGTCTTTCGGTAACGTTGTTTTAGTTGGCGATTTCAGCATCGCATAATTCAAGGTGGTTATATCTGAAAGTGCGTTACTGTCATAATCGGCTTCGGTCATTTTCATGTTGTCCATTTTTGCAGCAGAATCATCCATTTTCATATCTCCCTTTTTATGCGCAGCATGATCCATTTGAGCAACAGGTTTTGGCGTGGACTCCATTTTCATTTTGCCCATGTTGTGTTTAGAATGATCCATCCCAGATTTACTTTTAATGCTTCCTTCCGTCGGTAAAGCTCCAGTAATTTCAGGATACATCACCACATTCATATCCATTTGGTTCAGCGACATTTGCATGCCCATATCATCTAAATCGCCATTCATTTTCATCATTCCATTCATCATTTTCATGCCTTCAAAATACTTTAACTTAGGCATAGGTTCAATCAGTTGCTTGATACCATCGCCTAAATATATCGAGGCCGATTTAGTACGATCCTCTGAAGTTGCTAAAAACTCATAGGCGGTTTTCTCAGCAGGAATAGTGACAACAACATCATACGTTTCAGAAACTGCAACTAGTAATCGATCTACTTCAACCGGTTCCACATCATTTCCATCACTAGCTACGACGGTAATTTTTCCGCCAGCATATCGCAACCAAAAATAAGTAGAAGCCCCACCATTAGAAATCTTCAATCGTACTTTATCACCAGCCTTAAACTTACGTGCCCCAAAATCATCTACGGATAAAGGAGGTGCAGAAAATCCTTCTATTTGACTTTCATTTTTTCCGTTGATTAGGAATTTATTATAGTAAATATCACTTACATCCATAGCGGTCATACGTTTCCATTCGTTAGTGACTTTTGTCTTAAAATGTCCCGCTCTAATAGCTTCGGCATAACTTTGCGTAGTTCCTTTTTGAATGGCAAACCAATCGGTAGCATTGTGTAGCATTCGATGTACATTTTCTGGTTTCATGTCCGTCCATTCACTGAGAATAATAGGAATGGTTGGTAAATCATCGATTCCTTTTCTGAAAGTTGGGTCCTCGTTTCTCTTATTCATGATAAAAGAACCATACATCCCAATTTGCTCCTGTAATCCTGTGTGGCTATGGTACCAATGGGTTCCGTTTTGAATAATTGGAAAGGTATATTTATGTGTCGTGCCCGGTTTAATGGGCATTTGAGTAAGATTTGGTACACCATCTTCTTTATTAGGCAAAAACAAGCCGTGCCAGTGCAGCGAAGTATCTTCTTTTAATTCGTTGTGTACATAAATTTCGGCAATATCGCCTTCGGTAAAGGTGAGCGTTGGCATCGGAATTTGTCCGTTTACAGCAATAGCTCTTTTGGGTTTATCCCCAAAAGTGACAATCGTATCCCGAACATATAGATCATAGCGAACGGTTCTAGGCGGCACATTTTTAGCTGTTCTTTTAACGGGCTCGTCTTTTACTGTGATGCTGTTTTCCGGAACATTTACATGATTTTGATGCGCATCTGCACTTGCCGCTTTGGTTTGATTCACGCTGGTTCGCAATGGGATTTGCTTTTTAACAATTGCTTTTGGTACTTGTTTTTTGGCAACTGGTTTTTTTACCGATTTCGCTTTTTCTTTGATTAAATCCATCCCGCATTTGGGACATTTACCAGGTTTACTCGCATGTATTTCCGGGTGCATCACACAAGTGTACGTTACCTGCTGTGTTTGAAAAATGGATGCTTTGCTGGAAATGGTAATTCCATTTTTATTTTCTGCTTTTGCTAAAGGAGAAATAAGCATCAGTAATACAAGTAATAGTATAGTACTTTTCATGTTTTTTAATTTTCTAAGAAACTCTTAAATATTTTTGTTTAAAGTTTTAAACCACGCAATCGAAGTGCGTTTACAATTACAGAAACGGAACTAAAAGACATTGCCAAAGCTGCAATCATTGGTGAAAGCAAGACTCCAAAAAAAGGATACAAAACGCCAGCAGCAATAGGAATTCCCAACACGTTATAAAAAAAGGCAAAAAACAAATTTTGTTTAATGTTTCTCATCACAGCATGACTTAGATTTTTGGCTTTTACAATCCCCAGCAAATCGCCTTTCACCAACGTAATTTTCGCACTTTCTATGGCTACATCTGTTCCGGTTCCCATGGCAATTCCTATATCGGCTTGCGCCAATGCTGGAGCATCATTTATTCCATCGCCTGCCATGGCAACTATTTTGCCTTCGGCTTGCAGTCGTTTTATTTCTTTTAACTTGTCTTCAGGTAAACAACCCGCTTTATAAGAACTTAGATGCAATTCCTGAGCGACTGCTTTAGCCGTATTTTCGTTATCACCTGTTAACATGATTACCTCAACACCTTGACGTATCAACTCTTTTATGGCTTCTACACTTGTTGCTTTTATGGCGTCCGTAATGGACACAAACCCTACAGCAATTCTATCAACTGCTATATAGGAGACTGTTTTACCTAATTTTTGCTCGGCGATAATTTGATTTTCTAGTTCTGCCGAAACTGTTGCACTGACTTGCTCCATCAATTTTTTATTTCCCAGCGCTACTTTTTTATTGATAACTGTACCTGTAACCCCTTTTCCTGAAATAGATTCAAAGTCCTTGACTTCGATTAAGGAAACTTTTTTCGCTTTCGCAAAATTTACTACGGCTTGCGCCAAAGGATGTTCGCTGTACTGATTCAAAGAAGCAATGCTTTGCAATAAAGAATCTTCGTCATTATTAGTAGCGAATACTTTCTCTACAGAAGGTTTTCCTTCGGTGATGGTTCCTGTTTTATCGGTAATCAGAACATTTACTTTGTTCATGTTTTCAAGTGCTTCGGCGTTTTTTATCAAAACTCCAGATTGTGCTCCTTTCCCAACGCCAACCATTACTGACATGGGTGTAGCCAATCCCAAAGCACAAGGACACGCAATTATCAATACCGCAATGGCATTGATAAATCCATAAACCATAGCTGGTTCTGGTCCAAATTGTGCCCAAACAAAAAAGGTTACTGCAGAAACTATAACTACAATTGGCACAAAATATTTAGCAATACTATCCGCTAGCTTTTGAATGGGCGCTCTGGAACGACTCGCATCATTTACCATCTTAACGATTTGCGAAAGCAAAGTTTCTGAACCTACTTTTTCGGCAATCATAACAAAGGACTTATTCCCGTTTATGGTTCCCGCTATTACGGGATCATCGCTTTTTTTATCAACAGGAATAGGTTCTCCCGAAATCATCGATTCATCTATCGTACTTTCTCCATCGGTAATTTTCCCATCCACAGGAATTTTATCTCCGGGTTTGACACGTAGTAGATCTCCCTTTTTGATATCATGAATCGAAATTACTTTATCAGCTCCGTCAATAACTAAAGTGGCTTCGGTTGGTGCTAATTTCAACAATTCTTTTATCGCTCCACTAGTTTGACTGTGTGCTCTGGCTTCTAAAAGTTGTCCTAATAAAACTAACGTTAATATCACCGTCGTTGCTTCAAAATAGAGAGAAACCGTTCCGTTATGAGTTTTGAATTCATCGGGAAAAACATCAGGAAAAAACATCCCAACTAAACTAAATAAAAATGCCACTCCCGTACCAATTCCGATAAGAGTAAACATATTGAGATTCCAAGTAATAATAGATTTATAAGCCCGAATGAAAAACATCCAACACGCATAAAAAACTACTGGAAGCGATAAAATTAACTGTACCCAATTCCATTTTGAAGCGTCCATTATTTTCATTAATGGATTATTAGGAATCATATCTGACATAGCAATTATGAACACCGGAACCGTAAAAACTACTGCGATTTTCATTTTACGCACCAAGTCATTATATACCTTATTTTCTTCACTTTCGGTTGGTTCCATTGGCACTAAATCCATTCCGCATATAGGACAAGAACCAGGACCTTCTTGTACAACTTCAGGATGCATAGGACAAGTGTATACCGTTTTACTGTTAGGTAACGCCGCTTCTTTGACCAAATCCATACCGCAAACGGGGCAATCTCCCGGTTTATCATAAACCTTTTCTCCCTCGCAATGCATCGGACAATAGTATTTTCCGGGCGCATTATCGGGTAAAATTACTGTTGGTTTCTCTTGTGGTTTATTCGAACTGCAACAAGATTTTACTGGAAGTTCATTTGATGTTTCTGAGATAGTATCTGCAGGAGATTCCATAGAAATGGTGTACTTGCCAGCTTTAGAAAGCGTTTCTTGTAATTGAGCTAATGGTATATGATCTTTCATTAGTAAAGTAGCAATTGGTGGATCTAGAGAAACCATTGCTTCAATCCCTTCAATAGAATTTAATGCTTTTTCAACTGATGAACGACAGCCATTACAAGTCATTCCAGTAATAGTGTAGGTATGCTTCATTTTAGTATGTTTTTAATCAACCTTACCCCGATATACAAAGCAAGGTTGATTATAGATAATAAGGTAAATCCTTATTTTAGTTATTGCTTTTTACAGCGGTTTCTGCAACAGGCTCTGTTAATTTCATGCCACATTTAGGACATTTATCATTCAGTTTGCCTTGAACTTCAGGATGCATGGGACAAGCATACATTGTTGTATTTTTCATCATTTTTGCGTCATTACCCATCATAGTTGAATCATTGCCCATCATCGTAGAGTCAGAGTTCATCATAGTGGAGTTATCATTCATCATCGGAGTATCATTTGTTGAATTCTCATTATTTTTTTGGTTACAAGAGATCAATACAAAAGCCGCCATTAGGGTAAAAAAAAATATTTTTTTCATGATTAAAGTGTATTAATTGCAGATGAATTTCTGCATAGTAATAGTACAAAAAAGCAGCCTTAGATCAGTTGTGTTTTTATTGGTTTAAATTGTATAATTTACTGTAAATGAGCAACTAAAAAGGTTTAATTTTATCTATTTCTCCTCCAAAAAAAGAAATAAGTTTCTATATGACATTTTTATACAAAAGCTGTTTTATTTTTTAAAAGCCCGTTGACATACTGTCTCTTGTGTTTTCCATCCAGGTAATCAATAGCCTTTTATTCTCTTGCGATAATATGGCATTTTTATGCATCCTAGTGTAAGTCGCTAATGGCATTTCATCCGATTTGATTTGCTTAACAATACGTTCTAATTTGTTTCCCTGCTTACGTTGAGAATAATCGCCAAACGTACTGAAATTCAAGTTTTCTTTTCCTTCCTTAATATGATTATCCAAAATGATTCTCGCGGGTTGAATGTAGGAGTACCACGGATATTCTGTGTTATTACTGTGACAATCATAATAAGAGGTTCGTAAAATACTTTCTACATCAGATGGAACTGCATAGATTTTATTGAAATGCGTTGGCAAAACCTGACCGTAATCTAAATTGCGAGCAGGTTGATAAAATTGTATCAGCAAAAAAATAATCAAACCTAAAACGAATATTTTTTTGACGCTAATTTTCATTTAAAATGTTTTTCGTACGGATCCACAAGCAAGCATTTGGGAGCCAAAGTATGGATTTTTGATTTCCTTAGTTTCACTTATCCAGTAGCCACTTTTCCCTTCATCATACATTGGGCAATAATCCTGATATAATTTTTGAGTAGTTCCAAAAGTTTGTACAAAATCGTTGATGTCTTTGCTCAACATGGCAAAATGTTCTCTTTGATGCTCAATTTTACCCGAATTGTCGCCAATATGTTCTGCGTGCTCCTTCGCATCATCGGCAATAGCAACATATTCCTTTTTTAATTTCGCATCTAGTGATTTTGTATCTGTACTATTTAGTATCGCGTATAAACCTTTCCCTGCGTTTGCAGCTCCTTTTGAATCATCTTTTACAAGTGCATTTTTAAGCTTTATATAACTGCTTACAATTTCATTAATTGTAAACGAAGTTGCCGCAACTGTTTTAGTGTTTGACACTGCATTTTTTGTTTCTACATCGGCGTTATTGGCGTCCTCTTTTTCCGTTGCTGTACCTTGCGCCACTTTCTTGGTTAGTTCCATACCACATTCCGGACATTCTGAACCTTTTTTGCCAGTAACTTCAGGATGCATAGAACAAGCATATAATTCGTTGGCAGTTGCTGTCGTTTCTGCAGCTTCGACTTCTTTAACCTTCTGATTGCAAGAAGCTACTGTGATAGCTAGTAAAGCTGTTATAAATAGAGTTTTCATGATTGCTAGTTTTAAAAAATTAATTGTTTTGTTTTTTTAAGTTAAAGAACGTGTAATACAAATTGAAGTACAGTCCGTTCGGCGCAGAACGCAGCATTGAACTAATTAGTTCTTGACGGTACGCTAAATCCAATCGCGCCTGACTATTAAAAATAAATTGTATCGCTGGGACAACATCCAAATACGATTTTCCATTTTCGTTTATGGTTTGCCCTACAAATTCTAACATTAGATTGATATTAGTTTGCTTGAAACTCGTGTATTTTTTAGGATACATTAGTTTACCAAATGACAGCGAATAGTTTGTAGCATTATCTCCCAGTTCATCTGGAAAAGGATAATTTGGTTTATTGTCTAGTGCTTTCTCAAAACTTAAAGAGGAACTAATAGCTACTTTTTTTAATAATTTTGTTGCAATTATACCTGTTTCAAAACCTGTATTATGCCCCAAGATTTCAATTTGTTCTTGATGGATATCAGCACGATTAAAACTATATCTTCCGTATGCTGCCATGCGGAAATGACTATTCAAATCATCTTCAGAATAAAACCGATATTTTGCCATTACACCAGCGCCTTCAGCATATAAGGCATTAGTTCTTGTACTTATAAAAGCGGAACCTCTTACCATTAAATTCTTATTTATTCCATAAGTTATCTCAGGCATTAAATGGTAATTATAACCTGTTTTAATTTGCTCTTTAAATGCTGATTGCATCACGTTTAAAGCAAGTGAATTCGCTGGGACATTACTGGCAGGATCAGTTACTACAAATAATTCTTGACTAAAAATAGTTTGACAACTGATTGCCACAAAAAATAAAATTACATTTCTCATTCGTTTATCAATTTAATGTGAAAATCATCTTCGTTGTTTGAAGCGTAGGTTTCGACATTTTTATAGGTTTTAGATAATTTTTTAAACTCTTTTTCAGTTACAAATCCTTTGTCAAGTATTTTAAATTGTATTTCACTCACATTACTTAGTTTGTCATTAAACAAGATATACGCGCTTTTAGTTATGGTTTCGGGCTTTGAAGTGACCACTAAAGAGCCAACAAAAAAACCTGCTTTTTCCACTTTTTCCTTAAATACTTTTGGACTCAAATCATTACCTTCCTTAAGTGTTACAATGAACGTATTGGTATTCAAATCGGTTTCTATAGTAACTACTTCGGGCAATGTTTTTAACTGCTTGTTTATCGCATTGGAACACATAGAACAGGTTAAACCCGTTGCAATGATCTCAGCTTTTGAGATTTGAGCAAACGATTTCATACTTGTGATTAAAACTAAACAAGCAACTAAGACAAATTTTAACGGTATATTTTTCATGATTCTATTTTTTTAATTGGATTGAAATTTCTTCAAGTGTTGGATTGATAGCGACCAATTTTCCGGATTCGTCAAATAAATAAGAACTCGGCAATTGCTCAATTCCAAAGAGAAGCGCCGTTTTTGCATCAAATCCATTAGGATCTATTAGTTGCGTGTAAGGAAGCTTGTCTTTTTCGATAGCATTTTTCCATTTAGTAGTATCACTATCTAGAGAGATTCCTATAATTTCTAAATTGCCACTTTTATTTTGGTTGTAAAAAGGAACTAATTTTTTATTAGCCACTCTGCAAGGCCCACACCAGGAAGCCCAAAAGTCAACTAAAACTATTTTACCTTTAAGCGAAGCTACCTCTACGGCAACTTCATTATTGTTGAAAAGTTTAAAATCAGGCAGGCTATCGCCTAGTTTTAATTGTGCGTTTGCAACTGAAATAGTGAGCAACAGTATACAACAGGCGATTACTTTTTTCATATTATTGCTGTAAAAAATTATTGAATCGTTTCTACTACTTTTCCGCAAGTCAGCATTTTAGAACCATAAAAAGGATTCTTTACAGCATTTTCTTTGCTTAACCAATTAGCACCTTCACCTCCATTTGCCATTGGACAAAACTGTACGTAAACAGGCATTTCATATTTAGCTACTTTTAGCAATTCGTAAATTGATTTTGAGAAAGGAATGAAAATTTCTCTTTGAAGTTCAATGTCTTGCGTTGCAGCAATAGCTCCGGCAGAAGTCATTAAACCACTCATTTCCTTCATCCAAACCATATGCACATCCATAGCAAGAGTTTCCATTTTTACTGCACTCAAAGCTGTTTTCATTATTTTTGCTTCTGCAGCAACCGCGTTGCCGTCTGTTTTTACCAACGCATCTTTCAACGCAAAATAAGTATCAAAAACAACTTTTAATTGTGTGTCGTGTTGTTGCTTACTACCTGAATTATCAGCGTGATTGGAATGATTTTCCGTAGTCGCTGATTCCATTTTAATTTCTGTTGGCATAGCTACTTTAGCTACTCTTTCATATTGGCAACATTCGTGCAAAGCATCATAAGTAGCATCTGGAGCAAGGAATTTATCGCTGTCATAACCAACTAAAGCAATGCGTTTCAAAATTTCGTCCTGGCTTGTCTTAGATGCATCATAAGTAAGAACTGCCATATTAGTGTCTTGATTCCATTCTACTTTTGTTACTTTTTTAAGGGTGCCAGCAGTTTCTATTTTAGTTTTACACATGCCACAGTTTCCGTATATTTTTACTGTTTCTGTTTTAGCGTTTTTAATTTGCGCGCTTACTACGTTGATTGAGAGCAATAATGTCATTGCCATCAATATTTTTTTTATTGAGTTCATTGTATTTTGAATTTGAAGTGAATTAGTCCCAAAAAAAACTGAAATAATAAGCTATGTAAGCTACATATCAATCTGTATTGGACCAAAAAAATTAATGATTGTTAAACACAAAGTGCTTTGAAAAAGACAGTATTTTGGCTGTCAGAAAAGGGATTTAGCTTATTTTAGGTGGAAGCCAAACAGATCTGAAATCAGAGGATATGAAGATTGCAGAATAATAATAATTTTGTTTTTCAGTCGAAAAACTAAAAAGTTTAAGGTTTAAATCGCTGTATAAAATTGCTGTGCTACTTAATAAAACAGTTGAATTACTGCAACCAATACTTTTACAAGCCCCATCGCAACCTTCATGAGAATTCTTCTTTGAAGACTCTGATTTCTTGCAGCATTCTTTTTTTGTCTTCTCAACAGAGGACATTTTTTTACAACAGGATTTTTCAGTCTTTGTTCCACACGCAAATGCACGGCTTGGAGTCAATATGAAACCAAGTATTGCAAATAAAAGTATGTAAAACGTTTTAGACATTCTATATCAATTGAAATACAAAGGTAATAAATTAAAATAAGCCCAAATAATTGAGATCATAAATAGATGTTAAAAATAAATTTTTATTTCCCTTCGCCTAATATTGCATTCAAAATAGATTGCAGTAATGATAAAATAATACTGAAAAACAAGGCCGTTAAAAATGTATCTACGCTAAATCCGCCTACAATCTTTGTACACAATAAGATCATAAGTGCATTAATTACCAATAAAAACAATCCTAAAGTAATGATCGTAACAGGCAATGTAAGTAGTACTAATATTGGTTTGATAAATATATTAAGCAACCCCAGAACAATGGCTACTATTAATGCTGTGGTAAATCCTGCCACACGAACCCCAGGCATAAAATTTGCAATTAGCAATACTAAGCCAGAAGTAATAAGAATTTTGATCAGTAAATTCATGGATTTTAATTTTAAAGTTTTAATAAATGTAGTGAATATTTAAAATTATCACGGTTGTTTTAAGAAAGAAGTCACTTTTTGATAAAACTCAATTGGGTTTTCGGCGTGTAGCCAATGCCCAACATTCGGAATCGTTTCGATGCTTGAATCTGGGAAATGCGCTTTGATATCTTCAACGTCACTATCTAAAATGTACTTGGAATTACCACCACGAATAAACAATGTTGGCTTTAGGAAACGAGTGCTTTGTGGTAAAGCAACTCCTATTTCATCCATTTTTTTATTAAAAACAGCTAGATTGAATCGAAAAGCCAATTGCGAAGGCTCTTTCCAAAATAAATTTTTCATCAAAAATTGTCGCGTTCCAAAATCAGGGACAAACTTCGTCATAATTGCTTCAACATCGCTTCGGCTGGGTTCTATTGAAAAATCAACAGCATTCAATCCCGCCAATATATCTTGATGATGTTGGGGATAAAATTTTGGTCCAATATCAGCCACAATCAATTTATCGACTAGTTCAGGATGTGACGTAGCCAAAAGCATAGCTACTTTTCCACCCATCGAGTGTCCTATTATATTGATGTTTTCTAAATTATGAGCCTGACAATACTCGTAGACATCCTGAGCCATAATTTCATAACTAAAGTCATCAGAATGCATGCTTCGTCCGTGGTTGCGTAGATCGAGCATGTGAACTTGAAAACCGACTGCAAATTGTGTTCCGAGGGATTTCCAGTTGTCTGACATTCCCAGAAATCCGTGAAGAATTAAAAGTGGCTTGCCAGAGCCTTCTATTTTTGAAAAAAGCATATAATTTTAGATTTAAATCGAAACAATGTTCCAAAGATAAAAATCTAAGTTCACCAATAATAATTTAATTGGTTTTTAAATAAATATCATTAAAAGTGGGTATTGCGACATTGATAAAATTCCGTAATTTTGCCGCTAATTAAATTGTACGTTATTTTTAATAAAACATCTTTATTGTACACAATCAAACCCAAAAGTCCAAATTTCATTTATTAATAATTTTAAATTTTACCCATGATTAAAAAGATTTTTTTATTTTCAGTGATTATTTCACAACTGACAATTTCTTGCTCTAGCAACGAGGAATTAGATAGCGCTTCTGAAGAAAGTTTAACTGCTCAAATTGAAGCTATCTGTAAGCAACCGTATTCAAAATTAACTCCAGCAGAACAGAAAGTGAAACTAGAGGCTGAAGCAAATGAAATGCTAGTTCAAATGAACAAATCCAAAACATCTGGAGCCATTGAAGCCATTCAAAATTTAGGAGATTTATTAAGGATCAGTTCTGTTGACATTTTCAATGGAAAAAATGATAATAAAATAGAAGATATTCTAAATGTTTCCGGCGTATATGGAATTTACACTTGGAATAATTCAACAAAAATATGGGTTAAAACAGCTTCAACTACTGAATTAAAATTTGTTTTCCCTGCAAAAGCAACTCAAACTGCTAACAATGCATCTTTATCTTCCAAAAGCAACTCTTCAAACATTAAAATAAAACTGGTAGACAGTTATAATTGGCAAACTGGAATTACAATAAATGATGAATTTTATTTACCAACTTCTGTAGATGCAACTTTGACTATTGACAATGCACAAGCTGCAACTTTTGTAACGAGTGCAAAATATACTGGCACAATAGAAACTCCAGATGAATCTAGTTTCAAAATGGTTTTAAATGATGGCTATACTTATGAAATCAGCGGGAGTAAGAAAGCAACTCAAAACACTGCTAAATCTTCTTTTACCTATAATGGAAAAAAATTAGTTTCATTTACCGCAGGAAGTACTGCTGATATTGATGCTTTAATAGAAGATAAAGACCTTATTCAATACAAAGGTAAAGCGAATGGTCTGTTTCAAATCATGGATAACTTTATCATTGTAGCCGATATGGATATTGCAACACAATCTAAAGATGAAGAAGCTTTAGAGAAAAGTTTGGTTTATCCTTCATATCCAAACTACGACAGTCCTAAAGCCGACTTCAAAGCATTTTACACTGCTGAAAACACATATAATAAAAAGTATTCAGAGGGGAATGTAGTTAATTCAAATAAAAACTTGAAATTGATTTTAGTATCTAAAAAAGATGGAACTAAGATTGCTGACGTTATTTACCGTTCAGAAAAAGCTGATAGCTATAACACTGAATTACCAGTATGGGTAAAAAATTCGTTTTACACTAATGGAGGATATTGGTCAACTAACGGAAATGGTGAAACAATTACTATTCAATATTACGACGAAGTACTTTACTTAAAATTCAATGACAGTACCGAAGTTGCAATGAGTACTTATTTCTCTGAAGGATTTGATAACCTTGAAACTAAATTTGAGGATTTTTTGAAAGCTTTTGAAAGATAGAACTATTTTTTTATAGTAAACCTAAAGTCAATCTGAGAAATTCCAGATTGGCTTTATTTTTTAATAGGTGTTTTAACTACTATCGTATTTTGGCCGTAGCCAGCCCAAATCCCTACACCACCTTTAATATTTGATTTTAAACTTGTATTTGATGGATAAATTGGATTTCTGCTATTTACAATTTCATTCTGCCAACTATTCCAAAAATCGAATCCTTCCTTATTCATAGTCCTTAATTTTACGAAAATTAAATCTCCGTCGGTAAAATAGGGTTTGAATTTAGTTTTAGGAAAGAGTAATACACCTCTATTCACATGCATTGAAATGGAGTGAGATATAAATTTTTCATCATCTAGATTACCGTAAAAAGCAGGAATAAAAATAGGTTCTTGCTTATCTATCCTAGTCGCAATCTGATAATAATTCTTTTCGTTTATAGGATCATCAAATTTTATAAAAACGTATCCGGTAGTATCCGCGGTATTCTTCTTTACATACTCCGCATTTGCAATCGTTACTGTTTTAGGAATGCTTGTAGTAGCCAAAACTATTCTATTTAAATACTCAATTTTCAAAGTATATGTCTTCCCCGCTTTACCGATTATTTCTTTTCCAAAATACACATACGGCGGAACTCTATTATCATCATTTTTAACACGCAAAACTTCTACCGTTTCTCCGTCAGAAACTGTTATTTTTGCCGAGCGTATTACGTGATCCAAAACATTTGTAGAATCAACAACATCATTTATTGGTATTGTACTGGATAATATCACATAAGGAACATCTCCTTCTTCAATCCAGCCCTCTACCGCTAATTTTGATTCCAACTTAATTCCATCACTAAAACTATCATTGTTGCAACTACACGCAATAACCATCAAAAGAAATAAACTATACTTTTTCATCCTCTAAAATTTAAATCTCCAACTTATTGAAGGAAGTATTCTATACAAAACCTTTTTTTCAGGCTTGACAACTACACTATCTTTATTTTCATTGACAACCACATTTAAAACAACATAAATAGGGTTTTCGATATTGAAAGTATTATAAATAGAAAAATTTAATGCGCTTTCTTTTTTAGCGTTTTTTATAAAAAAATAATTAAGAGAAAGATCTGTTCGAATATAGTTTGGCATTTGAGCATTGTTATACTCCGAATATTCTTTGACAGGATTATTATTTATAAAATACCATGATGTAGGCATTGTAAAACGATTACCTGAACTAAAAATCTGTGTGACACCAAAATTCCATTTTGAATTTAAATCGTAGGTTCCAACCAATGCTACATTATGGCGTCTGTCATATTTAGCATAGTATGTTTCCCCATTATTGAGCTTTTCGAAATTTCGGTCGGACCAACTCAAGGTATAACTTAACCAGCCTTTAAATTTTCCGCTATTCTTTTTCAGCATAAATTCTAATCCATAAGCCTTTCCTTTTCCTTCGAGCAAATCATTTTTTAATGTCGAGATTTCATTAAACTGTGTAACACCATAAGGATATTCCAGCAAATGATTCATAGAACGATAAAATGCGCCAAATGAAGAGCTAAAACGCTTCGAAATAATCTGATTGGAACCCATTGAAAACTCATTAGAGGATTGCGCGGGAATACCATCTGAACTTGCAACCCAAAAATCAGTAGGAATACCTACACTGGAAGTCGTTATTAAATTTAAATACTGATTTTGCCTATTATAAGAAGCATAAAACGAAAAATTTTTGTTCCAATAATAATTCAGAACAACACGAGGTTGAAAATGCAAATACGATTTTACCCCTGAAATATAATAGTTAATCCTTAAACCTAATTCTGCTATCAAATTATCCTGTAATTTTGGTTTTGCAGTTGTAAAAATAGCAAATTCGTTAGCTTTAATTAAGGGATTTTGTTCTATACTATTAGTTGTGCTTAAATTTTCAATTTGGATTTTTTGTGGTTGCAAATTATGATAAACATATTGCAAACCTGACTCGAAAGAAGTTCCTTTAACCAAATAATTAATCGAATTAGTAAATCCGAAGTCATCAACAAATGAAGAAACACCAATTCCAATTGTTGATTGCTCCATATTCAACTCATTAGTGTAACGCGTGAAATAAATAGCATTCGACATACTGGTTTTAGAAGACAATTTAGTAAATAAAGAAGGAGAGATAGTCAAATTACTCCATTTCAAGCTGGTTCGTAAGGCCAAATTTGAGTCTTTTATCTGCAATTTATCAGCACTTGAAAAAGCCGAAATACTTAATAGGCTATTTTTAGAAATTTCTGTAACAAAAGTTAAATTACCGTCCAAAAAGCCATATTTCATATCTTGAACATCATTATTTTTTGATCCAGATTTCAATGTTGGAGCAATAATCTCATCAATATATGTTTTTCTTCCAGATAATGTAATCCCAGATTTTTTACTAATTGGAATGCTTAAAGTAGCCTGAGATGCTAGTAAGCCAACATTTCCTTGAAACGCAAATTGTACAGGTATTTTTTTATTAGCAATTAATAAAGTTGTTGAACTTAAACGCCCTCCATATTTTGAATTTGAGCTTGATTTATCAAATTCAACTTCTTGTATATGATCCGTATTATAAAAAGGAAAAACACCCAGCAGATGTGCCATTCCATAAATAGGCGTTCCTTCATACAATATTGCATTATGTCCTGGATCACCTCCTCTAACATACAAATATCCATTTGCATCACCAGAGTTCTGCACTCCTGGTGTGAGTTGTAAAATTTTGATAATATCTGTTGTTCCAAGGACTGTTGGAACTGCGGCTAATTCTTTTAAATTAAAAGATAATTTCCCACCAGATAAACTTGTAATGCCGCTCCTTTTATTATTGGATATAACAACTTCTTTTAAAAAAGAAACATCCTTTTCTAAAATAATAGAAATTATTGTGTCATTTTCACATTTAAAACTTAAAGTTTTTTCAAGATAACCAAATTGATTAACTACAATTTTAACAAAATCGGATGGAAGTTTGGCCGTAAAGCTGCCCAAAGTATCACTTACATAATTGTAATGCTGACCATTAGTTTCTAACGAAATACGTACTCCTATTAATTTTTTATTTTCAAACGATTTCACATTCCCAGCTATGGTCACCTTGGACTGCGCAAACAAATTGGAAAAAAATAATAAACAAAACAAAATAATTGGCTTCAAGACTAAATTTTAATACGAATAATGCTAAAGTAAGCAATTACAACCCAATTACATCAGGTTATAATTGTTTTAATTTATTTCTTACTTTAATTTTTGCAAATACATATTGACCACATTATCTAATCCCAAATAAATAGCTTCTGAGATTAAGGCATGACCAATTGAAACTTCAAGTAATCCTGGGATATTTTGTTTAAAAAATTGAATGTTATCCAAACTTAAATCGTGACCTGCATTGATTCCCAATCCTAATTCGTTGGCAAAAATTGCTGATTGTGTATATGGCAAAATCGCATTTTGATTTCCTAAACCGTAATGGTGTGCAAATGCCTCTGTATACAACTCGATTCTCTCGGTTCCAATTTTTTTAGCTCCTTCGATCATTTCGAGAATTGGATCTACAAAAATAGACGTTCGAATACCGTTGCGTTGAAATTCCTGCACCACTTCAGTCAAAAAAGCTTCATGTTTTACGGTATTCCATCCCGCATTTGATGTGATCGCATCGATAGCATCTGGAACTAGGGTAACTTGAGTTGGCTTTATTTCGAGAACAAGATCAATAAATGTTTGCTCCGGATTGCCTTCGATATTGTATTCGGTATAAACAATTGCCTTCAAATCTCGGGCATCTTGATAGCGAATGTGGCGCTCATCTGGTCGTGGATGTATCGTAATTCCTTCGGCACCAAATTTTTGAATGTCGGTGGCTACTTTTAATAAATTGGGAACATTTCCTCCACGAGCATTTCGCAAAGTAGCTATTTTATTGATGTTTACACTTAACTTTGTCATGAACACACTTTTTGATTTTGAAACTTGTTTTTACTTGGAACAAAAATACAAAGTAAAACTTAGGAGATTTTGCTTATTTTTGATTATTTTGCATGAAATATTCCAAATTGATTTATGACAGAAATTACAGAGTATATAACCAATGATGTAAAGGCAATTGATAGTTTCGATTCTATCGCAGCGGTTCAAAATTTCTTTAGTGATTTACACTTTTCACATTTTCCGGTTTTAGAAGAAGGAGTTTACATTGGTAGTATCGCAGCTGAGGATATTGAAACTTTTGACAGTGACAAAAAAATACTGGATTACCGCTTTACATTGGAAGGTTTTTTTACTAAAACAGATACCATGTGGCTTGATGTTTTAGAAGTTTTTGCAAAAAACAATACTAATTTAGTTCCCGTTCTAGACGAAAACAATAGTTACGTTGGGTATTATGAAATAGAAGATATCATGAAGTTTTTTCATGAAACCCCATTTTTACAAGAACCAGGCGGAATTATCGTGGTTCGTAAAGGCGTTTTAGATTATTCCATGAGTCAAATTACCCAAATTGTAGAAAGCAATAATGGAAAGCTTTTGGGCTTATTCGTCTCAGAGTCAAGTATTGATAGCGTTGAAATTACGTTGAAAATAACTTTAGGCGCTATGAATGAAATTATTCAAACTTTTAGGAGGTACAATTATGAAATCATATCAGAACACCAAGAAGATAATTACATCAATAATTTAAAGGAACGCTCTGATTATTTAGACAAATACCTTAATATATAGTTTACAGGACTGATTAGCATTTTAATCGATCTAACGACATACAACTTACACTAACAGAAAACGATTCAGCAAAAAGATGAAAGTAGCTATCTACGGTCAATATTATCAAAACAGTACAGAGCCTATAATAAACGACATCTTTGTTTTTTTTAACAAGAACAATGTAGAGATGATCATTGAGTCGCATTTTTTAATAATGCTTAACGAAAAAAAAATTGTAGAGAACAAATACAAAACATTTACCTCACATACAGAACTTGATAGTAGTTTTGACATGTTAATTAGTATAGGTGGTGACGGAACCATTTTAAGAGCGGCAACTTTAGTTCGTGATTCTGGGATTCCCATCTTAGGGATTAATGCTGGAAGACTGGGTTTTTTAGCTTCGGTACAAAAGGAAAACATAGCCTCGTTCATGCAATTTGTAATTGATAGAAAATATACGATTTCTAAACGAACTTTACTGAGTTTAACTTGCACTCCTCCTAATGAGTCTATCGATGCAATTAATTTTGCTATGAATGAAATTACGGTTAGCAGAAAAGATACCACCTCGATGATAACAATTGATACGTATTTAAACGAGGAGTATCTGAATTCGTATTGGGCTGACGGATTAATTATTTCAACCCCAACAGGATCTACAGGATACTCTCTAAGCTGCGGCGGTCCTATTTTGACCCCAGATGTAAAAAGCCTCGTTATTACACCTATTGCCCCTCACAATCTTACTGCACGACCACTAGTAGTTCCCGATGAAACTGAAATTAGACTTAAAGTTTCTGGAAGAGATGAATACTATTTAGTTTCTCTAGATTCTAGAGTTACATCTGTTAGAAACGAGTCGGTGCTAACTTTAAAGAAAACTCCTTTTCAAATTAATATGGTCGAAATTCCCGAGGAAACCTTTTTGAAAACACTCCGCAGCAAACTACTTTGGGGAGAAGACAAGAGGAATTAAATCATTTTAAGCAAACGCTATACGATTTTATCAATTTTTCCCGTTTTACTAAATTAAATACTTATTAATAGTGCGTTTAATACTGAATTATTAAAAAAAAGCACATTTAACTGAATGGGTATTGAAACGAATTGATAATTATTATATTTGCACGCAATTTTTGATTAAATGAACAAAATTTTTTATTTATTTCTCTGTTTATTCCCAGTGATGGCAACACACGCTCAAATACATGAGGTCGGTGTTTTTTTAGGCGGCAGTAATTATATTGGAGACATCGGACCTACTACTTATATTTCGCCAAACGAACCTGCAATTGGAGTCGTATACAAGTGGAATAAAAGTCCTAGACATTCCTATAGATTTTCTTATACGCAATCTAAAATTACCTCAAATGATTTGGATTCAAAAGAAGTAAGCAGGTACCAAAGGGAGTATCGTTTTGAAAACAATTTAAAAGAAGTATCTTTAGACCTTGAATTCAACTTTTTTGATTTTAATCTTCACGAATCGAGCAGAAAAATCAGTCCTTATGTTGCGTCTGGTTTGAGTTATTTTCTAGCAAAATATACCTTGACCGATTTAAAAACGGACACATCAGTTCGTGGGAGAACCGAAAGAAAAAAATCAATTGCATTCCCTATAATTATAGGAGTAAAATCTAATATATCACCCCGTTTGGTTTTGGCATTAGAAACTGGTGCAAGATATACGTTGACTGACAATATAGACGGAAGCTCTAATCAAAATTTTGGAAATATAAATAATAATGATTGGTACGTTTTTACAGGAGCTACGTTAACCTATACCTTTGGGAACAAACCCTGTTATTGTGCAGAATAGAGAAATGAATTTACAAGATACGATCAATAAGAATAACCTACCTAAACACCTAGCCATCATTATGGATGGTAATGGACGTTGGGCAAAACAGCAAGGCCTTTTACGCGCCTTAGGTCATGAAAGCGGAACAAAATCAGTAAAAGTAATAATCGAAGCTAGTGCTAAGCTTGGCATCGAGTTCCTTACTCTTTATGCTTTTTCTACTGAAAACTGGAACAGACCCAAACTAGAAGTCGATACTTTAATGAAAGTATTGATCAACTCTTTGAAAAAAGAACTGCTCACACTTCAAAAAAACAACATCAAACTCAACGCAATTGGTAACCTAGAAAGATTACCAAAATCAGCGCAAAAGGAACTCCTTGATGTAATCGACAAGACAAAAAACAACACACAAATGACACTTACCTTAGCGTTAAGCTACGGTTCTAGGGAGGAATTAGTAGCTGCGGTAAGAAATATTTGTAGTAAAGTTAAAAATAATATAATTTCAATAGACGCTATTGACGATTCCATTATTAATGAGCATCTTTACACGCAAAATTTACCGGACGTAGATTTATTAATACGAACAAGTGGAGAACATAGGATAAGTAATTTTTTGTTGTGGCAAATTGCCTATGCAGAATTATATTTTACTGATATATTATGGCCAGACTTTAAAGAACAAGATTTATATGAGGCTATCATTAGTTATCAAAAAAGAGAACGCAGATTTGGAAAAACAAGTGAACAAATTAAATAATTTTTTAGTGTTACATAAAAGCATAAAAATAGTCCTTACCGTATTAGTATTAGTAAGTTTTACAAAAGTTAAAGCGCAAGAAAGAGTTCCTTTTGATCAAGGAAAAAAATACATTTTAGCCGATGTAGCTATTGTGGGAGACATTAGTTTCAACTCGCAAACGGTTGTTACATTCTCTGGTTTGCAAAAAGGACAAGAAATAACAGTGCCTGGTGAAGAAATTAGTGCTGCTATAAAAAAACTTGGAAAACTAGGTCTCTTTGATGAAATTTCATTTTATGTAAATAAAGTTCAGAATGATAGTATCTACCTCGATTTAAATATCGTAGAGCTACCCAAACTAAATCAAGTAAAATTTGTAGGGATTAAAAAGACTAAAACGGAAGCTTTAATAAAAGACAACAGTCTTAATAAAGGTAAAGTTGTAAATGAAAACTTGATTACAACCACAAGAAATTATATAGAAAACAAATACAAGAAAGACGGGTATTATAACACCAAAGTTAACATTAATACGGTTAAAGATACGTCCACTGTCAATTCAGTAAACATGCTTGTTAGTATTGATAAGGGTGAAAAAGTAAAAATTAAAAGTATTGATTTTGTAGGAAACACGAAAATATCTGATAACACTTTGCGTAAAGCAATGAAAGATACGAAACAAAAGAAAATTACTCGTGTTTTAAAAGCATCAAAATTCATAAAAGACAAATACAAAACCGATTTAGAAAAAGTAATTTCATCCTATAAAGAGAAAGGATATAGAGATGCCAGAATCGTTTCGGACTCTGTGACATTTGATAAAGAAAAAAATGCATTATCTATAAAAATTAATGTAGAAGAAGGAAATAAATATTACTTTGGAAACATAAAATTCCTAGGAAATACAGTTTACACCGATCAAGGATTAAGTAGAGTATTAGGCGTGAAAAAAGGAGAAACCTATAATGGTGTTCTGTTACAAAGAAGAATTGCCGATGGATCAAAACCAGACGGCGAAGACATTGATAATTTATACAAAAATAACGGATATTTATTTTCAAATATTAATGCTGTAGAGGTAAGAACTGCCAATGACACTATTGATTTTGAAATACGAATTACAGAAGGCCCTATTGCTTACTTCAACAAGATCACAGTTGTGGGTAATGACAAAACCAATGACCGCGTTATTTACCGTGAATTAAGAACAAAACCAGGTGAAAAATACAGCAAAGACGAATTAGTTAGAACCGTACGTGAAATTGGACAGTTAGGATTTTTTGATCCAGAAGCTATCAATCCAGCGTTTAAAAACGTTGATTCAGGAGCTGGAACAGTAGATATTGAATACCAACTTGTAGAGAAAGGATCCAGCCAAATAGAACTTCAAGGAGGTTATGGTGGTGGTGGATTCATTGGTACGCTTGGACTTTCGTTCAACAACTTTTCGGCTCGCAATATGTTCAAAAAAGATGCATATAGACCTTTACCAATGGGAGATGGTCAAAAAGTAAGCTTACGTTTGCAAGCAAGTACCTTTTTCCAAACCTATAGTGTTTCCTTTTCTGAACCTTGGTTTGGCGGAAAAAAACCAGTATCATTTAGTTCATCATTGTCCTACAGTAAACAATTTTTAAATAATTTTCAAACACAAAGAGCGGATAAAACAAAAAGTTTTAACATTATGACTTTATCCGTTGGTTTAGCCAAAAGATTAACAGTACCCGATGATTTCTTTGTATTGTCACAATCGTTAAGTTACCAGCACTATGATTTAAATAATTACAATACTGGATTATTTACCTTTGGGGATGGAACATCCAGAAACATGGCTTATACAATAGGATTAACACGAAATAATAAAGGGGTAAATCCAATTTTCCCTACCTACGGATCAGAATTTAGTGTTTCGGCTAAATTGACTCTTCCTTACTCTTTATTAAACGGAGTTGATTATGCTACATTGGGCGACAAAGAAGAGTACAAATTAAAGAATACTGTCGACCGATTAAATGTGCCAGATACTAACGGAAATATTGTAAAAATTGGAGATTACATTGATACGAATGGCAATAAGGTAACCGACTTTAATTTAGCTGCTGCAGATGTCAGCAAAGTCGATCAAGAGCGTTTTAAATGGTTGGAATATTATAAAATAAAATTCAAAGCTGATGCGTATACCAAAGTTTATGGTAAATTAGTGGTGAGAACTTTGGCAGAATTTGGATTTCTTGGAGCATACAACCAAGACCGAGGAGTAGTTCCTTTTGAACGTTTCTATCTTGGTGGAGATGGATTAGCTAACTTCTCCATGGATGGAAGAGAAACAATACAGTTGAGAGGATATCCTAACAATTCTTTGACTCCTGTTGATGAAAGTGGAGACCAAATTGGAGCAACCGTGTTTAATAAATTCTCAATGGAATTACGTTATCCAATCACATTAAAAGCATCTGCATCAATTTATGCATTAGCATTTGCTGAGGCAGGTTCATCGTTTAAAGATTTCAAAAGCTACAATCCATTTGCTTTGAATCGTTCCGCGGGAGTTGGATTACGTGTATTCATGCCTGCATTTGGTTTATTAGGAATCGATTTTGGATATGGTTTTGATAAATTACCAGGTCAAGCAAAACCAAATGGAAACGAAGTACATTTTATCATTGGACAACAATTCTAAAAAATTGATTATAAATTTTCTAAAACATACTGTTATGAGAAAACAATTTTTATATCTATTTTTATCGTTATTCTTTGTGCAATCAATAGACGCCCAAACAAGAGGCACTAAACTAGGTTTCATAGATATGGAATACATTTTACAAAATGTACCCGATTATACAGAAGCAAAGGCGCAATTAGAGGTAAAAACTGAAAAATGGAAACTTGAGATTGATGCTAAAAAAATTGAAATTAATAAACTTAAAGAAGCCCTAAAAGCAGAAAGAGCTTTGTTAACTAAAGAATTGATTGATGAAAGAGAAACAGAAATTAATTTTCTAGAAAATGAAAATCTAGATTACCAACAGAAACGATTTGGACCCAACGGAGATTTAATAATACAAAAAAGCCTCTTGGTTAAACCAATACAAGATCAAGTTTTTACTGCTGTTCAAGATATTGCTGAAAGGTTAAAATACGATTTCATATTTGACAAAACATCTGATTTAACCATGTTGTTTGCTGCTAAAAGATTTGATCTTAGCGACCAAATTATACGCACGCTTACCCGAACTGAAAAAAGAGAGCAGTTGACTAAAAAACAACAAAAAGCAGAAGAGGATAAAGAGAAAAAACAAGACGCAATGGATGAAAATCCAGATTTAGCAGAACGTCAAAAGCAAATAGACGAAAAAAAATATGCTAGAGAGAAAGTACTAGAGGACAGGAAGTTGCTTCAAGAGCAAAAGAAAAAGGAATTTGAAGACAAAAGAGCACAAATAATAGCAGACAGAGAAGCTAAAAAAAATGGCACGGTTTCTGCAAATGTTAAAATAGAGGATCCTAAAAAAGCGGCAAACGCAGATTCTACAAATGATGCTTCAAAACAGTTAGCAGAAGACATCAAACAAAAACAAGTGGAAGTTAATGCACAAAAGCTAGAAGATCGTAAGAAAATTTTAGAAGACCGCAAAAAAGCATTAGAAGAAAAAAGAAAAAAAATTCTTGAAGAAAGAGAAGCGATTAGAAAAGCAAAAGAAGAAAAATTAAAAGAAAATACAAACAAAAATTAATTACTAAATATTTTAAAAACGATGAGACAAATTAAAACTCTATTTATTGCTGCAATTTTTATTTTAGGAGCAAGCCAAACAATTAATGCACAAGCAAAAACGGCTCATGTTGATGTAAGTGAGATTATGACAAAAATGCCAGCAATGTTAGATGCTCAAAAACAATTGGATAAATTGAGTACTACTTACGATGCTGATTACAAAAAGATGGTAGAAGAATACCAAGGGAAATTAAAAAAATACGAAGCTGAAGCTGCTACAGTAACTGAAGCTATTAATGGAGAACGCTCTAAAGAAGTACAAGACATGCAGTCTAGAATTGTAGCTTTTAGAGATAATGCTCAAAAAGAATTACAACAAAAAGAATCTGATATCGTTAAACCATTGATGGAAAAAGTGAGAGCTTCAATCCAAAAAGTAGGAAAAGCAAAAGGATTCCAATATGTTCTTGATGGTTCTTCTCTTTTACTTGCTGATGGTCCAAACTTGACTCTTGATGTTAAGAAAGATTTAGGATTCTAGGAAAAATAGACAATCGTTTAAAACTGCTCGTCCCAACTATAGGATTGAGCAGTTTTTTGTTTAAATAAACTATTGGAATTTCATTGATTAGCGTGTAACTTTGTTTTTATGAATAACAACAATCAACCTATTGGAATTTTTGATTCAGGAATTGGAGGAACTTCGATCTGGAAAGCAATCCATGAATTACTAC
Source organism: Flavobacterium frigidum (assembly GCF_048286735.1). GTDB lineage: Bacteria > Bacteroidota > Bacteroidia > Flavobacteriales > Flavobacteriaceae > Flavobacterium. The sequence continues at coordinate 248,261 of NZ_JBLVPU010000001.1, read as the reverse complement.
CTAATGAAAAAACTATATATCTTGCTGATAGTGCCAATGCACCTTATGGACTAAAATCGAAACAAGAGATTGTAGCTTTGAGTATGAAAAACACGGATTTCCTATTGGAAATGAAATGTAAATTGATTGTAGTTGCTTGCAATACGGCTACTACGAATGCCATCCAGGAATTGCGAGCGAAATATGACATTCCTTTTATTGGCATTGAGCCAGCAATAAAACCCGCAGTAACGCATTCTAAAACGCAAATAATAGGCATTCTGGCTACGAAAGGAACATTAAATAGCGAGTTGTTTAACAAAACGACAGAGAAGTATCAGGACACAAAAATAATAGAACAAGTGGGCCACGGATTAGTACAACTAATTGAAAACGGTGACATTCATTCGACAGAAATGACAAAACTGCTTCAATCCTACTTGACACCAATGATAGCTGCTAATATTGATTATTTAGTATTAGGATGCAGTCATTATCCCTATTTGATTCCGCAGATAAAAAAAATACTCCCAGAGCACATTAAAATCATAGATTCAGGTGAAGCCGTTGCCAAACAAACCCGAAATGTATTGAAGACTAAAGTAGGATTTTCAACAGCAGAAAATAACAAACCTATTTTTTATACGAATACGGATCCGACCGTATTGAAAGAAATAGTAGGAAATGCATACACCGTTGAAGAAAAAAAATTCTAGGAAAGACTATTCTTCGTCTTTAAACCAACCAGAATACATCACGTAATTATTTGAAATACGTTCGATTTCTCCAGCAAAATCAGATTGATCAATGTCTTTGACTTTTTTGGCTGGAACACCTGCCCAAATCGTACCTGAAGCAACAACCGTATTTTGAGTAATAACCGCTCCTGCAGCTACAATCGAATTGCTTTCGATAACACAATTATCCATCACAATTGCGCCCATTCCTATTAGCACATTATCATGAACTGTACATCCGTGTACGATCGCGTTGTGGCCAATAGAAACATTATTTCCTATAATTGTTGGGTGTTTTTTATACGTACAATGAATTACTGCTCCATCCTGAATATTTACTTTATTTCCAATTGTGATAAAATTTACATCGCCACGAATCACAGCGTTAAACCAAACACTACAATTTTCTCCAAAAGAAACATCACCAACAATAGTTGCATTTTCTGCAACATAACAATCCTTCGGGATTGACGGTGACTTACCATTTATCGATTTTACTAGCATAATATAAAAGGAGAAATTAATTAATTGCTGGACAGTTGCAATCGTATTTGACAGGTTTACAAAACAGATCGATTCCTAAGGTAATTTGGTGATATCCACCATTATCAAACTTAACCGCACCTGACAACTGAGAATACGTATAAGCAAACATAAATTTATCAAAATTAACTCCTACAATTGGCGTGATGTATTGCAATTTTTGTTTAGAAACTGTACTGCCTTGCAGGAATTCGGCACCATCAAAACTTCTTCTATAGGATAGCCCACCAAATATTTTTCCGAAATCTAGTGTCTTGTAGGCCTTCAAATTAACATCGATTACCTTTTCTTTCGTTTTTTCGACCATTTGAAATAAAACAGATGGTTCCCACAAGATTTTATCGCGATCTCCAAAAATATATCCAGCACTCAATAAATACTTTCTTAAATTATCACTCTCGTATTCCGTGTAAATATTTCTTCTAGTTTCGACTGCATTTTTGACTGTTCCATGCACATATAAATCCAAGAAATTATAAGAGGCACCAATATCAACATTAAAATACGAATCTTTTTGAACAATTGTTCCATTTATGATCGGATCAAAATCACCAGATTGACGGAATTTCGTTTCGTCTAACTGACTTTGGATTAGTCCAGCACTGATTCCAAAAGACAACTGGTTTAAATCGATTTCATTTCTAGAAAACATCAAATGATACGCATATGTGAATTTGACACCTTTTTGGGAATGATATCCATTTTTATCGTTAAAAACTATAATTCCTGCACCCGCTTTCTCTCCTACTCTACCATTGAAACTTAAGGTTTGGAGTTCTGGAGCATCGTCTTGATCAAACCACTGTTTACGACCAGTGAGTCTGACTTTGGCGCAATTTGCAGCTCCCGCCATAGAAGGATGAATTAAATAGTAATTATCCGTGAGATAATCCGAGTAAACAGGAAGACCTTCCTGCGAATAGGAATAAAAGGAGATAAATAAAAGAGCAAATAGGAATTTAATTTTGGTGTACATTTAATTACTTTTTAGTAAGAAGGAATGATTCTAAATCAATAAAAGTTTTTTGGAAATAAAAGTCAAAATACGTATCCAAAAGTAAAACTAAAGTTAATTTATTCATTAAAAATCAAATATAATTATTCTTAGAAAATAACTTTAGTAAATTTGTAAAAATTTAAAAGTTATGAGCAAAATTAGCATAAAAGAAACACAAAACCCAACTATACTAAAATTTGAATTTCAAGATTTTATCACTCAAAATGAAAGTTTTGAATTTAAAAATATTGATGAAGCAAAAACATCTCCTTTAGCACAACAATTATTTTACTTACCGTTTGTAAAAACAGTTTATATTTCTGGAAATTTTATAGCAATCGAAAAATACAGTATTGTTGAATGGGATGATGTTAAAGTTGATGTTGCTGAACAAATAGAAGAATTTGTAAACAACGGAGGAACCATAATCACCGTTGACGAAAACAAAACAAAAAAACAACCCGTAACTGTTTACGGTGAGACTACGCCAAATCCTGCTGCATTAAAATTTGTTGTAAGTAAAATGTTGACCAAAAACGCTATTGAATTTAAAAATATTGATCAAACTGGCGCTTCCCCACTAGCAAAGGAATTGTTCAAATTTCCGTATGTGAAAGAAATTTTTATCGATGAAAATTACATCTCTGTCACAAAATATGAAATTAATGATTGGCAAGAAATAACCTTAGAGTTACGAAGCTTCATCAAGCAATATATTGAAAACGGCGGGACAGTTCTAGATGAAAATTTCATCCAAGCCGTAACAGAAAAGGAAGATACCAAAGCAAAAGAATTTGATAATTTAGATGTGACCTCACAACAAATCATCAATATATTAGAGGAATATGTAAAACCTGCTGTTCAAGCAGACGGTGGAAATATTGCATTCGATTCGTATAACGAAACAGATAAAACTGTCAAAGTAATTCTTCAAGGTGCCTGCAGCGGTTGCCCGTCCTCAACATTTACTTTAAAAAGTGGTATTGAAAACATGTTAAAAAGCATGCTGAACGATGAGGCCATTAAAGTGGAAGCCGTAAACGCATAAAAAGAATAAAAAAATACAATTGATTGAATATGTTATAGTTATGTGAAAAAAAAATTGCCATTTTAAATAAAATAGGTACATTTAATATTTAACTTAACACATAGAAATTATGTCAGTATTAAAAGTAATTGAAGTGCTTTCCAGTTCAGATATAAGTTGGGAAGATGCCACTCAAAAAGGAGTAGCAAAGGCAGCTAAAACCATTAACCACATACGATCTGTATATGTTAAGAATCAAAGTGCTGCCGTAAGTGGAGGAGAAATCACAGAATATAGAGTAAATCTAAAATTAACTTTCGAACTCGAATAGATTAATTTGACCGATTAATTTAAGCGTTCGCATTAGCGAACGCTTTTTTATTTCTAGAAGCTGTTTAAAGCTATCGATTGCATTACTTTCTGATGGCAGGCAATCATTTGTACTTTCAAACTGAATGAATTTTGCTGAAACCAAAAAAATCAAATAGTGTTAATATCTGCACACTACATAAAAAAGAAAATGTTGTTTTATGTTTGCCAAAACAAGACGGATATGATGCCAAATACTGATTTTCAGTAAATTATTAATAATTTAATAAAGCAATGCTAGAAAAAATTGTTTAATATTGTGAGACTAATCAAATAAAATAACATGGGACTATCTTCATTTTTAAAAAATTTATTTGGCTCAGCCAAAGAAACTGCCAGCGAATTAGCTGACAAAGCGGAAACTACTTTTGAGCAAGCAAAAGAGACTGCTGCACCTTACCTTGAAAAAGCAGAAACATTTGCAGAAGAAACATTTGAAAAAGCAAAAGAAACGGCCACTCCTTACCTTGAAAAAGCAGAAACATTTGTAGAAGAAACATTTGAAAAAGCAAAAGAAACTGCAGCGCCTTATATTGAAAAAGCAGAAACATTTGTAGAAGAAACATTTGAAAAAGTAAAAGAAACGACAGCTCCAGTTATAGATAAAGTAGAGAATTTTACTGGTCATGCTAAAGAAACTGTTACTGAACATAGTGAGAAAGCAGTAGAATCAGTAAAAGAAAATACTGCCATAGCCACAGAAAAAGTTGAAGAAAAAGCAACTGAAACTAAAACAATAGCTACAGATGCTGTTGAAACTGTTTCTGAAAAAGCCAGTGAATTAGTAACAGACGGTGATGCAGACGCCACTGAAAAAGCTAAGGAAACTATAAATAAAATAGAAGAAGACGCAGATTAATTTATAAAAAAAAATAATTGTATTTTTGCACTTCAAACTTAACCTTCTCTTTTGGGAAGGTTTTTTATTAGATAAAAATGAACTTAAATCCAAATCAGTTAACTGATTATGCCAATACATTCGTCACTGTATTGGTTGATTATTCCCCAAAAATTATTTCTGCCTTTGTCATTTTATTTATTGGCCTTTACGCCATTCGGCTTATTAATAGATTTATCAGGAAACTGATGACTAAAAGAAATTTAGATCCTACTTTGACAAAGTTCCTTGCCGATATTTTACTTTGGGTTTTAAAAGTCCTATTATTTGTAACATTCATATCAAAGCTAGGAATAGAAACTTCATCATTTGTTGCTATTTTGGGGGCAATGGGACTTGCTGTTGGTTTATCACTTCAAGGTTCTTTATCGAATTTTGCAGGCGGTATGTTGATTATTCTTTTCAAACCTTTTAAGGTTAACGACACTATTGAAGCGCAAGGAGTAATAGGAACGGTGAGCGAAATACAAATATTTGTAACGAAACTAATTGCTACTAACAATCAAACTATTTTTGTACCTAATGGCGCTTTGTCTAATGGAAACATTATCAATTACTCTTTGCAAAAAATTAGAAGAGCTGATTTGACCATCGCTATTTCCTATGATGCGGATATTAAAAAAGTGAAAGAAATAATTACTGCCATTTTAAAAAATAATCCCAAAGTTCTTAAGACTCCTGCTGCCGAAGTTTCTGTAAAAAACTTAACTGACAATGCCATTCAAATTGCGGTGAGACCATGGGCAAATAACGAAGATTACGGTCTCGTTTTCTCTGAAACTTTAGAAAGCTGTAAACTGGCGTTTGATGCTGCTGGAATTATCATTCAGCCTTATGTAAGAGAATCAACTCCAAACAATTTAATATAATTAAATTATTTCTTTGGAGTCGTAATCATAAAGTCTTTCAAATAATACGGTTCAAAATAGGCGACATCTACAGTGTCGCTTTTTTTGAATTTTTCGAAGCTTAAAAAACTCATTTCTTTAGCCGAAGGATATACAATTTCGTCAAGGAAAATATAATTTTCTTTGGTCAAAACCGATTTGCACTTTTCCGCGCAATCACCAACAAAACATAGTGTTTCCTGCAAATTTTCAAATGAATTCTCTGTAATTATTTCGGCAAGAACTTCTCTTTTTTGTTCCAAATTTGGAGAAAAAACAGCGCTATATACTTCCATTCTTCGGGCATCAATCATGGGAATAATTAATCCGTTGGAAATGGTCACCTGCGAAGCCAAAGCTTGTAAAGTATCTATAGCAATTAATGGAATATTGAGCGCATAGCACAATCCTTTTGCTGCAGAAACTCCTATTCGAAGCCCAGTATAGGAGCCAGGCCCTTGACTTACGGCTACAGCACTTAAATCTTGGAGCGTAATACCTACTTCTTTTATGATTTCTTCAATAAAAACATGCAATCGTTCTGCGTGGGAATAGCCTTCTTCTGCAATCTCTTTATAAAAAATTGTTTTCCCTTCTTTTGCCAGAGCAACAGAGCAATTCTTTGTTGCAGTCTCAATGTTTAGTATATAACTCAATTTTGGGTTTTGTTTTAAATTAAAAATCACAATCACAAAATTATATTTTATGATTGTGATTTCAAAACTGTTCTCCTAGACAATTACTTTTTGCTATCGCCTTTTTTGTCTTTGTCAGTAATTAAAGATACTTTATCACCTGAATTTAATTCTTTAGAAACGGTATTGTACGGTCCTGTAATGACAACATCTCCTTTTTTAAGGCCTGATAAAACCTCAATATTAGTGTCGTCTTGGATTCCGGTTTTGATAATTCTAATTTTAGCTTTATCCCCTACTTTTACAAATACGCATTCAAATTTCTTATCACTTTTTGGTGCAGCTCCTTTTTGTTCTTCATTAGGATCGTCCACTTTAATTTCTTTTACAGCCGCAGTATCCGATTTTACAACCACAGAACTAATAGGCACCGACAATACATTCGATTTTGTTTCTGTAATAATATCTACGGTAGCGGTCATTCCCGGTCTAAACGGAGAATAGGTGTCCGGTTTACCCTCTAGTAAATCAAGGTATGATTCTTTTAGTATTCTAACTTTAACTTTAAAATTCGTCACTTGATCCGCCGTCAAGGCCGAACTAGCAGAATTAGAAATACTTGTCACTGTTCCTTTAAATTGCTTTTTCAGGTATGCGTCAACTTCGACATTTGCATCGTCGCCAACTTTTATTTTTACAATATCATTTTCATTAACATCTACTTCAACTTCCATATTGTTTAAGTTGGCCACTCTTAAAATTTCGGTACCCGTCATTTGTTGCGTTCCTAAAACACGCTCACCTAATTCTACGTTCAACATAGAAATTGTTCCGTCAGCTGGAGCATAAATGGTAGTACGTCCTAGATTGTCTTTGGCTTCATTGACAGTTGCCGAGGCGCTTTGCACATTAAAATAAGCCGTCTGTTTAGCAGCTTTGGCAACTTCATAGGATGCAACTGCCTTATCCCAATCCGACTTTGAAATAATTCCTTTTTCGAACAATGTTCTATTACGGTCGTAACTTGATTTCGATTCCTTAAAAGAAGCATCGGCTTGACTTAAATTTGCTTTGGTTCCTGATAAATTTGAAACCGAACGATTGTAACCAGAAGTGTATAAATCGGGGTTTATCTTTACTAATAAATCGCCTTTTTTAACTACTTGACCTTCTTTTACATTCAAAGAAATAATTTCTCCCGAAACCTCCGATGAAATTTTAACTTCTATTTCTGGTTGAATTTTTCCTGTCGCTGAAACCGTTTCTACAATCGTTATTGGATTGACTTGAGCAATTTCAATTTCGGTACCTTTGTCCTTATTCCCGATAACACCAGATTTTGACAGTATTATTAGACCTGCAATGATTATTACTGCTCCACCTATTAGGATATAAATTGTTTTTTTTGACATAATAAATTAGTTTTTGATAAGTGGAATTCCAAAATAGAATTCTAATATTTTAATTTTAAAGATATAATCGTATTTGGTTCTTAGTACATCTGATTGTGCATTGGTAAGCAATGTTTGTGCTTGATTGAAATCAAAAGAATTCATCAAACCAACATCATATTTTTCTTTAGCATAATCGTAAGCACCTTGTCTCGCTTCTACAGCTATAATAGCCGATTCGTAAGCATTTAGCGCTCCTTTAGCATCTGCAAATCCAGTAAATACATTCCTTTGCAAATCTAAATCTTGTTGCTCAACAGCGATTTTTGATCGTTCTAAACTTACTTTAGAACGGTCTACATTATTTCTAACCGCAAAACCATTAAATATCGGAATCGATAATTGAACTCCAAAAGATTGTCCTTTGTTGTTACTAAATTGATCAAAAAACGGAGCAGGATTTCCTAAAACTGGAGAGACATTATTTTGTATAACATTTTGATTTGTACCGTCAACATAGCCGATTACTGAGGTAGGATTTGAAGTATTTGGTTGAATACCCACTACTCTGTCACCGTAACCAACTCTTGAACTGAAACTATAAAAACCTTGTAATGTGGGTTGAAAAGCACCTTTGGCAATTGCTACATTTTTCTCTGCTATTTCTAAATTGGTTCTTGCAATTTTTAATTCTGTTCGCCCCTCTTTGGCTTTTTCATAGATACTATTTGGAGTTTGCGCCATAATATTATTTTCATCTTTAATGTTGGTATCATCAACAACATCAAAACTCTCAAAGTCCTTCAGTTGTAACAATTGAGCCAAACTTAATTTTGAAATCAATAAAGTATTTTCTGCAGTAATCACATTTTGATTGTTTGATGCTACCGTTGCTTTTACGTCCAATAAATCACCTCGAGGAATAGAACCTGCTTTCACTAATTCTTCGGAGCGTACTAATTGTTTTTGGTTAATTCCAAGTTGTTCTAGTTGTACTTTTAAATTTTCCTTGTTAAAAAGTACTTGCAAGAAAGCATTTGCAACATTCAAGGCTACATCCTCTTGCATTTTTAACAATTGATATTTTGCTGCAACTATAGAGAGATTCGCTCTACGCAACGTATTTTGATTTTGTAATCCTTTATAAATATCAATCCCAACATTAACTCCCGCAGAGGTAAACTGCGTAGTTTGGTTTTGTAATAAACCCGTTGTAATATCCTGATTCAAACCAATATTCCAGGAATGAGATGCACTCGCATTCACTGAAGGGAGAAAATTTCCAAACGCACCTCTTTTATCAATCAATGCTGTTTTAGTATCTAACCCCGATTGTTTGATAGAGATATTATTTTGAATGGCATAGTTTACGCATTCTTGTAGAGTCCATTTCTTGGACTGTGCCTGCATAATCAAGCAACTAAACACGAGTACTATTAAACTGAAAAAACTTCTTTTTTTCATATATTTTTGAATAAAAGCGCAGTAAGACTGCAAACAAATTTAAATATTTATAGATAAGATTTGTGTGAAAAATAGCAACTATTTCAATGCAAAATCATCTATTAAATCATTAGACTTTAGAAATTAGCATTTGTTACAAAAATTAATAAAAAAAGAATTCTTTTATTAATTTAGCTACTCTAAAACATTCCTAAAAAATGCCCAAATTCACATTCAATCTGCTTATAGTTTTTTCCATTATTTGTACAACTAGCTGTTCAACAACAAATAAGATAGCCACTTTGAAACCAGAGCCAGACGATGCGACACCACTAGTTTACGAGAGTATTCCTTCCTACATTAATTTACCAATTAGCGTAAAACTAAAAGACATTGAAAACCAAACAAACACACAACTGAATGGCCTAATCTATGAAGACAATATTATAGATGATGATGATATAGAAATGAATATTTGGAAGCTAGCTCCCATTACAATCAAAAATGATAATACTACAAATGGTCAAAAAATCATAACAGTATTGCCCTTAAAAGCTATTGTAAAATACAGGATTGGCACAAAAAAAATGGGTGTCGAATTATACAATATAAAAGAGTTCAATTTAGATGGAGTGGTAACTTTGATAAGTGAAGTAGGTTTGACCAATTGGAAAATGAACACCAAAACAGAACTTAAATCACTCGATTGGAACGAAAGCCCAACGATGACTGTTTTTGGTAAAAATGTCCCTGTCACCTATTTGATTAATCCAGCCATTGCCCTTTTTAAATCAAAAATTGAAAAGAAAATTGATAATGCCATCGAAAAATCCATGGATTTCAAACCTAATGTTTTGCTTGCTTTGGAAAAAATCTGTGCGCCTTATCAAATGAGTGATACATACCAAAGTTGGCTTAGGATTACACCAATCGAGATTTATTCTACTAACGCCAAACTCAAAAACGACACGTTTGTACTCGACATGGGAATGAAATGCACAATGGAAACCATCATTGGAAAACAACCTGAATCAAAATTTAATGCTAACAAAATTATTGTAAAGTCTGTTTCTAAAATACCTCAAGACATTTCAGCTAATATTGTAGCCGTTTCGACCTACCAAGAGGCTTCAAAACTAATGACAAAGAATTTTAGCGGACAAACATTTGGTAGCGGCTCTAAGTCAATAAAAGTACAAAATGTTGCTATTTGGCATAAAAACGGGAAAATGATAATCGCTTTAGATATACTAGGAGCTGTAAATGGAACGATTTATTTAGCAGGATTTCCACAATATAATGACAAAACTAAGGAAGTATATTTTGATCAATTGGACTATGCTTTGGATACAAAAAATAAATTGATGCGAACCGCTAATTGGCTGGCTCAGGGTTTAATTTTGAAAAAAATTGAGCAAAGCTGCCATTACTCCATAAAACCAAATCTTGAAGAAGGTCAAAAAAGCATGATGACTTATGTAAAAAACTATTCTCCGATGCAAGGTATTTTTGTAAATGGGAAAATGGAAGAAATTCAATTTGAAAAAATTCAATTGACAAATCAAGCTATCATCGCTTTTCTCAAAATAAAAGGTACTCTAAATGTATCAGTTGATGGATTGAAATGAATTTTAAGAAGCTAAACTTGATTTCTTCTTTTTCATTCGGTAAATGGCATACCCAATTCCTGCAACAAGCAGATAGGGAATCACCATTAAATAAACAATTCCGTCATTTACCGCAGCCGCTTGTGTGGAATTCTCATTGCTGGTCAAAGCGGCCCGACACATTGCACATTGCGCATTTGTTGGCAGTGAAATAAGATTTAAAACAAATATTAATGATAAGGAATAAAAACAACTTACACGATTGCTTTTTACTTTCTCTCGAGTTCCCGCCACTTTAAATTCGGTTATTAAATTTTTAGTATACATAATAGGGTGAAATCATTAAATAAACAATTACGCCGGTTACTGCAACGTACAACCAGATAGGAAAAGTGATTCTAGATATTTTCTTATGAGACTCAAAATTGGCTGCTAAGGCTCGAACATAAGTAACTAAAACCATCGGAATGATAGCTATTGACAAAACAATGTGGGTAATTAATATAAAATAATACACATATTTAATAACTCCTTCGCCACCAAATTTTGTGGAGTCACTCGTCATATGATACGCTACGTACATCACTAAAAAAGCAAGCGATAGCGCAATGGCTGATGTCATCAACCACTGATGCAGTTTTCTATTACCATTTTTTATGGCTATTACAGCCACAATTAGCAGGACTGCAGTTATTGCATTGGTAGTGGCATATATTGGAGGCAAAAAAGAAAGAGGTGCTACATCATACCCGAAATCTTTTAGTTTTATTCCAAAAAGTATTGCAACCACTAACGGTATCACAATTGAAACTGCAATAATATATTTACTGAATTTTTGTTCTAACGAATTATTTTCCATCATTATTCTTTTAATAAAATATTAATATCTTGTTGAATATTTCTTACTCCTTTTTTATCTAAACCGTCATAATACAAAATTGGATTTCCAAAATCGTCTGTCCTGCAACGTATGTTTCCATTCTTGTCTATTAGAGCAAACAATCCTGAATGTTCAAAACCACCAGCTACTTTGTTATTTTGACCTGCATAAAGATTAAAACCTTTATTAGCCAAATTAAAAATATACGCTTTGTCTCCTGTCAAAAAATTCCAATTAGCCGATTTCACACCCAAAAGATTTCTGTGATCCTGGAGTACTTTTGCAGTGTCATGTTCTGGATCTATGGTTATTGAAACCATCCCGAAATTAGGATTCCCAAAAAAATTCTTTTCCAGCACCAACATACTTTGATTCATTTTTGGACAAATGGTAGGGCAAGTAGTGAAGAAAAATTCTAACACATATACTTTTCCTTTGTATGTTTCATTGGTGATTTTTTTACTGTCTTGATTGATGAGTTCAAATTTGGGAGCAGGGCCTATTTTTAACAATTGTCCTTCAGATACTGCAACCGGATTTACACTGTCTAATCGATCTCCTTGTACTACTTTGTCATTCTTAATTCTTTCGACAATTTTAGGTATCGCATAAATACCAAAAATCAAAATAATAAAAGAAATTCCTATGTAAGATTTATTTTTGAACATACCGTATTATATTTTTCTAGTGGCGTTATTGTTCTTTTTTAGAGCAGCACGATATTCATAAAGAATCACTTTAAAATCATCAAGCATTTCATTACTCAACTCTGCGGGGTGAAAAGTGTTGTATCCCTCTTTGGTGTTTTTAACTAATTTTCGACCTCGAAGATTTCGTTTTTTATCAACGATGTACACTTTAGGAGTTCCTAAATTATCATCTAATTTTTCTACTAACTTTAATTGAGAATAATACGTTTTTATTTCCTCGCTTGAAGCAAAAACAAAACGCCATTGTGCAACATCTGTAAAGGCAGCCAATGCATCGATCACTTTTTTGGCATCTTTTTCAGTACCAGTAGGACAAACCATAACAAACTGCACGTCTTTGAACTCATGATATCTTTGATAAATCTTTTGATTTAAATTAAAAAGATTTCCTCTATTTCTTAAAAGTTCAGTACCCATAAAACCCAAAATGGTTACTTTACCATTCAAACTAACTTTTTGACCATCTAAGGATTCCCAGTTACCTAAGTCAGCGGTATTGGGAGTTATAGTTGGTAATTTAGTAAACCCATTAACACCTGAAGCAAAAAAAAGGTATGCCACAATAGGTAGTATAAACAAAACGAAAAGAACAATATTTTTTTTCATTGAAACATTAATAATTAAAGTACAAAAATAAAAAAAGGCACGCAATGCGTACCCTCTTTTTGAATTAATATCTTGTTAAAAATTCCATTTAATTGTAGAATTTTTAAAAACCTCATAAATATAATCCCCTTCTGTCAAAAGAATGAAGAGCAAATATAAAATCAGAAAAATTACTGGATAAACAACTGCACTTCTTAAAGAGCTTTTTTCACCTTCCATATGCATAAACGCATAAACGATGTAATACGCTTTAAAAATGGTAAGAGCATAAAAGATCCAATTAAGTAAGTTCATACTTAAAAAATCATTCATGAAAAGAAAATCAGGTTTTAAAATTCCTAGATAAACTTCTACTATTGTAACGGCAGATAATATTCCGAAAACTTTCCAGATTCTACCTATATTAGATACGTGTTCGTGTGACATGATAATTACTTTTAGAAAATTAAACGAGATAGAAAACTGTAAATACAAATACCCAAACTAAATCGACAAAGTGCCAATAAAGACCCACTTTTTCTACCATTTCATAACTTTTTCTTTTCTCATAAGTTCCAACTAACACATTGAAAAATATGATAATATTTATGATTACTCCAGAAAAAACGTGGAATCCGTGAAATCCAGTGATAAAGAAAAAGAAGTCAGCAAATAATTTACTTCCGTACTCGTTTCTTACCAAGTTTGCGCCTTCAACAACATAATGTGCTTGACTCAATCTTGCTACAGACTCTTCTCTTGAAAGGATTGTTTTCTTTTTGTCTTTGGTAATTACTTCCGTTCTGATCAAAAGTTCTGGATGCGCTTTAAAACCCGCTTGAACTTCCGCAACTGAATACGAAGGCAAACTTGGTTCATCCATAAACCATTTACCCTTGTTTCTTGTTAGTTGTTCTCTCTCTTCAGGTAAAGTCGTTGCAAATTCTGCTAACGCAACACGGTTTCCTTCTTTATCTACAAACTGAAGTAAACTTCCTCCTTTTGTTTCAATAGCACCGTATTCTCCTTTGATGAAGTTTTTCCATTCCCAAGCTTGAGAACCTACGAAAATTAAACCACCGATAATGGTTAAGAACATGTAAAGAACTACTTTGTTTTTTTTCATTTGATGTCCAGCATCAACAGCCAAAACCATTGTAACTGATGAAAAAATCAAAATAAATGTCATCAACGCTACATAATACATAGGAGCCGATACGCCATGCATGAATGGAAAGTGCGTGAACACCTCATCAGCCAATGGCCATGTTTCAATAAATTTAAATCGTGAAAAACCATACGCCGCCAGAAATCCAGAGAACGTTAAAGCATCTGATACGATAAAAAACCACATCATTAATTTGCCATAACTTGATCCCATTGGCTCATTGCCGCCTCCCCAAGTTTTTCCTTCACTATTTGCAGTAGTAACTGTCGCTTCCATAAAAGTTATTCGTTAAAAAGTTCCCAAATTTACGTTTTTTTCTTATTTAAAGAAATATAAAAACAAAAACAAATAAACCCACAATAAGTCAAGAAAGTGCCAGTACATTGCACCAAGTTCAATTCCAAGGGTTTGAGATGAATTGTATTTTTGTTTAAAATGATTATAAATTATAATCAGCAGTGAAATCACGCCACCAGCAAGGTGAATCAAGTGCACAACCGTTACAACGTATAAAAAAGTAGTAGTAATAGAGCTTCCACTTCCTGTGAAATAATACCCATTATCGACTATTTGTCCAAATCCCACAAATTGCAAAACTACAAACAATATTCCAAGAACTAGTGTAGTCAAAAGGAAAAGTGTCGTTTTGCTTTGATTGTTTTTTTGAATTGCTTTTTTTGCCAAATAAAATGTGACGCTACAGCCGATGATTGCAACGGTACTGTAGAAAAAAGCAGTTGGTAATTGAAAGTCTTTCAACCAGTCTGCTCTTGACTTACTTACAACAAATGCACTAGTTAAACCAGCAAACATCATTGTCATACTCACCATAGCAAACAACAAAATCAACTTGTATGATCGTGCTGTTCTGGATTTTTGTTCCTCAGTTGTCATTATCGTATCCATAACTATCTTAAAAATTTATCAAATATATAAACCAATTGCAGCAATGTAATGTAAGAAACACTAACTAGCATCAAAGTCCTAGCAGCTTTCGGAGTTCTTACTTTATACAATTTTACTGCGTAAAAAAGCATCCACAATCCCAACAAGAAAACAACTACTGCCGCTACTGGCGTAATAAATAAACGCCCCGTGTAACCAAAAACAGGAAGAAGTGAAGCCAAAATCAACCAAACGGTATATAAAATAATCTGTAACGCTGTGCCTTTGTCTTTTTTGCCTGTAGGCAACATAAAGAAACCAGCCTTCTCATAATCGTCATACAAAAACCATCCAATAGCCCAAAAATGTGGAAACTGCCAAAAAAACTGAATTAAGAATAAAGTTCCTGCTTCTATTCCAAATTCGCCCGTGGCGGCAACCCAACCCAACATAAAAGGTATTGCTCCTGGAAAAGCGCCTACAAAAACAGACAACGAGGTCATTGTTTTTAAAGGTGTGTAAATACTAGTGTATAAAAATATTGAAATAGCGCCAAACATAGCGGTTTTTGGATTGATAGTATAGAGTAATACAATTCCAATAACCGTCAATAGACTTGCAATAATAAGCGCAACTCCCGAAGACATTCTTCCAGTAGGAACAGGACGATTTTTGGTCCTATCCATTAAAGCGTCCAAATCCTTTTCGATAATTTGATTGAAAGCGTTTGACGCACCAACCATACAATACCCACCTAGTGCCAATTTTAACAACACCATCCAATCTAAGGAATGCAAATCATAAATACCGAGCATAAACCCAGCAACTGACGAAAAGACCACACTAATCGCTAAACGAGCCTTAGTGATTTCGCGGAAATCAATATAAATGGATTTTGGTGAAAATATATAAGGTGTTGCGTTCAATACTTGCGTTTATTTGTTTTAAAATCTTTTGCAAAAGTAGTGCATCAAAAGGGATTTGGCAAAAAACAATTCACAAAAGATTAATAATCAAAATACCAATTAAAAATATCAGCTCGCATCCCCAAAGTAAACCAATTAGTACTTTCAGTAAAAGTAGTAACCGTGTTTTTTGAAGGATCAAAACTTCTATAAATATAACTTCCAAAAAGCTTTAGGTTTGTGGCTGGATTTACCAAATAACCTCCCTGAAAATCAACAATAAAAACAGCCGTTTTATTTCCTTGCCCTACTTTTACATTACTATCAAAAGCTCTTTTTTCATCGTAATCCTTATAGATATTTCCTCCGTAGTTTAAATCATCTTCAAGAGTGTCAAAATCAAATCCTCGTGTCCCCGCAGTAACTTTTGCATCAGCAAAAAGCCTCCCTTTGTGATAGCGAGCAATCGCAATAAATTCCTTGAAGTTTCCGCCCCATTGGTGCCCAATACTTTGATTATTGTGCGCATAATTCGTAATTGGCATGCTGTGCGAATAAACATAGGGACGCACATGATTGTATTCTAATTGTAGTTGCAAATTATCTACTTTAAAAGCATTGTAATACTTAACTCCTAATTGATAACCGTACTTATTTTTCCAACTATTATTGCGCTCTTTGACGTCTCCCAAAGAAAACTCATCCAGAATAAACTGTCCATAAAAATTAATTCGATCACTCCATTTGTACTTAAATGTCAATCCTAAAATAGCATTACCGCTTCGAGCCGAAGAAGCAAATTCAACAGCGCGATAAAATATAATTGGATTTACAAAATTCACGTCGAAACCTCGATCATTTGAATTGGTCCAAACAACTGATTCAAACAAACCAAGATTGAATTTATTAGAAATATTCCAACTCAAATAATGATTTGCCATAAATTTTGTGGCGTAGGTTCGCTCTAGCGTAACCTCAGGACGAACATCTTTGAGCCACATGTAGGTGTTTGTGTATTTTATTTTCCAAAAATTAGTGTTCAACTTAAAATAAGGATACGGACTTGCACCATCACTTTCGAGCAAAGATCGATACCCATCTCCGATAAAATTTCTACCGTAACCCAACTGTAAATCGATGAATTTGCTTGGAGTAAAAGTTAAATTGGCTTCTGCCAAAGGGAAATCATATGCGGAAGTTTTAAAATCTTTTGCAATTCCAATTCCCGGAATAATAGCTGGATTGCCTCCCGCTGGTTTAATTGATTCGGCATATCGATTGAAGTATCCCGCAAATCGACCTTGACTTTCAAAAACTGTGGTCGAAAAATTGATTTGTTTCCCCAATCCACCTCTAAAATTAATCCCCCTTGTGTTCACAAAAGTATTAGAGACTTCACTTTTTGATGCTTTTCCAACCTGTAAATCAAGAATAGGATTTAGTGTAAACCAATATCCCTCGCCCTTGATTTCGACAGTATTCTCATTCCACAATTTTCTTGCCCACCAGCCAGAAGCCTTCTTTTTTAGCTGTTCGTTAACTGCTTTTAGATTATAATATTTCGAAACCTCAGCATAGGTGTATGGCTTAGATGCGGTATGATTATTACTTCCCACTTGATTTAAAGAACTATCAAACTGCGCATAATAGCTATGCGAAAAAGGCACATTTAAATGACTTTCAAATTCTGGATTATTGTATTTTTTATAAACTATACTATCTAATTCTGTACGCCTTGGCTTTGTATTTGAAAGGATATTGGCCTTCGCCAAAGCTTCCAATTCTCTTTCCGCCCTACTTTTTAATGGTATCGCCACAATTAGCGTAAACTTAGAATAGACTGAATTCCCATTGTAGGTTGAAGGTTGTATTTTTGGAAAAATTGCAAAAACTCTTTTTGTTTCTTTGATTAGGAGTTCCTCATTTGCATCCACATAAATAACTTTAAAAGTACCTGTAGCATCTACCTCAAAAAGTACTTTTATATTCCCATTAAAATTATTCTGTTTTAAAGATTCTGGAACTTGGAAATTTGAAAAAACAAAGTCTTGAACCTGGTTGTAAAAACATTTTTCTAATCCTTTGGATTGCAAATTCAAACATTCTGCAAATACAGGAAAACGCTCTGCTGTAGTGCCCGATTGTTCTACAATAACATTAGTATCTTGAGAAAAAGCAAAAAAGGAGAACGAAAACAAAAATAAAGTGAAAAAGGCTTTTATCATATTTATACTTTTGGAAATTTAATACTCATTTTGCGAATTCTGCCCGTTTGCTATATTCTTTGCACCCGAAGTTCCAATTCGCTTTACACCCAACTGGATCATCGCAACGGCCTCTTCATAGGTTCTTACACCGCCAGCCGCTTTAACAGGAAGTGGCGACGCATTTTCTAACATCATCTTTATTGCAGGTACAGTAGCACCATTTGGAAGATTGTCTTCCGTGTTATAAAATCCCGTAGAGGACTTTACAAAAACAGAAGAAAAAAGCTCTTGTTCAAAATTAGAAATAATCACGTTTTTTATCAAACTTGACAACTGTATGATTTCCATTTCCGTGAGTGCAGCCACTTCAATAATCCACTTAACTACCTTTTTTTTATTTAAACCTAACTGTGTACATTCAAAAATTTCCTCTTTAACGACAGAAAGTTCGCCCCGTTTAAAAGCTGCATAGTTGCATACAAAATCCAAATCATCAACACCTTCTTGGATCGCTTGACGCGCCTCATTAAGTTTGTCATTAGTAGAAGATGTCCCCTCAGGAAAATCGATTACGGTTCCTACAAGAACCATAGAATTCGCCTCAACGATCATCTTTTTGGCCAAAGAAACCATGTTTGGACGAATCATAACCAACTTAAAATTCTTCTCAATTGCTTCTTTGATAAACGCTTCGACTACCAGAGTATTCTCCTTTTCACTGAGTCCAGCTTGTTCAGCTGTTTTCAAATAGGTAGAATCCAAATATTGCTTGATATTCATGTGCTTTAGTTTTCTAATTCTTAACAAATTATGATACACAAAAATACATTTTATATAAACATAAGAGCATTTAAAAATTTTACTATTTATACGGTATTACTACATTCATTGTTTTTTAATGCTTGTCATAGAAATTAATCTTAGTCAAAAAAAAGACTCGTAGAACTAGATGTAAAATGAAAAATCCCACTAAAGTGGGATTTTATATGAAATTGTTTTTTATCAGAACCTCTTTTTCAAATTCAATAAAAGAACAACGACTATTCCTAAAATGGCGCCAGATACATTTGCTAAAACATCAAATACATCAGCATGCCTGGTGGCCGTACCTAATTCTTGAGTTATTTCTATACCGATTCCGAAAATAAAAGAGAAAAGGAACGCAGGCAATGTAGATTTCCAAATATGTACCGAATTTGTATGTTTTTGTAAAAAAGAAAAACAAAGAATCGTTAAAACAAAATGAAAAAAAAGATGCACTACTTTATCTAGGTTTGAGACATTCCCTAAAGGAACTGTCTCAATTTGAACCAAACAAAAAAATGCAATTACTCCAGCCCAAAACAAAGTAGCCACAAAGTAGAGCTGTTTAAGCACCAATAAGTTCTTTGTATGCCTCACTAGACAATAAATCTTCTACCTCTGCCATATTTGAAATTTTTATCTTGATCATCCATCCCGCTCCGTAAGGATCAGAATTTACACTTTCAGGAGAACTTTCAAGTGCATCATTGAATGCAATAATTTCACCTGACAATGGCTGGAACAAATCAGAAACTGTTTTAACCGCTTCAACGGTACCAAAAACTGCATCTTTGTCTAAGCTCTGATCTAAAGTTTCAACTTCAACATAAACAATATCTCCTAATTCTTTTTGTGCAAAATCAGTGATTCCTACTGTTGCAGTATCGCCATCAATATTAACCCATTCGTGATCTTTAGTGTATTTTAAATTTACTGGTATGTTCATAAAAATTGTAATTGATAATTAATTATTGATAATTTGAATTTTCAGACACAAATGTAACAATCTTATGCACAAAAATGGTTCTCTAAACGGAAAATTAATTTCCAAAATTATAGCGAATCGTAATTCCAGAACGAATATTTGTCAACGGAAATGAAGTCGATATTACTGCTTTTGAAAACGAATGGTCGTAATAGAAAATGGCTGTTAGGTTTTTGCTAAAAGCATAATCAGCTTTGACTGTTATAGACCAAATATTTTGCCCGCCTGCTAATTGATTGTTGTCATAATCCAAATACCTCACAATTGTTTGGTTATTTCTATAGGTTATATCCGCCTTAAGATTGATGTCACTTTTAATTATGCCAGTTGGATTATCGGCCAATCTGGAAGAGAAAATCACGTCCTTGAAACGATAGCCAAGTCCAATTACATATTCTATACCTTTAACTTCGGTCAATAAATTATTATCAAAACTCATTGATAAAGCACGGTCTTTTTTAATTTCGGCTAATACTTTTAAAGAGCTTTTCAACTCAAAATCCATGCGCATCAAAGGATTAAACTGCTCCACCAAGTTAATGTTGGACATGATGGTCTTATTGAAAAAGTTACCGCTCGCATCCACTCCATTTGGGTCTTTATCGAATTCAAAATTAGATCTAAACGCATTAATAGTATAAGAAGCTCTATAATTACTCTGCAATGAAAACCGTTTGAAATTCTTTTTAAAGATGCCATAACGCATCAAGCCACTGTATTTTATAGACCAGTTTGGAATGGGGAAATTTCTAAAAATACCGAGCGAAACATCATCTGCATTGCCGCCAGAATATGCTGCTAGAAACGCAGGCAGTAAAACGGCCTGATTGTTTTTGCCATAACCAATAGGATATCCCTCAGCATCCCTATTAGCTGGATTATTAATATCGATACCGCGTTGTAATGCCAATCTATTTGCCACTGTCAATCGGTTTAATCTAAAATCACTAAATGCTGTAGATGAATTTTCATCACTAGTCGAAAATGAAGTTTTAATCAATACTGTAGAAATAGAAAAAATACCGGTATCGTAAGGTGATCTAGGATTGTAAACACCATTTGTAACATCATACTGCTCCGAAGAGTTCTGGGAATAGGCACGATCAAGTGTCAAATCAATTTTTAAATCTGGAAACAAATCTACATTAGCCGTAGCTTTAAAAACCTTATTTGTCACTTGCGAGAAGTTTTGGTTAAAATCAGGATAGTTTGTCAACCAGCCATTCTTTGCCGCTTCGTAACGAACATCATCTTGACTACCAAAAATAAAACCTAACGATGGTCTTGATGAACCAAGAAACCCAACACCTGGCGTATACCCTGGCAAAACGGTACCGCTGTTGTGGGTGTAATTCATTTGAATGTTTTTAATACTAGTCAAAACACCGATAAAACCATCAACAAATTCACTGTTTTTTGGAACCTGATTTGAATTTGTATTTACTATTTTTTCACCTGGTTTTGGCGCAGTTACTTTTGGTTTTGGTGCAGTTTTATTTGCGTTTTTAGTCAATCCCAAATATTTGTACAACATATCCATATTCATTGTTGCATTCAAATTATTAGAGCTTGCGTTTTGCACCGTATTCCCTAAGTTGTAGTCCGTTCCATCAATTTTAATTTGAGATAGCGCATTAGAAGTACGCTGCCAACTGTAATCTCCTGTGTACGTATAATTAGCCTTGATAAAACTAAAAACTGGAATTTTATTAATTGGAATTTCATAATTTACAACTAATTGTTGCATGTGCTGATTGGGATCTCCAATATCCCAATAACTGTCCCAGATCGTAAAAGTATCGATTGGCTCATTATTTTCATTCAAATAATTTTTGACAATATTGCTGGAAGAAGCCGTATAATTCAACTTCAATGACTTAGTCAAATTAAAATTAAATCCATATTGGTAATTGAAGGCAAAATTTCTTCGGTATAAAGGATCTAGTCCAATTCCTTCCACATCCACTTGCCTGAATTGCTGACGGTTGTATTGTCTATTGATATTCGTATTAAAAGAAATATTAGAAGGTAAATAGTTAAAATTGAAATCTCTTAATAACTTCCAATAATTACTTTTCTTCATAAATTTTGTCTTCGTAAAAGGCTCGATAGGCTTTGGTTTAAAAGTATACGCATAATCAACAGAGGAATTTACTTGCTGGTCTACATAATCTTCAATTTCAAAATCATGTCTTTGAACTTCATTAATTGACTGCGAAAAAGTAAAGTTTTCCGGATCATAAACGTGCTGTTTTTGCTCTGCCCCTCTTTCTTTTCTAACCCCAATGAAGTTGATACTTTTACGTTTGGTATAATCAACAGCTCTTCTCTCTATATTGTCGCGCTCTTTTTGGTCTGCTGTATTTTCCAATAATTGTTTGAGCTTGATGTCTTGATTAAAAGGATCGTATTGTGGGGTTATGGTTTCCTCACCAATAGCATAATTAAAAGGGAGGTTAATTTGCCATTTTTGCGGTAATAATTTACCTAAATTCACATTGGTTACAATATTATATTGTTCGGTATCCTCACGATTTCTCTCGTTTGGCCCTTGCTCCAGCGTCCCAAAGCCTATGGTGCTCTTTTTACCCGACATGGAAACAGTAGCGAAATCAGCAAAGTTAGTATCAACATTTAATAGTGCAGCCATACCACCTTGATTGTCCATATCAGCCAAACGCAATTCATTGAACCAAACCTCCCCTTTGATATCGTTTCGGGTTTCATTGTTTTTAACTCCGACCATAAGAGTACGCACTAATCCAAAATTTGGATTTCCTTTTATACCCAATTTTAAGCGATCACTTCCGTCACCATCCGTATTAGCCAGATCATTATCTGGATAATAAATTCCATCAAGCGGAAGTGTATTTGGATTAATACTCATAGCAAGAATCTTCAATTTGGTCAATAATGCCAACGATAAATCTATTTCATTTTCTTCTGGCCAAACCAAATCAGCACTCACAGGGGGACAATCTGACGTTGAGGCTGAGGAAGGGTTTGTTACTTTTAAAGGAATTTCAATTTGATAGAAATTTTGAGTAAAGTCATTTCCAAAACGAATGAATCCTACCATTTGATTGTCTCTCAATGCTACTTCATTTGGTAATGATTCCGCATGCAAAAACATTTTCAATTTATTGAATTGACGCATATCAATACTTACATTTTTAAAAACAGCTCTAGAATCCTCAGGCTCTAATCCGTTTCCAGAAACTCGTAATGCAAGTGATTGCTCATTTTGATTGAGCACGGTATTGTTGTTGTATAATTGCTCCCGTTGTACTCCTGGCGGAACAACATAGTTAATAGGACATCTTTCGTTATTTTCTTGGACATTTACTGCTAAAACATCTAGGTTTGTGTTGTCATCAGCAATATTAGTGTCATTAAAATCTAGCGTATTAGTATAGCGTCGCCACTCTCCTCTCACTAAATCTAATGCGCCAAAACGAACGGTTACTTGGTCATTAAAATCCGTCATAAACATTCTCATGAAGCGAATCGATCTAAAATCAGAAATGTTTCCTATCGTGTTTTCTGGTTGTGAAACTGGTATTTTAAACTGCATCCACCTCGCTTCAGTAACAGAACCATCTGGCAAAGTCACTTGCGTATTTCTAATGTCTGTGATATAATTTTGCCCAACATTCATGTTAGGTTGCACATTAATGCTATACTCATAATACGCATTGATGGTGTTCATAGTATTGTCTCTATTGATATCTTCTACATCAGGAACCGTAGTTGAACCTCGGTTTGGATCTGTAATATCAACTGCTGAATTTCCGTCTGTGCCATTGTATTGTTTGTAGCGGTCTAAAATTCCACCCGAAGCATTCAAATAAAAAGAATAATCATCTGCCGCAGGATCTAATTCAGATGCAAAATTCGTGTAAACCGATCCCTCATTGGTATTAATCAAACCATCCAGACCAATATCCTGATTCCTTCTATTATCGGCATTGGTATCAAATGCATAAATTAACGACTGAGAAGCCGGAACATCACCCCATAAAGGTTGTGGATTGACTAAAATTTGATCTGGACCAAGTCCATTTTCATATTGTTTCCTTCCATCTTTCAAAACATCTTCCGAAATCTCTCCTAAATTGAAATAAATTTTCCCCGTGTTAGATTGAGGAATCTTTCCGTTTCCTACATAAGGATCTAACACCCAAAACTGAATGTACTCTACGTTACCTTGCTCAAAATTAGTCGAATTTATAGATCGCATGATACCTCCAAAATTTTCTCTTGGATCAACAGCTACAGATGAACTATTGTTATACGGCCCTCTATCAGACGGATAATAACTTAAATCTAATGTATTAACAACTTGTGACTGCCCTTGTGCAATATCTGTTAAAGGGTATAATTCCTCACTAAAAATTCTTCGAGTGGTGTTAAATGATAAATCCTCATTAGAAATCCCGGAAGGTCTTTGGGCATAAAAAATGGGGTCGATAGAATACCAAGCTAATTTGGCTCTTTTAAAACCGTAGCTCAAATCATTAGAATTAGCATTGAAATCATAGGTACTCAGCGCATTACGGTCTGGTGTCGATGCCAAGGACCAAGCATAAGGAGAACGCATATCAATAGTGGATTGTGAACCTTCGAAATCATCAACATAAATCGTGGATTCTCCTTCAAACTGATCCGCTTTTGGAGTATCGGGTCTCAAAAAAGCAACTTCACCTCGCACTGAAAGGTTAGATGGAACATCAGTATCGATATTTGGTAATTTATTTACTAAACGAGTAAAGAATGGAACTTCGGTTGAAAAGTTAGAATTGAATCCAAAAATAGTATTGTTTACTGATTCCTGACCAAAACTAGATTTTTGTGTAAATGGCCGTTCCGTCATCTTAAGGAATGTTCCCCCGACTACAAAATTATCAGAAATTTTATGCTCTACATTGACTCCCATAAATCTTCTGGTTTGTAAACCAAAAACAGAATTATTTTCTAAGGATACTTCTATTGGTGTATTAGATGCCTGTAGTGCCGGATCTAAAATCTGAACTCTTCCCAATTGATAGTTTACACTGTAATCGATCCCTTCTACTAAAATTCTTCCTGCAGCGGTAACCACTACAGAACCTGGTGGCACATTCAAAGCACCAATTGGTATGCCGTCTCCACCAGATGATTTGTATCTTCCTCTTAATAAAAATTTATTTTTATCACTGTCTTGTAATGCTCCAGATTGAGTGTTGCGGTACATGCTACGAAACACATATTTTTTCTGATTTTCATTGTAAGAACTCGTGTTGTTGTAATTTTCTCCTGAACCAGTATTTGACAATTTAGAAAATAATAGTTCTCCAAAAGGTTCTTTGGTAGTGAAAATAATTCGACCGTATTGCGCATCCATCGTTAAACTTGGCAGAAAATCAAAAAAACCATCCCCTCCAGTTTGCGGATCGTTGTTGTAGTTTAATTTATCTAAATTGAATACTTTAAGTAAAGGTGTTTCAGCGACTTTATTTTCTGGATTTGGATTAGAAGGAAAAGGACTTCCAGTCACTTCCGTAATATAATTTAAAGGTGAAGGATCTGTGTAAAGGATGTTAAATCTAAAATCTTCTTGTTTCACTTGATAGGCACCCGGAATTTGATAGATATTCTTCATCATCAAGTTCCAAACCGGATTTTTAACATTGGTCAAATTGCTTTTCAGCATTTTCAAAATCAAACTCTGAGATATAATAGCTTGCGTTGCAGGCGTATTCCCGGTAACCACGGTTGCATCTACTCCATCATTACCAAACTCTCCTACTTGATACACTTGATCGCCAATGGTGTATTGATAAGCCACAGCTAAAACCTCATCATTAGCCAAGCGTTGTTGCAAAGAAATATATCCTAATTGAGGACTAAAGGTATATTCGTTTGGATTCAGTTTTCGCGCGTTTTCAAGTTTAGAATAATCTTGTCCTTCGCTCACCGTGACATTAAAACCCGAATTTGCAGTAACAATTTCACGGATATTAGGATTCAATAAACCGCCACCCGCCTGAATTAACTCAGGGTTATAAGCATTGTTTTTATTGTCGCTCGGAGTATCCAGCCCTGCCGTAAAAAATGGAGGACTTGCTGGAATAGGATCCAAAACAACCACTTCATTATCTGCTAAACCACTTAATTGGGCTTCTCCCAAATCTTGTAAAGCAATGATATTTCGGAGATTATTATTCGTCGCTACTACCCTATTTTGTTTGTTGGTTACCCAAATTTCCAATCGGGTAATTTGAACTCTACTGTCTATAAATGGATAATTAACAAGAGACTTATCGTATCTGTCTCTAAAATACTGGGATAAGAAAAAGTGTCGGTCACTATCATAATCCAAAGCAAACATATCAAAGTCTTGAATCGTGCCGCCACCTTGAGCTACTAAGCTTTTAGTTTGTGATTTTTGCTCTGAAAAAACACCCGTAATTGTTGTTTTTCCAAATTGCAATTGTGTTTTTACACCAAATAAACTTTGAGCACCTCGAATTAAAGAGCTGTTCAAAGGCATGGATACATTTCCTACTTCAATTTTTTGAATAATGTCATCTTCAGTTGGTGCATATTCCAACTTCATTAGGTTTTGAAAGGCAAATGTGGATTGCGTATCATAATTTGCGTTAACACTCAATCGGGTTCCTACTTTACCCATCAAACTCATGCTAATCCTTTGGTCAAAATCAAATGAAAGATTGGATCTATTTCTTGGTGAAAAAGAAGGATTGTCTTGTTTTGTATACCGCAATCCCAAATCCATTTCTACAGATCCAGTGGGTTTTACATCGATAGTGTTACTCCCAAAAATGGATTCAAAAAGCCCCGATTTTACATAATATCTCGGCAGTAAATCTTTTTTGGCATTTTCGCTGCCTTCTTTTTTTCCTTCAATTGCATCCAGCTTTTTTTTGAAATAATCCCGCATAGATTCTTTCAAAACCAGCTTTTCATATTCTTTTGGCGTCAATATAATGGGGTAATTGACAGAAAAGCCATCCAATGTACTTGTATAGATGTATCGATCTGAAATGGGATCATACGTGTAGGAGGAGAGAATACTCTTTGGATTTTTTAGCTGTACTTTTCCAACAGAAAATCCAGTTTTAACAGTATCCTGAGTAGCTGGTTTTACTTGAGCTTGCACAACAAAGCCAGACAAAAAAACAAGCAGAAAAATGTAAATTTTACGCATACAAACGTGTTACTTGAATACCTTTATAAATTTTTTAGCGCTTTCTTGATTATGGACTCTACAGAAGCATCTGGTTCCTCTTTAACAATCTTTTCTACGACTCGTTCTGAAGCTTTTCTTAAAAAACCTAAAACCTCCAACGCAGATAACGCCTCATCACGATTTGTATTGCTTTGAGACATAGAAACTTCGTCTAAATCAAACAATTTCAACACTTTTTCTTTTAAATCTAGTATTACTCTTTGCGCGGTTTTGCTACCAATTCCTTTTATAGACTGAATGGCAACTACATCAGCAGAGGCTATGGCATTGGTAATTTGTTTTGGATCTAATGATGACAGCATGGTTCGAGCGATATTGGCTCCTATTCCAGAAACCGATAATAGAAGTCTAAAAATTTCTCGCTCTGACTTTTCCATAAATCCAAAAAGTGTATGCGCATCCTCTTTTATTTGAAGATGCGTATATACTTTTATAAAATCTGTGTTGGGAAGCAAAGAATACGTGTGTAAAGAAATATTTACATGATAACCAACACCACCACAATCTATAATAATTTGAGTTGGCGATTTCTCCACTAATTTTCCTTGTAAATGTGCTATCATTAATTTTTATATATATCCTCCAAATATAATAAAATTACGACATGATTATGTCCATTTATTAGATTTAACACACTTGTAATTTACTACGTTTAATACTAAATTAAATTTGCTTTTTTCTTTCCTTTCTCCTGCGCATCAATAACGGCAATAGCAGCCATATTGACCATTTCCTCAACACTTGCACCTAATTGAAAAATGTGAACTGGTTTTCCCATTCCTAACATTATAGGTCCTATGGAGTCTACTTTATTCAATTCTTTCAACAATTTATAGGTGATATTTGCAGATTCCAAATTAGGAAAAATTAAGGTATTCACTTTTTTTCCTGCTAACTTCGAAAAAGGAAATTTTTCTTTTAACATTTCAGGATTCAGAGCAAAATCAGCCTGAATTTCTCCGTCAATAACCATATCGGGATGGTTTTTATGCAAATAAGCTACTGCTTCTCTCACTTTGGCAGCACTTTCATTAGTAGATGATCCAAAATTAGAAAATGATATCATTGCAATTACTGGATCTACACCAAACATTTTAGCCGTTTTTGCAGTCATGATTGCAATTTTAGCCAAATCATCTGCAGATGGATTAATGTTTATGGCGGTATCTGATAAAAACATTGGCCCACGAGCCGTCATCATCATGTTTGTAGTGGCAACAATCGAAGCTCCATGCGCTTTGTCAATGAGCTGCAACATAGGTTTCACAACTGATGGATAACTTCTAGAATGTCCTGTCACTAGCGCATCGGCCTCTCCTTCATTGACCATCATTGCTGCAAAATAGTTTCTTTCGCGCATTAGTTTTTGAGCATCCAAAAAGGAAATTCCACGTCTTTGTCTGGAAGACCAATAGGTATTGGCAAATTTATTTCTGCGGGCTTCCTCTTCTTTAATTTTAGGATCTATAATTGGAACATCGGCATCAAAACCAATTTCCTCTTTTAATTCTAAAATGATTTCTTTATTCCCCAACAAAATAGGAAAACCGATACCCTCTTCCCATACAATTTGGGCAGCTTTTAAAACATCCAAATGATCTGCTTCCGCAAAAACAATTCGTTTGGGATCGATTTTGGCTCTGTTGGTAATCAAACGAACCATTTTGTTATCATTCCCAAGACGATCCATCAATTCCTCTTCGTACTTTTTCCAATCGGTTATAGGATTTAATGCTACACCCGAATCCATCGCAGCTTTTGCAACAGCTGGAGCAACAATGGTAATTAATCTTGGATCAAATGGTTTTGGAATAATATAGTCTCTACCAAAATTTAATTTGGTAGCACCATAAGCAATATTTACTTGTTCCGGAACGGATTCTTTAGTCAATAATGCTAGTGCTTTAACAGCAGCCATTTTCATAGCCTCATTTATTTTCGTAGCACGAACATCTAATGCTCCTCTAAAAATATATGGAAAACCAAGAACGTTATTGACCTGATTAGGAAAATCAGATCTTCCTGTTGCCATAATTACATCTTTACGAGTAGCGATTGCTAGATTATAATCAATTTCTGGATCTGGATTTGCCATTGCAAAAACGATAGGATTGTCTGACATCCCAAGCAGCATTTGCGCCGACATAATATCGCCCGTTGACAAACCTAAAAACACATCTGCGCCCACAAGTGCTTCTTCCAGATTCATGGAAGGAATATCTTTAGCGTATTTTAATTGTAGTTCGGATAGTTTTGGATTGTCTTTAGTCAACAATCCTTTGCTATTGAACATGAAAATATTTTCAACTTTTACACCCAATAAAACGTATAAATCAGCACAAGCCAAAGCAGCAGAACCCGCTCCAGAAACTACTAATTTTACATCTTCTGCCTTTTTATCTGCTAATTCTAAAGCGTTTAATAATGCTGCTGACGAAATGATGGCTGTACCATGCTGGTCATCATGCATTACAGGAATGTTTAACTCTTCAACCAGACGTCTTTCTATTTCAAACGATTCTGGTGCCTTGATATCCTCTAGGTTTATCCCACCAAAAGTTGGCGAAATATTTTTAACTGTCTGTATGAATTCTTCAATATCTTTTGTGCCAATTTCGATATCAAACACATCAATATCAGCAAAAATTTTAAACAACAATCCCTTTCCTTCCATTACGGGTTTTGATGCTTCTGGGCCAATATCGCCCAAGCCTAAAACGGCAGTTCCATTAGTAATTACAGCTACTAAATTGCCTTTTGCAGTATATTTGTAAACATTGTTGATGTCTTTGGCTATTTCTAAACAAGGCTCAGCAACCCCAGGTGAATACGCTAAAGATAAATCTCTTTGTGTTGCATATTTCTTAGTGGGAACTACTTGAATTTTTCCAGGAGTTGGCTTTGCGTGGTATAATAATGCTTCTCTTCTTTTACTGTTTTTGTCCATTTTTTTAGATTTTATTCTAGCTTACAAAGATAGAAGACTTGGTTTAAAAAGTCAGCTTTTATACTATTCTTTTCAAAAAAATAGATTAATGACAGCTCATAGTAACAAAAATAGCCACATATAATTGTGGCTATTTTTACTTTTAATCTAATTGGACCTATTGTGTAATATAAGAGTTTAAGTGTTGGATCGTATCTTTTTGCATTTCGATAATTGCTTTTACCACATCGCTAATAGAAATAATTCCTATCACAATTTCGTTTTCTAAAACAGGCAAGTGTCGCACTCTTTTTGTACTCATTAATTCCATACAGTACTCTAGATTATCCGATGGACTTACCGTCACTACATCAGTTTCCATGATTTCATGAACAAAAGCTTTCTTTGAAGATTTAGCTTTCAAAACAATTTTTCGTGCATAATCCCTTTCAGACAAAACGCCTTTAAGAACAGTATCCTCGATGATTAAAATTGCCCCAATGTTTTTTTCGCTCATCACTGTCAAAGCTTCATACACAGTGTTAGTAGAAAGTATAGAGAAAACTTCCTTTCCTTTGTTGCTTAATATTTGATTTACCGTCATAATTGGTTCATTTAATGAATTATAAAGTTAAAGAAAATATAGATTCAAAAAACAAAATTTAAACTCTAAAAAACATCATTTCAATAAATTAACGTTTTTAATATAACTTTAAATTCATTTTTTGGAAACTTGCACTATATAAATAGGAACAATTGCTCTACCAAAACTTTCTATTACCATGTAATCATAATGAGTTGCTCAATACTACAAAAAATGCAAGTAAACGGATTGGTTTGTCACTCTCTTTTACTTAATAAAATCTACATTCCTTCTAATGCCCTCAAACTTGGCTCTTTTTAAAGGAGAATCTTTAAATACAGTTTTAAAAGTTTCCTCTGTCAATTCTATCCAATCCTTTTTGGACATGGAGAGTAGTTCTGGATTTGGGTTAAATAAGGGTTGGTTATGTGGTTTCGAAAACTTATTCCAAGGGCAAACATCCTGACAAACATCACAACCAAAGGCCCAATCATCAAATTTACCTTTCATTTCCTGAGGGATATTCTCCTTCAATTCAATTGTAAAATACGAAATACATTTACTTCCATCAACCACATAAGGTGCAACGATTGCCTGTGTTGGACAAGCATCGATACAAGCTGTACAAGTGCCACAGTGGTCAGTAGTAGGATTGTCATAATCTAGATCTAAGTCGATAATAAGTTCTGCGATAAAATAAAAAGAACCCACTTTTTGCGTCAATAAGTTACTATTTTTCCCAATCCAGCCTAAGCCACTCTTTGCAGCCCACGCTTTATCGAGTACTGGAGCTGAATCTACAAAAGCACGTCCTGAAACTTCCCCAATGGTGGACTGAATAGAAAACAAAAATTCTTTCAACTTTTCCTTAATTACAAAATGGTAATCTGAACCATAAGCATATTTTGATATTTTAAAAGTATCCGAATTTTGAAATTGTTCTGGATAATAATTCAATAGCAACGAGACGACACTTTTGGCACCATCAACAAGTAACGTTGGATTTAAACGTTTGTCAAAATGATTTTCCATGTAGGTCATTTGACCATTACTATTATTTTTTAACCAATTTTCTAACCGACGTGCTTCTTTATCTAAAAAACCTGCTTGGGATATACCACAAGACATGAAACCAAGCCGTTTCGCTTCGGATTTGATAAATTGCGTGTATGTTGATTTATGGTTTATGATAATCAGAATAGTAGTTAATAAACGAAAGCCCATAGCCCCGATAGCAGTGAAAATCCTTTCCTCTCGTTTCTTTAACGACCGGAAAGATTGCAACGAATAGCGGGAAATAGCTCTCGAAAATATTAGAATAAACCTCCTTGAATGTTTGTATTTAGTTTTCCTAAATGTTTATAGGCTTTATCTGTAACTTCACGACCACGTGGCGTTCGCATAATGAAACCCTCTTGTATTAAAAACGGCTCGTACACTTCCTCAATTGTTTCGCTACTCTCTGATACGGCTGTCGCCAAAGTAGTCAATCCTACTGGACCGCCCTTGAATTTTTCAATAATAGTGGTAAGTATCTTATTGTCCATTTCATCTAATCCATGCGCATCCACATTAAGCGCTTTTAAGGCATAGCGAGCAATTTCAATATCAATTGTACCATTCCCTTTTATCTGAGCAAAATCACGTACACGGCGCAATAAAGCATTAGCTATTCGCGGCGTTCCTCTACTTCTACCTGCAATTTCTATAGCAGCTTCTATAGAAATTGGCATTTTAAAAATAGCGGCGCTTCGCTCTACAATAGTTGTTAATAGCTCAGTGGTATAATACTGTAAACGAGAGGATATTCCGAAACGTGCTCTCATAGGAGCTGTTAATAAACCCGATCGTGTGGTAGCACCAATTAAAGTAAAGGGATTCAAATTGATTTGAACGGTTCTTGCATTTGGCCCAGATTCTATCATGATATCAATTTTGAAATCCTCCATAGCAGAGTATAAATATTCCTCTACAATAGGGCTCAAACGATGAATCTCGTCTATAAATAATACATCACGCTCTTCAAGATTTGTCAACAAACCAGCTAAATCGCCTGGCTTATCTAAAACGGGACCAGATGTAATTTTAATTCCAACTTGCAATTCATTTGCTAGAATATTTGCCAAAGTAGTTTTACCCAAACCAGGCGGACCATGAAAAAGTGTATGGTCAAGTGCTTCATTTCTTTGATTTGCAGCTTGCACAAAAACTTTCAAGTTCTCTAATATTTGGTCTTGGCCAGCAAAATCATCAAAAGAAAGCGGTCTTAATTTCTTTTCAAGATCTAATTCTTCAGAGTCATATGCGTTGGATGTAGGATCTAAATTTTCATTCATAGAACAAAGATAACAAAGCTAGATTAAAATAAAATTTAAAATAATAATTGCTTTAAATTAAACCAAAGAATGTATTTGATAACTGTTTTGATCAATTAAACGTATAAAAAAAAACCTCTATTTTCATAGAGGCTTTTGTGTATATTTTAGTGATGTAGAACTTCTTCACCTTCTTTCATTGGAACATTTTGAGGTACAAAATCCACATCGTGAGATGGATTACTGTAGTCATAAGGCCAACGGTGAACTTCTGGAATCTCTCCTGGCCAGTTACCATGTATGTGCTCAACTGGTGCAGTCCATTCTAGAGTATTTGATTTCCATGGATTCATTACAGACTTCTTACCATAAAAAATACTACTGAAGAAGTTATACAAGAAGACCAATTGGAAAGCTCCACCAATTAATGCAAAAGTTGTAATTA
This sequence comes from Flavobacterium frigidum, assembly GCF_048286735.1. Classification (GTDB taxonomy): domain Bacteria; phylum Bacteroidota; class Bacteroidia; order Flavobacteriales; family Flavobacteriaceae; genus Flavobacterium. Next base: position 215,098 of record NZ_JBLVPU010000001.1, on the reverse strand, counting down.
AAACATTTACGTTTTGCAAATCATCAAATAATGGAAAGTTAGTATTGGTGTAATAACGTCTTGGCAAACCAGCTAATCCTATAAAGTGCATTGGAAAGAAAACACCGTAAGCACAAATTGCTGTTACCCAAAAGTGAACATATCCAAGGTTTTTGTTTAACATTCTACCGAACATTCTAGGAAACCAGTGGTAAATACCAGCAAACATTCCGTAAAGCGCCGATATACCCATTACCAAGTGAAAGTGTGCTACAACAAAATACGTATCGTGTACATTAATATCTAACGTACTATCACCGAGAATAATTCCAGTTAAACCACCTGTTATAAAAGTAGAAACCAAACCAATAGAAAACAACATCGCAGGATTCAATTGCAAGTTCCCTTTCCACAATGTAGTGATATAATTAAAAGCTTTTACAGCAGAAGGAATCGCAATTAACAACGTAGTAAAAGTAAATACTGATCCCAAAAATGGATTCATACCCGATATAAACATGTGGTGACCCCAAACTATTGTAGATAAAAAAGCAATAGCTAATATAGACATAATCATCGCTCTGTATCCAAAAATTGGTTTACGAGAATTCGTTGCTATAACCTCAGAAGTTATTCCTAAAGCAGGCAATAAAACAATATAAACCTCAGGATGACCTAAGAACCAAAATAAATGCTCAAACAATACTGGTGATCCTCCTTGGTAATGCAAAACTTCACCTGCAATATAAATATCAGAAAGGAAGAATGAAGTTCCAAAACTTCTGTCAAAAATTAATAATAAGGCCGCTGATAACAAAACTGGGAAAGAAACAATTCCGATAATCGCCGTAACAAAGAACGCCCAAATAGTAAGTGGCAATCTTGTCATTGACATTCCTTTTGTTCTCAAATTAATAACGGTTACAACATAATTTAAAGATCCCATTAAAGAGGATGCAATAAAAATAGCCATAGAAACCAACCATAAAGTCATCCCCATACCAGAACCTGGAATAGCTTGCGGCAAAGCACTCAATGGAGGGTAAATAGTCCACCCTGATGAAGCCGGCCCAGCTTCAACAAAAAGGGAACCAATCATAATTACACTTGAGATGAAAAACAACCAATATGAAATCATGTTCATGAATCCGGAGGCCATATCTCGTGCGCCAATTTGTAATGGTATCAATAAGTTACTAAAAGTACCACTAAGGGCAGCCGTTAATACAAAGAATACCATGATGGTTCCGTGTATGGTGACTAATGCAAGATAAATATCGTTGGCCATAACTCCATTCGGAGCAAATTTATCACCAAGTAAAATATTAAATATCTTGAATGATTGTTCTGGCCATGCCAATTGCATTCTAAATAGCATAGACATACCAACTCCAATAATCCCCATGAAAATACCTGTAATTAAGTATTGCTTGGCAATCATTTTATGATCTATACTAAAAATATATTTAGTAATAAAAGTGTCTTTATGGTGGTGTTCGTGTTCGTGATCCATTGCGTGATCGTGACCTTCTGCTGACATATATGTTTACTTTAAATTTTCTTATTAATTATTTCGTACCCATTGGGGCAACAACTTCAGTTTCTTTAGCTTTAGTGGTATCCACATCCATTGCTCCGTCTACAGGTGCAGCAGGTGCAGCAAGTGCCGCCTTAACTTCGCTAACTATAGTAGCTTTATCTTTTAACCATGCTTTGTAATCTTCAGGAGTATCTACAATAATTTTCATTTGCATATTATAGTGAGAAGCACCACAAATTTTATTACAAAGTAACAAGTAATCAAATGTGTAGGGATCTAAAGCTGTTTCACCTTTAGCAACAAGATCGGCGCTTTTTTTAGTTCTAATAGCATTGATATTAGCAACTTTTTCTACCATAAAAGGTAATTCTCTATATTCATCAGTCGTGTAGATCGGTTCAAAAGCAAATTGTGTTACCATTCCTGGAACGCAATTCATTTGTGCTCTAAAATAAGGCATGTAAGCTGAATGTAGTACATCTTGAGAACGCATCTTGAAAAGGATTTTTTTGCCTTTTGGAATGTGTAATTCAGTAACTACAATATCATCTTGAGCATAAGGATCTGCTAAATCAACACCAACAGCATTAGCACCTTCAATAAATCTAACATTTGCTTTACCTAAAACATTGTCATTACCTGAATATCTTGCTTTCCAGTTAAATTGTTGTGCATATAATTCGATAACAATAGTATCTTCATCTTCATCAACAAACATAATATTAGTCCATGCAAAAAGTCCATAAAGAATCAAACCAGCCAAAACAACAGCAGGAATAACACTCCAGATTGCTTCTAATTTATTATTGTCTGCAAAATAAAGCGCCTTCTGATCTTTCTTACCTCTATATTTAAAAGCAAAATAATGTAATAAAACCTGAGTAATAGCTTGTACAATAAAAATAAGAACCCAAGTAATGTTCATCAAATTATCAACTTCAGCTCCATGAGCAGAGGCTGGAGTATGAAGAACAAGTGGACCCCATTTAAACAATCCGTAAATTGAAAAAATATAAATGAAAGCTAAAAAACCAAACATCAAATAACCTTGTACGTTATTATCATCATCTGTAGCTATTTCTGAACTATCTGAAACGGAACCAACTTGCGTTAGATCGAATATTTTAGTCAATTGCCATAAAGCAACAGCTAATAAAACTAAAACTATAATTACCAACAAACTTGTCATCTGTTTTTTTCTTTAAATATTAATAATGAAAATGTTTACTTTCGTCAATGAAAGGATTTCTTTTTGGTAACAATGGATTTTTTGTAAGTGCTGTAAAAACAACAAAAATAAATAATCCAAGGAAGAAAAGAACAGAAGCAATTTCTGAAATTCCAATAAACCATCTGTCACCTACTGTTCCTGGCATAATCATATTAAAGAAATCAACGTAATGACCCGCTAAAATAACAACACCAGCCATAACCAAAATCCAAGTAATTCTCTTGAAATCTGTATTAATTAATATTAATAAAGGGAACAAAAAGTTCATTACAACAGCACCAAAAAATGGTAAATTGTATAATTCAATTCTAGTTATAAAATAAGTTACTTCCTCTGGTATGTTCGCATACCATATTAACATGTACTGTGAAAACCACAAATAAGTCCAGAAAACACTAAATCCAAACATAAATTTAGCTAAATCATGTATATGACTTGTATTGACATACTCCAAAAAACCTCTTGATTTTAAATATAGAGTAACCAATGCGATAGTTGTTATAGCGCTTACAAAGAAACTTGCAAAAACATACCAACCAAACAAAGTACTGAACCAATGTGGATCAATAGACATAATCCAATCCCACGACATAATTGATTCGGAAACTATAAAGAAAACTAAAAAAATTGCAGAAATATTAAAGTTCTTTTTATAATTCAAATTATCATTTGCTTCATCTTGTGCCAAACAATTCTTTTTAGAATAGTATTGATAGAGACTCCATCCTGTTAAAAAAATTGCCGCTCTAATTATCCAAAAAGGAAAATTCAAATAACCTGATTTATTAGCTATTAATTTATCTGTTGCTACTACCTCAGGATCTAACCATATAAAAAGGTGATTGAAATGCAGACCACACAAGATTAAAATAACAAAGAAAATAATAGAACCAACAGGTAAATAGGATGTTATACCCTGCATTACTCTAAATAAAACTGGTGACCATCCTGCTTGGGCTACTTGTTGAATTGCGTAAAAAACTAATACACCTAATGAAATAAGCATAAAAAATATACAGGCAACATACAAAGCCGACCAAGGTTTGTTTTGCAGTTGGTGCAAAACATGATTTAAATGCTCTTTATGTTCAGCTGCCCCAGTAACATCATGTCCTTGCTTTTCAGCTGAAGATTCATTATGCATTGCTTCAACTGCACCAATATCAGTACTGTTAACAGTATCAACATTCACAGAACCTGCTTCATGAGCACCTTCTTCCTTAACTTCGCTACCTTCGACATGTTTAGAAGCAGGAGCATGAGCAACAGTTGCCACTGTCTCATGTTTAGCTTCCCCATGCCCACCATGGCTTTCAGCAGCAAGTAGTTTTTCAACTTCTTGAATATCTTTTGGTGCAGTTAAAAAACCATATCCAATTCCTAAAAGACCTAAAGCCATTAAGATGAATGAAAAAGTTTTTAATTTACTTGAAAATGTATACATATCTATTACGATCAGTTTGTTCTACAATTATAATTTTGCTCTCAGTTTCATAACATAAGAAGCTACTAACCAACGCTCATGCTGATCAATTTGGTTAGAGTAAGCACCCATGGAGTTTAAACCATAAGTCATTACGTGATAAATGCTTCCTTCGTTTATGTCTCTGTCTTTGTAATTAGGAATACCTAATAATTTACCTTGGGTAACCAATTTACCTTTACCATTACCTTCATTACCATGACAAATGGCACAATAAATCTCATACAATTCTTTAGCTTTCGCCTCTTCTTTCACGGAAATTGTATCTAATGGTGACTTAGAATTTAATTTAGCTAAATCGTAACCTTCAGTAGAATTATCATAACCGTAAGGAACAAAACCTCTTTTTAAAGTCCCATCTGCAGGTAGTTGCCCTTCTTTACCATTTTTAAATGCGCTCGATTCGGAATATGTGTCATATCCAATGTGCTCATACATATTTGGGAAATACTGATAGTTTGGTGCTGCATTATTATGGCAAGATGAAACTAAAATAGTTATGCCAAATAAAAGTGTTATTTTATATACGCTTTTCATATCTATAATTAATGCTTTTCTATTACTTTAACTTCTACAGCTCCCGTGCTTTGGAAAAAAGAAACCAATTCTTCTTCGTTGTCATTTACAGCAACTTCCATTAAAAAATGGTCATCTGTAGTTCTTACATCTGGATTTTCTGCTACTTTAAAAGGCCACAATTTACTTCTCATGTAAAAAGTAATAACCATTAAGTGAGCTGCAAAAAATACTGTAAGTTCAAACATAATTGGGACGAAAGCTGGCATATTTTCAATATAACTGAAACTTGGTTTTCCTCCAATATCTTGTGGCCAATCTTGAATCATAATATAATTCATCATTGCTGTAGCAACAGAGATTCCAACACAACCATAAAGAAAGGCACAAATGGCTAATCTTGTTGGTGCAATTCCCATAGCTTTATCCAAACCGTGAACCGGAAATGGAGTAAAGACTTCTTCGATATGATGATGAGCTGCTCTGGTTTTTTTAACCGCATCCATCAATATATCATCGTCATTATAAATGGCGTATATTACTTTATTACTCATGGTGTGAATCTTTATTTGCTTCTCTTTCTCTTTTATAATTATCTCCTGTTCCTTTCAAAATTGTTTTAACCTCTGCTTGTGCAATTACAGGGAATGTTCTAGAATACAACAAAAACAACACGAAAAAGAAACCAATTGTTCCAATAAAAATACCTATATCAACAAATGTTGGTGAAAACATCGTCCAAGAAGATGGAAGATAATCCCTGTGTAACGACGTTACGATAATAACAAACCGCTCAAACCACATTCCAATATTAACTACTATTGAAATGATGAATGAAAACATAATGCTTGTTCTCAATTTTTTAAACCACATGAACTGTGGTGAAAACACATTACAAGTCATCATTGACCAATATGCCCACCAATACGGTCCTGTTGCTCTGTTAAGGAACGCATATTGTTCGTATTCAACACCTGAATACCATGCCACAAATAATTCTGTAATGTAAGCAACCCCTACAATAGAACCTGTGATCATGATTACAATATTCATCAACTCTATGTGTTGAACAGTAATGTACGCTTCTAGGTTAGATACTTTTCTCATGATGATCAGCAAAGTATTAACCATTGCAAATCCAGAGAAAACTGCTCCAGCTACGAAGTAGGGAGGAAATATAGTTGTATGCCAACCAGGAATTACAGACGTAGCAAAATCCATCGATACAATAGTATGTACAGAAAGTACTAAAGGAGTTGCTAATCCAGCAAGAACTAAGGAAACTTCCTCAAAACGTTGCCAATCTTTAGCTCTACCACTCCATCCAAAACTCAAGATGGAATAAACTCTTTTGTTAAAAGGAGTAATTGCTCGGTCGCGCAACATCGCAAAATCAGGTAATAAACCAGTCCACCAGAAAACTAATGACACGGAAAGATACGTAGAGATTGCAAATACATCCCAAAGTAATGGCGAATTAAAGTTTACCCAAAGTGAGCCAAATTGGTTCGGAATTGGTAATACCCAATATGCTAACCACGGACGACCCATGTGAATGATTGGAAATAAACCTGCTTGAATAACAGAGAAAATCGTCATTGCTTCTGCAGAACGGTTTATGGCCATTCTCCAACGCTGACGGAAAAGTAAAAGTACTGCGGAAATTAGCGTTCCTGCATGACCAATACCAACCCACCAAACAAAGTTCGTGATATCCCAAGCCCATCCAACAGTTTTATTTAAACCCCAAGTTCCAATACCTGTTGATACAGTGTAAATGATACAGCTAAGTCCCCAAAGGAAGGCTATTAATGCGATTGAAAATACAATCCACCAATGTTTGTTTGCTTTACCTTCAACAGGCGCAGCTACATCTACAGTTACATCGTGATATGATTTATCACCTATAACTAAGGGTTTTCTAATGGTTGCTTCGTAGTGAGACGACATAATCCTTTATATTGATTCTTAATTAATTATTTTTGTACTAGGTATTTCTAACTTTAACGTGATAAATCACATTTGGTTTTGTTCCAACATGCTCTAATAAATGATACATTCTTTCGTCAGCAGCTAATTTAGTAATTTCTGCTTCCTTATCATTTACATCTCCAAATTTCATTGCTCCAGTGGAACAAGCATTTGAACAAGCCGTTTGGAATTCACCATCAACGATTGGCCTTCCTTCGTTTTTAGCTTTCAAAATAGTCGCTTGTGTCATTTGAATACACATTGAACATTTCTCCATAACTCCACGAGAACGTACATTCACATCTGGATTCAATACCATACGACCTAGATCATCATTCATGTGATAATCAAATTCGCTGTTTTTGTTATACAAGAACCAGTTAAAACGACGTACCTTATACGGACAGTTGTTTGCACAATAACGTGTACCAACACATCTGTTATACGCCATATGGTTTTGACCTTGACGAGAGTGTGATGTTGCAGCAACAGGACAAACTGTTTCACAAGGTGCATGATTACAGTGCTGACACATTACAGGTTGGAAAGAAACTTGTGGATTATCTCCTGCTTTTTCCATTTCATTAAATGTAGACAATGAACTAGATAAACCAGCAATATTTTCTTTTCTTTCGTTATCTCCTTCAAAAGTACTTTCAGAAGAATAATACCTGTCAATACGCAACCAGTGCATATCACGACTTCTTCTAATTTCCTCTTTACCAACAACAGGAACGTTGTTTTCAGCATGACAAGCGATTACACAAGCACCACAACCGGTACAAGCATTCAAATCTATCGAAAGATTAAAATGGTGACCTGTTGAACGATCAAATGAATCCCATAAATCTACTTTTGTTGCTTCAACTTCTTTATGATCCAATGAAACCATTGGTTGTTCATTCCAAACATGAGCATCTTTGGTATTAAAAATTTCTAAAGAGGTTTCTTTGATAATATCACCTCTTCCCATTAACGTTTTCTGTCCTTGAACACATGCAAACTCATGTTCCCCATCGGCTTTCGCCAAAGTAACTGATTGCACATTATCAAATCCTTTGTATAAAGAATAGGCGTTTAAACCTACCATCATTTCTTCTTTTAAGGCTGCTTTACGACCATATCCTAAAGCCAAACCAATAGTTCCAACTGCTTGACCTGGTTGAACAATAACTGGCACATTTTCTAATTTGAATCCATCTGCAGTTGTAATAGTAGCATAACTTCCGTTTAATCCACCATTAGCAACAATTTCATTAGAAAGTTCGTATTTTTTTGCATCTGCATTAGACACTGTAACATAATTATCCCAAGAAACTCTTGTAATAGGATCCGGAAACTCTTGTAACCAAGGGTTATTCGCTTGTTGCCCGTCACCCATACCTGTCTTGGTATACAAAACAAGCTCCAGTCCTGATGCTGCTTTTGCTTTTGCCAAAGCATTTGCAGCAGCGCTGTAATCAGCAGAACTCGATGAAGCAGCAGAAGCTACGCCAACATAAATACCGTCATGCAATACTTGATTCCAAGTTGAACCAGTAATCATGGTACCAGCGTTAGCTTTAATATAATCATAAAACGTACCTGTTAATCCAGTCAAAGATAACAAGACATCTTGAAATTGTTTAGTATTAAAAAGAGGACGAATCGTTGGTTGTGTAATTCCGTAATTTCCTTTTGTAATACTCACATCATTCCACGATTCTAAATAATGAGGAACAGCAGCAGCTATAGTACTAACTAAAGCAGTTTCATCTTCTTTTAGTGAAAACAACACTGAAGTTTTAACTTTTTTAAGACCTTCAACAAATGTTGAACTGTCTGCCAAAGTGTATACAGGATTCACACCACTCATAATTAAAGTATGCACACTTCCCGCCTTCATATCCTTGATAAGCTGAGTAACTTTTGCATCTGAACCTTTTCTGATTTGTCTAACACCAGAAGTACTGAACGCTTCACTTGCCAACACTTGGTTAATAGCCAAAACAAGCAACTGAGCATTTTTATCTTGAATACCTGAAACCAAAATACCTTTGGATCCAGCAGCTTTTAATTGCATTGCAGCTTTCGTAACTTCTGCTTTGAACTGATTGTCTAAAGTAACTGCAATTGCAGAACCTGTTACAATATTATATATGTGAACTAATGCTTGTTTTTGATTTGCAGTAGACATTGGTAAACGCTTATCAGCAGCTGCACCAGACAAAGTCATGTTTGCTTCTAATTGAAAATGACGAGACATCTTCCCTGCTTTAGGAATTCTTCCTTTAGCATAACTAGCATCAAAACCTCCACCTTGCCAATCGCCAAGGAAATCTGCACCAACTGAAACTATAAGTGATGCTTTTGAAAAATCGTAATCAACTAAAGCTCTTTCACCATAAACCATTTCAAAAGCGTCTAACGCTTCTGATTCAGATACAGCATCATAAACAACATGTTTAGCATTTGGATTTTTACCAATAAACTCAGCAATCAACTTTTCAGTTGACGGACTCGCTAACGTATTTGTCAAAAGAACAACCTGACCACCTTTTGCAACAGCATCAGAAAGACTAGTTTTAATTTTGGCATCTACAGCAGACCAAGTTGAATTTTTTCCTTCAATCTTTGGTTCTTTCAAACGCATGTTGTCATACAATGAAAGTATCGAAGCATGAATTCTTGCATTTGCACTAAACTTAGCTCCAGCAATTGTATTATTATCAATTTTAATAGGACGCCCTTCACGCGTTTTAACCAAAAGGTTAGCAAAATCAAAACCATCAAAAACCGAAGTCGCATAATAATCAGCTACTCCAGGAATGATTTGTTCTGGCTGAAGAACATAAGGAATTGACTTGTTCACAGGACCTTCGCATGCTGCAAGGGTAGCTGCAGCAGTACTAAAACCAACGTACTTTAAAAAGTCACGACGTGATGTTGATGAGGACGATAAAGCATCACCATTTCCTAAAAATTCATCAGTAGGAATTTCTTCAACAAATTCGTTATTTCTAAGCGCCTCAACAATAGAACTATTTTTGTCTAGTTCTTCAACACTTTTCCAGTATTTTTTGTTTGATGACATATATAAATATTAAAATCTTAATAATTTGATTAATAGTGGCATTTACCACATTCTAAACCTCCCATTTGCGCTGCAGTCAACTTGTCTACACCGTACTTTTTAGAAAGTTCATCATGAATTTTTGTATAGTATTCATTCCCTTCCATTTTAACTTCAGTTTTTCTGTGACAGTCTATACACCAACCCATTGTTAAAGGGGCGAATTGTTTTTGAATTTCATATTCTTGAACTGGCCCGTGACATGTTTGACATTCGACACCAGCTACATTTACGTGCTGTGAGTGATTGAAATACACAAATGAAGGCAAGTTATGAATACGAACCCATTTCACAGGCTCTGTTTTACCAGTATACTTTTGATTGGTAGCATCCCATCCAACAGCTTTATATAACTTTTGGATTTCTGCATCATAAAAAGCTTTAGAATATTCTGGAGTCGCTGTAGTGTCAGAAACCTCAGCAATACTTTTGTGACAATTCATACAAACGTTCAATGAAGGAATACCAGAATGCTTGCTTACTCTTGAAGAAGAGTGACAATATTTACAGCTAATCCCATTGCTTCCTGCGTGAATTCTATGTGAATAGTGAATTGGCTGAATTGGAGCATAATCTTGGTCAACACCTACTTGCATTAAAAATCCGTAAACAAAGTACGCACTTGCCAAAAGCAAAAATATTGCGCTAACTAAAATTAAGAATTGATTTTTAGCAAAGGCTTTCCAAAATGATTGTGTTGGTGCTTTCGGAGCAACTTCAATTCCATTTGCTTTTGCTACTTTCGACAAAACGTTATTCACTAAAAACAACATTACCACTAACACTAACATTACTAGAGCTAAAGCACCTAAAATAATGTTATTTGAAGTACCATTATCAGCAGCAGGACCAGGAAGTGCAGCGCCACCCACAACAGAAGGAGCAGCTTCAACTTTAGGCTCTGAAGTATACGCAATGATGTTATCAATATCTGCATTTGACAATTGAGGAAAAGCAGACATTACTGCCTTGTTGTTTTCTTCATAAACTTTTACCGCCTGAGGATCCCCAGACTTAATTAGTTCAGAGCTGTTCTTAACCCACTTGTAAAGCCATGCCATTTCATACTTAGCAGCAATTCCTCTTAACGCAGGACCTGTAGCTTTCGCATCTAATTTGTGACATGCAGCACAATTTGCATTAAACAATTCTTTACCCTTTACAGCATCTCCACCTGTTGCAGCAGCAGGAGCCGCCGTTGCTACAGTAGCCGCCGCGTCAGTTGCCGCCGGAGCAGCCTCTTGACCTAATGAAGTTAAAGAGAAAATTAAAGAAAAGGCTGCGCCTAAAAATAATTTCCTTGTGATCGAATTATGGTTACCCACCTTTTTCATATAGTATAATGATTATCTACTAAAAATTGGCACAGTTTTTTCTATTTGCTTTGTAAAAACTGGTCCTTTATTTAAAAACTTCGACAAAAATACGACTTAAGAACTATTCTCAAAACCCTAAAATAGTCTTAATTTCAATTTATATCTATTCTAAATAACATTTATTACTTGCTTTCAACACTTAAATAGTACTTTTGCACAAAAACCATCACATTATGAGAATTTTAGCCCTTAGAAAAGCATTTTTCATCACTCTTACAATTTGTATTTCCTATTTAAACACCAATGCCCAAGTGGGAAATACTACTCTAAAGCAAGACTCGAAATTTGAACAGTTATTAAATGAAAAGAGAAAAATAAATGTATCAAACGCCGTAAATGACTATTACAAAATTCAAATATTCAGTGGTGATAGCGAAAAAGCAAAAAACACCTTGGCTGAATTCAGACAGGCGTTTTCGGGGATGGATGGAACCATCATTTTCAACACGCCAAACTACAAAGTATGGGTGGGAAATTACAAATCACGCATTGAAGCGGAACGCAACCTTATCGATATTAAAAAAATGTATCCAAACGTACATTTGATCCGCCCAACAAGGTAATAGTACATTTTAATATGTTGTAAAAAACCGAGCAAATTGCTCGGTTTTTTTAATTTACAGTATTTCTTTAATTCCGTTTTACGGTTCGCATTTGGTAGTTATTAAAAAAAACCATTAATACACATTCATTTGACCCAACCGACAAGGCAATCTAATACTTTTTAAAATACTAAAACGAGCAGTTTGCTAGGGTTTTTTTGACTTATTTTAGTTGCTCTCGATTGCTGGCACAGTTTGGAAAACTACGCCAGCAAACCGCTTACATATCAAAATGTTGTGGTACAAGCCACGTCTATGGAAAGCATCACAGAAAAAGTCAGGAGACCTTTAACATATTTAGCATTTTCAAGAACTTTTAAAAAAACGCAAAGTCAGAGACATTTGCGCAGCCCGCATGACAACTTATTCACTCTTAGAAGAGCGGGGGATAATTTTTATTGTATTATACCTTTACTACGAAAAACATATAATAGAAAAATCAATAGACAAGAGGTCAAAATAGATAATATTAGTGCAATAATGTATTTTAAAATTTTGTTCTCTTGAAATAAGTCATAATTATTAAATAAGTTTTTAATGATAAAAAAAAATGGCAATGCTAATACTAGGTAAAAAGCAAATACTACAAAAAAAGAACTCAAGTTTAATTCTAGAAATATCATCACATCTTATTTATTATAATTGTATTGTTTTCGATTTTCAATATTTCTTTGCCCAAACTACCTGTTTTGGTTGCATTATTAGATTTAGATATATAATCTGTACCAATTAAATCCAACAACCTTTTAACAATTTAAATTGCTTATTATTAAGCATATTAAATTCTTTTTTTCCTGATTGTAATTCAATATATGAATTTAAAAGAAAAATATTATTTTTATTAATTTTTCCATTCTGTTGAAAGTAATTAAAAATTGTTAAATCAGGAGATTTTTGATCACCTGCATAAACTTTTGAATAACTTATGATAATGACTTAACATACAACATATATTAAACGCTTCTATACGCTATATTGCCAGCATGCTTTCCATCTTCTGATCCACCCATAGCACATACTCATATGTAATATCTCCTAAAACTGCTCGAGCGAATAAAGCATAATATGGTTCATTGTTCCCCTTAGCCCCATACACCACAAGTATGCCGTCTTTCATATAACTGTGCACCCAAGAATCCCCTATTGTGTGCAACTTCAAAATATAAAATGATAAAATTTCATTTATTGCGATATTTAAAACATCTTTTTGAATCCCTCCTGTTCAACCATGATACTGTTTTTGCAAAGCAGGGTCAGCCCATGTCCCTAGACCTCCGTCACTCTCCCAAGATAAATAACTTTTATGTGGGGTAATTTTCATAGAATTATTATTCATTATTTCATGATCATACTTTTCCGCAGCTTGAGCCAAAATTCTAGCCGTAGATTTATTAGGTCCCATCGCAATTCCCATTACATAAACTGTCCATAATGACCATCCTCTTCCCAATTTCCATCAGAATCTTTATATCTCATGAGACTATCAAAAGCAAATCTATAAGGCGACCATTCAGGTGTCATTGATTTCATCTTATCAGCACTAAACCATCTATCAATTCTCGGATCTAAAATCCTTGCTCTAAAATCATAACTATTTCCTTCGCCTTTCAGCTCATCATCTTTTTCCATGCCGTTAAACCCATACCTATATCAGAATAACTAAAATACAAAAAATCCCGACGAATCGGGATTTTAATTATTAACATATTGAATTCTATTTCAATTTCTTTTTAACAGCAACTTCATGGTACGATTCAATAACATCTCTTTCTTCGATGTCGTTGTATCCTTTTACTTGAATACCACAATCATATCCTTTCGCTACATCTTTAACATCGTCTTTAAAACGTTTCAATGCCAGTAAATCTCCTGTAAATACTACGACACCTTCTCTGATGATTCTCATCTTAGCGCTACGTACAATTTTACCATCCATTACCATACAACCTGCAATAGAACCTACTTTAGAGATTTTGAATATCTCTCTGATCTCAGCAGTTCCTAGAATTTCTTCTTTCATCTCAGGAGCCAACATTCCTTCCATTGCATCTTTCAAGTCATCGATTGCTGCGTAGATAATAGAGTAGTAACGGATATCAATTTCTTCTTTATCTGCTAATTGTCGTGCATTTCCAGCAGGACGAACATTAAATCCGATGATAATTGCATCTGAAGCAGAAGCCAACATAACATCGGTTTCTGTAATCGCTCCAACACCTTTATGGATAATATTGATTTGAATTTCTTCAGTAGATAATTTAGAGAACGAATCAGACAGTGCTTCAACAGAACCATCAACGTCACCCTTAAGGATTATGTTCAATTCTTTAAATTGACCCAATGCAATTCTACGTCCAATTTCATCCAATGTAATGTGACGTTGTGTACGTACAGATTGTTCACGCATTAATTGAGAACGTTTCGAAGCAATTTGTTTCGCTTCTTTTTCATCTTCAAAAATATTGAACTTATCACCCGCAGTTGCTGCTCCATCAAGACCAAGTACTGAAACCGGAGTCGAAGGACCCGCAACAGTAACTATATTCCCTCTTTCATCATGCATGGCTTTAATTTTACCGTGATGCTTCCCTGCTAACATATAATCTCCAACTCGTAACGTTCCGTGCTGTACTAATATGGTAGAAACATATCCTTTTCCTTTGTCCAAGAATGCTTCAACAACGGTTCCTTGTGCCGCTTTGTTTGGATTTGATTTTAGATCTAAAAGTTCTGCTTCAAGCAATACTTTTTCTAATAATTCTTTCACGCCTGTTCCTACTTTCGCAGAAATATCATGTGATTGAATTTTTCCACCCCAATCCTCAACAAGTAAATTCATACCTGCTAATCTTTCTTTTACTTTTTCTGGATTCGCATTTGGCTTATCAATTTTATTGATTGCAAATATAATTGGAACACCAGCTGCTTGAGCATGGCTAATAGCTTCTTTGGTTTGCGGCATGATATCATCATCAGCTGCAATTACAATAATAGCAATATCCGTAACTTGAGCACCACGTGCACGCATCGCAGTAAACGCTTCGTGACCAGGTGTATCTAAAAATGCAATTTTTTGACCGTTATCTAAGGTTACTCCATAGGCACCAATATGTTGCGTAATACCTCCAGATTCACCAGCAATTACATTTTCTTTACGAATGTAATCCAGTAACGATGTTTTACCGTGATCGACGTGACCCATTACCGTTACGATTGGCGCTCTGAAAACTAAGTCTTCTTCTTTATCTTCAACAACCTGAATTGCTTCTTCGATATCAACAGTGATAAACTCAACTTCGTAACCAAATTCATCGGCAACAATAGTCAATGTTTCTGCGTCAAGACGTTGGTTCATGGTAACCATGATTCCAAGTGACATACACGTACCAATAACTTTAGTAATTGGCACATCCATCATAATGGCAATTTCACCTACAGTAACAAACTCCGTAACCTTTATAGTTTTACTTCCTTCGTCAATAGCTCTTTGCTCATCATCAGATTTCTGACGGTGCGTATCTCTTTTATCTCTTCTATATTTAGCCGCTTTAGATTTACCACCTTTACCTTGTAGTTTCTCTAAAGTCTCTCTAATTTGGTTTTTAACTTCCTCTTCTGTTGGCTCAACTTTAGCAACAATAGCGGGTCTGTTTCCTTTAACGAAACCTGGCCTAGCACTTCTGTTAGCATTAAAACCTCCACCTCCAGTATTTGGCGTAATCTTATTAGGATTTGGCGCACCTGGAACACCAGGAGTTGCCGGCGGTCTTGGTGCACCCGGCTTAGGAACAATCCTTTTACGCTTATTTTTATTGGCATTAGCTGCCGCTGATCCTGGAGCACCCGGTTTATTCGGAGTGATTTTCGGTTCTTCTTTTTTCTTTTTAGGTTTATTAAATTGAGATAAATCAATTATCTGACCCGTTAAAGTAGTACCCGATAGTTTTTGATATTGCGTTGTGATGGTTTCATCAACAGGAGCTTCATCAACTTTAACTGCCTCGGTTTTTTCAATTACTTTCGGTTCAGCAACTGCTTCTTTTGGAGCCTCTAATTTTACCTCTTTTATACCAGTAATTGGTTTTACCTCTTTTTTATCTGAAATTGGTTTCTCAGGTGACGGTTTCTCAGCTATCGGTTTCTCAGGTAAAACTTCCTTTGCAGGCGCTTTTACCTCAGGTACATTTACAATTGGAGCGACTACTTTTTCAGGAGTAACGACTGCTGGTTTTTTCGGATTGAGATCAATCTTACCAACTTGTACTGGGCCTGCTATAACTGCTCTAGCTTTTATAACCTCTTGTTGTTTTACGCGCTCTTCTTCGATCTTACGTTTGTCATCGATTTCCTTCTCTCGTTCTAAACGCAAAGCTTCTTTTTCTTTTCTCTTCTCTTCTCCTACTTCTTTAGAAGCTTCTTTATTCCCTTTGTCACCAGCAAACTGACCGCACAAGACATTGTATACATCATCAGAAATTTTTGCGTTCGGATTTGCTTCCATAGCAATCCCCTTATCTTTCAGATAATCCACAGCTCTTTCTAAAGAAATATTCAATTCCCTCAAAACTTTGTTTATTCTAATAATTCTCTCTTCAGACATAAAACCTTTTTATTATTACCTTTTTTGTTATTCCTCACTTTACTCCCAACTTGATACCTACCGAGCAAGAATTCATTGTAAAGTGGCATGTTTATCGTTGAAGATGTATTTGACTAACTGTCAAATTCTTCTTTCAATATTCTCATTACATCTAGAATCGTTTCCTCTTCTAGGTCTGTTCTTCTTACTAAATCTTCTACGTCTTGTTTCAAAATACTTTTTGCAGTATCCAAACCAATTTTTGCAAATTCTTCGATAACCCAATCTTCAATTTCATCTGAAAACTCAGTCAATTCAACATCATCCTCGTCCGCTGTAGCACCTGCAACATCACCTTCACGAATAACGTCAAGCTCATAACCTGTCAACAAACCTGCTAATTTAATGTTGTGTCCACCACGACCAATTGCTTTAGAAACTTCTTCCAATTTCAAGAAAACTTCAGCTCTTTTAGTCTCTTCATTAATTTTAATAGAAGAAACTTTTGCAGGACTTAACGCTCTTGTAATAAACAACTGAATATTACTTGTGAAATTGATTACGTCAATGTTCTCATTTCCTAATTCGCGAACGATTCCATGAATACGAGATCCTTTCATACCGACACAAGCTCCTACAGGATCAATCCTATCGTCATATGAATCAACAGCTACTTTTGCTTTTTCACCAGGTATTCTTACCACTTTTTTAACCATAATCAAACCGTCAAATACTTCTGGAATTTCTTGTTCAAATAATTTTTCTAAAAACTTCTCAGAAGTTCTAGACATGATTATCTGCGGTTTATTTCCTTTCAATTCAACGCTTTCAATGATTCCTCTTACATTATCTCCTTTGCGGAAAAAGTCAGAAGGTATTTGTTTTTCTTTTGGCAAAATAATCTCATTCCCTTCATCATCAATCAAGATAACTACTCTTGGACGCACATGGTGCACTTCAGCAGTGTAAATATCACCTATTAAATCTTTAAATTGCTTGTAAAGATTCGTATTATCATGCTCATGTATTTTTGAAATTAAATTCTGACGCAAGGCTAAAATCGCTCTTCTGCCTAAATCAATTAACTTCACTTCTTCGGAAACTTCTTCACCAATTTCAAAATCAGGCTCTATTTTTCTAGCTTCTGTCAATGTAATTTCAAGATGATCAAAATCCAAGTCTTCATCAGCAACGATTACTCTCCTCTGCCAAATCTCCATATCACCTTTATCAGGATTTATGATGATATCAAAATTATCATCTGAACCGTATTTTTTTTTCAATGCATTTCTAAATACATCTTCTAAAATTGCCATAAGCGTTACACGATCAATGAGTTTGTCATCTTTAAACTCTGAGAATGAATCGATTAATGCTAAATTTTCCATGCGAATTCTTTAATTAAAATGTTACTGTAACAATTGCTTCTTTTATATCTACGTAAGGCAATGTTAGCTCTTTTTGAACTGTTTCCTTCCCTTTCCCTAACTTCTTAGGTTCTCTTGCTTTCCACGACAAAATTACAAAATCATCATTAGCATTTACTAATTCTGCTTCAATAATTTCCGTAGAAGTCTTCACTATCAGTGTTCGACCTATATTTTTCTTGTATTGTCTGGTTAATTTTAATGGAGATCCCACACCTACCGAAGCGACTTCTAGAGAATAATCTTGTTCCTCTCTATCTAGGTTACTATCCATGAATTTGCTCACATCGATACAATCTTGCAATGCAACTCCGTTATCACCGTCTAGCGTCACAATAACCTTGAAAGCATCAGTGATGATAAGGTCTATCAAAAAAATCGATGGCTTTTCTAACAAGCCTTCTGTCAACAATGTAGTTACTTTTTCTTTAAATGTCATATTTTTATAAAAAGAGGGGACATTTAGTCCCCTCATTATCTAGATTTTAATAAATAACCGTGCAAAGATAGTGTTTTTTTACAAACTAAAATAATCAGCTGCCGTAAAATAATTTCTTATCTTTATAGTAGCATTAAAATAAGAGTTTTCACCCCTAATTTAAACTTTAAAGCTATGAAACGAATTTTAGTACCGACCGATTTTTCTACTTTTGCTGAAAACGCATTACAAGTTGCCGCTTCAATTGCAAAAAAAAATAATTGTGAACTATTTTTGCTGCATTTATTAGAATTGCCGCATCAAATGAATGACGCAGTAACTGAAGGGAGAAGCATTCCCGAGGTAATGTTATTTATTCAAAAAGCAAATGAAAAACTTGAAAAAATAAAAGAGCAGCCCTATTTAGATGGCATTTCTGTTCACGCATCCATTCAATTTGAGAGAGCTTTTAGTGGTATTTTATCCTTTAATAAAAAAAATGAAATTGATTTAATTGTCATGGGTTCACATGGAACATCGGGCATTGAAGAAATGGTTATTGGATCAAATACTGAAAAAATAGTACGCCTCTCCGAAATCCCGGTTCTCGTGATCAAAAAAAACAATCCAAACTTTACCTTCAACAATTTTGTTTTTGCCTCTGATTTTTCGGACGAAACTAAGAAACCTTTCCAAAAAATGGTCGAATTTTCCCAAATGTTTAATGCCAATCTGTTTTTAGTAACGATTTGCACGCCCAATAGCTTTAAAACCACCAAGGAAGCCGAGGATATCATGAAAAAATTCATCAAAGGCTTTGAAATCAAAAATTATACTGCTCATATTTACAATGATGTCAACATAGAAAATGGAATTATCAATTTTACCAACAGCATTAATGCCGATTTAATAGGCCTTTGCACACATGGACGAACTGGACTTGCTCACTTTTTTAACGGAAGCATCAGTGAGGACCTCGTTAACCATACCATTAAACCAGTCATTACTTTCAAAATCTAGTGCGTTCAATGTAAAACCTCATCCTATTATAATTTACACACTCTATCACAATAGCATTCTAAAGCTATACATTATGAAATCATTGAATTTATTCCATAAAAAAACCCCTCGTTTTGAGGGGTTTTAAGTTGGTCTACTAGGACTCGAACCTAGAAAGACTGCACCAAAAACAGTTGTGTTACCATTACACCATAGACCAGCATTACTGCTAAGCGAGTGCAAATTTAAAATAAATTTTAGTTTGTACAAATTTATTTTGCCTTTTTATGAAAAAAAAATTGCCAAAATTTCAAAACAACTTCAAATGAACACAAAACCCGTTTACAATCAATGTGTTATTAAAATGTACTACTTTTCTAGAAAATAATGTTAATGGCATGCACGTTTAACAAAAAAACATTTTCTTTGTAACTCAAAATTAAATTAAATTTAAGTACATGGATAAAGCAGCATTCAATTTCAATAAGTGGAATACAATTATTGGTTGGCTTACATTTGGAATTGCATTATTAACATACACTTTAACTGTTGAACCCACTATGAGTTTTTGGGATTGCGGGGAATACATTGCCACTGCAGCAAAATTAGAAGTAGGTCACCCTCCAGGAGCGCCCTTATACCAAATGATTGGCGCCTTTTTTGCCATGTTTGCTTCCGACAATACAAAAATTGCCTTAATGGTCAATATGATGTCGGTATTTTCAAGTGCCTTTACCATTTTATTTTTATTTTGGTCTTCATCAATCATCTTAAGAAAACTAGTTTCTCGATTTACAGAATTGAATAAAAATAATGATGTTGTTATTCTTGGGAGTTCCTTCGTAGGGGCATTAGCCTATACTTTTTCGGATAGCTTTTGGTATAATGCCGTTGAAGCAGAAGTTTATGCCATGGCCTCCTTATTTATTGCTTTGTTATTCTGGTTGGGTTTGCGCTGGGAACAAGACATGGACACACCAAGAGGTAACAAATGGTTGTTAATTATCTCACTGGTTGTTGGACTTTCTTTTGGGGTTCACTTCATGGCTTTATTAACAATTCCTGCAATAGGTTTTCTTTACTTTTTCAAAAATTATAAAGTAGTTACACTTAAAAATTTTATTATCGCTAATATCGTAGTGATTGCTGTATTACTATTTATTTTCAAATTGCTTTTGCCTCTTACTATGGGATTCTTTGGTAAAACCGAAGTTTTTATGGTAAATAGTCTTGGGCTACCATTTGACTCAGGAAGTATCTTTGTTACTGTATTGCTCATTGCGTTGTTTTATTTTGGTTTGCAATACACTAACAAAAAAGGGTTTGCAACCTACAATACCTTAATCTTGTGTGTTCTTTTTATCCTGATTGGTTTTTCGACTTGGATGATGTTACCTATTCGTGCTAATGCTAATACCGTTATCAACGAAAACAAACCTTCTGATGCTGCTGAAGTTCTAGCCTATTACAACAGAGAACAATACGGTGTAAATCCTTTATTTTACGGACCGCAATACACTGAAGCTTTTGCTGGTTTAGACAAGGAAAAACCCTATCTAGACAAAGCGCCCAATTATGAACGTGATTATAAAACTGGGAAGTATATCATTACCAATAATTTCAAAAATGCCGATCAAAATACGGATAACAACCAGAAAACGATTTTACCAAGGATGTGGAGCGGTGATCATATTGAAAACTATATGAATTTTACCAATCCACCAGAGTTTAAATTGAATCCTGATTATCCATACGAAGATGATTTAGCTAAATACGGTATTGATCCAAGTCAATTAAGTGAGGAAGATTACAACAAAGCAATTGCGCAGCTGAGAAATGAAACTGAAAAAATTGTTACCGAATTCAGACAAGCGTATGCTCAAAAACAAATTGATAATGAAGGTTATGTTACCTTCTTAAAAAGCTATGGTGATTATTTATTAGTTGAAAAACCTAGCACTATTGATAACCTAGGATTCATGGTTGAATACCAATTTGGTTATATGTATTGGAGGTATTTGATGTGGAATTTTGTTGGAAGACAAAATGATATTCAAGGAAAATACGATTATCTGGACGGAAACTGGCTCAGTGGTATCAATTTTATTGATGAACTACACTTGGGAAGTCAAGACAATCTCCCATCGGATGTACTCAATAATAAAGGACGCAATGTGTATTTCTTTTTACCTTTTATTTTAGGATTAATTGGTTTAATGTATCATGCCAATAAAGACTTGAAAAGCTTTTACGTTTTACTTGCTTTGTTCCTTTTTACGGGAATAGCACTGAAAATCTACCTTAACGAAAGACCTTTCGAACCAAGAGAAAGAGATTATGCTTTGGTTGGATCCTTTTATGTCTTTGCTATCTGGATTGGTTTTGGAGTATATGCTTTATATGAGAGCGCTACAAAATATCTGGCTCCAAAACTAGCAGGCCCGTTACTTATAGCAACCTGTTTACTAGCAGCGCCAGTACTTATGGCATCTCAAAACTGGGATGATCACGATCGATCTGGAAAATACACAGCTGTCGCAATGGCAAAAGCCTATTTAGAATCTTGTGATCCAAATGCCATTTTATTCACTATTGGTGATAATGATACCTTCCCACTCTGGTACGCACAAGAAATTGAAGGCGTAAGAACAGATGTCAAAATCGTAAATACAAGTTTGTTTATGACCGATTGGTATATTGATCAAATGAAAACTAAAACCTATGAATCAGATCCATTGCCCATCTCCTTTACACACGATCAATATGTAGGCGACAAGCTGGATTATGTAGCTCATATTCCAAAAGTAGAAAGCCGTTGGGATATCAAGGATTTGATTGCTTTTATTAAAAATCCAAAATCAACAGTAGACATGCAAAATGGTCAAACCATCCATTTTTACCCAACAAATAAGATCAGAATTCCTGTTGATAAAAATACAATTATTAAAAACAAAGTCGTTAATCCAAAAGATAATGACTCGATTGTTCCATACATTGACTTAGATATTAAAGGCAATGCCTTATACAAAAACAGGTTAATGATGCTTGATATTGTAGCTAATAATAACTGGAAAAGACCAATCTATTTTAGTGGTGGAGCTTTTGATAGCGAGGACTATCTCTGGATGAAAGAATACCTTCAACTTGAAGGAATGGTTTACAAACTAGTTCCGATAAGAACAATTTTAACAAAAGACGCAAGCCCACTTGACATGGGACAAATAGATGCGGATAAAATGTATGCCAAAGTAATGAAATGGGATTGGGGCAATAGCGAAAGCCCTAACATATACCATGATCCTGAAACAAGAAAGAACAGTGTTAACTACCGTTCCTATCTCTCAAGGCTAATGAACCAATTGATATTAGAAGGTAAAAAAGATAAAGCAAAAAACATCATCAATCTGGCAATGACAAAAATGCCAGTAGAATATTTTGACTATTATTCTTTAGTAGAGCCGTTTGCCGGTGGCTATTACAAAATTGATGAGCCATTAAAAGCACAACAATTACTAGACAAATTGATCATGAAGTACAGAGAAAACCTGAATTATTATGGTAAACTTGCTCCTTCAGAACAAACTAGCATTGCAATTCCTATCATTACAGATATTGAGCGCTACAGAAGTCTGCTGACGGTTATGAAAGAGAATGGCGATTTAAATTTTTACAATAAAAACCGAATCATTTTCAATACGTACATCAAAATGTTTGAACGTTTTGGACGAGATAGAGAATAATTGAAACTGAAAAACTCCAATTAGAAAAAATAGCGATGTTGAAAAATGTCGCTATTTTTTTTATATTTAAAAAAAAATGAAATTCTACTGGATCAAAACAAGTTGGATTATTAAAAAAATTTTCTCTCGTTATACTTGGGATGTTTCCAATGTAGAAAAAGATAAAACCGTCTACCTCACCTTTGATGACGGACCTATTCCTGAAATCACTCCATGGGTTTTAAAAGAATTAAAAAAACACCAAGTACACGCTACTTTTTTTTGCATTGGAAACAACATTGAAAAAAATCCTGAAGTATTTCAAACCATTATTAGCGAGGGTCACACAATAGGAAACCACACCTACAACCATTTGAACGGTTGGAAAACCACAACAGCATCGTACCTTGCTAATGTTGCATTATGTGAAGATGCAATTCAAAAAAACAGCAATTATAGTCTAAAAGCAAGCCTTTTTCGTCCTCCATACGGAAAAATAAAAGCCGCTCAATCAAGAAGATTAAGAGGAATGGGTTACACAATAATTATGTGGGATGTTTTGAGCGCTGATTTTGATGCAAATGTTTCGCAGGAACAATGCCTAGCAAACGTATTGTCAAATATAAGACCAGGAAGCATACTTGTTTGTCATGATAGCTTAAAAGCTTTCAAAAACTTAGAATATGCGCTTCCTAAAACTTTAATTTATTTAAAAGAAAACAACTTTACTTGTGGAGTATTGTAAGCAATAAAATTACAATTGTTCTTGAACGATATTAATGATTGTATTGGCGTCTAATTCACCAGATTGTCTCCAGATCATTTGGCCTTGTTTGTAAATCATCAACGTAGGTAAACCCTTGATGCGTAAAGCATCGGCTAATTCCTGATTCTTGTCTACATCAATCTTTATTACTTTTGCTTTATCGCCAAGAGCGGCTGCTACATCCCTAATTACAGGATGCATTAAAACTGAAGGTTCGTTCCATTCTGTGTAAAAGTCTATCAACACAGGTACTTGAGTATTTATAAGTTCTCCAAATTTTGACATAAAACCAAAAATTTAATTTTTTAAATTCACTAAAAAGAGCTGTATATAGTACAAATGTAGCATTTAAAACGAATTATGCCACACTAACACCTTTTTTTAGTTCGATGACCGTTATTTCGGGCATGATTCCTACTCTCCCGGGATAGGCATGAAATCCAAAGCCTCTGTTTACGTAAACGTATCTGCCCATGTTTTCATACAATCCTGCCCATTGTTTGTACACATATTGCGCCAAACTCCACTTGAAATATCCCGGTATTTCTATGCCAAACTGCATTCCGTGCGTATGACCCGAAAGCGTGAGATGAAAATTTTTATCGTGATCCTTTACTTCATGTTCCCAGTGTGAGGGATCATGGCTCATCAAAATTTTAAAATCTTTTTGACTTAGCCCTTCAGAAGCTTTATTAATATCTCCTGCTTTTTTAAAGTTGTTTCCCCAATTCTCTACACCAACTAATGCAATCTTTTCAGTTCCCTTTTCTATAAAAGTATGTTCATTCAGCATTAACTTAAAACCTATTTGACCGTACAAATCTTTAATAGCTTTAAAATTATTTTCTTTGGCAACCTCAGAAGGCCAAGTGACATACTCTCCATAATCGTGGTTTCCCAAAACAGAATACTTTCCATATTCGTGTTTTTTAATCCCATTAAAGGCTTCTATCCAAGGGTGCATTTCTTTGGCATCGGTATTTACGATGTCGCCAGTAAACAACATTAAATCAGAGTTTTGTTCGTTTACTAAGTCAATTGCATACTTAATTTTCTCTGGATTATCAAAACTTCCACTGTGTAAATCTGAGATTTGAGTGATGGTAAAACCGTCAAATGCCTCTGGTAAATCTGGAAAGAAAATGCGTTGCTTTATTACCTTATAATTGTATTTACCAACAGTGATCCCATAAATTAAAGATAAAAAAGGTACTGCGGCAATCCCCAATCCAATTTGACTAACAAATTTTCTTCTCGATTTAAGAAAATCGGTAGAATTATCATAGTCAACAAAATAATTGACAGCTCCGGCTCCAACTCTAAAAATATCTTCACCCATTAATATGAAGGTCAAGATTAACTTTGGCACATAAACAATAAGCAACAAACCCATAGTAAACATTGTTTGTTGCGTTTGTCCAACGCTACGATCAAATTGCATCAAGGCATATACGATGTACACTAAAACCAAGATGCTTACTAACTCAATCGAAATTAATACTAGTTTAGATTTTATTAAAGTTTTTAATACCTGAAAAGTATAAAGTTCAATTACTAATAGAATTGAACATAAGAGTACGATACGAAAGATCATTAAAATTATTTTTTTGACAAAATAACAAAAGATTTGAACAAACTAACTTGGCATTAATTAAAATTTAACGGTTGGTTAAGCTTCAAAAAAATGTTTTCTGATTGTGGAAAACCGCATCATATAGTATTTTATGACGCGGTTTATTTTTAGCAGAAATTATTATTGTTTACTTGATAGACATATTATATGAACGAAAAGTGAATAATTTATTTGATCCATTTAATCGTCTTATACACAATTCAACATACTCACCATTGGCGAGAGTTACAGTTCCCAATACTGCAATACTCTGTATATTTGTATTGTTAGAATCGATAAACGTTTCGGAAGAAGTAATCAATGTGATAGGAGTTCCTCCAGCAGCAGATTTCACAAAATAAAATAAAAGATCTGTACTACCATTGTCACCTTCAAAAGAAATTGAAGCTGAAACAGAAAAAGTTCTTGATTTTTTACCTAGATAAACAAGTCTATTAGCTGTTGCACCATCCATTCTAAATAAATTGCTTGAAATAGTGGTTCCTGGTACTTTATAAGTTGCATTAGTATCCGGTAAAGTGCCAGAAGGTGAAGCTGGCACCCTATCTAAGTGCACGCTACCCGTTGCAAACGAATCTCCTTCGGTAGGAATTCCCGCGCATCTTACGTTCCAATTATTATTAAAATTATACCCAGAATAAGTTCCAACTGTGTATCCATTTACATATTTACCTGTAGATACTGTACCTGTAAAAACAACACTCTCCATTACAGCATCTCCAGTAATAGTGGGATTTGTAGAAACATCTACTCCTGTAGCTGCACCATTTACTTCACTAAAACCACCTTGTTTTTGTAGTAAAGAGAATGTACCAGTAAACTTTTCAAAAGTACCTGCATTATTTCCAAACCAAGCAGTGTTGCTTAATAGAACCCTTGAGCAGTTGGTATAAGTGATTCCCGTTGTATTCCCTAAATAATTAACAATTGAGAAAAATACTAAGGCAAAACCACTAATTGTTCCCACATTGGCTGAACCAGAAACAATACAATCTCTGAAGATCAAACCTTGTGTGTTACCCGAACCAATCAAATTAAAAACAGAACTCCCTCCTGCAATAGTAAGATTTTTTACTACTCCTCCCGATGCGCCATCAAATAGAAAACCACTTGTTTTGAAAAGTATATCCTCATTAGTATCTATTCCGATTAAACTGGCATTGTTCAAATCAATAGGATTATCAAAAGTAACAAGGCCATTTATTTCATAGTGGGTTGCACTATCTAATACATATTTAGCACCACCACCAGCTGCTAACTCTGTTGCTAAAACAGTAGCTAAAACATCAGTAGATCTAATTCGCTTGAATTTTAATCGTCCAGTGGCAGCACTATTCATAATCGTCCAAGTTGCAGTCGATGAGTTGTAATAATGAAACGCTTTTAAATCTGTATCGTACACCATTAATCCATCTGCTGGCGATGCAATGGCAGTTCTTTGCGCCGTTGTCATTCTAGGCGTCAACATTCCTTGGGTTGTTGATGTAATATCCAATACAGAACTAGCATTTGGTGTAACAGTTCCTATGCCTACTTGGGCAAACACATTTGTAGTCAATATTAAAAAAAATAATATGCTGACTTGCAATACCTTTTTTGAAAAATAATTTTTTACCATGATACAACGAATTAAAGATTAGAGAACTACGTCGTTTTTAGCTCTGATGTAAATATACACAAATAATCGTTTAAATACACAAATAATCGTTAAAAAGCACAATACACCTAATTATTGGGTTAAATTCTTATTAATTTTTAGATTTAAAAATAATTAACCTGTTTTTTCTTATAGAATATAGTTTTAATTTTTTTACAACAGAAACCAATACGCTATCAGAATAAGAATTGTTTAATTCCTTTACTTCATTTTCTTGCAAGTTTTGTACTTTTGAAATCTTTACAAAATCACAACTATGTCAGCACAAAAACGACTTTTTCTCCTTGATGCCTATGCTTTAATTTTTAGAGGCTATTATGCTTTTATTAAAAACCCAAGAATCAACTCTAAAGGAATGGACACCTCAGCCATTATGGGGTTTATGAATTCCTTAATGGATGTAATCAAAAGAGAAAAGCCAGATCATTTAGCCGTAGCTTTTGATAAAGGAGGTAGCCAACTGCGAAATGATATCTTCCCGGAATACAAAGCACATCGAGACGCAACACCCGAAGCCATAAAAATAGCAGTTCCATACATTCAGAATTTACTAAAAGCCATGCACATTCCTATCATAGAAGTAGCAGGTTATGAAGCCGATGATTTAATAGGAACTATTGCAAAACAAGCCGAAAAGCAAAACTACCAAGTGTATATGGTGACCCCAGATAAGGATTTTGCTCAGTTGGTATCCGAAAATATATTCATGTATAAACCTGCTCGTATGGGTAATGGGATTGAGATTTGGGGTATTCCTGAGGTTTTGGCAAAATTTGAAATCGAAAGACCCGAGCAAGTAATTGATTTTCTTGGAATGATGGGCGATGCTGCAGATAATATTCCTGGACTGCCAGGCGTAGGTGAAGTAACTGCTAGGAAATTGCTGAAAGAATTTGGCACTATGGAAAATCTTTTGGCTAATACGGATAAGCTAAAAGGTAAAATGAAAGAAAACATTGAAGCCAACAAGGAAAAAGGACTACTGTCCAAAACTTTAGCCACAATAATCCTTGACTGCCCTGTTGTTTTTAACGAAACGGATTATGAGCTTTCTACGCCCGATGTTGAAAAAACAGATGCACTTTTTAATGAATTAGAGTTTAGACGAATGGCGGAGCAATTTGACGCCATTTTTAAAAAAGGCGATTCCGCAGCAACCACAACAAACACTGTTGACGACGCTAAGCTGTATAAAAAACCACAACCAAAAAACGAAGATCAGTTTGATCTTTTTGGGAGTACTTCCGCAAATGATTCTGATGAAGAGGCGCGCCATCAATTTTATAATACATTAGACAATACCACGCATTCGTATCAAATTGTTCAAGGCGATTTGGGATTGCGATTGCTGTTGCAAAATTTAC
This sequence comes from Flavobacterium frigidum, assembly GCF_048286735.1. Lineage (GTDB taxonomy): Bacteria > Bacteroidota > Bacteroidia > Flavobacteriales > Flavobacteriaceae > Flavobacterium. The sequence continues at coordinate 186,726 of NZ_JBLVPU010000001.1, read as the reverse complement.
AAAATCAAACTGCAGTGTGTTTTGATACCGAAACTACTGGATTAGATGCTTTGCACGCTGAGCTGGTAGGAATCTCTTTCTCTTACGAAAAAGGAAAAGGATTTTACGTTCCTTTTCCAGAAAATCAAGAGGAAGCACAAACTTTAATTGAAAAATTCGTTCCTTTTTTCGAAAATGAAAGCATCGAGAAAATTGGTCAGAATTTAAAATACGACTTAAAAATTCTTTCTAATTACAAGGTTACCGTAAAAGGAAAGCTATTCGATACCATGATTGCACATTATCTGATTAATCCAGATATGCGTCATAATATGGATATTTTATCGGAAACGTATTTAAAATATTCGCCTCAATCCATTGAAACTTTAATTGGTAAAAAAGGGAAAAACCAAAAATCAATGCGAGATGTTGAACTGGAGGAAATCAAAGAATATGCTGTTGAAGATGCTGATGTGACGCTGCAACTCAAGGAAATATTTACTTTGGAATTAGACAAGACCGGCACCAAAAAACTTTTTGAGGAAATTGAAATTCCGTTGGTAAAAGTTCTGGCTGACATGGAAAAAGAAGGAATTCGTGTAGATGTGGATTTCTTGAAATCATTGTCGAAAACATTAGACGATGACATCAAAATATTAGAAGCAAACATATTTGAAACTGCAGGAGAAAAATTCAACTTAGCATCACCAAAACAGTTGGGTGATGTTTTATTCGATAAATTGAAAATTGGTGGTGTAAAGCAAAAGAAAACCAAAACCGGCCAGTACGCAACAGGCGAGGAAATTTTAAGTTATTTAGCTGCAGAAAACCCAATTGTAAAAGACATTCTTGATTGGAGACAATTGGTGAAATTACAAAATACTTATGTCGAGGCTTTACCCAATCAGGTTGACAAAATCACAAATCGCATTCACACCGATTACATGCAAACGGTGGCCGCAACAGGCCGATTGAGTTCGAATAATCCCAACCTACAAAACATCCCTATTCGTACCGAACGTGGAAGACAAATTAGAAAAGCATTTGTAGCTAGAGACGAAAATTACACTTTGGTTTCTGCGGATTATTCTCAAATAGAATTGCGCGTAATTGCTGCATTAAGTGGCGAAGAAAACATGATTAAAGCGTTCCAAAATCAGGAAGACATTCACAAATCTACCGCTTCAAAAGTATTTAATGTACCGCTAGAAGAAGTGACTCGCGAGCAACGAAGCCATGCCAAAACGGTAAATTTTGGAATTATATATGGTGTTTCTGCTTTTGGATTAAGCAATCAAACCAATTTGTCTCGAAAAGAAAGTGCTGATTTGATTGAAGCCTATTACCAGACGTATCCCCGATTAAAATCTTATATTCAGGAGCAAATAGATTTTGCAAGAGACAATGGTTTTGTACAAACTATAGTGGGGCGCCGTCGCTATTTAAAAGACATTAACTCACAAAACGCTATTGTTCGTGGTGGTGCCGAACGCAATGCAGTAAATGCGCCTATTCAAGGAAGTGCTGCTGATATTATCAAAATTGCGATGATTAACATTCATCAAAAACTAACTGACGAAAACTGGAAGAGTAAAATGCTGCTTCAAGTACATGATGAATTAGTGTTTGATGTACATAATGATGAACTCGAAAAAATCAAACCGATGATTAAACAGGAAATGGAACAAGCATTCCAGTTAGATGTTCCGTTGGAAGTTGATTTAGGAGCAGGAAAAGATTGGCTGGAAGCGCATTAAAATGATCTTCCTCATCACAAAAAAATGGCTAATCATTCAAAAACGATTAGCCATTTTTTGTTGCTATAACAATCAGGTACTACAATTTTCTTGTTGACTCTCTTTCTTTTAATTTTGTTTTAATGACCACGGTTTCATAAGGAACATACTCTTCTTTAGATTCTAATCTATCGATAAGCAATTTTGCAGCAACCTCACCTATTTCGATTCCGTGCTGACTTATTGTTGTTAAACTGGGAGACAATCTGCGAGAAGCCAAAATTCCGTCAGCAAAACCAATTATTGAAATATCATCTGGAACTTTAAATCCTTTTTTTAATGCCAGACGTAATGCAGTAACCGAGTCGTTCTCTTCAATAGCAAAGATTCCGTCTATTTTATTCTCGAATATTTTTTCTATTTTCCCTGTCAAATCCTCTTCAGCATCCGTTCGAATAATAATACTAGAATTAATAGCAATATCATTATTTTCTAATGCTTTCAAATATCCTTCGGCTCTTAGCTTACCTACACTCAAATTATCAATTGAGGATATCAAAGCGATATTTTTGCACCCCAAATCAATAAGGTGCTGTGTTGCATTACGTGCAGAGTCAAAATCATCTACAATTACCTTGTCGCAATCAACCCCTTCTGCAATTCGATCAAACATCACGATTGGAGTTCCATCATTAATAATTGCTGAGAAATGATCGTAATCTTGATTTTTCTGAGCTTCCTCAGACACCGAAACAATAAATCCATCAATAGTGCCATTACTCAACATTTCCAGTGTATGTGCTTCTTTCTCTGAAGATTCATTAGAAATACACATAATAACGTTGTATCCTTTTTCGTCTGCCACTTTTTCTATACCACTAAATACTTTAGCAAAAAATGAATTGAGGATATTAGGGATAATAACACCAATGGTTTTAGTCTTTCTATTCTTGAGATTTATACCAATTACATTGGGTTTGTAATTTTTGAGCTTAGCATATTCTTTAATTTTTATCTTCGTTTGTTCGCTAATCTCTGGACTATCGTTCAATGCTTTAGAGACTGTAGATACAGAAACATTTAATTCTTTGGCGATTTGTTTTAAAGTTGCTTTGGCCTTCATAGGTGAAATATTAGAAAATATATGGTGGGTTTTGAAGAATAAAAAACATACAATATAGCTATAAGCTGTTTTAAAACCAAAAATAGCCAATAAAATATAATATTGAGTTCAGAAAATTGGAAAAACACAATTAATCAAAATAAAAACATGCAACACTCTAGTAGAATTAGTTCAGAAATGGGTGTCGCCATTTTATAACTCGGCTCGTAATCTTAAATATACATTTGATAATCAGGACAAATACCAGATAAAAATATTCATTTAAGGTATTTGTATTTAAAATAATTAATTGTACTTTTGCAACCCCTTTATTGGGGATGGAATGTTTAATTAAAAATATATTATGGACGCATTAAGCTACAAGACACAATCAGCAAGCAAAGCCACCGTTACAAAAGAGTGGATTGTTGTTGATGCTGATGGTCATAACTTAGGTCGTCTTGCTTCAAAAGTCGCTATGATTTTGAGAGGTAAGTACAAGCCAAGTTATACACCACACGTGGACTGCGGGGATAACGTAATCGTTATCAACTCAGAAAAAATCAACCTTACAGGTAACAAAATGGACGAGAAGACTTACATCCGTCACACTGGTTACCCAGGAGGTCAAAGAACTTTAACTGCTAAAGTATTGCAAGCAAAAAATCCTGCATTATTAGTAGAGAAAGCAGTAAAAGGAATGTTACCTAAAAACAAGTTAGGTGCTGAACTTTTTAGAAATTTAAATGTTGTTGTAGGTTCAGAGCACAAACAAGGAGCTCAAAAACCAAAAACAGTTAACCTTAACGATCTTAAATAATGGGAGTTATTCACAAAATCGGTAGAAGAAAAACCGCTGTTGCACGTGTTTATGTTTCGGAAGGAACAGGAGTAATCACCGTAAACAAAAAAGCATTCGAAACGTACTTCCCAACGGCAACTTTACAGTACAAAGTATTACAACCAATGTCTATGACAGAAAATGTAAGCAACTTTGACGTTAAAGTAAACGTTTATGGTGGTGGTTCAACTGGTCAAGCAGAAGCTGTAAGAATGGCATTAGCACGCGTTATGTGTGAGGTAAATGCAGAAAACAGAGCTATCTTGAAACCAGAAGGTTTGTTAACAAGAGATCCAAGAATGGTTGAACGTAAGAAATTCGGTCAGAAGAAAGCTCGTAAGAGATTCCAATTCTCTAAACGTTAATATTCAATCTGGATTTAATTCAGATTCTCAAGTTTATAGACTGGTTTTATTATCAGCTTAAACGAAAAGACACTGAAATAAATTTAGCATAAAAATTTAAAAACACAGTTGTTGTTGCTCTCCTATCGAGGTAGGAAATAGTTTAGCATCTAAATAAGTCGAAAGTCTATAGACGCAAGTCTCAAAGTCGTATCAAAGAAGCTTATTGCTAATCAACAGAACGTAAACTAGAACAAAAATGGCAAACAAAATAGAAGTTAAAGACTTACTAGAAGCAGGTGTTCACTTCGGACACATGACTAGAAAATGGGATCCAAACATGGCTCCTTACATTTATATGGAACGTAATGGTATTCACATTATCAATCTATATAAAACTGCAGCAAAAATTGAAGAAGCAAATGACGCTTTGAAAAAAATCGCTGCATCAGGTAGAAAAATATTATTCGTTGCTACCAAAAAACAAGCAAAAGACATCGTTGCTGAAAAAGCAAAAGCTGCAAACATGCCTTACATTACTGAAAGATGGCCTGGTGGAATGCTAACTAACTTTGTAACTATCCGTAAAGCTGTTAAAAAAATGGCTACTATCGATAAAATGAAGAAAGATGGTACATTCATGACCCTTTCTAAAAAAGAGCGTTTGCAAGTAGATCGTCTTCGTGCTAAATTAGAGAAAAATTTAGGTTCAATCGCTGACATGTCAAGACTACCAGCTGCATTGTTCGTAGTTGATATCAAAGCGGAACATATCGCAATAAAAGAAGCTCAAAAATTAAACATTCCAGTTTTTGCAATGGTTGATACAAATTCTGATCCTCGTGAAGTAGAATATGTAATTCCTGCAAATGATGATGCTTCTAAATCAATTGATAAAATTTTATCATTAGTTACAGCTGCTATTGTTGAAGGACTTTCTGATAGAGGTTCTGACAAAGAAGGTGATGCTACTGCTGAAGTTGTTGCTCCTGCTGCTGAGGCTGTAGAAGTTGCTCCTGCTGTAGAAGCTGCTGCTCCAACTGCAACTGAAGAGTAAATAAACAATTACGAATTATGGATTATGAATTATGTAAGTTTTGCATAATTCGTGATTTGTAATTCGTAATTTCTTTTAAAAGAATTTTCAATTTTAAAATAAAAAAATTATGGCAACAATTACTGCTGCAGATGTAAATAAATTAAGACAAACTACAGGTGCCGGAATGATGGACTGTAAAAAAGCTTTAGTTGAAGCTGAAGGAGATTTCGATAAAGCTATACAAAACCTTCGAGAAAAAGGACAAAAAGTTGCTGCTAATCGTTCTGACCGTGAGTCTAGCGAAGGAGCTGCTGTTTCTTTTATCAATGCTGATAAAACTAAAGGAGCGATCATCACTTTAAACTGCGAAACAGATTTCGTAGGTAAAAATGAATCTTTCGTAACTTTAGCTAAAGAATTAGTTGAAAAAGCGATTAACTTCTCTTCTAAAGAAGAATTCTTGGCTTCAGATTTCAACGGAATGACTGTTGCTGAAAAATTGATCGAGCAAACTGGTGTTATCGGTGAAAAAATCGAAATCGGTGGTTTTGAAATTTTAGAAGGTGCTTTTGTTGGATCTTACGTTCACGTTAACAAAATTGCTGCATTAACTGCTATTTCTGCTGCTGTACCTAATGCAGAAGTTTTGACTAAAGACGTCTCTATGCAAGTGGCATCAATGGGAGCTGATACATTATCTTACAAAGATTTTGACCCTGCTTTTGTTGATTCTGAGCTAGCTGCTCGTATTGCTATCATCGAAAAAGAAAATGAAGAAGCAAAACGTTTAGGAAAAACTTTAAAAAATGTTCCTAAATACATTTCTTTCTCTCAATTAACTGAAGAAGTTTTGAAACAAGCTGAAGAAGATGCAAAAGCAGAATTAAAAGCAGAAGGCAAACCAGAACAAATTTGGGATAAAATTATTCCAGGTAAAGTACAGCGTTTCATCTCTGACAACACTACTTTAGATCAAGAAAAAGCATTATTAGATCAAAACTTCATCAAAGATGACAGTAAAAAAGTTGGTGATTATGTTAAAGAATTCAATGTTGAAATTACAGGTTTCAAAAGAGCTGCTTTAGGATAGATTCATTTTGATTTCAAATAATTACTATTTGATTTCAGATTTTAATACAAAGCCCCATTTCAAATCATTTTGAAATGGGGCTTTTTTACATACAGTCAAAATTTGCCTTTTTGATCTCAAATTAGCTTAAATCGGAATAACATAATCCATCACATATTTTTCAATAAATTCACTATCGCACTTTAAAACAAGAATGCACTACCCTTACATGAACTACCTATAAACATACTGTTTTAATAAGTTTACACAAAAAAACCACCCCTATATTTTAGAAAAAAACCTATAGAAACAACTTTCTGCTCTACCTCTTGAAATTTGTATTTTCATTAAAATATTAGATAAAATTAAATATTTATAACAATTTCATAAGAATAGACTAAATTTTTAATATCAATACTTTGTTATTATCTTTTTTTTAATATTTTTACAACTGTTAACCAAACCATAAAATTATGAAAAATTTATTTTTGGGCGCTTTAGCCCTGCTTACTATTTCCTCTTGTAGTGATGAAAACAATAACGCTCCAGCCGAAGTACAAAATAAAGTGCAACCTGCATTTGTAGCTAATCAAATACTTATTAAATTCAAACCTACAAAATCAGGAGAAAGAACGTCCAATACCATTTTATCTCTCATTGGTGGTTCAACAGTTGAAGTAATTAACACCAAATCCATGCAATCTTTAAGTGCGAAAACAAAAGGCCAAGAAGGAAAACTTTTATTAGTAAATTCAGATTTGGGTACAATGGAGGCTATTGATCTAATTAAAGACCTCAAAGAAGTAGAATACGCAGAACCTAACTGGATTTACAACCACTCCGCTGTGTCAAATGACACGTACTTCACTAATAGCTCTCTTTGGGGGATGTTAGGGTCGACAACTTCTCCATCAAACCAATTTGGTTCAAATGCAGCAGTTGCTTGGGCAAACAATAAGTTAGGATCCGCAACTGTATATATTGGAATTATTGATGAAGGCTATATGTATACCCACGAAGATCTTGCAGCAAATGCTGGTAAAAATCCTGGAGAAGTGGCTGCAAATGGTGTAGATGATGACAGGAATGGTCTTGTTGATGACGTTTATGGCTGGGATTTTGCAGGAAACAACAATACTGTTTTTGACGGAGTTGACGATGATCACGGAACCCATGTTGCTGGAACTATTGGAGCTGTAGGTGGCAATGGAAAAGGAGTTGCTGGAGTTGTATGGAACGTTAAAATGCTAAATGCTAAATTTTTAGGAGCAACAGGTGGAACATCTGCCAATGCAATAAAAGCAGTTGACTATTTTACAGATTTAAAAACAAGACAAGGCTTGAATATTGTAGCTACTAATAACTCTTGGGGAGGAGGAGGATTCTCGCAAGCCCTTCAGGATGCAATTGAAAGAGCTAATTCTGCTGGAATATTGTTTATTGCTGCAGCAGGAAATAGTGGAACTAACAACGATGCTACACCAAGTTATCCAGCAAGTTACCCTAATGCAAATATTATTGCAGTTGCATCGATTACGAGTACCGGAGCATTGTCTAGTTTTTCTCAATACGGAGCTACATCAGTAGATATAGGAGCCCCAGGTTCTGGAATTTGGTCTACAGTTCCTACAAGATCTAAGGGCCAGAATATTTCTAGCTACGCTAGCTATAATGGAACTTCTATGGCAACTCCACATGTTTCTGGAGCAGCTGCTTTATACGCATCCTTAAATCCTGGAGCAACGGCAGCACAAATTAAAGCGGCACTTTTGAATAGCGCTACACCTACTGCATCACTTTCAGGAAAATGTGCAACAGGCGGCAGATTAAATGTAAGTGGATTCTAATATCTTAAAACATAAAAAAACAAAAAGAGTACACTAGTTGTACTCTTTTTTTATGACCAAGATTTCGCATTGCCTTAAAATCTAAATTGTCTAAAATAGTATACATACAAAGTGTAAATTGTGTGTCGTTTGACGACTATTTAAGTAAATTATAATTATATTAAAAATAACAAATAAAGCGTTATTGCTTATAGTAAATCTAGACATAAAGAGTTTATCGTTAGGATTTTCAAAGCGCAGCTTTAGAATGAAGTTAGTGTGAGAAAAAAAATCACAGTAGCGAATTTCAGACCAGCAATAATTTAAAAACCCCATTTGACATTATTTTTGAAATGGTTTTTTTTGCCAGCATTTCCCTTACAGTGAATAATTAATCCCAAGCATTATAAATCCAGGTCGAATAGTGACTCTTGAAGTGGTGAAAAAACTTGCACTTGCTACATTTGTCAATAAAGTGGACTGATCTAGATTTAGCATGTTGCTACCATTAAAAAATAATTTCCAATTTTTATTCGCAACATACTGTAAATTAGCGTTTAAAAAATACAAAGAATTAATTGCCAAACCTGAATTTTGGTTGTCGACAGTAAAACCCAAATCCCATTTTAACTTTGTTTTATTTGTACCTCTGAGAGATAACGCAATTTGATGATTTTGACTCGTATTCCTGAAACTGCTGCTACTTTGCTCAACAGAGCGCTGAATAAAATTATAATCAATTCCAAATTGAACATTTGATTTCCTAAAATTGGAGATTAATTGCATGCGGCTAGTGAAATTATGGGTCTGCGTTTCATTATCAAATCCATTAAATTGGGACAATCCATTTGATTTTAAATAAAATAATGTTGTTTTAATCGATACAGGAAACCGGTTCAATTTTAAGTCATAAAGAGCTAATCCTCTCATGCTTTTTCGATCTCCAGTTGTAATACCGGTGGTTTCAATAAAATCGAAATTATAGATCGTATTTGTCGACACCGAATTTTGCTCTACATCATAAGATAAAGTGGAGAAAAACACACTTTGATTCCTCGCGTTCACACTGAAATATTGCAATGAAAAACTATTTTTAGGCATTACTTGATAATAATTAATCCCAGAAGGTTTAGAAAGAGTTTGAAAATCTAGCACCATATCCGTTTGCTGCAGTTGCCTCATAGCAGGTAACTGATGATTTAATGAATAATTAAAAGTTATTTTATTTAGTCCCTTAAAATTATAAATTAAGCTCAAATTAGGTTCTAATCTAGTTAAAATGTTTTCCGTGACTTGAAATGAACTGTTTACTAACGTGGAGGAAAAACCCAAAGCAGACTGAAATTTAGCGTTCCAATTTTTTAACCAAGAAAAATTGTTCTGTATGGTTTGTCGATTTAATTTTACAGCTGTATTATTACTTTCATAGTCCAAAATGGTATTCCCAAATCTACTTTGAATAGATAGAAAATTTATTTTTACAGTAAAAATATTTGACTTTAACGTCTTTGTGAGTACATTATTCCAACTCAAATTGACCTCCTTATTGTTTTGGCTTTGATAAATTGTATCTAACGCAGTACCAAACAAATCTTGTTGAGAAAACAAATTAATTTTTTGACCATTATTATCTACTGAATGTCGCAACATACTTTTATAATTAATAGTTTTAAAAAGTGTGGTTTGTACTTTTGCAACTTGAGCAAAACTAAAATTGGTATTGCTTTTGGTATAGAATAATTGGTTAGCCGAACGCATTAAATCTTGATCATCTGCGTCTACATTTGGAGTAAATCCTGCTACATAGGAAATGAAGGTTGTTTTAGATTTATTAAATTCCCATTTCAGAACACTATTGTTCAAACTGTAGGTAGCCTCTTTATTTTCACTAAATAAAACTTGACTTTGTGTTTGTCCGATGTTTGTTTGAAGTCTGGCATTCTCCTCAATAATATTCGTTTTATTAAAAATATTAGACACCGTAATCTTGGAGCGCTTGCCTATTAAACTAGTGTAATTAAGTCCACCAAAAGCATTTTTTTTATCTTTAATAAAAGTGTTTGGATTTAAAAAAGTGGGAGTTTCAAAAGATTTAAAGTCCCCATTTTCACCATCAACTTCAGAAACAATTCTCATTTCATTGTAATCTTCTCTTGAAATCGGTGTTTTTGCAATCGTATTGTAATCTGAAATAATAGCAAGATTTCCCTTTTTAAAAAATTTAAACGCATTAGAATGAAAACGAAACGAATTATTTAGTCCCGCTGCCAACTCAAAATCCGTAACCCACTTATTTTTATAACTATCTTTAGTTTTTAAGTTCAATGCAATTCCTTTTTTGCCACCACTAGCCTGCGCAAAACCAGAGTAATTAGTTAACAAATCGATGCCTTCAATCATGTCTGCATTAATATTTTGGGTCGCCATTTGATGTTTGTTTCCAAAAAACTCATTCCCATCAACAAGAACGTTATCAATTTGTTGCCCTTTGTACAATACTTTGCCATTTTGGTCAATATCCAGACCTGGAAGTTTTTTAATTACATCTTCGATTTTATTTTCGGTACCATCAACCACAGCTTTTAAGTTATACGAAATAGTATCACCCTTTACCTTCATTATTTTAGGTCTACTGGTAATAATAACATTTTTAAGTTGATTCGTTTCAGTCAGTAATGTAACTGTTAATAATTCCTCTTTTTGAACTAAAAGCACCTCTGTGATAGGTACATAACCTAACTTTTTGATTGTAACCGTATAGGCTCCTGCCGCTAATTGCTTTTCGATAAAACCATTTGCATCAGTAGTACCAAAAGCAATTTGATTGTCCTCTTTACTAATTGTAACTATAGCTCTTTGTATAGGAACTTTAGCGTCATCAATAGCTTTAATACGAACAGTGTGCTGCGAAAAAAGCAAAACTGGCAATAAAAAAAATAGTAAGAATTGAAACTTCAATAGCGCGCAATTATAAGAAATTAGTAATAATAGGAACGTTCAACTCAACCTTAACCGCCTTTACATAAAAGCGACTGTAAGAATACTCTAAAATAACCCCATCCAGAAACGGAAGTGTATCTGGACTGCCTTTTATGTTTAACTCTTTAGTAAAAAAAGCCGTAAGCTTATGTTTTTTAAAAGTAGTTGTTGCTTCATAGCAGTTATAACCCGCTATTTTTTTAATTTTATTGGTAAACTTCCAGATTGCTTTAGGCAATGGAGTTGAAACTAACTTTCCATTTACCTTAGTTAAGTAATTATTTTTTTTGATGTTTTTTATAAATTTCAATTCTTTTGAATTTACTTCTATACTTGAACCTACAATGGTTGCTCCGTTTGTTTCGTTTTTTATATTTTTTAAATTATCATCCTTTTTAGTAAAATCCGTTCCTTTAAAGTGGTATAAATTGGTATTCCCTTGCAGGTTTAAAACAGATTGTGATTTATGGCTATTGACATCTTTTGCCATCTCATCCCTAAGCATTTGAGGAATACTTTTTAAATCATTCTTACTAATGCGTGTTTGGTTTTCATAATACACCGCAGTTCCTTTTTGACAATAGCCAACAAGAACTATAAAAAAAAGTATAATTGATAAAATTGGCGTTTTCATAATTGTTATTTTTTTAGTTATAAACCTTTAATAATTAACGTATTCGATTCATGTTTTCCTCCAAATTCATCGGTATATGATTTTGGCTTTTCAGATTCTCTAATTTTATGCTGTAGTTCTACTTCAGAAATAAAGTGAGTTTTTTTATTGATACCATCAATCACCAATTTTTTGTCATAAAATTCAATTTTAGTCACATACACAACTTTCTTTTTAGACTCCATACTTAATACCAAGCCCGGAATAGCGCTCATTAAAAAAGGACCATCAATGATAGGAATTTCTTGGGTGTACCAATACTGGATGGTATCGTTTGTTGCCGAAACGATATATGCTGACATGCTAGTATAACCATCAATGAATTTTGTTCTTTTATCATATTTTAAATCTTCAACTATAAAGGGTTGTTCTACATAATACTCTTGATCTTCAACTATAGTACCCTTGATCGTAGACTGTTTCGTAAAATCTTTTAAAATCCATACGTAATAAGGCTTTATAACAGTTCCTTTGTCTATAGATGTTGCAGTATTAGCCTCAGTAGAAGGAATTACAATTTCCTTTTCGACGATATTTTTAAATAAGGAATAATCACCGTTGTGTGTCAACTCAAAGACTTTAGGTTTTCTAAAGGCAGCTTTAAATTCTTCGCTTACACCACCTGGCACCTGATTGAAAAAAGCATCACTATAGAAATTTTTTTGCTCATACGTGATTCTAATACTTTTTTGAGCATTAATAGTGTTACAAGCTAGTAACAAAAGCAGTAATGAATACTTTTTCATACAATTGAATTTTAAAAATGAATGGCGTCCCACTCATTTAAATTATTATAACATTTATTTACTTTCCAGTAATCGTTACACTACCATCGTCACAAACTTCAATATCGACACGGTGGTAGATAATTTTCATACCGTCCGCACCATCACTTACACCTTCATTCCATCTAAGGTGAATAATAGTACAATCGGCAGTTTTTTCTTTTGTTGCTACCTCAGTTTTTTCTTTCGCTGTATTAACTTTTGACTCTACAGAGTCATTTGTTGTCTTCTCAGCAGCGAACGAAGTTAAAGAAAAGGCAACTAATAAAGTTGCACTTAATAAGAATTTTTTCATAGTTTTAAAATAATTTGATTATTGTCTTACTAAACTTTTTAGTAGGATGTTTTGGACGTCCGAGTACAAATCAAAAAAAAAAACAATTTAACCTAATGTATTTACTACAATTTTATAAATTATTTTACCATTATTCCTACAATACTATAAACATTGGGCTTGGCAAGTTTTTAAAAGAAAACATATCCTATAAAATTACCTTTCAAAACATCAGCCTGACAAATACCAACTTTTCGAGTGAAAAAATTTGCTATTTGCCTAATCTTAAAAAAGATAAAAACACTATTTTTGAAATCAAATCCTACTTCATGTTCAAAACCAAAAAAAAACTTGTCTTCATCATCCTTGCTGGGATATTTATCACCAATGCCGTTACTGCCGAGTTGATTGGTGGCAAACTCATTCAAATAGGACCGTTTGTAATGAGCATCGGCATTTTACCATGGCCTATGGTTTTCTTGACAACCGATTTAATCAATGAGTATTTTGGAGAAAAAGGAGTCAAAAAACTATCCCTAATTACAGCAGGATTGATCGCCTATTCTTTCCTTATTTTACTTTTGGCCCTGAACATCCCTGCCGCAAAAGGAATAAGTCCGGTAAATGACGCGCAGTTTACTGCTGTTTTTGGTCAAAGCATGTGGATCGTAGTAGGAAGTATTGTTGCTTTCTTAGTTTCACAATTAATCGATGTGACTGTTTTTTGGTTTTTCAAAAATAAAACTGGAAATAATAAGATCTGGCTCAGAGCTACGGGTTCAACTGTTATTTCTCAGTTATTCGACTCTTTTATTGTTTTAGGAATTGCTTTTTGGTTACCCGGAAAAATAAATTTTGATACATTTTTAACCTCAGCATTAACGGGTTATACATTTAAACTTGGTATCGCCATTCTCTTGACTCCTTTAATTTACTTGGGTCACTATTTAATAAAAAACTATTTAGCCTCTGAAAAAGAATGATTATAGTTGATAAAACACGCTGCCGCTGGTGTCATTCCAGTGATTTATACATGAAATACCATGACGAGGAATGGGGAGTTCCCGTATATGATGACACCACACTATTTGAATTTTTACTCCTTGAAACCTTTCAAGCAGGACTCAGTTGGATAACTATTTTGAACAAAAGAGAAAATTTCAAAGCTGCTTTTGACCACTTTGATTATAAAAAAATTGCGCAATATTCTGATGATAAAATCCTTGATTTATTACAAGATGCTGGTATTATACGCAACAAACTTAAAGTCTATTCGGCAGTTACCAATGCACAAGCTTTCCTAAAAATCCAAGAAGAATTTGGAAGTTTTTCGCAATACATTTGGGCTTTTGTAAATCACACACCTGTTAACAACTTCCCAAGAAACTTAAAAGAAGTTCCAGCTACTTCACCAATTTCTGATGCTATAAGTAAAGATTTAAAAAAACGCGGATTCAAATTTGTAGGATCCACGGTTATGTATGCCTTCATGCAAGCCACAGGCATGATCAATGATCATGTAGAAAATTGTTGGAAACGAAATTCATAATTTATAATTCATAATTCATAATTTTCATTACATTTGTTCCACACTTTAGGGGTGTCTACAACACTGTAGGCTGAGAATTACCCTCTGAACCTGATCTAGTTCATACTAGCGTAGGGAAAAGTAAGATGACTTCCGCGCATATTTATGTGCCATTATAGCCATTCCTAAAGTATAACTGAATACTAAATTCAAAAGGAATGGAGCTTAAAATCAACAATCAAACGAAACAATTTACAACTGACAGTCTTTCTGTTCAGGCACTTCTTGACTTGGAAATTCCCGAAAAACAAAACGGAATTGCTGTAGCCATTAACAATACCGTGATTCCAAAATCCGATTGGAATTCTCACCTTATACAAGAAACCGACGACATTCTCATCATCTCTGCAACTCAAGGAGGATAGTATGGCTGCTCGGGCGGGCTATCCATTTCAAGTCCGCAGTTGCAATCCTATAAAACATAGTCTTAGTCAAAGCTTCCTTACGGTCGCTTCACTAATCCTTGTTTTATTCGGCTTTCCGCTTTACGGGCTATCCATTTCTATCCCTAGCAGAAGACAAACACTAATCAAAACATAAACTACTGAACAATGAATAACGAAGAAAAAATCTCAAGAACTCCTTTCCCAAACTCTACAAAAATTTACGTAGACGGAATCCTTCATCCCATAAAAGTAGCCATGCGAGAAATTGCATTAGCAGACACTAAAATGTCAAACGGACGAATAGAAAAAAACCCGCCAGTAACCGTCTACGATACTTCGGGCCCATTTACCGACCCAAATATCGAAATTGACATTCGAAAAGGATTGCCACGTATTCGCGAACAATGGATTTTGGACCGTAATGATGTTGAAGAATTAACTGAAATCTCATCTGAATATGGAAAAAAGCGTTTGAATGACGAAAAACTAAACGAATTGCGTTTTGAATATTTACACAAACCCATGCGTGCCAAAAAAGGGGCCAATGTATCTCAATTGTATTATGCAAAACAAGGAATCATCACTCCCGAAATGGAATACATTGCCATTCGTGAAAACCAACGCTTGGAGCTAATAAACGAACAAACCAAAGCCATGCAATGCCAACACGAAGGAAATAGTTGGGGCGCAAACACTCCCTCCTTTTCGGGGAGGTCTGGGGTGGGGCAAATCACACCTGAATTTGTCCGTAGCGAAGTAGCCAGAGGGCGTGCCATTATTCCAAATAACATCAACCATCCCGAAAGCGAACCTATGATTGTAGGTCGCAACTTCTTGGTAAAAATTAATGCGAATATCGGGAACAGCGCCGTAACCTCAACTATCGAAGAAGAAGTAGAAAAAGCAGTCTGGGCTTGTCGTTGGGGAGCTGACACGATTATGGATTTATCAACAGGAAAAAACATTCACGAAACCAGAGAATGGATTATTCGAAATTCTCCAGTACCTATTGGAACGGTACCAATTTACCAAGCTCTAGAAAAAGTAAATGGCGTGGCCGAGGATCTCACTTGGGAAATCTATCGTGACACCTTAATCGAACAAGCCGAACAAGGTGTTTCTTATTTCACTATTCATGCCGGCGTTTTATTGCGTTACATTCATTTGACTGCGGAACGGGTTACCGGAATTGTCTCCCGTGGCGGTTCGATTATGGCAAAATGGTGTTTGTATCACCATAAAGAAAACTTTCTTTACACCCATTTTGAAGATATATGCGAAATCATGAAACAATATGACGTAGCCTTTTCACTAGGAGACGGTTTGCGCCCAGGTTCTATTGCCGATGCTAATGATGCGGCTCAGTTTGCCGAATTAGAAACCCTTGGCGAACTGACAAAAATTGCTTGGAAACACGATGTTCAGGTATTTATTGAAGGTCCTGGTCACGTACCAATGCACATGATTAAAGAAAACATGGACAAACAATTAGAACATTGTGATGAAGCGCCATTTTATACTTTAGGACCATTAACAACTGATATTGCTCCAGGTTATGACCACATTACTTCTGCGATTGGAGCCGCAATGATTGGCTGGTATGGCTGTGCAATGTTGTGTTATGTTACGCCAAAAGAACACCTAGGTTTACCCAACAAAAAGGATGTCAAAGACGGTGTTATCACTTATAAAATCTCAGCACATGCAGCAGATTTGGCAAAAGGTCATCCCGGCTCGCAATACCGTGACAATGCATTAAGCAAAGCACGTTTTGAATTCCGCTGGGAAGACCAATTCAACTTATCCTTAGACCCAGATACAGCTCGTGAATTTCATGATGAAACTTTACCTGCTGATGGTGCAAAAGTCGCTCATTTTTGCTCTATGTGTGGACCAAAATTTTGTTCTATGAAGATCTCACAAGAAATTCGTGATGTTGCCGAAGCCGAAAAAGGAATGGCAGCCAAATCAGAGGAGTTTATTGAACAAGGGAAAGAAATTTATATTTAAAACTACTAACCTGCAAGGTTTATAAAACCTTGTAGGTTTAATACAACAACCAAATTAATACTTACAAGGTCAAAAAAGATCTTGCAGCAAATTCAGAACTATGTTTATAATTTCTAGCCCAACTCCACAAGTCGGTGAAATCGAAACCATTCATTCTCTTTTTAAGAATGGGCTAGAGTTGCTTCATGTTCGAAAACCAGAATTTACTAAACTTGAAATGGAAGTTTTTGTTTCAGCAATTAGACAAGAATATAGAAACCAACTTTCATTGCACAGTCATCATCAATTGGCAGAAGCATTTGGAATTAATCGCATTCATTTTACAGAAAAAAAACGAAATGAAACATCCGAATATTATTTGAAGGATTGGAAAGAACGAGGATTTAAACTCTCTACTTCCATTCACAGTATGAGTGACTTTGAAAAATTATCTACTGTTTTTGATTACGCATTTTTTGGACCCGTTTTCGAAAGTATTTCTAAACCAAAGTACGTTTCAAATATTGATTTTGAAAAAGAATTAAAACAAAGAAATAACAATAAAACTACATTAATTGCTCTTGGAGGAATTACATCTGAGAGAATCAAAACTGCATTGAATTATGGTTTTGATAATGTGGCGCTTTTAGGTATCATCTGGAATAGCAACAACCCACTAGAAAATTATAAACTATGTCAGCAAATCGCCCTTTCGTATTAACAATTGCGGGTTTTGATCCTTCTGGAGGCGCAGGAATTCTGGCAGATGCGAAAACATTTGAGCAGCATCATGTATATGGATTTGCAGTGAATACAGGCAATACCATTCAAACTGAAAATGAGTTCTTCGAAATACAATGGACTGACTTAGATTTTGTTTTAAAATCATTAGAGAAACTGTTCGAAAATTACACTATTAAAGCCGTCAAAATTGGAATTATTCCTTCATTAAATTATTTAAGAAAAATTGTTTGGGTTGTGAAAAAACTTTCGCCAAAAACAAAGATTGTTTGGGATACAGTTTTGAAGTCCAGTAGCGAATTCCATTTTACAACTATCGAAAACCAAGCTATTTTGATTGAGATATTAAAAGAAATAGATTTAATAACACCTAATTATAATGAGATTTTACAATTGTCTTTGAGAGAAAAAAATCCAGTTTTAATCGCTCTTGAACTTTCAAAATACTGTTCCACTTTACTTAAAGGAGGTCATAATCCGTTTGCTGTAGGTATTGATTATTTATATACCGGAAATGAAATCTTCAGGCTTGCGCCAAATAGCACTTTAGCTTCCGAAAAGCATGGCTCCGGCTGCGTATTATCATCCGCTATTACAGCCAATTTAGCCTTGGAACAAGACCTAAAAACAGCATGCAGCAACGCCAAAAAATATATTGAAACCTATTTACAATCGAACCAAACAAAATTAGGATACCATTATGCATAACCAATTACAATATATTTCGCAAGGAAACACAGTCGAAGAACAAGTATACAACATCCACAAAGCATTGGATAATGGTTGTGATTGGATACAAATGAGATTCAAAAAAAATTATTCAGATGATGCTTTTACTTTGGCGGAAGCCGTAAAAATGTTGTGCAAAGAATATTTAGCAACTTTTATTATCAATGACAACGTTCATTTAGCTAAGCAATTGGATGCGGATGGAGTTCATTTAGGTTTGAGTGATATGAGCGTTGAAGAAGCAAGACTCATTTTAGGCAAAACAAAAATCATAGGAGGCACCGCAAATACTTTTGAAGACGTGCTTCAAAGAACAGCCGAAAATTGTGATTATATTGGTTTGGGACCATACCAATTTACAACTACTAAACAACATTTAAGTCCAATTTTAGGACTGGAAGGATATCGTTCGATTATCGAACAAATGAAGGCGAAAAACATCCAAATCCCCATTTATGCCATTGGAGGAATCACACTGGAGCATGTAGAAAGTTTGATGAAAACTGGAATTCATGGTATCGCTGTTTCAGGTTTGATTACACAAATTAAAAATGCTTCGCAACTGATAAAACAACTTAACGACAAATTATATGTTACCATTTAAAATAGGAGATAAAACATTTGAATCCCGCTTGTTTATGGGCACAGGAAAATTTGGTTCGAATCAGCAAATGGAAGAAGCCATTTTAGCATCTGGGAGCGAGCTAGTTACAGTCGCGCTAAAACGTATCGATCTAGAAACCGAAACAGATGCAATTTTAGCACATCTAAAACACCCTAGAATTAATTTATTGCCCAATACTTCGGGTGCAAGAAATGCGAAAGAAGCCATTTTTGCTGCGCAATTAGCCCGCGAAGCATTAGAAACCAATTGGCTGAAACTCGAAATTCATCCTGATCCAAAATATTTACTGCCTGATGCAATCGAAACTTTGAAAGCTACAGAAGCACTAGCCAAATTAGGATTTATCGTTTTGCCTTACATTCATGCGGACCCGGTTTTATGCAAACGTTTGGAAGATGCAGGAACTGCTGCGGTAATGCCTTTGGGCTCGCCAATTGGAAGCAACAAAGGATTAAAAACTATCGATTTTTTAGAAATCATTATCGAACAAAGTAGAGTTCCTGTGATTATAGATGCCGGAATTGGCGCGCCATCTGATGCTGCAAAAGCAATGGAACTTGGAGCTGATGCGGTTTTGGTAAACACTGCGATTGCAGTGGCAGGAAATCCCAAACTGATGGCTGAAGCTTTTAAAGAAGCGGTAATTGCAGGACGAAAAGCATACGAAGCACAATTAGCACAAAAGGTAAATCGAGCGGTGGCTTCGAGTCCTTTGACTGCATTTTTATACGAGTAATTTTTAAATTAGCACGTAGATTTTACAGATTTACGCAGATAAAAAGTGAAAACAGATTTAAAAAATTCTAGGTACTAAACAATTACGTTCATCATTTTTGAAATAAAACAACTACATTTAATTAATGCTAATTTTTAAATTCAAAAAAATGATAGAAAATGAAATTTCATATCAAATAAGAGGAGCAATTTTCAAAGTTTATAACACACTAGGTCCCGGTTTGTTTGAGTCTGTATATGAAAGTGCGTTATACTGTGAATTAACTAAATTGGATTTAAAAGTGCAGAGACAAATTGAAATCACCATTCCTTATGACGAAATCATATTAGATGTTGCTTTCAAAATTGATTTATTAGTAGAGGATAAGGTAATTATTGAGTTAAAATCTGTGGAAAATTTAGCACCTATACATTATAAACAAATTACAAACTACTTAAAACTTACTAATAAAAAACTAGGAATTCTGGTCAATTTCAATACCATCACTATTTTAGATGACATTAAACGAATTGCAAATAAAATATAAATTGAGAATTAAAAATCAGCCCGCAGATTTGTGAAGATGAAAATTAAAATAAATAGTTAAAAAATCTGCGAAAATCTGCAGAATCTGCGTGCCAAAAACAGTATTTTCTTTTTGCAGTAAAAAAACAAAACAATGAAAACATTTAAATCGGTTTATGACAACTACGATTGGAATACCATTAAATCCAAAATATACAGCACAACAAATGTAGAAGTCGAACAGGCGTTAGCCAAAAATAAGCGCAGTCTCGATGATTTTCTAGCTTTACTTTCACCTGCTGCTCAACCCTATTTAGAGCAAATGGCGCAACAAGCCCATGAATTAACTAAAAAAAGATTCGGAAAAACGATTCAGATGTATGCGCCTTTGTATTTAAGTAATGAATGTCAGAACATTTGCACGTATTGTGGTTTTAGTTTAGATAACAAAATCAAGCGAAAAACACTTACCGAAAGTGAAATTACGCTAGAAATTGAAGTCTTAAAAAAAGCGGGATTTGATCACGTTTTGTTGGTGACTGGCGAAGCAAATTATACCGTAAACATTCATTACTTTCTAAAGGCAATTACTCAAATAAAAAATGATTTTTCTACTATTTCAGCCGAAGTGCAACCACTGTCAACAGAAGAATATGCGCAATTACATGAAGCTGGTGTTTATTCGATTTTAGTGTATCAAGAAACTTATCATCGTGATGTTTACAAGAAATACCACACAAAAGGAAAAAAATCCAATTTTGATTTTCGTCTAGATACACCAGACCGAGTGGGAACTGCTGGTATTCATAAAATTGGACTGGGCGTTTTATTAGGATTAGAAGATTGGCGTACAGACAGTTTTTTCAATGCCTTGCATTTAGATTATTTACAAAAAACGTATTGGCAAACTAAATATGCGGTTTCTTTCCCCAGATTGCGACCGGCAGAAGGAGTTATTGAGCCTAACTTTATCATGGATGATAGTGATTTGACCCAGCTCATTTGCGCCTACCGTTTGTGGAATGAAGATTTAGAAATCTCCCTGTCGACCCGTGAAAATGAAAAATTCCGTGATAATATTATTCCAATTGGGATTACTAGTATGAGTGCCGGTTCTAAAACGAATCCTGGTGGTTATATTGTTGATCCGCAATCCTTGGAACAATTTGAAATCAGTGACGAACGATCGGCTTCAGAGATTGCAAAAGTCATTACCAGTAAAGGATATGAACCCGTTTGGAAAGATTGGGATAAAATATACAGTCAAATGTCGTAAACTCTTCATGTCGAAAGAACTCAACTTAATTTTTTTATCTTCTTTTGACTTTCAACTTTATGACTTTTCAACTTTAAGACTTAATAAAAAATGAGTATTATTCAGGATTTTTTACGCTATAACCGACAAATGATGTTACCGGAAATAGGTGATTTGGGACAGAAAAAATTAAAGAAAGCTAAAATTTTAGTGATTGGCGCAGGCGGACTAGGATGTCCTATCTTGCAATATATAGCAACGGCCGGAATTGGAACTATAGGAATTGTAGATTTTGATACAATAGAATTACACAATTTACATCGCCAAATTCTATATACTGAGGAGTACGTTGGTCAATCAAAAGCAATTACTGCAAAATCAGTCTTAGAAACTTTAAATCCATTGATTACTGTTATCGCCTTTGAAAAAAAATTAACAATTGAAAACGCAGCTCAAATTATTAAAGACTTTGATGTGATTGTTGACGGTTGCGACAACTTCGAAACCCGCTATCTGGTAAATGATATTTGTGTACAACTAGGTAAATCATTAATATACGGTAGCATTTTAAAATTTGAAGGCCAAATGGCGGTTTTCAATCATAATGGAAATAAGAATCTTCGTGACTTATTCCCTGAACCACCAAATCCAAAAGACGTTCCAAATTGTAATTTGAATGGCGTATTAGGCACGCTTCCTGGAATCATAGGCACGATGATGGCGCAGGAGACGTTGAAACTGATTATGGATTTACCAACTTTAGAAAATGAATTGGTACTATTTAATACACTGGATTGGAGTTTTAAGAAACTGAAGTTTTAAATGCTAATTGCTGTTTAATATTTCCATAAAATCGATTCTGTTAATTTCTCTACAACCCAAACTTTCTAAATGTGGATTATAAACTTGGCAATCCAATAGCTTGTAATTTTCTTTTTTTAAATGGTTTACCAAAGCAATGAAAGCTACTTTTGAAGCATTAGAAACTTTAGAAAACATACTTTCCCCACAAAATACATGACCCAAATCAATGCCATACAAACCTCCTACTAAAATGTCATTTTGCCAAACTTCAATTGATTTTGCTATGCCTAATTGGTGAAGTTCACAATAGGCTTCGATCATGTCATTTGTAATCCAAGTTCCGTTTTGACCCTCTCGTTTGATATTTTGACAATTTGAAATTACGTCTCTAAAATTTTGATTGAATGTTATTTTAAAAATATTTCTATTCAAAATATTCCTCATGCTTTTAGAAACAATTAATTCATCCAAAAATAAAACCATACGAGGATTGGGTGACCACCAAATAATGGGTTCGCCATCTTCAAACCATGGAAAAATACCACTTTTGTAAGCTAGTTGTAAGCGTGCCGGAGTCAAGTCACCACCAATAGCAAGAATTCCATCCTTATTGGCTTCAGAAACTGGTGGAAAAAATAAAGCTGGAGATAAATAATACATTTTTTAATTTCAAAAATCAAGGACAATGGCAATTCCGAAAATCAATTTCAAAAAAAAACCAAATTCCAATATAAAGACAGGCTCAATTTGGAATTTGGAATTTAAAAATATAACTTTTTATTTTAGAACGGCAAATCGTCTGCTTCTTCTTCGTTTAAGTTGGTTGCTGGTGCAAAAGCTTCAGCAGCAGGCATAGGAGGCATTTGTCCAGCAGAAGGAGTTTCAACTTGTAATTTCCCTATTCTCCATCCTTGAATCGTATTGAAATAAACGGTTTCTCCCTGCGCATTCGTCCATTCTCTACCTCTTAAGTTGATGTCTATTTTTACCGCTTCTCCTACTTGAAAAGTATTCAATAAGTCACATTTATCTTGAACAAATTGAACTGAAATGTGTTGTGGATATTGCTCATCTGTTGTTACTACAACATCTCTTTTTTTGAAACCGCCAGATCCAACTTCTTTAGTTTGATCGATCATTTTAATTTTTCCTGTAACTTCCATCTTCTCTATTTTAATTGTTTTGTTCTATTTTTTTCTTTCCGCTAAAAGTACCTTCCAGGCCGAGGAAACATCGTTAGCATTTAAATATTTTTTGGCTTCCAGATGCACTTTTTCGGCATCATCAGCACTTAAAACTCCTTTTACTGCAAAATCTTGTTGTACAAATATACTAACTTCTTCGGTTGTAGGCAAGGCTTCTACATTTCCTAAAATCCCTAAATCATTTCCATCAAAAATGGGACTTTCTTTGATGAAAGTCGGAATTGCATCTACTCCAATTCCTAATGTCGATAATGGTTTTGGAACTTCAAAAAGGCCTTGATTGGATCTTGAATACCAGTTACCACCCAATCTAGAAACCAAGTCGATTTTATACTGATCTATCGCACCCTTCTCGTCTAAAACCGATTCATCTATGTGAATTCGAAGCACTTCGCAAAGCACTAAATTCCCAGCTCCACCTTCGGTTCCCAAAGGAATTATCTGAGTGACTTTGCATTCAAATTGCACTGGTGATTCTTTTACTCTATACGGTTTTACCACCTCTGAAGCTACAGGTGTTAAGCCTGATTTTACGAACTCATCTACTCCATCTGCATATTCTGTACTGGCCAAAGAAATCTGTTGCACCATGTCATAATTCACAACATTAATGACTACTTCCCCAGTTGCTTCTACATTAATAAGTGTGTGTTTTATCGAATTATCGCGAACGCGTCTCGCAGGCGAAAATATCAAAATAGGAGGATTGGCACTAAATACATTAAAGAAACTAAACGGAGAAACATTGGCATTTCCCTTCGCATCCATCGTACTCGCAAAAGCAATAGGTCTGGGTCCAACGGAACTTTGCAAATACCCTTGTAATTTTGCGGTTTCAATACTTTTAGGATCAATAGTTATCATATCTTAATAATTTAATACTGTGGAATACAAAAGTAGACAAATGAATTAAGTATAAAAAGCGGTGTCTCCAAATTAGAATGAAATTAGATCGAGATTTATTATGAAAAAATTTCTTTGCTCAAAACTAAAATACAAGTGCTTATATTTCGTTACATTTATACCTCTAAAACATATTTATGCAGTTTTCTGAAAGAAGAAATACAACCCGTTGGATAATAATTGTTGCCTCTTTTTTAATTATCTCACTGATTCTTTGGAACACCTATACTTTTTTTCAGATCTTCAAAAATGAAGAACGATTAAAAATGAATCTTTGGGCAAAAGCCCAAAAAACACTGAACAATGCCGGTGAAAATACAGACGTAGAACTGCCACTTCTAATATTTAGCAATAACACATCTATTCCCATCATAGTAACGGAGAATAAGCGCATTATCAATACAGTAAATATTGACGATGCCATTGTAAAAAATGATCGCAAAGCCCATGTTTTTTTATCCAAATTAAAAAACGAAAACGAACCCATTGTTATTGAGTATGTACCTGGAAAATTTCAGAACTTATATTATGGTAATTCTGCCTTGCTCAACAAATTAAAATATTACCCTCTTGCATTACTACTTATTATTGTCCTTTTTGGCGGATTGGTTTATAATTTTTATCGCAGTACAAAAATTGCTACTCAAAACAAACTTTGGGCTGGTATGGCCAAGGAAACGGCGCACCAGATTGGAACTCCGCTCTCTTCATTGATTGGCTGGGTTGAACTCTTAAAAACTGAAAATATAGACGAAAGCACCACATTTGAAATTGAAAAAGACATTGAGCGCTTGCAAACCATAACCGATCGTTTCTCTAAAATTGGCTCAGAGCCAAAATTAGAAAATAAAGATATCGTTGCCGAAACTTTTCAATCTTTTGACTATTTACAATCTCGATTCTCCAAACAAATTGAATTTTCGTTCCAAGCGCCACAAACCCCAATTTGGGTTTCCTTGAACCCAACATTACACAGCTGGACCATTGAAAATTTAGTAAAAAACGCCATAGATGCGATGAAAGGAAAAGGAAAATTAGCACTTCGAATCGAAATGGAAGGTGAAGTTGTAAAAATAAATGTTTCGGATACGGGAAGCGGAATTCAAAAAAATCAATTCAAAAATATTTTTGAACCCGGTTTTACTACAAAAAAACGCGGTTGGGGATTGGGTTTATCGTTGTCCAAAAGAATTGTTGAGGAATACCACAATGGAACAATCAAAGTTCTGAATTCCGAGATTGGAAAAGGAACAACAATGCAGGTTAGTTTTAAAAAAGTAGTTTAGCGTAAAGGAACGCCAAGCCAAGTGATTTTTGAGAACATCGTTTTTCTAACTATTTTAGACTTACTCAAATAGTTTTTTACAAACAACGAATGTTCCTCGGCTTGCGCCAAAGCGGTTGCAATTGATTTTTTAATCGACGTTACATTTGTTGCATTTTGATCACCAACGGAGCCAACACTATAAATATCATTCTGACATCTCATTAATTTTTCCTTCGGGATTTCAATCATTCTGCTAGTCTCCTCATCTGAAAAAGTAGGTTTGAATTTATTGTTTCGGTAATGAATAAAATCATTTAGCAAGACTACCGCTTCATTCAATTCTTGTACTACAGCATTCAATTTTTCGATATTTGTATTGTATCGCAAAGTAGTCAAATGTTGCTTTTTATCTTCGTAACGCTCCACTATCATAGCGTTTTTTAAACCATTTTTAGCTATTCTTTCAGCCGATGTGAACAACTGATCTTCTTCTGAAAGTTTTTGATAAATATTGATTTCTTTCTCAAAATCGAAGTATTTCTTAGTTTTATTCATTTGAATTTTGCCTTCATAAAAATCATTATTCGAAATAGGATAATTCGAAAATTGCCACAAATAATCAAACGGCATATGTGATGCGATGATCACAGACGGAGCTGCTTTAAAATAAATATTATTCAACTTTTTAATGAATTTACCGTTATTCACGTAACCAGCGCCCCAGGTAGGATCAAACACATACCACTTGTTATTAATTTTTGCAGCTGTCCACGCATGCGCCAAACTACTCACTTTCCCGTATTGTTTTGTATATCCTTCTATAATATAGGACTGAATTCCCACTTTTTGAGCTAGATCATTAAAAACGACAGCATAGTTAGTACAAACTCCTTTTCTAGTTTTTAGTGTCTTACCGATTTTTTCTGAAACTGTTTCATTAGCATTCAAGGCAAACATTCCCGGAACATCATAGCTTATATTTGATGCTGTCCAATAAAAAATAGCTCTAATTTTATCGGTTTCTGTTTTGAAATTAGCGTTGATATAATTTGCAATCGCATCCGTTGATTTCGTTGAAGTACTAGGAATAGATGTCATTTTAGCATCCACAATAGCAAAAGCAGGTGTGGCTTGCCCGAAACTAAGTGTAAAGCAAAAAATTAAAAGTACCGTACAAATATTTTTCATCATAAAAATCTAAGTTTAAAATAAAAAGGGAAAAGGCTTTCACCTCTTCCCTTTTAAACTAAAACTGTACCAATTTATTTTATTGCAAAAATTAAATGTTGGCTGCAATACGCGCTGCCAATGCTTCGAATTCGTCTTTAGTCAATACTACTTTATTTTGAAAACGCATTTCATCCATTTCATTCAAAGGTATCAAATGCACATGCGCATGTGGAACTTCCAATCCAATAACTGACATTCCTATTCTTTTACACGGCACTGTTTTTTCAAGAGCCACCGCTACTTTTTTGGAAAACTGCATCAGTCCCAAATACAAATCGTCTTCCATCTCAAAAATCTTATTGATTTCTTGTTTTGGAATACAAAGCGTATGCCCTTTTGCATTTGGATTTACATCCAAAAAAGCTAAGAAATTTTCATCCTCTGCAATTTTGTAGCATGGGATTTCTTTGTTAACGATTTTTGTGAATATGCTGCTCATTCTACTATTTTAAAAAATTAAAAATCTTTAAACTGCGTTAGGTGAGACCTAATAATTGAAATTAATCACGAGATATTTCTAAAATTTCGAATTTCAAAACGCCATTAGGCACTGTAATTTCGGCAAATTCGCCTACTGATTTTCCTAATAACCCTTTCCCAATTGGAGAAGTTACTGAAATTTTTCCGGTTTTCAAATCGGCTTCGCTCTCTGCTACCAAGGTGTATGTCATTTCCATACCGTTGGTTTGATTTTTGATTTTCACGTTAGACAACACCAAAACTTTAGAAAGATCCAAATGCGTTTCATCTATTAATCTAGCATTAGAATGTACTTCCTCTAATTTTGCAATGCGCATTTCTAGCATTCCTTGTGCTTCTTTAGCAGCATCATATTCAGCATTCTCAGACAAATCTCCTTTATCTCTCGCTTCGGCTATATCTGCAGATGCTTTTGGACGCATTACGCTTTTTAAATAATCTAATTCTTCTCTTAATTTCTTTAACCCTTCTGCGGTGTAATACGATACTGTACTCATAACTTCATCATTTATATAAATAGAAAAAATCCCATCAGGACGGGATTTCTTTCCACTAAGATACTACTATTTTTTTAACTATAAATATATGTTAATCATATATAATTCAAAGTTAAATAAATTAAATTTGTTTCACTAATACTTTTACACTATTTTAAAATGAAAAAATACTTACTGCTTTGCATAATAGCTCCCCTCTTTTTTTCGTGTAGTGATTCTAGTTTTGATAATACAAATCCATTTGTTCCTAATTATACTTTTACGGTAGACATCAACATGAATTTGCCTGCCTATTCTAACCTACAATATGCTAGCAATGCTATTTACTATCCTGGTGTTGGTGCTCGAGGAATTATTGTTTTTAATACCGGTAGCGGTTACAATGCCTTTGATGCTGCTTGTCCTAACCAAGTCATAAGTTCCTGTTCGACCATGACCATTAAAGGAATTAATGCTCTCTGTGATTGTGATACTGAAGAATACAGTTTGTTCAGCGGGCAGGGAAAATTGCAATATCCTATGAAGCAATATCGGGTTCAGGTAAATGGAACTACGCTACGGGTTTATAATTAATTACAACTTATAACTCATCGAAAACAAGAATACTC
The DNA here is from genome assembly GCF_048286735.1 of Flavobacterium frigidum. Taxonomy (GTDB): domain Bacteria; phylum Bacteroidota; class Bacteroidia; order Flavobacteriales; family Flavobacteriaceae; genus Flavobacterium. Next base: position 158,532 of record NZ_JBLVPU010000001.1, on the reverse strand, counting down.
GAGGCAAAACATAGGTGGTGCGCTGACTGATTAAATAATCCGAGAAAGAATAATCATTTTTGACTTTGTTATCCAATAGATTATTAACCATCACTTCAAAACCAAAAGGGCTGTTTTTCTTTTGATAGCGCAACGAGGTGTTGGCGATATCGTAAAAATTACTTTGCTTGTTGCTGTTAGTGTTTTTTAGATTTTCGTAGCTGCATTTAAACGTCCAAAACTTTGCAATGGTGATATCAAAATCAGAAGTAATCGCATCGGTTTGAAACTGAGATTGGGTCAAGCCCGAAAACTGACTAAATACTTTGTTGTATCCTACACTAAAACCCGGCCATTTTTTGTGTGCCGTACGAAGTAACACTCCCACTCTTTGATTGTTTCTATTATTTAAAGTTTCCGTATTATTTAGCGTTTGGAAATAAGTAAACCAACTCATATTAGTATTGAACCTCAAGTTAAAGCGGTATATTTTTTTGCTAAAAGAACCGCTTACATTGTAATTCGTCTCAGGATTGTTGCTCAAAATGGGCGTGTTAAACTGATTGATACCGTCTAATTGAATTTTGTTTCGAATCGTTCTTACTTTTTTATTCCAACTTGCCATGGCGTTCCATGTGATCCCGCGGTACAAATTAGTTTTTGTGTAGCGCAAGTTGGCATTATGGTACCGTTCGTTTAGCAACAAGGCATTTCCTCTGTAAACCAAGTTATAATTTTGCAACGTAAACTGCTCGGCTAATTGTGTGGCTTGCGGAAAACTATTTTCAAGTTTGTAAACAAAATTTAAAGATTCTGATTTGTTAAACTCGTAGTCACTGTTCAACTGTGGTTGCAAAAGTGTTTTAGACAGTTCTCGCTCACCCGATTTTTGTTCGGTGCTTAAATGGTACCAATGAACATACAATCCGGGTTTATTGGTCCATTTACCTATTCTGAACTTATATTCTAAACCTATATACGCATCGTTCAATTTGTATTTTACTCCGTTACCAAAGCCTGCCAAAGCAAAATCATTGACGTTCCCATTGGTTAGTAGTTGTTGTTCCGAGGTTTCTAAACGGGAGCTCCCGTAATTATTCCCCACATTAGTATACAAGTGATTGAAGTTGTTTAAAATCCAATAATGCTTAAAAAGTGCATCAACGCTATTGGTTTTTACTTTTTTTACTTGTTCAATGCGGTACGCGCTATCCTCTTGCAACGGAATTAGTCCTGCTAAGAAAGGCTGATCAGTAAACCAGTTGGTTCGTGGCGTGTTGTAATCGTATGCTTGATTGATTACTAAAGTGGTGGTGTGTTTTAGATTGTAACTTTTGTGCCACTCGATGTATTGTTTTATGGCGGTATTATCGGCTTTGTTGAGTGTTTCAAAAATACTCGCATTCACATTAGTTATCGAATTGATGGTGTTTGAAATAGTATTATTACTCGACTGGTATTGTCCGTTATAGTACCATTTTTCTTTGGCGCTAGGCGAATAATCGAGTTTGATATTCCCAATTCCTAAAACAGACCGATTGGTACCTTCTTGCAATCGTTTTTCAAAAGCGATATCACTATTTTGCAAATACTCATTTTTACTTTCGGTTTGTGATGCCGTCAACACTTTCGAAAAAATAGAAAAACCAGAAATAGACAGTTTTGATGAGGTATCGTGGCTAAAATTAAACGCACCAAATTGGGAAGTATTCTGCACCACATCTTGGTTGTCATTGGCAAAGGAATACAAATTTGTGAGTGATTTTCGACCCGATAAAAAAGTGCTCATACCGCCACCAAAACGCATTAAATCATCAAATGTAAAGGTGCGTTTACCTATATTATTCAAGTCACCTATAAAACTTAAGTTAGTTTTAGGAGCATAATAAAACAAAGCGGCGTGGGCAAGATAAAAACCATTATCGGCATTGCCTACCTCGGCACCAGCTTCTACATCACCAAAAACAAATTTCTTTTTATCGGCTTTGAGTTTTACATTCATGGCTAGCTCATCACTATCCGATACTTGCTTCATAAAACCGACTTCGTTGAAATGATCAATAACTTCAATTTTATCCAGCGCATCAGCAGGAATATTTTCTACAGCTAGTTTAGAACCTCCACCAAAAAAAGACTTACCCTCTACGAGCATTTTGGTTACTTTTTTACCTTGTACGGTAACGCCCCCGTTTTTATCGACCTCAACTCCAGGAAGTTTTTCGAGGATTTCTTTCATTTTGCGTTCGTTGCCGTTTGAAAAACTCTTAACGTCAAAAGTCATCGTGTCTTTTTTAATTTCGATGGGCTTGAACTCGTGTTTGATCACAATTTCTTTCAGTTGTTCTCCGGTAGGCTTTAGTTTAAAATCGTGCGAACTCACAACAGCATCAGCCTCTAGGACAAACACTTCCTCCACAAACCCAATGTATGAAACCGTAATTTCATACTTCACAGCTTTATCCAGCTCTAGGCGATAGCGCCCTTTGTTATCAGCAATAGCAAACTTAAGACTGGCTTTCTCCTGTAAGGGTTTTGCAATGACATTAGCAGACTCTAGTGGTTTGTTGCTATCCTCAGCCACCACACCCGTAATAGTGCGGGATTGAGAGAAACTTAGAGTTGTAAAAAAAAGAAAATAGAAGAGTATTTTGTGCATTTATTTAATTCTTATTTGGCCTCAAAATAATAAAAAGGAATTGAACTGTTTTTATTTATTGAGAGTTCTTCTCTTTTTCTCTTTTTTTGCCAATTATCACACCTCCCATACTAGCTTCAAGTTTTTTATCATATTCCTCCTTTGAAATTGTTTTACCTTTTGGGAAATCTATTTTAATTTCTTTGCTAGAAAGAACAACCTTTGTAACCAAATAAGTAGTTTTATTTTCATGCAGTTCTAAAATTAAACCCGGTAATCCATAAAAATTTTTAGGTCCAAATGTAAAAGGCAAGCTAGGTGCAAACCATGCAATTATTGTATTAATGCCTGAAATCCCTTTTCTATTAACAAAAGTTATTTCTAAAATTGCTTTATAACAGAGATAATTACTAATTGATTTTGATTCAGATGTAATGTCCCATTTTGTAAATGATTTTATGGTTTTTATTAATGTACCATCACCTTTCTGCTCTATTTCAGTTTCAAGATTCTTATCATAAAAAAAATCTGAACCAGTACTAAACGCCAACCTTGCCAAGATTTCAGCTTGTTTATCATAATCATTATCTAGACCTGCTTTTTGAATAGAGACAAATCTTGATATATTTTTATTAAAAGTCAGTTCAAACTTCTGACTATTGGCATGATCAAGTGATTTTTTTAAAATCTCTGAGAATTCTTTTGGAACCTCCTCACTTTGCTTTTCTACTCTGACATCATATGTTATGATCCCAGATTGAGAGTAAATACTAATAGTGAAAAGTAGAAAGCAGACAATAATATATTTCATCGTTTAAAAATTTTAATTACTCCAGAATTAAAAATTCTGGAGTAATATTATTTTTCTATTTACATTGTGCCAATAAATTATGTAATAAATCTAGATTGTCACCTCCATTATTATAAGTATTCATTACATACTCATAAATATTAATTGCCGCATCTTGACATGGAGTAGCAGTAGCTTCACTGTCGCCAGGGCCTTGTACAGCTAAAATTACTACTTCGCTTTCTTTGCCTACTAAAACTTCTTCTTTAACTTCTGCTGTTTTTGCCATTGCAGCACCACTAAATGCTACCACTGCAAGAGCGGTAAATACTAATTTTTTCATTTTTTAAATGTTTTTAATTTATTAATAGTTTATTTGGTTAACCAAAGCAAAAATGAAAAAAAAAAAAACTGATTAGAAGAATTTACTTTAAATTTTAACTAAAATTTAACAAGTTTATACCTTTAATATATTTTATAACTTCCACGAAATATATGCTTTACATCAAATAGTAATTAGAGATCAAACTTTACAAAATGAAAAACACAATAATCGACAAAATAATTAATTTGAGAGTGCTTTTTTAGTGTATTCCTCTTGGCTTACAGTTTTTTTCTTTTTAACTTCCTCAGTTTTCGCAGTTGTAATGCTACTAAATACTACCGCTGCTAGGGCGATAAATACTAATCTTTATAATATAAATCAAATAAATCATCTTATGGCAGCAGCAGTATTTTTTACAGTTTTATTTACTATTTCATAAAATTCAGTTTCCGATATTACTTTGCTATTTACTTCTTTTATTATCACATTCAAATCATTATTTAGCTCGATTTTCGAAGCTAAATATGTTATTTTATCATCTTGCAACTCCAAAATTAAACCGGGCAACTCACCAAATTCTTTGGGTCCGTTTGGTGTAGGAATAGAAGGACAATACCAAGCAACCACAGTATGAGTTGGATTGTTTAGTTTTAGACGTAATCGCTTTTCCCTGCTGGCCTTAAAGCAAGTATACCCATTAATTATCTTTTGCTCATTTTGCAGTTCCCATTGAGGAACTGAGTCTAATTTAACAAAAAATATTTCATTTGAAAAGTCAACTTTTTTAATTTTTACTTTTTTTCGTTTATCTTTAAAAAACTCAGCATTTCCAGCGAAAGCTCTAGCTAACCTAGCTGGTTTTTCATTAAAATCTAATATTGACTCTAAGTAAAAATGTGATTTATGATCTTTGATTATCAAAATGTAGTTCAATCTTGACATGGCTTCATCGACCCCAATAAATGAGCTGGCTACTTTACTCTTTACTACCTCCTGGTTTTTTTCTAATGACCCCCCAGTTGGCATCACTGCGTAACTAATCCTTGCATTACTTTGAGAAAATAACGTCAGACTCTTAAAAAATAAAACAAAATAAATATACTTCATATATAAAAAAATTAACCCGTTAAAAACGGGTTATTAAACTAATTTAGACCTTTACAATCTTTGTAAGCGGCAAAAGCTTCAGCTGTAGCTTCTTCCTCAATCCCTAGAGCTTCAAATTCTTTATACGTTTCATAATAAACATCTGTGCAATTATCAGCTAAAACCTCTATTTCAATTTGTTTATTTTCTGCCATTGCAGCGCCACTAAATGCTACACTAATATAGTGGCAAATACTACTTTTAAATATTGGTTTCAATTTATAAAATGTTTCTGGACTAACCAATGCAAATTAAAATGAATATAAAAAAATTCACAAAACTCCCTTTTAGTGATATTGATAAAAATGGATAAACAAAAAATCCTGATGTTTTACCATCAGGACTTTTCGCAATATAACTAAAATAAATCACTAAAACCTCAACGTTACTCCTGCTAAGAAATTAATTCCCGCTTGTGGGTAATAGTACGGATAGATATCATACATGTAGCCATTTGAAACATATTTTTTATCTAAAAAATTGTTTACAAGACCGGTTACAATTATTTCTTTGAAAATTGATTTGGGTTTAAAAGTGTAGGCAACATTTAAATCATTCACAAAATAATCTGCCAATTTTGCTGCTGGCAATTCGATGTTATTCATGTATTGCTCGCCTACAAATTTTTGCAACCATGAAATATGCAAGTTTTCAATAGGCGTGTAGACTAGAATATTTCCTGCAATAATCGATGGTGAATACGCGATATCTGTAGTGCCGTAATCCTTTCCTTCAACAGCTAAATCCTTATTTTTATTAGCACTCACAGTAAAATTAGGACGGATAATTAATTGGTCGGTTAACGCTATTGTAGCATCTACTTCCAGTCCTAAACGGTAGCTTTTTTCGCTGTTGGAACGTATTGGAGCGCCTACATCATCGAGATTCCCTGTCAAAATCAATTGATCTTTATAGGCCATATAATACACATTTGAGTTGAATTGTACTTTCTCGGCCACATATCTCCAACCCAATTCAAAGTCATTCAACTTTTCTGGCTTTACGTTTCTACCCTCATAATCCGTTCTGTTTGGTTCTCTATTCGCTCTAGCATAGGAAAAATATAAGGAGTTATTAGTATCAATATCATACGTTAATCCCGTCTTTGGATTAAAGAAATTAAAGGTATCATCTACAGAATTAGCTTGAACGCCATCTGCTTTATAGTTTACAGAACGAAATTGTAAATCTCCAAACAAACTTAATTTATCAGTAATTTGATAATTGGCTTTGGCAAAAATATTCCCATCTGTTTTTACGGCATAATCGTCATAATATTTGTCTCCAAGCTCACTTTGAGATGCAAATCGAGCCCAAATGACTTTACCAAAATGGCTTCCTTCATACTTATTCCAGCCTCCACCAAAAATAAAATCTAATTTAGCATCCTTGTAGTTCGCAGAAAATGTAGTCCCGTAGAAATCATTATCCAACCATTTTTGACGGACTAAATCAGTTCTATTAATCGTTGTCCCTCCAATAACAATCGGCGTTAATCCATAACCAGAAAACTTAGCATTTTCTTTATAGTTTTCATAAAATCCTTTTCCTTTCGTGTAATGTAAGGCAAAATTAGTATTCCAGTTTGTTGCTATTTTTTCGTTCCAATGCAATTGAGAATGATCTTGCTGGTAATTGTCGGTTTCGTTATCATAAAAACGAGCATTACCTTGTTCGTCCGTAAAAGCGCCTGCTGAATTGAAAGTTCTATCTTTTTGTAAGGTCTCGCCATCTATACCATTCCACGACTGATACGTTTGTTCATTTCCACCAAAAACGAGTGCTTTTATCAATGTGGTTTTACCTACATACGTTCCTTGCAGAAAATATGATTTCAAATCCGAAGCACCGCGATCAACAAATCCGTCTGATTGGATCGCTGATAAACGTCCTGCGATTTCAAAATGGTCGTTCATCAAACCGGTACTAAATTTTACGGTATGCTTCCGAGTATCGAAGCTTCCAAAAGAGTTGGATATTTCTCCCGTACTTTGGGCAGCATAATTATCTGTTAGCATGTTCAGGCTTGCGCCAAAAGCACCCGCGCCATTTGTAGAAGTTCCCACACCGCGCTGCAATTGCAAACTCTCTACAGAAGAAGCAAAATCTGGCATGTTTACCCAATACGTACCGTGACTTTCAGAATCGTTATACGGAATTCCGTTGATGGTAACGTTCACACGAGTAGCATCACTACCACGCACTCGAATTCCTGTGTAGCCTACACCATTTCCGGCATCAGAAGTAGTCACAACTGATGGCAAATAATTCATCAAAATGGGGATATCCTGTCCTAAATTGCGAAACTTGATTTCCTTTTTGCCCAAATTGCTAAAGCTGACTGGGGTTTTTGCAGTGACACGAACTGCCGAAACCAAAACTTCATCTAACTGATTCAATTTTGTAGTGTCTTTAACTTGTGAAAATGTGAAAAGTGAAAAGTGAAGTGTACAAAGTAATACTGATACTCGTACAAATTTAGTTTGACTTTTAGTCTTTGGCTTTAAGCCATTCTTAAAAAATAAGGTGTTCATTCGTAAAAATGCTACGAATAAAAGGGGGAATTATTCTTGTTGTTAAATAAAAAAAATGAATGCTTCCTATGACAAATAAAATAGAGTAAACGCTATTATTTTGTCATTTTTTCCCTTGACAACATTACTTGTCCAGGTTCTTTGGGTATAATCTCAGCTATATTCTGAATTTGTTTCAGAATCTGAAATAAATTCAGATTTAAGCACCCCTTTGAGACAGCGCAAAACTAATTATAAATTGTGAATTAAAATTATGAATCGGAATAAATTTTAAAAATCGGGTTTTCTACGATTTTTCTTGACTTCAGAAATGGTCTTTTTATCCTTGATTCTTTTTCTAATCACCGATTTCGGAATTCTGGTAGGTTTACGTTCTTTAGGAATAAACAACGCATCTTTTATCAGTGTTAGAAATCGTTTGATAACAATTTCTTTATTTCTAATTTGGCTTCGGTCTTCATCACAATTCAATATTAATACTGCATCAGTAGTCAGTCTAGATGCAAACTTGGTTTCAACCAAAAGTTTCTCCTCTTCGTTTAATGCCTGAGAATTTTTTAAATCAAAAGTCAATACTACTTTCGAGGACACTTTATTGACATTCTGGCCACCGGCTCCACTACTACGGACGGCTTTAAAACTCAACTCTGATATGATTATTTCGTTTTCCATTATTTCGGCTGATGCGCTGCTTTCAATAAATCATTTACGCTTTTTACAGGATTGAAGGTGATTAAAGGAACTTGGACAAATATTGTAATCCAGTTTGCCATAGCTCCATTCCATAAGCCCGGTAATTCGTATGATTTTACTGTTTTTCCTAATGTTGTTTTCTCTACAATAAAACCACTGTTATGATCGACAAACTGTGCCAAATCAAACTTCTCATTTTTATAATTTTTTATACCGCAAACTAAGTCGACTGGATTAAAATGAGTCGATGCGTTCAGAATATTTTTTTGATTTTCATCAGACAAATCAACCTGTGAACTTTCTACGATTTGTAATGAAATCGCTTGATCTTTATCTTTTACCCAAAACGGACCTCCGCCTGCTTCCCCTTCATTTTTTACCATTCCACAAACTCTAATCGGTTTGTCTAAAAGAGCTTTTAATTCTATAATTTTGTTTTCAAAACTAAATTGGTAAAAAGCATCTAGAATTTTAATATTCAGTTTTTTCTCTAAAAAAAGTACTATTTCATCTATAGATTCTTCACGAAATTCTTCAGCTTCGATTGCATGTAGGTACTTAAAAATTTGACGCTGTAATTCTATCAAGATTCCAGCTAATGCTTTTTTATAACGAGCCGTTTTTTCGATTTTATTTTGAATTACATTATCGATATTTTTGATAAATACAATATCAGCATCACGGTTATTTAAATTTTCAAGTAAAGTGCCGTGACCTCCTGGTCTAAAAAACAAGTTCCCGTTTTCATCTCGAAATGGATTGTTGTCCGCATCAACTGCAAGGGTATCTGTAATCTTATTTTGAAATGAATAACTTACATTTATTGTTGTTTCAGAGTTGCGTTCGACAGCACCTTTAATAGCATTAATTATAGTTTCAAACTGACCTAAATGAGCTTCAGACATTGTAAAATGCAAATTCGAACTGTTGTTTGAACTCGAATAATAAATACACTCTTGAAGATGTTCCTCAACAGGAGTTACTAATCGGTTTTGATAATTATGAAAAGGAAGCGCCCCCTTCGGTTTATTCGCAAAATCAAAGTAATCTTTTGCTAAAAGTAATTTTATAAAATAGTAATTTTTTCTGTCTCGGTCAAGACATTGAAAATCAGAAAACACCTCTTTTAATTTGTCATCAAGGATCTTAAAAAAAGGGAATTTTTCTAAACCTACTATAAAAACAGACAACTCGGTATCTTTTTTCTTGTTGATGTAGGCATTAATACTTTCTTTCTCAATGTCAAAATCATTCAAAAAAGCGATCAAAAATTTAAACATCCTACTCGCCGCCCCAGATGCTGGAACAAATTTCTCTAACTTAAAACTGTCTTTATTTTCATCAAAAAAAAATGCCTTTTCTTGAAAATCATTTTCTGATAGTTCTAAAATTCCATTAAGTAATGTGGCTGGCGCTACTAAATTACTTTTTGCAATTCCGTTTCTAAAAAAATTAAGCTGTTGTTCAATGTTATGTATTGAAACTCCTTTGTCATAAATTTGAACGAAATCAAGTGATGAAAATCCCATATCTTTCGCTTTTGACAAATCATCAATAATTGCGATTGCTTTCTTGAATCGTAAATTTTTATCCCCTGAAAGAATTACAAATGGCTTGTTATTGTCAAGTAAGGATTGCTTGAAAATTGCAAATACAGACTCTCTCTGGTCAGGACCATCTCGTAAATCGTCTTTTTCCCACGGAACATCAATATCCGTTAGAAAAAATAGGTCATACTCGTGTTCGCGAGCCGCTTGGTCCAATTTAGGATCACAAAAATTATAATACACCTCCGAAAAAACTTTGGTAACTAATAAATTTGTATCACAAAAAAGATATTTATTAGCAATTGAAGTACTTTCATTTTCTAATTTGGTTTGTCCAAAAGCAATCGGCAACATATCATCAACAGTGCATATTTGCTGGTTTTTATCCCATTTTTTTTGAAGATATTCGCGTGCATATTCTGGAACCCATTCGGTTTTATAATACTCCGCAAGCTGCCTGGCTAATGTGGTTTTTCCCGTACTTTCGGGACCAAATAGAGCAATTTTAATTATTTTTGTAGTTCCGTTTGGGAGCTGTCTAAGGTTTTCTTCCATTCTAAATAGCCAAAAATGGCAACAATTGTAAATACTATGTATTGAAAACTAGTAAAAGTAAATCCTTTTGAAAAATATAGTGGAATTGAAATTACATCTCCAATTATCCAAAATATCCAGTTTTCGACTTTTCTTTTGGCCATGAGCCACATTCCTACAAAGAAAATTCCTGTAATAAATGTATCTACATAAGCATACCAAGTGGTAAATTTTCCGAAATAATGATATACCGAAACCACAAAGGCTACCGTAAATATAAAAAGAATTATCGCAATTCGTTTTTCGGTGCTGGAAATTTTTGAAATTGGAAACTCAATTGCATCTCCTTTTTTCCGAGTCCAGTGGTACCAGCCATAAATGCTCATCACAAAATAGTATCCGTTGATCATCATATCGCCCCACAAAGTCCATTTCCACAATAAATAGACAAAGATCGATGTGCTAACCAATCCTGTTGGAAAAACCAAAATATTATCTTTTTTGGCATACCAAACACTCAGTAAACCAAAAATAACAGCCACGATTTCTAGAACAATATCTAGGGTTGGGTAATCTCTATACTGAGAAAAAAAGTATTCTAACATTGAAGTATTTTAGGTTTGTAAATTTACATCCTTGTCCCACGACTGCGCTCGGGATCAATGTCATTAAGTTAAGGAATAATCCCCATGATTGTGTCATTCCGACGAAGGAGAAATCGCAACAAACATGCGCAACAAACAGAGATTCCTTCTTCATCAGAATGACAAATAAACACTTACTTAATGACATTACGCTCGAGATACCAAATAAAACTAATGTCTGTCATTAAAAAAATTAGTGTTGTTTTCAAAAGCGGTTCCAATAACCACTAAATCTGCTCCTGCATGATACGCGTCTTGAATGCCTTGCAAATCTACAATTCCGCCACCAACTAGTAACGGAATCTCAATATTTTGATCTACTTTTTTAATCATTTCTAACGGTACAGCATGTTTTGCTCCGCTTCCCGCCTCGAGATAAATTAACTTATTGCCTAACATTTCGCCGGCTTGTGCGGTTTGAACAACGTAATTAATATGATCACGACCTAAAGGCTTGGTTTTACTTATGCGTTCAACAGCGGTTTCAGTTCCACTTTCTATCAAAATATATCCTGTAGAAATAATTTCTAAATCTGTTTGTTTCAGTATAGGAACGGCGTTTACCTGATGCTCTATCAAATAATCAGGATTTCTTCCTGAAATTAATGACAGAAACAAAATTGCATCTGCTTCATCTGAAATTTGGGATGGATTACCTGGAAATAAAACGATTGGTAAATTAGAGTTTTGTTTAATTTGCACAACTAATTGATCAATAATAGTTGTTATAACTTGGCTTCCGCCAATAAAAATATGACTTGCAGGTGATTGATTGATTTTTAAAATTAGATCGGATAAAGTCTCCAAAACTACTTTATCAGGATCAAGAAGAATAGCGAGTAATTTTGTATGCTCGCTTTTTGCTTTTAAAATGTCTTTATAAATATTTGCCATACTCTTTACCGCGAATTCGCAAATTTGCAGTTTTTTTTTAATTTTCTAAAGCGTAAACTAACGTAAAATCCTCTATTTCTTCAAAATGAATATTGAAATTTTTAACTAAATTATTAAAATGAAGTTTGGCAGTGGTTAATTTACTGTTTACATGAAACTCCTCAACACTTATATGATCTTTGAAACTGATTCCTTTTTCGTTTCTAATTTTAAAAATGGCTTCTTTGGCTCCCCAAATAACCGTTAATATCCTAATATATTCGTCACTATTCGTATTCAAATATTGAAATTCTGAATCACAAAATTTATCAGCAATACGAATGATTTTGTCTCTTTGCAATTCGATGTCGATTCCTACGGCTTCATCGCTGATACTAATTGCCGCAAAATTATGGGAATGCGTTATCGAAATATACTTCTCGCCTTGTAAATGTGGTTTGCCAAATTCATCATAATACAAATCTAAATCGGTATGACCCGTTTCCTGTAATAACATACGTACACTAAGAAAGGCGCGTTGGTGCATTTCAGATTTCATTCCGTTTAGGCGAATGCGGTTGCTGTCGTTTAAGACCACTTGGTCTACTAATTCCGCATAAGACTCGGTTACTTTCCAAACGAGGATTTGGGTAGTATTCCCGGCGCTTCGGGAGAAATGTTTCGTTTTATAAAGCGGCATCGTGTTATGATCTTGATTTTTAGCCCCGATTGAAGTGGAAATCCTTTTTATTTTTTCTTTAAAAATAAAAAGATTGCAACAAAAAGCGGGAAATAGCTCCAGAAACTGAAATAAGTTCAGCTTAAAGAAATTATTTAGTTAATGTTCAAAAGATTAGCGAATTAAACAATTCATAAATCTTCTGGAAAACAGTAAAATTCTAAAGTTATTCCGTAAATTTGCAAAAAATTTACAATACAAATATACTATAAATGAGTACTACAACTATGCCTTTTGTGGCTTTCAAAGTAAAAGACATTTCTCTAGCGGCTTGGGGAAGAAAAGAAATTGAACTAGCTGAAGCTGAAATGCCAGGTTTAATGGCGCTTCGTGCTGAATATAAAGACGAACAACCGCTTGCAGGTTCTCGTATAGCTGGATGTTTGCACATGACAATCCAAACTGCGGTTTTGATCGAAACATTGATCGCTCTTGGAGCTGAAGTTACTTGGTCTTCTTGTAACATTTTCTCTACTCAAGATCAAGCTGCCGCTGCAATTGCTGCTGCGGGAATTCAGGTTTATGCTTGGAAAGGATTGAACGAAGAAGATTTTGACTGGTGTATTGAGCAAACCTTATTCTTTGGTGAAGATAGAAAACCATTGAACATGATACTTGATGATGGTGGAGATTTAACTAACATGGTTTTTGATCGCTACCCAGAATTAATTCCTGGAATCAAAGGTTTATCTGAAGAGACTACAACAGGAGTTCACCGTTTATACGAGCGTATGAAAGAAGGAACTTTACATTTGCCTGCAATAAACGTAAATGACTCTGTGACTAAATCAAAATTTGATAACAAATACGGTTGTAAGGAAAGTGCAGTTGATGCAGTTCGTCGTGCAACTGATGTAATGCTTGCTGCAAAAAGAGTAATCGTTTGTGGTTACGGTGATGTAGGTAAAGGAACTGCAGCTTCATTTAGAGGTGCTGGATCTATAGTTACAGTTACTGAAATTGATCCAATTTGTGCGCTACAAGCTGCAATGGACGGTTTTGAAGTAAAAAAATTAGATACTGTAATTGCTACCGCTGATATCATTATTACAACTACTGGAAACAAAGACATCGTTTTAGGTTCTCACTTTGAGAAAATGAAAGATAAAACTATCGTTTGTAACATCGGTCACTTTGATAACGAAATAGACATGGCGTGGTTAAATAAAAATCATGGTGCGTCTAAAGTAGAGATCAAACCACAAGTTGACAAGTATACCATTGCTGGAAATGATATTTTGGTTTTAGCCGAAGGTCGTTTAGTAAACTTAGGTTGTGCAACTGGACATCCAAGTTTTGTAATGAGTAACTCGTTTACAAACCAAACTTTAGCTCAAATCGAATTGTGGAAAAATAGTGCTTCATACAAAAATGAAGTATACATGTTACCGAAGCATTTAGATGAAAAAGTAGCATTCTTACACTTAGCTAAATTAGGTGTTGAATTGGAAACTTTACGTGACGATCAAGCAGCTTATATTGGTGTTGAAGTTGCTGGACCATTCAAACCAGAGTATTACAGATACTAGAAATATTTTTGATTTAATTATCGAGGCTTCGGTTTAGGTTTTAAATTTTTAATTCATATTTCAAACCCGATAGATTTTTAAAATCTATCGGGTTTTATTTTTTATCTTATCCGCTTTCAATAACAAAAACAAAATTTCGACAAAATTTTCTTAATTTCGACAATTAACTTTCAAATTTGATTCAAATAAACTAACCACATGAGAAAATATTTAATTTTAATACTGTTTACAGTAATACCTTTTTTATCAAATGCACAAATGCCAAACTCGCCAAGAACACAAATGGCTCAAAGAAATCAGCAATGGACAAATCAGCAAAACCTAAAATGGAACAATAGAATGATGGGGAATTCAAAGTCTCAAACGGAAATAGCAGAGAAAAAAATTGCCAAAGAAGAACAGAACAGACAGGAATTAGAGGAAAAAATAACACAATTAAGTTCTGATCTAGAAAAACGGAGAAATCAGTTAGCGGCGTTTGAAAATTCTGTTAATAACAAAAATGATTATTCCCAAAAAGAAAGCGACAAAACAAAAGAACAAATAGCTAAGACCGAAGAAAAACTAAGTAAAACAAAAACCCAACTCGAAGCAAGTTCTAAAAAAATTGAAACTTTAAAATTAGTCGGCAAATTTTCTGTAACAAATAAAGAAAAACTTAATAAATAAGCATAATATGAAAAAATTTTTGAATGGAGTCCGAACCATACCGATAAAAAAGAATTTCAGAAAAGCTACTATTTCAGATTTACAAGAAATAAAGAAAATCTAAATAAAGGTTATTAAGTAGGTTTACTAACCAGAATACTATAGATACTAATCCTATTTTGTCATTCTGACGGTAGGAAGAATCCAAACTCTTGCAGAGATACGAGGGTTTTTTGTTTTTGGGCATGACCCTTCAGATTGCTTCGTCGTTCCTCCTCGCAACTGCGGGTCGGGGTATACGCTGTATCTTTTATTGCGCTGCGCTCCGTAAAAGGATGCCGCTGCTATCCCTCATGCAGGTCATATTTACAATTAGACTACTAGACTTTTAGGTTCTAGTAACTTAGTTCATCGAACTTTTATCTAATTGTTTTTCCTATCGACTCCCTCTCCTTCAGAGAATCTCGAGACTTCGGGATGGGTGAGTAAACAAAAAAACCCATTTCTTTCGAAATGGGTTTTTAAATAATTGAGAAAATCAATTATGCTTCAACTTCAAATGGAAGGATAGAAACATAAGATTTGTTATCTCTTTTCTTTTGGAAGAAAACAACTCCATCTACTCTTGCGTGTAGTGTGTGATCTTTACTGATGTAAACATTAGCACCTGGATTATGTTTTGAACCTCTTTGTCTTACGATGATGTTCCCAGCAATAGCAGCTTGACCACCAAAAATCTTTACGCCTAAACGTTTTGATTCTGATTCTCTACCATTCTTAGAACTACCGACACCTTTCTTGTGAGCCATGACGTATTAGTTTTATTTTGTTATTATTCTTTTGTGTCTTCTTTTTTAGCTTTAGCTACCTTTTTCTTAGGAGCTTCAACTTCTTCTGTAGTTGCTTCAACTGCTGCTTTTTTAGGAGCTGCTTTCTTTGCACCAACACCAGTAATACCTTCAATTACAATTTGAGTAAGATACTGTCTGTGACCGTTTCTCTTTTTGTATCCTTTTCTTCTTTTCTTTTTGAAAACGATAACTTTATCTCCTTTTAAGTGTTGTAACACTTTAGCTTCTACTGAAGCACCTTCTATAGCTGGGGCGCCTAAAGTGATAGTTCCGTTATCATCTAATAAAAGAACTTTGTCAAAAGAAACTTTTGAACCTTCTTCATTAGTCAAACGGTTAACATAAACCTTTAAGTCTTTGCTTACTTTGAATTGTTGCCCTGCTATCTCTACGATTGCATACATACTGAATTGTTTTAATAATTTTTAAGGTTGCAAATATACAATTAAATTTTTAACCTGCAATTGGTACTGCGAAAATTATTTTTTACTTGCTAAACACTTGATTTAGTTCACTTTTAAACCCTAGTGTTTAGTACTCCAATTGAACAGTTGTTAAAGTTTCATTCGGTTCTCAATGTAGTGTAACAAAACGATGAAAACCACTACTAACAGGCATATTAACAAAATTATTAACCTTATGAAAAATTCATTAATGGCTTTAGGTGCTGTGTTTATGCTAGGAGGAGTCGCTTCTGCGCAGAAAGTAGCTTTTGAGGAATACAAATTAGACAATGGCTTACATGTAATTTTACACAATGATCCATCAGCTCCTACTGTGATCACATCTGTGATGTACCATGTGGGTGCCAAAGACGAAAATCCTGAAAGAACTGGTTTTGCTCACTTTTTTGAACATTTATTATTTGAAGGAACTGAAAATATTAAACGCGGCGAATGGTTTAAGATTGTAACAGGTAATGGCGGTGTGAACAATGCCAACACTACTGATGACAGAACTTATTATTACGAAGTTTTCCCATCAAATAACCTAGAGTTAGGTTTATGGATGGAAGCTGAAAGAATGCTTCACCCTGTAATTAACCAAATTGGGGTTGATACACAAAATGAAGTGGTAAAAGAGGAAAAAAGATTGCGTGTTGACAACCAACCGTACGGAAACTTTTTAGCAGAAGTTAAAAAGAATATTTTTACAAAACACCCGTATCGCTGGGCAACTATTGGTTCTATGAGCCATCTAGACGCCGCAACTTTAGAAGAATTTCAAGCCTTTAACAAGAAATTTTATATTCCGAACAATGCTGTTTTAATTGTTGCTGGTGATTTCAAAAATGAGCAAGCTAAGGAATGGATTCAAAAGTATTTTGGACCAATAAAAAAAGGAGCTGAAATTGTTAGACCTACATTTGTTGAAGAACCAATAACACAGACAATAAAAGCAAAATTTGAAGATGCAAACATTCAAATTCCAGCAATCGTTGCGGCATACAGAACGCCATCTATGAAAACCAGAGATGCTAGAGTATTGGATATGATTTCTTCTATTTTAAGCGATGGAAAAAGCTCCAGATTGTACAAAAAAATAGTTGACGATAAGAAAATGGCCTTACAAATTGGTGCTTTTAGCAACAATCAAGAAGACTATGGAAGCTACATAATTTACGGTTTGCCACAAGCACCAAACACCGCAGAGAGCATTCTTGCTGAAATTGATTTAGAAATTGTAAAACTACAAACAGAACTACTTTCTGAAAAAGACTTGCAAAAATTACAGAACAAAATCGAAAATCAATACGTGAATAGTAACGCAACTATCGATGGTATTGCTGATAACTTAGCTACGTACCATTTATTATACGGTGATGTCAATTTGATCAATACCGAAATTGAAATCTACCGATCTATTTCTCGTGAAGAAATTAGAGATGTTGCTAAGAAATATTTAAATCCAAATCAAAGATTAGTTTTGGATTATGTTCCATCTAAAGACAAAGCTCAAAACTAAGATATCGCATTATGAAAAAATCAATATTAATTATATCAAGCTTGTTCTTAACAGTACTTATGCAAGGACAAATCATCCCTCAGCCAAAACCTGGAGTAGCCCCAACGGTAAAAATTGGAAAACCAGTAACTTTTGAATTAAAAAATGGTTTAAAAGTAATGGTTGTCGAAAACCATAAATTACCACGCGTTTCTTTTAGTTTAACATTAGACAATGATCCGTACACAGAAGGCGACAAAAAAGGTGTCGCTGACATGACCAGTACCATGATGGGAAGCGGAACGACTAAAATTTCAAAAACAGCGTTCAATGAAGAAGTAGATTTCTTGGGTGCCAACATCAATTTTAGCGCAAGTGGCGCCTCAGCAAGTTCGTTATCTAAATATTCTGGAAGAGTTTTAGAATTAATGGCAGATGGAGCTTTGAATCCAGTATTCACGCAAGCAGAATTTGACAAGGAAAAAGCAAAACTTATTGAAGGCTTAAAATCGAATGAAAAAAATGTTTCGGCAGTAGCAGCAAGAGTAGTTGACGTTTTGACTTACGGAAAAAATCATCCTGCAGGAGAATATGTGAGCGAAGCTACTTTGAAAAATGTAACCCTAGCTGATGTTCAAGCAAATTACAATACGTATTTCGTTCCAAGTAACGCCTACCTAATCATTGTTGGGGATGTGAAATTCAGTGAAACCAAAAAAATGGTAGAGAAATTTTTTGGACCATGGAAAAAAGCAATCGCTCCTTCAATAACATTCTCTGATCCTAAAGATGTACCGCAAACACAAATTAACTTTATTGATATGCCAAACGCAGTTCAATCAGAGGTTGCAGCGATAAATGTTTCGAATCTAAAAATGACAGATCCAGATTATTTTGCTGTTTTAATAGCGAACCAAATCCTAGGTGGAGACTTTAATAGTTACATCAACATGAACTTAAGAGAAGCTCACGGATGGACATATGGCGCAAGAACGAGTATTTACGGGGACAAACGCGTATCTACTTTCAATGCTTCGACACAAGTTCGTAATGCAGTTACTGATAGTACGGTTGTTGAAATTTTCAAAGAATTCAAAAAAATAAGAACGGAGAAAGTAACAGACGAAATGTTAGCTAGCGTAAAAGCAGGATACATTGGACGATTTGTTATGCAAATTGAAAAGCCACAAACAGTGGCAGGATATGCTTTAAGAATTCAAACGCAAAGCTTACCAGCTGATTTTTATGAGAATTACATAAAAAATATTAGCGCAGTAACAGCAGATGATGTTTTAAGAGTAGCGAACAAATACTTCTTAGAAAATAACAGTAGAGTAGTTATTGTAGGTAAAGCGGCAGATGTTGCTCCAAGCCTTGAAAAATTAAAATATCCAGTATTGTATTTTGATAAATACGGGAATCCAACTGCAAAACCAGAGTTTAAAAAAACGGTTCCTGCAGGAGTTACAGTAAAAAGTGTTCTTGACAATTATATCAAAGCTATTGGCGGACTTCAAGCAGCGCAAGCAGTAAAAACTATTGTGATGAACGGTAGTACTACAATTCCTCAAGCTCCAGCTCCATTGAGTTTTGTTTCAAAAACAGATTCAAAAGGGATGTTAATGGTAGAGTTAGCAATGGGAACTATGAGTATTATGAAGCAAGTGGTAAATGAAAAAGGAGCTTATGTTATGCAACAAGGGCAAAAACAAATTCTTGAAGGCGAAATGTTGAACGATATGAAAGCAGAAGCTACTCCATTCAAAGAATTAACACTAGCAACAAAAGAAGGTCTTACATTGGTAAACATTGAACCAATCAATGGTAAAGATGCTTACGCCATTAAAAATGGTAAAACTACATTGTTCTATGATGTGGCTTCAGGTCTAAAAGTAGCTGAATCAATTGTAATGGAACAAGGTGGCAAAAGCATGACTAAAACCAACTCGTACAGTGATTATAGAGAAGTAAAAGGTGTTAAAGTTCCTTTTAATATTATTCAAAATGTAGGTTTTGATATTGATATTAAAATGAGTGATGTTAAAATTAACGAAGGAGTACTTGCTACTGATTTTCAATAAACAAACAGCGCTTAAATGATTAAGGTTGTCTAGCAATAGGCAACCTTTTTTGATTTAAAATTTCTTGGGCGTGACCCCATAAAAAAAGGGACCAACTAGCAATACCGGCTAGTTGGTCCCTTTTTTTATAGGGTCGGGCAATACGCGCTACTTCGGTAGCTTGCTGCTTTCCCTCACGCAAAACTGCCACAAGAACAGTTATTTCTTTGCAGACAAATAAACGCCAATCAAAATAATAAAGGCACCAAAAAATTGAACTGCAGTAAGCATTTCGTTGTCTAATAATCCCCAACAAAAAGCAACAACAGGAATCAAATACGTTACCGACGTAGCAAACACAGGTGAAGAAATTTGGATCAGTTTAAAGAATAAAATATTAGCAATTCCGGTTCCTACAACTCCAAGAACCATTATAAACAAAACGGACTCCTGCACTTTCACCTCTTGTACCACTTCAAAAAAACCAGAGAAAAACAAGACAATGAATGCTGGAACAAATAACACCACAAAATTACCCGTTGTAATACTCAACGGACTCAAATCATGCAGGTGTTTTTTAATTAAATTCACATTAACTGCATAACATATTGAAGCAATTAAAACTAGAATAGCGTAGTAATAGTTTTGTTCTGGATGATGAATCGCTCCATTCAAAATCAACAAAGCACTTCCTGCCAAGCCGATTAGAATGCCAAAAATTTGATTGCGTTTGAATTGTAATCCAAAAACCAATGCGCCTAAAATTAGAGTATTTAAAGGGGTAAGTGAGTTTAAAATCGAACTTACAGAACTATCGATCTGTGTTTGAGCAATAGCAAATAAATACGCAGGAATAAACGTTCCAAACATTGAAGTCAAAGCAATGTATTTCCATTTGACCTTTGGTATCTTTGCTAAACTTCTAAATCCTATTATCATTAAAAAAATAGCTGCGAAAAGAATGCGCAATGATCCCAATTGCAGAGCTGTCAACCCTATTAATCCTTTTTTTATCAATATAAAGGAACTTCCCCAAACTAAGGCAAGAACAACCAAGTAAACCCATTTCAACTGCTTTGACTCCATAAAGATAATTTTGGCCAAAATTGTAACTATTTTATGAATTTGTCCTTATTTTTTTAATTAATTTTACAACTCAGACTTTCTTATAACCTTTTAAATTTTCATTCTAATGAATTTCAAAAAATCAATGCTGACTGTTGTACTTGCAAGTGTTCTGTTTACAGGCTGTAAAGACAAACTAAATGAAACTGATTCAAAAGAAATAACAACAACAGACATACCACAAATTAAAAAGAAAATAGCAGCTGCCAATCTTCAAACAGCTCGTTTTTCTGTAGAAGGAATGACATGCGCGGTAGGTTGTGCTAAAACAATTCAAGAAGATTTAACGCAATTAGAAGGAGTTCAGAAAGCTACAGTCGATTTTGAAACAAAAATAGCCACGGTAACTTTTGACAAAAAAGTGCAAAATCCAGAAAAACTCACAACTGTTGTAGAAGCAGCCGCCGATGGCAAGACCTACAAGGTTACTAATATGAAGTTATAAATAGACTTTTATATTTTTACACAACAAAGCATTCTCTAAATGGGGATGCTTTTTTTGTGTTTTTTTTTGCGAGGAACGAAGCAATCACATTTAGCAATTCCGTTTCAATTATTCTTACCTAAGTTAGTGAGTTTGCTTCGTTCCTCGCATTCACTATGATTGCGTTATTGCAGACTGCAGTCTACAAACTGAAACCTGTTACTTCCATTTTAAGGTTTCCATCAATCGCTGCATGTCATTTTTGATATAACTTGCTGCTGGCATAATAGAATCGTAATTGGGTTTTGTATAAAAATAAACGGATCCAATTACAAAATGCTTGATACTGTCAGTGACATAAAATTGAGAGTTGGTTGCGGCATTTCCCTCTACTTGATAAAACATACCAAACACTTTTTTATCCGGATTTAAGTACGGTTGCTCCAAAATATCATCAGCTTTTATAACGTGTTCATAAGTTAGTTTTTGTGCATCACGCAACAGTTCATTAATGTTTTTCGTGACTGGTTTATAGGTAAGATAAATAGTTGCTTTCATTTTGGGATAGGTTATAGTAAACCCACAATCCGTTTCTTTTTTGATAATCGCATCTGAGTTCATTTCAAAAGCAAAAGGACATTCGTTTTCAAAATTCACATATTTGGCCTCTGGATAATCCAACCGTAAATAACTAGAAGGTTTGGGCAAGACATCATTCTTGCAACTAAAACTCAACATTGAAACTACTACTAGTACCGAAAAAATGATAGTTTTTTTAAACATTTATATTTATTCAAGAGTTACTTTTATTTGTTTGATTCTTTTTTGATCGACAGCTTCCACGGTAAACAGACAGTTTTGAAAAGTGATTTTTTGGTTCTTTTTGGGAAAATTACCTATAATTTCCAAAATAAAACCAGCCAAAGTTTCCGCTTCACCTTTTTTGATTTCGAATAATTCTTCATCAACATCAATTATTCTATAAAAGTCTTTTAGATTTATTTTCCCTTCAAAAAGATAATTTTTATCATCAATTTGGGAAAAATTAATGTTCTCATCGTCAAATTCGTCACTAATATCGCCTACAATTTCTTCAATTACATCTTCAAGAGAAACCAATCCTGAAGTTCCTCCATACTCATCAACAACAATTGCCAAATGGCTTTTCATGCTCTGAAAATCCTTTAATAAATTGTCTAGCTTTTTATTTTCAGGAACAAAAAACGGCTCTCGCAACAGCGACTTCCAGTCAAATTCATTGGTATTGATGTGAGGCAATAAATCTTTGACATATAAAACGCCTTCAATCTGATCTATATTGTCTCTATATACCGGAATTCTCGAGTACCCTTTTTCAATAATTTTAGGGCAAATTACGGCAAAAGATTCTTCGATTTCTAATGCAAAAATATCAATTCTAGGACTCATCACTTGTCTGGTATCGGTGTTTCCAAAACTGACAATTCCCTCTAAAATTTTTTGCTCTTCTGTTGAGGTTTCGTCTGAGGCTGTTAATTCTAATGCTTGCGAAAGCTGATCTACTGAAAAGTTTGTTTTTTGTTTTCCTAATTTGTTATGCAAATAAATAGTAGCTGCCCGCATGGGTAAACTTATTGGCGACAGCAATTTATCTAAAAAAAGAATTGGATAAACAGTTAACTTACTAAACTTCAGACTATTTCTACTAGCGTAAACTTTAGGCAATACCGCTCCAAACAATACAATTAAAAAAGTAGCCATTAGAACCTCTGACCCAAATTTAAAAAGCGTTGTGTTTAAATCTGAAAAAATGGTTTCTACAACTAAGTAAAACAATAAAATAATTGAAATATTCAAGAAATTACTAGCAATTAGTAGTGTTGCTACCAGTTTTTTTGGTTTCTCTAAAAGTGCTGCGATCATCTTCCCTTTGGAACTATTTACTTGAGTGATTGCATCAATATCTTTTTGCGACAGGGAAAACAAAGCTACTTCGGCACCGGAGACTAATCCTAAACAAAATAGCAAAACTACTATTCCAGCAATGCCAAATACAAGATTTACATCAATAGCATAAGAAAAAAATAAACTGGGCTCTGGGTCCAAATCGGTTAGGATTAATTAAACAATCAAAATGGCAAGTCATTTATAGGCAAGACATTATTTTCTGGATCAAAATTAGTATTTTTAGGGACATCAACCGCAGGAATTTGTTTGTTGTTTTCACTTTCCTTTTTGATAGTCAAGAAAGTGAATTCAGTTACTTGAATTTCGATAGTATGTTTTGTACTTCCATCCTCTGCTTGCCATTGACGCGATTTAATTCGGCCTTCTACATATATTTTATCTCCCTTGGAAAGGTATTTTTCACAAAGTTCAGCCGCTTTATTGCGTACAACTAAATTATGCCACTCTGTAGAAGTGATCTTTTCATTGGTAGTTTTGTTGATGTATACTTCATTGGTGGCCAACTGAAATCTTCCAATACAATTGCCTCCATCAAAATAATGCATTTTGATATCATCGCCAAGAAAACCAATTAGCATGACCTTATTTAATGTTCCGTTCATTTTAAATTGTGGTATTTATCAAAGGTACATTTTTTTAGAAACTCTATAATTCCTTTTCAATAAAATTATGGATCACAATTGCAAGGATTTGAAATTAGACTAAAATGAAAAAGAAACACCCAAATTTAAAAACCCCGACAAGGAACTAAACTGGGTTTGCTCAAAATAAGAATTTTGGTTTTCAACTTTTAAACGAATATTATTATCCCTTATGTTTAGAATATTAACGCCTCTTACTTTAAAATTCCAATTTTTGAATTTATATTGAATACTAGGACTTATTTCTAAAATATATTTTTGTAGTGCATTATTAGACGAAAAATGAATATACTTAGAGTCTAATTCCCAATTTAATTTTTCATTAAATACTAAACCATTTAGTTTTATAAAAGCTGTTGTTTTACCTAAAGTGTTTTTTACATTATTAGAATTATTGATTGAATTATTTACAAGATATTCTATACCAAAATTTATATTAAAATCATTCGATTTGAAGTAAGACAAGAAACTAATTTCTGCTTTATTTTGAACAGTATTAAAAGTATTACTCAAATTGTTAATGAAAGATTCCCGACTAGAGTACGATTGCAACGTTTCCAATTTTGCTGACCAAGGAATACTTTTCATTTTTTTTTCAAGCGTAAAAAACAAATACGAAGAATCATCTAAATCTACAAAATCATACTGTCTAATTGAAAGGTTGTTGGTGTTTATGGAATTGAATCCTATTTCTTTTAATTTATTAGTGTAAACCAGACCAAAAAAAGAAATAAAATTAGTTTGCAAATTCGCATAAGAACCGTTTAAACTTATTGTGTTTTTGGGCAGCATCGCATCATAAAAAATGTTGCCGTTTTTTATAATAGTTCTATAATCTTCAATAAACAAGCCAGGCATAACTTTATCTATTGAAACATTCGAAAAGTCCCTTTTGTAATTCAAACTAATATTCGCTTTCTTAGAAATCTCATAAGACAAATTAGCAAAAGGCAGAAAAGTCAGGTTGTTTTCTTTTTTAAAATCATATTGAAACTGTGCTTGAACAAACCTAAAACCCAGAGAATAATTAAATCTATAGACCTTTTTTTTACTAAAACTTGCCCCAATATAGTTTTTGGTGTTTAGTAAATTTAATTCTGAATTAAATTCCGGATTAGATTCATTCACAAAAATGTTTAACGATTCATTATTGTTAGACGAACCAGCGTTTAGACTAAAAGTTCCCCGTTCACTTTTAATGGTAAGTTTCGAATTAATCCCAAAAGAATTTGCATAGCCATCCGTTTCTTGGAAAACCGCAAAATCATCATTGAAGTTTAAGTTCAAAAAAGAATCATTTGATTCTAAATTAATATTCTTTCGGAAGCTTGTAAAATCATTAAATAAATTATATTCAAATAGATAATTACTGTTTAATTTTATTTTATGTGTAAAAAACTGACCAATATTTGTACTGGAACTTCCTTTGTTTTCATCAAAGTTAGTTCGATTTATGATTGATTGATTGTCAATAAGACTACCTTGATTGTCCTTATTATAATTTACAGTCAAGATATAATTATAATAGTTTCTTTCATTGGGTTTTGATTCAAATTGAATTTTATTTGTATTAAACAACAATGATCCTTCAACATTTGAATTTTTATCTATAACTATATCGTTACCTGCAAAAAAAGTTTGTTTTGACTTTAGAAATTCACTTTGTTTTATATAATTCAACATAGAAAATCCATGTATTTTACTCATTTTTGAAATTTTGTCGCTAAAATTTACTGAATAAAATTGAATGTCTTTTTTATTTACATTATCCGTAGAGAATAAAAACGAAGGTAAATTTTCATCAATAGTCATTGAATTAGAAGCCGTTTCATTTAATATCTCGCGTTGAACTCCTTTTTTTAATTCTAAATAATCATTGACCGTAAAAACCAGATTGTTGGTATTATTAATATCTGAAATAAAATTAACTTTAACTTTACTAGCAAAATTATAGATGTTATTGTGTTGCCTATAGCGATTCTTGTATCCATATTCGGCTTCAATATCTCCTTTGATCGTATTTTTATATGCTTCCTTTATAGAAACATTTAAAGCCGTTCTACTTGTATTATTAAATCCTACGATAGAAGAAAAATTTTGAAAATTTTTTAAAACTTCTATCTTTTCAATCATTTCAGATTTTATATTTTCGGTAGCCAGCTGATGCTGATTCCCATAGAATTCATCTCCTTCAATTAATAAATCGTCGATTTTTTTCCCCTTGTATTTTATCTTACCGTTGCCGTCTATGCTAAGTCCTGGGAGTTTTTTTAGGACATCTTTTAGCTTTTGCTCGGATCCGTTAAGTAGTCGTTTTAGATTAAATGTTATAGTATCATTCTTTTCAGCAACATCCCGAAAATCAGCTTTAATGATAACCTCTTTCATGGCTACAACATCATTTTTTAAAATAATGTTTTTATCAATAATTGAACTATTACCATCCGTATTAAATGCAAAAACGAACGTTTTATATCCCAAAAAGCTTGCCTTGAGTATAAAGTTTTTAGTTTCTGCATCAGGACAAACCAATTCAAATTGACCCAAATTACTGGATTGTTTGAAATCTATAAGTACATTATCCAGTTTATTATACAATAGAACATTTACAAGTGATACTGGATTTTGCAATGAATCTTTTATTGTTCCTCTTATACTAGTTTGGCTTTGAATTTGGAGAAATGAAAAAATGAAAAAAAATAATATGATCCGCATAAAAATTGTTGCCTATCTAATAATAGTTGTAGTTCTTGTGGTCGTTGTATTACCATTTACAGTAGTTTTAGTACTCGATTTCAATTTACTAATTTCTACCTTAGCATAATTTTCCACTTCTGCCATAGTAACGGTTTCTTTTGGCATTTCTGGTTTCACTATCACTATTGGAGTCTTTTCAATTTTCACTGTAGTAGCATACGTCTCATAATATGCCGTGCCAAGATACAATATAAGTCCCGGAAGTCCATCAAATTTATCTGGTCCCGCATTTATTGCGATATCCTCCGTAAACCAAGCCGTAAAATAGTAACCAAAGGCATCAGATGTCGCTTTTTTACAAGTAAATCCATTTATTTCTTTAGTCTCTTCAGTAATTAGCCAATTCCACTTTAGTAAATTGTCCTTTCCATAAAAATCTTTACCATTATAAAAATTAAATAGTAACTCATTCTTATTTAAATCTTTATAATACCACTTTTCTATAAATTTATTCGTCACTCTATGTAAAAACTCTTTTTTATGATTCGCATCTCCTTCAGTCACCTCCTCTGAAATACTTTTTTCAGATTTGTCAATGTTATTTGTTTCTGTACTGTTTTTATAAAGTGAAATACCGTTGTTATATTGCAAAATATAATTGTAGGACTCTAAAGCTTGTTTCCTTGCAAATTCTGGCATGGCTTCAAATCTTTCTTTACTAATAATTCTTTTTTCAGAATAATTTACAATTACAGTTTGTGAGTAACTCATAAAAGAAAGAAAGAAGAAAAGCACTAAATTTTTTATTTTCATTTTTATCTGGAATAATAAAAAGCAAATTGTATTTTAAGAACAATTTGCTTTTCTGATTTAATTTAAAAATTTAATTAATTCTAGTAACAAGTTACTGTTGTTTCAACTTCATATTGATCGTATAGGTTACCATCCATAAGTCGGACAGTGCCAACATACCAATAATTTGTTCGTGTTATACAAAATTCAAAGAGGAGATTTTCAGTTTCACCTTCTTTTGAAACTGTGATTCCCTTTGTTTCGACAACTTCGCTTTTATCAAAAATAATAGTATTTGACTCAACCTCATTTGCACTAGCAAATAAAGAAACAAATAAAAATGCGAATAAAAAAATAGTTTTTTTCATTTTAAAAAGTTTAAATTAATGATTAGGTTAATTTGGTATACCAAACACAAATCAATAAAAAAAAAAAACATACTCGCAAGTTTTTTCCTAAAAATTTTAAATTTAATTAAAAATTTAATTTTCTGACTATCATTAAAATACTCAAAATAGGTAAGAAACATCCGTTATTGCTAAGTTCGCAAATCCTTTTCAATAAAATTATGGATCACAATTGGAAACGGAAAAGTTCTCAATGTTTTCAGATCAATCCCGCCTGCCACGATTCCTTTTACAGCAAGTTTCCAAAACTTGATATGCAAATGTTGGTGTGACAATTTATGAAGAATACTTTTTTCGTTGTATTCTAGCAAACTCTTAACTTGATAATGATCCCTAAAATTGGTTTGTAAATGCACTGTAACAGCATCAAAATCTTCTTCCTTCTCCGTCTCTATCAAAGGAAACTCGTATAAGTTGTGCCAAATTCCTTTATCCGTTCTTTTCTGGACAATTGTATTTCCAGTTTCGTCTTCAAGAACCAAGTAATTAAAGTATCGATTCCTAACTTTCAGTTTTTTGGACTTTACAGGCAATTGATCGACTTTGTTTTTTTGCAAAGCAGCGCAACTTTCGTTAAAAATACAAATACTGCAATCGGGACTTTTAGGAACACATTGCAAAGCACCAAACTCCATAATAGCCTGATTGAAAATGGCAGGGTTGTCTTTTGGCATGACTTCGAAAGCCAAAGCAGCGAATTCCTTTTTGGCGGGAGCCTGAGCAATATCAGTCTCTACATCAAAATAGCGAGACAAAACCCGAAAAACATTTCCATCAACAACAGGAACCGCTTCATTATAGGAAAAAGATGCAATTGCAGCAGCAGTATATTCGCCAACCCCTTTTAATTTTAATAAATCAATATAGGTTTCTGGGAATACCCCTGATAACTCAGAGGCTACGTATTGAGCTGTTTTATGTAAATTACGTGCTCTAGAATAATATCCTAATCCTTGCCATAATTTTAACACTTGTTCTTCACTTGCCTCAGCGAGATCAAAAACAGTGGGAAATGCAGTTGTGAAAGACAAAAAATAAGGCATTCCTTGTGCAACACGCGTTTGTTGCAACATGATTTCAGAGAGCCAAATGGGGTATGGATTGGTAGTATTTCTCCAAGGCAAATCGCGTTTATTTTGTAAATACCATTGAATGAGCGCTTTAGAAAAAATCATGTTTTAATTATTTGTTAGCAAAAGTAAAAGTTTAGTTGATTAAAATTTAATGAATTAGCTTGAATAATTGTTTTTTAAATTCCTATATTTGCAACCTCAAAAAAATAGTACAACATTATAAATAGGAAAGAAAATGACGAAAGCAGATATCGTGGCAAAAATTTCAGAAAAATTAGGTCTTGAAAAAGGAGATGTACAGGCGACTGTAGAGACTTTTATGAATGAAGTAAAAAATTCATTAGAAACTGGAGACAATGTATATTTAAGAGGTTTTGGGAGTTTTATAGTGAAGACTAGAGCAGAGAAAACAGGAAGAAATATTTCTAAGAATACTACAATAAAAATTCCTGCACACAATATTCCTGCGTTCAAACCTGCAAAAGTTTTTGTAGAGGGAGTGAAAATAAATAACGAAGCAAAATAACAATATTAATTAATCATAAAATCTACAAGATATGCCAAGTGGTAAAAAAAGAAAGAGACATAAGGTAGCAACGCACAAACGTAAGAAAAGAGCGAGAGCTAACCGTCACAAAAAGAAAAAGTAGTTTTAAACTACTTTTTTCTTTTTAAAAGTTCATTGAAATTGAAAATTAGTAATAAGTCTTCAGCTTTAAGTATTCAGTTACCTGCGTACGTACAACTGCAAAATGCCAGCTAATTTTCCCCGGGTACAATACCTGTTAAAATATTGTTTAATCCATTTGTTCGCCTCGGCGAATAGATAAAAAATTTACATTGTGAATAAAGAATTAATCATTAGATCTAGTTCTGAAGCAGTAGATTTTGCCTTATTAAAAGATGGAAAACTAATTGAATTACACAAAGAAGAAGAAAAAAGCAACTTCCAAGTTGGTGATATTTTTATCGCTAAAATCAGAAAACCAGTTGCCGGACTTAACGCTGCTTTTGTAAATGTAGGCTTCGAAAAAGACGCCTTTTTACACTATCATGATTTAGGACCTAATCTAGCTTCCCAGCTGAAATTCATAAAACTTGTAAGCGCAGGTAAATTAAAAGATTTCTCCCTAAAAAACTTTCAGTTTGAAAAAGAAATAGACAAAGATGGCACCATTACTGATGTTTTGAGTTCCAATCAATCTGTTTTAGTACAAGTCGTCAAAGAACCTATATCTACAAAAGGACCAAGAATTAGCGCTGAGCTTTCTCTTGCCGGAAGATTTATAGTTTTGGTTCCGTTTTCTGACCGTGTTTCTATTTCACAAAAAATAGAAGACAAAAAAGAAAAAGAACGTTTGAAACGATTAGTACAATCCATCAAACCAAAAGGATTTGGTGTTATTGTTCGCACAGTAGCCGAAGGCAAAAATACAGCCGAATTAGAAAAAGATTTGCAGAACCTGCTCAGCAGATGGACTGCAATGTGTAAAAAATTACCAACTGCTCAGCATCCGTCCAAAGTATTAGGAGAACTCAACAGAGCTTCTTCAATATTAAGAGACGTTTTCAACGATACCTTCAGCGGTATTCAGATAGATGACGAAGAGTTGTACAACCAAACAAAGGATTACCTGCAAGAAATTGCACCATCCAAACAATCAATTGTTAAGTTTTATCAATCAAAAGACACACCTATTTTTGAGAAATACAACATAGAGAGACAAATCAAAACTTCTTTTGGAAAAACAGTATCCATGAGTAAAGGAGCGTATCTTATTATCGAACACACTGAAGCTTTGCACGTTATAGACGTAAACAGCGGAAACCGTTCTAATAAAGCCACCAACCAGGAAGATACCGCCATGGAAGTCAATATGATTGCAGCTGCCGAAATCGCAAGACAATTACGTCTTCGTGATATGGGCGGAATCATCGTAGTTGATTTTATCGATATGTCAAATCCTGAAAATCGCAAAGTGTTGTTCGATTTCTTGAAAGAAGAAATGAGCGATGATAAAGCAAAACACAAGATCTTGCCTCCTAGTAAATTTGGATTAGTTCAAATTACAAGACAAAGAGTAAGACCAGAAGTAAATATTAAAACTAGAGAAGAGGATCCAAACAATGAAAGCGGCGAAATTGAAGCGCCAATTCAAATCATTGATAAAATCGCTTTCGATCTAGAAAGAGTATTAAAAAACCACAAAGATGTTGTGCTTAATGTACATCCTTTTGTGGCCGCATACCTTACCAAAGGTTTTCCATCATTACGTTCAAAATGGTTTCTTGAACATAAAAAATGGGTGAAAATTATACCTCGTGATGCTTACACGTACCTAGAATATCATTTCTACGACAAAAAAGAAAATGCTGTCATAGATTAAAACAAAACTCCTCAAGAAATTGGGGAGTTTTTTTTTGCTGTTTTTTTAGGAGCTATTCCAGCTATCCGCTATATCTTTAATCAAGTAACCAGCTTTTAAGGCTGGCAACTTGATTAAAGGATGCCGCTACTATCTGGGCTAGGAGAATCAATTTCAAAAGAATATTCTCTAGTAAATGATATTCAGAATTTAAAAAGCTACTCTCTTACAATCTCAATCTTCCTCCGAATTTCGTTTCCAAATTCATCCACCACAGTAATGTAATGAAATCCTGTTGTTGCCGAAATAGGCATTTCATGAAAGGTTTTGGTTCTGCCTTTGAAAACATTATCAACATACCAAAACAGCTTA
The DNA here is from genome assembly GCF_048286735.1 of Flavobacterium frigidum. GTDB lineage: Bacteria > Bacteroidota > Bacteroidia > Flavobacteriales > Flavobacteriaceae > Flavobacterium. Next base: position 127,217 of record NZ_JBLVPU010000001.1, on the reverse strand, counting down.
CTTTCCCGTTGCGAATGCGCTACTTTTAAAATCACGGGCTGAACCTCGCTATTAAAATTCTTGGTAAGATAGATTTTGCTGTTTGTTTTTGGATAAATAAAATCCATTGTAGCCGTTTGTGTTCCCATACAATCACTTCTGAACGGTGGTAACGGCAAATACTCTATATGCTGACTTTTGTAATACCAAGCCATCACAGGTGGCAAAATAAACCAGGTTTTTGTCACTATTTTTTCTATGTTTTCGCAACTGCTGTTGACCTGAAATTGCAGTGATTTATCCAAATGCACCGTTTTGTGATACGGACAAATCGAAGTATTTTTTCCTTTCTTCGGAACGAGTTGTTTTATTGTTGGACAACCGTCTTTGGCCAAATGACCGCTTAAAGTACACACTTCAACTTCCTCTAAATCCTTAATTGGCGTATCAAACCATCGTTGTCTAGGCAATAAATTAAAAATATCAAATAAAATAGGCGCTGCACTGGTGACTCCCGTCAATGTGGGCCTACCCTCGCCTGTTGCGTTACCCACCCACACACCTACCACATATCTCGCATTGGTACCTATCGCCCACGCATCACGATTCCCGAAACTTGTCCCCGTTTTCCAAGCAATCTTGAGTGAACTGTCATAAAATTTCCAGGCCTCATCTCCTTCAGGGCGATTGACTTGCTCCATTGCGTTATACGTGAGCCAAATTGAACCTGCTCCTAAGATGTTCTTTTGCTTGGATTTATCGCCAAAATCAACTTGTAAATTATCATCGAAATTCAGCTCTGCAAATTCATTAGTTCTGTAAAGCCCTTGATTCGTATTAAAATAATTCAAAGTCGAAGATAAACCTGCGTAAGTTCTACACAAATCCCATAAATTACTTTCGGCACCACCCAAAATAAGTGACAAGCCATAATGATCAGGCGATTTTGAAATATCCCGTAATTTAAATCGCTGCAATTCTTCGTAAAATTTGTTCACTCCAAAATCCTGTAACATTAATACAGAAGGAATATTCAACGATCGCGCTAATGCCCGATGGGCAGGAACTGCTCCGTCAAATGTGAGGTTGAAATTCTGAGGCGTATAGCCAGCAATCTGCGTTGGGATATCTGCAACTAGCGTATTCGGCAATAGCTCCCCATCGTCTAGCATACCTGCGTATAAAAGCGGTTTTAGAATACTTCCTGTACTTCTTGGCGCATCGATAATATCGACATCTTTTTGATGATTCCCATCCGTTGGCGAGTTGCCCACATAACTCATCACTTTTCTATTGGACACATCGATAACTAAAATAGCCAAATTATGCACTTCATTTTGCTTATATTGATTGTAATAATACTTTGCAATTTGATTGACCCTGTTTTGCAACCCAATTTCTACTGTCGTTTTTACCCGATTTCCTTCCTGATTCTTGGCAACACGTTGCAATAAATGAGGGGCAATTTGTGGTAAATCATATGGTTTTTGAGGCAAAGGTTCGTTTATAGACAGCTCATACGTTTGCTTGTCGATTACTCCTTCTTGGTTTAATTTCAACAAAAGTCGGTTGCGTTTACTCAATAATTTAACTTGGTTTTTTCCGGGATAAATTAAACTGGGCGCATTAGGTAAAACAGCTAAAGTTGCACTCTCGGCCCATGACAATTGATGGGATTGCACGCCAAAATACCGCCAAGAAGCCATTTCGAGACCTACAACATTTCCACCAAAAGGGGCGTGAGAAGCATACAATTCTAAAATGTCGTTTTTAGAATACCCCAATTCTAATCGGGTGGCGAGAATGAGTTCGATTATTTTCTCAAAATAAGTTCGTCCTTTTCCGTTTCTGGACAAGCGAATGACTTGTTGTGTCAAAGTACTTCCACCTCGAACGACTTTGCCTGCTTTTCGGTTTTGCTGAAAAGCATTGACCATCGCCACAGGATTGAACCCTGGATGTTTATAGAAATATTCGTCTTCAAAATAAACAATACACTTTTTAAACTTATCGGGAACACTGTCTTGAGCAGGAAATCGCCATTGCCCGTCAAGAGCAATTTTGGCGCCAAGCAACTCGCCTTCTTTACTTTCAATCACCGTAGAATAGGGTTCTTGAAACAAAATTCGGGGCAACGAAAAATAATAAACCACCAAAAGTAAAAAGACTATTGATGATTTTATTTTATTTTGTTTTATCCAACTGATGATGCGTTGTAGGAACGCTATGAGTTTGTTTTTCAAAATGAAATTTGTTTGTTTTATCCTAACAGGTTTCCAAAACCTGTTAGGTATATTTTCCCCCTCTAAAAGAAAATTAAATTTACATAAACCATACTGTTGAATACCTAACAGGTTTTGAAAACCTGTTAGGATATATAAAACTCAATCATACTGACATGACTAATTTATCCATTTAGATGTACTTTGATATGAATTTACAGTTCTAACTAATAAATAACAGGTTTTAGAAACCTGTTAGGATAAACAACCTAAGTATCCATTTTATCAATCATATCAATTACCCCTTCATAAACTAATCTTCTTTCATTATGATAAACCTTAAAATTCTCCAGACCTCCAAATAGTTCGAGAATGAAATCTCTATCAATATTTGTTTCTTTATTTGACAAATAAGAACGGTATGATGAATGCAAATACGTTTCGAATGATTCAGTAAATTTATGTTTTACAGGATTTAAATGAACATACACTATCAATTGTTTCAAATACGCTTCATTTTCGATTCTATTTCTTTGCAAATGCTCTTGAAATAAACTTCCTGTTCTGCTATAAGAAGTATTGATACTTTTGGCATAGGAATTAAAAAAGTTAGAAAAAGGCACATGAATTTTCTCTTTTAATTTTTCTGGCAACTCTTCCTTGTCTTTAATTCTTATGACAATATGAAAATGATTCTTGAGTAAACAGTAAGCATAAACATCTGCAATTGGTAAAAGATATTTCTTCATTTTCTCAAGAAAATAATTATAGTTTTTCTCCTCAATAAAAATATTCTCCTTGTTATTTCCTCTATTGTATATGTGATAATATTGACCTGATTCGAAAATATCTTTTTCCATAGCTAATACCCTTTTTTATCATCCTAACAGGTTTCCAAAACCTGTTAGGTATAATTTCATCCTAAAAACAAAAACCCTTTAAACTTTTGTAATATGTAACAGGTTTTGGAAACCTGTTAGGATGCGTGCTATTTCACCACTTGTACCCAAAACCCTTTCGTTCTTGCCAAAAATGTATTATCATACATTGCTTCGCATTGTAATCCAGGCAGATAATAGGTTCCAAGATAAGAAGCATTTAGCAATATTTTAAACGTTTTTACTTCTCCCGCTTTCAATCCAAAATAGAAATTAGTTCTATCATCACGAATATCAATATAATCAGCTACGTTATTGGTTGCATCCCCATAATCTGTAAAACGGGTATTTACAATCTCGAAACCAGAAGGCAAAATTTGTGACAATGCCACATTTTCTACACGCTCATTCTTTAGGTTTTTAACCGTGACCTCAGCAACAAATTCAGTTCCTTGATTAATTTTAGACACATTGATAACGCTTCCTTTTCTGTTTTTGAAAACAATAGACGCTGAAGCATTACTCTGAATCGCTTTTTCTTGTCCAATTGGAAGAATTCCGGTGTTCAACACACGAACAAACAATCTATTCTTTCTATTGTTTTTTAAAGTCACACTATTCGAACCCGTTTTGACAACCAAACTTCTGTCTGCTATGGTTTTCATCGTTTTAATTGATTGTGTTTTTCCGTCTTTACTAAACTGGACATCGATTCCTTTCGGACCATTACTTACAGAAAACTTAGCCATTGCATACAATCCATACGCCGTAGTTTGCGTACTCATCCACTGGTCGCTTGACATATTTTTGGCCAATTTTGTTGCCATCACAAATGCTTTTTGCTTTTGCCCAAGCAATAACAATGTTTCGAGAGCCATGGCACGATTCCTATCGGCAGATCCATAATAGTAATAATTATAATTAGAATTATCATCTATTGAAGTATTCAGCAACAACGTCAAACCTGCTGATTTTTGTCCCGCTAATACATAAGCCGAAGCCAAACACAATTTACTTTCGTTTGAAATTCCTTTGGTTTCACGCAATCTGTTCATCGAAGACAAATCGGGCGCTCCCACCAAAGCTAATGTGTATAAGCGATACGATTGTGCTAAATCATTTCCATAATTCGGCATAAATCGCCACTGTTTGGCTTCTTTTTGCTGATACGAAATCCATTTGGTTTTGAAATTGATCGGTAAAAAATATCCTTTTTTCTCTGCTTCAATCATAAAATGTCCTGCATATGAAGTGCTCCAATCATCAGCTACGGTTCCACCTTGCCAGTATGCCATTCCACCATTCGATAATTGAAAACCTCCCAAACGAGTAATTCCTGCGGTCACATTTTTTTGAATTAATTGCTGACGCGTAGCATCCAAATCGACAATCTCATTCAGATACAATTGTGGAAAAACAGACGAAGTCGTTTGCTCCACACAACCGTGGGGATATTGAATCAGATATTGTAATCGTCCGTTTAAATTGATGGTTGGCATTGAGGAAACCTCCAGTTTTGCTTTATTACTTCCCGCAACACCAAACGTTTTCCATGAAATAGTTTTAGTACTATTCGGTTCCAAAATCACATCAGTAAATGTATTGGTCACTGGATTCGGATTAGTCATGTCAATCTCTACATCATACACTGATTTTTCCGTGCCAGAAGTCGCTATAATTTGCACTTTCCCAATTCCTGTTGTAGCACCGACAACCAAATTGAAATAGGCCATTTTTTCGTCAGGCTGAGCGAATGACAATTTTTGAGCGGCACTTCCTATAACTTTTAATCCGTTGTTCGTTTTAATCTGAACCGTTACATTTTTGATGTTTTTTTCCATGGCAAAAATGGTAACTGGAATCGTTACTTTCTCAGATGGAGAGATTTTTCTTGGCAACGAAGCCAAAACCATTAACGGACTGCGAACCGGAGTTGCTTTTTCGGCACTTCCATATGCGCTTGTAGTCGCATCACCAGCTACGATCATTGTCTTTACGGAACCAATGTACTTCGGTAATTTCACCTGGTGGGTTTTAGTTTGTCCTTTTTCCAATTTAAAAGGTCCCATATAAATTACAACTGGTTTGAAACGATTGGCTTTTTTGGCTTTTCCACCACCCAAATCTTGGTCACCACCAATACTGAAAATCTGATTTACTTTTCCGCCATACGCTCCAATCACATCATCATAAATATCCCAAGTTTTTACACCCAAAGCTTCGCGAACATAAAAACTATCCCAAGCATTTGGCGCTTTGAAACGGGTTAAATCCAATAATCCTTCATCCACAATGGCAATGGTGTAGGTCATTGCTTTTCCGGATTGCTCACTCACTTTTATAGGGAATGATTGCTCGGGACGCAACACATCTGGCATTACTAATTTAGGAGCTAGGATGGTGTTTTTATCAACTACTTCAATGGGCACAATTCCATACATTCTTATTGGCAAATCATTTTTAGTTGAAGCGTGTGGTTGCAACAGCGTAATATTGAAATACACATTTGGAGCCATAGCAGCCGTAATCGGAATGGTAACTTTGGTTTCTCCTTTTTGGGTCTTCGCCCAAAGCGTTTGTACCACTTTCGAGCCATTTTCGATAGAGATAAAAGCTCGCCCTCCTGCACTTGATGGGAACGAAATTTGAGCATTTTCGCCCACAGCATACTTCTCCTTATCGGTTGAAAACACTAACATATTGGCCGTAGCAGCATCTGTATTTCTAGTTTTTCCAGACCATGTTGGCCAATCGATATTTACCGTCAAAGCCGTTGCGTGACCGCCAACCTGATCCGAAACCCGAATTATATAACGTCCCCACTCTTCATCAGTCAAGACAAAACGTACATTTCCTCTTCCGTTAGCATCGGTATTGATTATAAAGGTTTTGTATGAAGTCGTTGCATTATCAGCGTTATAATTCGATAAATTATCGCTAGACGCATCCCACCACCAACGCCATTCTACTTTATACACTTTTACTTCCAGATTTTTAACTGACTTTGGTCTTCCGTTTTCATCGACCGTAACTACATCAAATTGGTTCATGGTACGGGTTTCTAGCATTCCGTATTTGTTGGGCTCAGGTGACTTTATCCCCACATAAGTACTGTACGGAGAATAGGTCGTCGCTATGACATCAGTACTAAAATCGCCACCTTCTTCATACACTTTGGTAATAAACGACGCTTTCAACATTCCTGGTGCTTCAGCTTGTATTTTCGGGTCTATCGTAGCATTCGCTTTTCCATTACCATCTAATTTTCCGGAGAAAACAGTAACTTCTTCGGTGCTGAATTTTCGAACCAAATCATCAAAAATATACTTGTCATAATTCTTAAAAGTTGTAGTTTGTTGCGAAAATTTGGCTTGCATTTCAACGTTCAAATTTTTGGTCACAGCGCCATGAAGCCAAGCCACTTCAAGGTTGCTCGTATTGGGATAAGCCGAAGAAAGTATAGCTCGTTTGAAAGTGTTTTTGATTTTCAAACGATTGGGTTTGATGGTTTCAATTTTTATACTTTTATAAAACTTAGCACCACCCACGCTAACCATTGCTTCCCAATTTCCAGTAGGCGCATCATTTTCTGTTGGAACTGTAAACGCATAATGATTCCATTCATTCGATTTTTGAACCGTTTGATACGTTACTTTTCCATTTGGATCGGTTAGTCTAAATTTTATAGGGTGTCCTAGTGGAATTTTATTCGAAGCATCATTCAAAATGAAGGACAAATACAAATTATCCCCAGGACGCCAAACGCCTCGTTCACCATAAATGAATCCTTTAAGTCCTTTCTGTAAAGTCTCGCCAGAGACATTAAAATTACTTACGGACAGTGAATTCCCGTCGTCTAATTTAACATAAGTAGACTCCGTGCCTTGCGTTACAATAGCAAAATAGGCAAATTTATCCAACTGAAAAGTCGCAATTCCATCGCTATTGGTAGTTCCTGTAGTTATTTTTTGCTGCTGAAAAGTATATAAATCTACTCTTGCATTTGTAACTGGCTCCGTGGTGACAATATTATTTACGGCAAACAAATACGATTTATTTTCGCCTCTTTTAGCAATTACACCCAAATCAGTAGCCAGAATATTAGTTGCTATTTTAGCATTATAAAAATAAGAACTCGAGCAAGGATCCTGACTTTCTCGCCATTCGTAATCATCGTAGTAATAATCATCATAAGAGTTTCCGCTGTAATTGACATCATTCTCATCAACCTCTTCTTCCTCTTCGGTTGAATCCTCATCAGCGGTTTCGCATTTGTACAAAGAATATTTTTTCTTGTAAACAAACTCTACTCGATAAATCGCGCCTGGTTCAGGAGTAATAATTTTAGATAAATCGAGAGCAAAAGTGTTCCACTTACTTAGATTTAGCAATGTATTTTCTTTTAAATTCAGAGTTGATTTGGCAATAGGTTGCGCCACTCTTTTTAGGTTTTGACTGCCATTGAGCTCGTTGTATTGCAAAAACTGCATGATGTTATTTTTATAAATTTTATACACTTTTACATCAACAGCACTAAGGTTTACAGCCTCAAAATTGAGTTTTAAGTTATTAGAACTTGGCAGAATTGTTCCGTTTTTAATAAACCGAATGCTTGGCTTTATTTCATCAAATGATATTTTCTCAGCGTAATTCTCACTTAACTTTCCACCGTATTCACTTTCTATTCCCTGAAAAACTTCCAGCAAGAGTTCCCCTGTAAGCTTTTGCAAATCCACAACTGGCTCAGGCTCCATAACGGCAACTTCTTCAGGTTCCTCAACCAAAGCACTATCAACAGCGACAGCCGAAGTATCAACAGTTACAATTGCTGCAACTGCTTCTGGAGCAACTTCAAAAGGTTTTTGAACGGGTACTTCATTACTAAAATAAACTTTCAACACATTTCCTTGTACAGAAAACTTTAAATTATTGGTGTTCTGAATGGCAACCAATCCTTTAAAATCTTGTCCTTTTTCTAAGGGTTCCGAAAAATTAATAGACACCGTTTGATTATCTCCTTCTTGAATTTCTGTCTTAACTATTTTAAACTCTTTCAATGCCGTAATCGGGAAATCGATAGTCCCTTTTTGATCGATATCAAAATCACTTCCGTCGTATTTTATCTCCAAATTGCTTTTAAATTCCAATCGTTGAATGCTGTCAATTCGGAACTTAAATTCTTTTCCAACTACATTGGTTTTTTCGAAAACAATTTTCAAATCGCTTCCGTTATGTTCGGCTTCTATCAATTTTTTAGCAGTTTCCAAATCGATATTGTCTGCAGTTTTGAGCACACCATTCAAGTATTGATATTCTTGGCTGTAGGATTGAAGATCTAGGGTATTAACAACAAAATCCTGTTTTATAGTTTTTACCGTAAAGTTGAAATTGGAAAGTGTTTTATCTTTTTCGGCAACCTTTGGATTCAGTTGATCCAAATGCAAAGTCACTTGATATTCCGTACCCGATTCCAGCTTTTTCTCGGGAATAAAAGCAATCGTATTAGTTGAAAGGGCAATTACTTTTCCGTCTACACTAGGAGAAATTGTAAACAAATCGTTATCTAAAACCTCATTGACTTTCCATTCTTTTTTATCAAAAGCCAAAACTACCCTAATATCAGATTCTGAAGAGACAATTCCTCCCGTAAAACTGACGATAAACTCTTTGAATAATGAAAAATCTGAATTAAAATCGGCGGCTGATTTTCTGCCACACGCTTGAAACAAAAAAAACACACAAAACACGTAAATTAATCCTTTTGTTTTCACTTTTAGCTAGAGTTAATGGGTTATAAATTAAATTATTGCAACATCTCACAAGTAACACCAAAACTAGGATGTTACGGATATATTGTAGTAAATGTAGAATAATTAATTTATTATTTTAAGAAGAAAATTCTTTGAGAGAAAATTATTTTTTAGAGGTGTTTTTAAGGAGCTAATCCAGCTATTCGTTACAATCTTATATGCCGTCCCGAAGTTTCGGGATTGGCACATAAGGATTTTCACTGCTATCTGGGCTAGAGAACATCTTGACTACTCTACTTCCTTCTCTCAGCAAAAAATCGTTTCATCAACTCCGAAGCTTCATTGGCAAGAATACCAGATACAACAGTGGTTTTAGGATGCAATTGCGTTCCCATTTTTACAAAACCGCGATTTTCATCGCTGGCTCCATACACAATTTTAGAAATTTGGCTCCAATATAAAGCTCCAGTACACATCTGGCAAGGCTCCAATGTGACATAAAGCGTACAACCTGTTAAATATTTTCCGCCTAGATAATTTGCAGCAGCAGTGATGGTTTGCATTTCAGCATGAGCCGTAACGTCATGAAGTAATTCGGTTAAATTATGACTTCTGGCAATGACTTTATTATCAATGACAATTAGCGCGCCAACAGGAATTTCGCCTTTTTTAAAAGCTATTTCAGCTTCCTGCAAAGCTTTTTTCATAAAGTATTCGTCCGTAAATATGTTTTCCATAAAACAAAAATACACTTTTGCAGTAATTTTTATTACTTTTAAAATCAGAAACACATTGTATGGAAAGAAAATATAAAATCGTAATTCCCGAACCTTGTCAAGAAGATTGGAACAAAATGACACCAAATGACCAAGGTCGTTTTTGTATGAGTTGCGCTAAAACCGTTGTTGATTTTACTGAAATGCTACCCGAAGAAGTGCAGCATTTTTTCATCCAAAATCAAAGCCAGAATATCTGTGGTAGAATGAAAAAATCGCAATTGGATTCGATTACCATTCAAATCCCTAGTCGTGTGCTTTATAAGCAAACTCAGTATCACAAAATGTTTTTGTTAGCATTATTTATCACAATGGGAACCACTTTGTTTAGTTGTGCCGATAAAAACGGAAACAAACAAAAAATCGATGCTGTTGAGGTGGTTAAAGATACTACAACATCGACCCAAATAACTGTTGGAATGATGTTGCCAGAAAAAAACATTACGCAAAACCACGTTCAACCTCCTGGACCAGCAACCAAGGTAAATCATGTAAAATTTATAAATCCCCAAACAACTGCTTGCGACGAAACAACAAAGAACGAGACTGTTGTCGAAGATGTAATTTACAACGGAGGTATCGGTTTCGAATTCCCTGCGGAATACAAAGGCGGGATTGAAAAATTTTATGCTTTTTTTAAAGAGGAGTTTAAACAACCAGAAAATATAAAAAATAAAATTACCGAAATCTCAATCTCATTCGTTATCGATAAAGACGGCTCATTAACCTATGTCAAACCCAAATCCGAAATTGACGTGGCTTTAGAAAATGAAATTGTTAGAGTTTTGAAATTATGTCCTAGATGGAAACCAGGTGAACAAAATGGTAAAAAAACACGAACGTTATACACTGAATCTATTTCTTTGATCTAAACAAAATAATTTTGACAAAACGTATTTAGCATAACTAATTACAATTGTTTCAGAAAGCAACCAATCTGAACTTAGTTAACCCATTTAATTACCTACTTGCTAAAATAATACAGATACTAGAATCGTCTAAAATTGAAAAAAAATTCCATTTTAAAACCGTAAATTCGCTTTTTATAGAACAATGAAAAACAGTTTACTTTCAAACATCAATAACCCAACCGATTTACGCTTGCTTGACGAAACCCAACTTCCTCAAGTTGCCCAAGAATTACGCGATTTTATCATCGATATTGTGGCCGTAAAAGAAGGTCATCTCGGCGCAAGCCTAGGAGTCATCGAATTGACAATCGCCTTGCATTATGTTTTTGACACCCCAAACGATTTATTGATTTGGGACGTAGGCCATCAAGCCTATGGACATAAAATCTTGACCGGCCGAAGAGAAAATTTTCATACCAATCGTCAACTCGGCGGTATTTCTGGTTTCCCAAAAAGAAGCGAAAGCAACTACGACACCTTTGGCGTAGGCCATTCTTCAACTTCTATTTCGGCGGCACTTGGAATGGCAATTGCTTCAAATTTAAAAGGCGATTTCAACAAACAACACATTGCTATTATAGGTGACGCATCTATCGCTTCAGGAATGGCTTTTGAAGGGTTGAACCACGCGGGAGTTACTGATGCCAATTTACTCGTAATTCTAAATGATAACGCTATCGGTATTGACCCAAGTGTAGGTGCCTTGAAACAATACCTCACTGCGGTAAAAGAGGGGAAAAACCCAAGGCAAAACAACATGATTAAGTCCTTGAACTTTGATTACTCGGGGCCCATTGACGGTCATGATCTTTTTGCTGTGATAAAGGAATTAAGGCGTTTGCAAAAGATAAAAGGTCCTAAATTTTTACATTTAATTACCACCAAAGGAAAAGGTCTGCAACAAGCCGAAGAGGATCAAGTAAAATACCACGCGCCTGGCAAATTTGATGCAGCAACTGGCGAAATCATTACAAAACAAGAAGAGAATTTACCGCCAAAATACCAAGATATATTTGGCTTGACCGTTTTAGACTTAGCTCGAAAAAACGAAAAAATTATAGGAATCACACCTGCAATGCCTTCTGGTAGTTCGTTGAAATTTATGATGGATACGTTCCCAAAACGTGCTTTTGATGTGGGTATTGCAGAGCAACACGCTGTAACTTTGGCCGCTGGTATGGCAACACAAGGCATGATCGTTTATTGCAACATTTACTCTACTTTTCTACAAAGAGCTTATGACCAAATTATTCATGATGTGGCTTTACAAAATCTTCCCGTAATTTTTTGTTTGGACAGAGCTGGATTAGTGGGCGAAGACGGAGCTACGCACCACGGTGTTTTCGATTTAGCTTACTTGCGTTGTATTCCTAACATGATTATTTATGCCCCAATAAATGAAATCACCTTGCAAAATATTTTATATACTGCTCAATTAGGATTAAATCATCCTATAGCCATTCGCTATCCGAGAGGTCGTGGAATCATTCAAGATTGGCAAACACAACATCTTGGCAAATATGAAAAAATAGCAATTGGAAAAAGTATTTGCATAAAACAAGGTTCGAAAATTGCTGTGTTATCCAATGGAACTATTGGTAACAATGTCTCTTTGACCATAGCCAAAATAAAACATCCAGAAACTATTGCACATTATGATTTTCCGTTTGTCAAACCTCTAGATGAAAGCGCTCTTCATGTCATTTTTAAAACCTATCCCGCTATTATTACAATTGAAGATGGTACTGTAAAAGGTGGTTTTGGGAGTGCAATTCTCGAGTTTGCAGCTCAACATCAATATGCAACAACAGTGAGGATTTTGGGTATTCCTGATGAATTTATAGAACATGGAACAGTAGCTGAGCTGCAACATTATTGTGGAATTGACGTTAAAAGCCTGGAGCAACTCTTTTCAAGTTTTTAAAATAATTATTTTACTATTCAAAATAAGCTATTCCAAAATGAAATTATCGACTTATTTACTTCTTTTTCTAAACGTTACTTTTTCGACTACATGTTTCGCTCAAGAGGAAAAACTAAAATTCTTGCAAGACACAATTGTACCCGTAACCACACTAAAAAATAAGAATAATTTATTATTTGTCCCGCTTCAAATACAAACCAAAACACACTATCTTCCATTTTCGTTTTGGAATAAAAAAAATAGTCTCGGATTTGATATTTCCGAAGTTGCCTTTGTGAACTGGAGTGCAGGAGGTACAAGTTCGATTTCAGGATTGTTTAAAGGCAAATTTCATTGAGTGTATGCTCGAAGTAACTACAATTGGTCCAATGAATTAATTGTTAAATATGGTTTGAATAAACAAGACGGGATTGCCATCCGAAAAACAGAAGATGCCATTCAATTCAATTCGACTTTTGGATATCGAAAAGACACGATTTCGACTTGGTATCATTCAGCAAAATTGAGTTTCAACACTCAATTTACCAATGGTTTTACGTATCCAAATACTGAAAAAGCAATCTCAAAACCCTTTGCTCCAGCTTATATTTTTATGGGAGTAGGTGCTGAAAATATCGATAAAGAAAAAAGAAGAGTATTTTATATCTCGCCTTTTACTTTTAAAACAACTTTAGTTTTAGATCAACAATTGGCAGATCAAGGTGCTTTTGGTGTTGCAAAAGCAACTTATGACGAAGCAGGAAATCTAATCACGAAAGGACAACAATCAAAGATGGAACTTGGCTTTTTAATCACAAATAAATATAAAAAGGAAATTTTCAAGAATATTAATCTAGAGAATCGCCTCAGCCTATATTCTGATTATATCAACCGTTTTGGCAATGTCGATGTAGATTGCGACTTACAAGTAGAGCTTATAGTCAATCAATACGTTAAAGCAAATATTGGAGCACATGTTATTTATGACGACGACATTAAATCCAAAAGAGAAATAGAGGGCGTTCAGGTAACCGAAGGTCCAAAAACTCAATTAAGACAAGCGATTGGAGTAGGGATTGAGTATATATTCTAAATAAAAAGACCTGAAATATTTGTTATATTTCAGGTCTTTTTTTGTTAACTAATTATTTTAGTTTGTAATTATTTTAGTTTATAATTATTTTGTCTACATATTTCAACCCTTCTCCCGCAATATCAATCATATATATACCAGCGCTAAGTTTACTTAAATCAAATGATTTTTCATTACTAAAGGTTACTTTATCCTCGCTATATACTATTCTGCCATTAAGATCAACCACTTTTACAGCCACTAATCCGTTATAGTTGTTAATTCGAACCGTTATATTTCCAGTTGATGGATTTGGATACACACGCATCACATTTTCTTGATCAATGTCTACTGTTCCTAGTGTACAGTTGGCACCTGCTGCTGGTATTGTAAAATCTTCCGCTTGGTCATTTCCGACATTATTGTCTCCAGCAGATGCGTTTAAACCTAGTCCTCTTGCAGCAAAAACCTCCCATATCAAACAGAAATCCTTACCTCCAGTAATGGCCTGATCGGCTGCTATAATTGCATTTCTACCGTCAACAAAAGTTGGACTACAAGACTGTAACTTAAGCCCATCAAGAACCAATCTCATTATTTTATTATTACCTCCAACTCCCGTATACTTATTATCATCATAACCATACTTATTAATGTAGGCCCAAGTTAAATCCCATAACATTGTTGCCCATACCGAACCTACACCATGTACAGAAGTTTGCTCAACTCCATTAGCATCCAGCGATTGAAAATTATTGGTGAAAGCGTATGTCATTGGATTTACCGCCCTATCTGTTGAATACTGATAACTTCTAATCCCCAAACCATCGTTAGCTTGTGAAGAAACAAAAGTTCCAATACCTCTTTTTGCTGTTCCAACGTCCCCAGGTTTTAATTGCATCATTAAAGCATACCAATCTGACCATCCTTCGCCCATCTGATCCGTATTGTCCAAACAACGAGAATTATTTGCTCCTCCCGCTAAACGAGTCGAAATACCATGACCATATTCATGAGCAATGATACCGTTATCAAAATCCCCATCTGTATTTACGAATGGTGAACTAGCTACTTGTAATTTAACATTGACACTTGTACTTTGCATTTGTGCAATAATAGATTCCCCAAAAACCTTAGTTACACTTACCGCAGGAATAGTTATTGTCTCATCACTCCCTGACATACTAATTTCACCATCTGCATTATTCACAATGATAACTGCAATGGCTCCTGCATCTTGAGCTGCTTTAACTTTTACAGCAAATGTACAAGTTCCTCTTCTAAGAATTACAATTTTTCCATTCATAACTGCTGCATTGGTTGGTGCCGTACAGCCTAGTGAAGTAGTGCCATCAGTATCTAAATATAATACTAAATCAGACTGTATGAAAGCTGGCGCTACTGGCAAGTCAATTTTTCCTGGGTTAAATGCATTTTGATTGGCAACATAATTCCCTACTAGACTTTCGGGCGAAGTAATAAAAATTGGCTTAATAACAGGACCCCTATTCCATAAGAACATTTGCATTCTTCCTCTTGTGCCATCTATGGGTGTTGAAAAATTAGCATTATTCAAACTCATTGGACTTGCAAAAGAACCATCTTGAGCATCACCTAGCACATAATCTTGATTAGAACCTCCGCGTCCATAATTATTATCTTGGAAATTCCCATTTGCTTCATCAAAACCATATTGATACCAAACATCATGCATTATATTATTCATATAAAATAAGTTGGTATTTGCAGCATCAATATAAGAAGATGCCACAGCATTTGTTCCACCATATGGAAAATCAAAAATAAGAGAAGATCCTCCGTTTGGACTAGTTCCCGAAGCGGAATTATCACCAAGAAAATCTTCCTTTGCCCAAACATTATTGCCTCTAGTAATTGTATATTCTGCACCAGTTACACCATTTGTATCGTGCCATCCGTATGGTGATGCTATCAAATTAGATGGGTTTGATATTAACTGAAAAGGACTATGATTAGGACTTGTAGAATTAAAAGGAATCACACGGTAAGATCCACTTTGTACTTGCGTCGTCAAAGGCGAAAAGATTTGTTTGTAGGTGGCATTCCCTAATTTTTCGATTGGTGAATTTTCAGCAATATGAGTGTTATTTCGATCAAAACTACATGAAATCACATCGTTATTTTTTTCTAAGATCTTTCCATTTAGAGCATCGATTCGAACACTCCAAATCGCATCATGAGTGCTGGTATGTATTGTGAAATCCCAAGCTAATTTCAACATGCCATCTTTAGTCTGGTGGTACACTAAATTTCCTGAAACTGGATCTTCAGTCCCTAATCCACTGCTTAGTTTGAATTTGTTTACATCCGATTTTTCGAGAATAGTAACTGGACTTTTCGTAATTATCCCAAGTTGAAAATAGGCTTTTTCTAGTGCATCTGTAACTGGTAAGGCAGGGGAAGTTGCATTAACCTTTTTACTTATGTCACTTACAAATTGTTTTTGAACATCAATTACTTTGCCTTGTTTGATCAAAAAATTCGATACTCCTCTAAATATCTCTATACCCTGATAACGCTGCACTACGAAACAATTATTAATATTAGTAGTTGATGAGTTACCCTCACTTTGAATAGCCCAATCGCTTAATTCACGACTTAACTTATTAGATTTGGCTTCAGGACCATTCAAATAATTTTGAATTATTTGTTTGTTTGACTGCGAAAAAACCAACAATGGAACTATAAAAACAACGGAAAGTAAAATTTTTTTCATAAAAAATAAATGATTATTAAAATATTAAGCAAAACTAATTGATTTATTTGGTTTTGCAAACAAATTACAAGTGTACAAGTGTTAATTTTTAGCAGCAGTTATTGTTTTGTAAAATAATAAAGCGTTTCCATCTGTCAACAACGAAATAAAATGACAAATATGAAGCAATCTTCCATATAGATTTTCCTTTTCTAAATGATGCTTTTCCGGTAACATTTTCAAAATTAAAGCATCGTAATTTGATGCATTCCCGTTGTATTTATTATTAAAAGCGGTAATGAATTTATCTAACAACGTTTGTATAATTTGATAGCCTACGATTTCCTTTTCAATTACCTCGCGACTTTGATAGATATTATCGACACTAATCTTTATAATATCGTCCATTTGTGCTTTGTACTTGCTTTTATCCATAATTGCATGAGGAAATTTTCCTTGCAAAATAAGGGCTTCATTTTCAACAAAAACCTTCACAGCATCATTGATTAAACTTCCTATTGCTAAGGCACGCAAATAACTAATTCGGTCTTCTTTGGTCTCAAGTGTTTTGTATTTAGAAGTATCAATACTGTCTTTGACTAATTTTATAAGGTATTCCAATGCGAAATCCTCTGAAACCAAACCTAAATTGATACCATCTTCAAAATCGATGATGGTATAACAAATATCATCTGCCGCCTCAACGAGATACGCCAAAGGATGGCGTTCATACCCTATATCTAAACCTGATTTATTCGGAATCAAACCCATATCTTGAGCTACTTCTTCAAAAAAAGCTTTGTCTGTTTGAAAAAAACCATATTTTTTATCAGCTATATTTTTGGTTGGTTTTTTAGGTAAACTCTCTTTGGGATATTTCATAAAAGCACCAAGAGTAGCATACGAAATACGAAGTCCTCCCTCTATACCTGGTCTGCTTGCGGTAAGTACTGAAAAACCATTAGCATTACCTTCAAAATCAATTAAATCTTGCCACTCTTTTGGGGTAAGTTGGTCTTTATATTTTTGTCCGTTTCCTATCGAAAAATACTCTCCTATGGCTTTTTCTCCGGAATGTCCGAAAGGCGGATTCCCGATATCATGCGCTAATGATGCTGCAGCCACAATTGCCCCAAAATCATTCATGTGATAGCCGTGCGCGTCTTTTAAATAGGGGTATTTTTCAATGATTTTTTTTCCAACCAAACGACCCAAAGAACGCCCAACAACGGATACCTCTAAACTATGCGTTAATCTTGTATGAACAAAATCTGTTTTGGATAATGGAATAACTTGTGTTTTATCTTGTAAACTTCTAAACGCCGAAGAAAAAATGATTCGATCATAATCTACCTCAAAACCCAAGCGGGTATCGTCTTGTTCTACACGCAATCGTTTGCCTTTGTCGCCTTGACGTTTAAGTGATAAAAGTTGTTCCCAGTTCATCATTGGTACGTAATTTTCTAGTTTTAAAGGAGCGAATATAAAGAAAAAGAACCCAGTAGAAACAAAAAAAGCAGTCTAAAATGACTGCTTGTATGCCCTAAATACAAGATTACAGGTTTACAATTTCGCCTTTGCTAAAAATTCGTGCTTATGAACCACATAAGTTACGGATAGTGTATCATGCCAGCCTCTTGAATTGCTGTTTAAAAACGAAAATATTTCAATAGGAATGAATCGTACTAAAGTTCTAATGAGTGTACTTTTTAGATTTGGTTTGCCGCCATTATGCTTTACAACTAGTGTTTTAGTGAAGTATTTCCCAAAAGTTCTAGACAAATAAAACTCCATAATGAAATAGTAAAAAAACATCACTATCAGTCCAAACAAGGCGTTTTCTGTGGGTGACAAACTGACAATCCAATCTGCTACTTGATAATTCCCTGTTACAACTCCTATCCCGTTTATGAGCGCTCCAATTCCTATTGTGAACAAGTAAACAATAAACAAATCAATAAGCACGTTTAAAAATCGCTTGGTTTTGGAAGCTAATAAATCCGCCGAAATAGTTAATTCTGTAGTTTCCATGGTTATTTTTTTTAAAGGTGTTTTGCTACTTTGTAAAGTAATGTGGCAGTTTTGCTGTTAAATGTTTGTAGTATATGTACAAAGGTAAACCCACTTACGACTCATGGAGTTACACTATTTTGAGAGAGTGTTTCGAAATTCGCACTTTAAGGCTTTAAAACCAATCTTCTGGCGTTACTCCAACTCAGAATACGTATCTCTTTAGCTAGCAAAAGCCTTTTCAAAATCCTCAATTCTTAGCCCTGATAGCAGTGGAAATACTTATAAGCCGGTCCCGAAACCTCGGGATGACGTATAAGATTGTAACGAATAGAAGGAAATAGCTCCAAAAAAAATCGCCCTCCTTAAATATTAAGGAGAACGATTTTGTTAAAACTTTGACAACAGTACCATGTCTTGGTTTAGTATTTATCTACGATCCACACATTTCACATTCCTCTGGACCGGCATTCTTAGCTAGTTCGATCATTGCTCTGTATTCATCAGCATTCATTTCTGCAGGTTCATTTAAAACGGCAATAGCTTCTAATCTTTCTGGAATGGGCTGCGCTTTTACCTCTATAGGCTCAACTTTTTTATCGTTGTTTAATGTAAATTTAATAGCATCTACCGCAGCTTTTGTTCTCAAATAATACATTCCGGTTTTAAGACCTGATTGCCATGCATAAAAGTGCATAGAAGTTAATTTTGCATAATTAGCATTTTGCATGAACAAGTTCAATGATTGCGACTGATCTACAAAATACCCACGCTGGCGTGACATATCAATAATGTCTTTCATAGACATTTCCCAAACGGTTTTGTACAATTCTTTCAAATCCTGAGGAATATCAAGCGCTTGTACCGATCCGTTGTTACGCATTAACTCTTGTTTCAATGTTTCGTTCCACAAGCCACGCTCTACTAAATCGTGAAGTAAGTGTTTGTTTACCACAATAAACTCACCCGAAAGTACACGTCTAGTATAAATATTTGAAGTATACGGCTCAAAAGCTTCGTTGTTCCCCAAAATTTGAGAAGTAGATGCGGTTGGCATTGGCGCCACTAATAAGGAGTTGCGAACACCGTGCTCCATTACTTCTTTACGAAGCGAAGCCCAGTCCCAACGACCCGATAAATCAGCATCGGTTAATCCCCATAAATTGTACTGAAATTCCCCTTGTGAAATTGGCGAACCTTCAAAACTTGAATACGGACCTTCTTCTTTAGCCATTTCCATTGATGCTGTTACAGCCGCAAAGTACATGGTTTCAAAAATTTCTTGATTCAGTTTTTTGGCCTCATCACTTGTAAACGGTAAACGTAACATGATAAATGCATCAGCAAGTCCTTGCACACCTAAACCAATTGGACGGTGACGTTTATTAGAGTTTTCTCCTTCTTTAACCGGATAATAATTCCTGTCAATTACTTTATTTAAGTTGCGAGTTACACGCTTGGTTACGGTATAAAACAAATCGTGATTGAATGCTCCGTTTTCAACAAACATTGGCAATGACAACGAAGCCAAGTTACATACAGCAATTTCGTCTTTTGAAGTAAACTCCATAATCTCAGTACACAAATTCGACGAGCGAATAGTACCTAGATTTTTTTGGTTCGATTTGCGGTTGGCTGCATCTTTGTACAACATGTATGGCGTTCCTGTCTCAATTTGCGACTCTAGGATTTTCTCCCACAATTCATGCGCTTTGATGGTTTTTCTACCTTTACCCGCTTTTTCATAATCGGTGTACATTTTTTCGAACTCTTCTCCATGCACATCATACAAGCCCGGACATTCGTTAGGACACATCAAGGTCCAATAACTATCTTCCTGAACGCGTTTCATAAATAAATCCGAAGTCCACATAGCAAAAAACAAATCTCTTGCACGCATTTCTTCTTTTCCAGTATTCTTTTTCAAGTCTAGGAAATCAAAGATGTCTGCATGCCACGTTTCTATGTAAATCGCA
This sequence comes from Flavobacterium frigidum, assembly GCF_048286735.1. Taxonomy (GTDB): domain Bacteria; phylum Bacteroidota; class Bacteroidia; order Flavobacteriales; family Flavobacteriaceae; genus Flavobacterium. Next base: position 107,006 of record NZ_JBLVPU010000001.1, on the reverse strand, counting down.
AAACTACCTTTACGTTTTCCACCACCTTGATCTACGTAACGAGCGGTATCATTAAACACACGCAACATCGGAACAATTCCATTTGAAGTTCCGTTAGTCCCACGAATATACGATCCTGTTGCTCTCACGTTGTGAATAGAAAGTCCAATTCCACCTGCTGATTGCGAAATTTTGGCTGTTTGTTTCAACGTATCATAAATCCCATCAATACTATCATCTTGCATCGCCAATAGGAAACAACTCGACATTTGAGGTTTTGGAGTACCGGCATTAAATAAGGTAGGCGTAGCATGAGTAAAGAATTTTTTCGACATTAAGTCGTAGGTTTCAATCACTGATTTTAAATCATCTAAATGAATTCCCACCGATACACGCATCAACATGTGCTGCGGACGCTCAACAATTTTACCGTTTATTTTAAGCAAATACGATCTTTCTAGAGTTTTAAAACCAAAATAATCGTAGTTGAAATCTCTGTTGTATATAATGTGCGAGTCTAAAAACTCAGCGTTATCCATAATCACTTTATGCACTTCCTCAGATAGTAACGGAGCGTATTGACCGTTTCTTGGGTTTACATAATTGAACATATCATTCATCGTCTCAGAGAATGATTTTTTAGTGTTCGAGTGTAAATTTGAGATCGCAATTCGGGCCGCCAACTGAGCGTAATCTGGGTGCGCAATCGTCATCGAAGCAGCAGTTTCGGCAGCAAGATTATCTAATTCTGACGTAGAAACTCCATCATAAAGCCCTTCAATAACACGCATCGCTACTTTTACGGCATCAACCAAATCGTTCAAACCATAACATAGCTTCTTAATTCTATCTGTGATTTTGTCGAACATTACCGGCTCTTTGTGGCCATCTCTTTTTACTACGTACATACTTTTTTGTTTTTTTAAAAACAGAAAATCCCTTCGCTGTTTTTAGTTATTTGTTGATTATTTGCTAGCACAACAACCACAACTTTTGTGGCAGCAACTACTATTGTTGGGTACTGATTTTGATTAAAGTTCAGTTTCTTTATTTTCGGGAGCTAATCCCGCTGTCATTCCAATCTTTCTAGTCCTGAAAAAAATCAGGACTAGAAAGGATTTTCCTTTCCATCGGGGCTAGGAAGATAATAGCCATAGTCAAAACCGATTAAAAATCAGCGTCGAATGTTATTTTTTGTGCTTCTTCATCAGTGTTCATTACACCTGCTTTTTGGTATTCAGCCACTTTTTTCTCAAAGAAGTTGGTTTTTCCTTGCAATGAAATCATATCCATAAAATCAAAAGGATTAGCCGTATTGTATTCTCTGTCGCAACCTAATTCTACTAATAAACGATCCGCTACAAACTCCAAGTACTGCGTCATCAATCCTGCGTTCATACCAATTAAAGATACCGGTAACGACTCAGTGATGAACTCTCTTTCAATATTCAAAGCATCCACAATGATTTCTCTAATTCTATCTTTTGGCACTTTGTTTACCAAGTGGTGGTTGTGCAAGTGCACGGCAAAATCACAATGCACCCCTTCATCACGAGAAATCAATTCGTTCGAAAACGTAAGTCCTGGCATTAAGCCACGTTTTTTCAACCAGTAAATAGAACAAAATGCCCCTGAGAAAAAGATACCTTCTACCGCTGCAAAAGCAATCAAACGCTCTGCAAACGAATCCGATTCAATCCATTTCAAAGCCCAGTCTGCTTTTTTCTTAATAGCAGGAAAAACTTCAAGTGCATTGAACAACTCATCTTTCTCTGCTTCGTCTTTCACGTAAGTATCAATTAATAATGAGTACGTTTCGCTATGAATGTTTTCCATCATGATTTGAAAGCCATAAAAAAACTTTGCCTCAGCATATTGTACCTCGTTTACAAAATTCTCCGCCAAATTTTCGTTTACAATCCCATCCGAAGCAGCAAAAAATGCTAATATGTGTTTTACAAAATAACGCTCCTCATCCGAAAGTTTGTTATTCCAGTCATTCAAATCTTGTGATAAATCGATCTCCTCCGCAGTCCAAAAACTAGCTTCCATCTTTTTATACCACTCCCAAATGTCATGATGTTTGATCGGAAAAATCACGAAACGATTCTTATTCTCTTGCAATATTGGTTCCACTTGTGTCATTTTATTTTTTTATTTTGTTGTGATTTTAACGAAATTTTGTGCTTTCTGGGGATTACAAAGGTTGTAAAATATTGCCGGAATTGAAAGCCAAACTTATCCACAATCGTCACTAGTTTTTAACAAAGAGAAAAAAAGTCAGCGAAATTTTATAAATTATAAAAAACTGTAAATCAGTATTTTATAATTCACAAAAGGCTCTTAAGTACTGTAAAATATAGGATTTTAAAATAGAAAACAAGAATTTTTTTATCTATTTTGAATTGTTTTTATACTCTTCTGCAACCGTTTCTAACTCCGCGTACCAGTCCTCACCAAATTTTCTAACCAACGCTTCTTTGACAAATTTATAAACAGGTACTTCTAGCTCCTGACCTAAGGAACAGGCCGGATCACAAATATCCCATTTGTCATAGTTAACGGCAGCAAACTCCGTGAAATCTTTTACACGTATTGGATACAAATGACAGGAAACCGGTTTTTTCCAATCGATTATCCCTTGATTATAGGCTTGCTCGATCCCACACAAAGCGGTTTTGCCATCAAAAATGACATACGCACAATCTTTATTATCAATAAGTGGCGTTTCAAGATCACCATCAGTACCTACGGTCCAAGTTCCTTGCGCTTCGATAGCAGCAATTCCTTGTTTGCGTAAAAATGGTTTTACCTTAGGATAAATTTCTTCTAAGATCTTGGTTTCCTCCACGCTCAAAGGAGCACCCGCATCCCCATCAACGCAACAAGCACCTTTACAGGCCGACAAATTGCAAACAAAATCTTTTCCGAGTATGTCTTCTGAGACGATGGTTTTTCCTAATTGAAACATTCTTTTGGGGGAGTGAGATTATAAAGTGCAAAGGTAATCAAAGTAATTTGTAAATTTCTGGGAACAAACCAACTTTAACTTTTAAAAAAACCAGAGAAAAAATTAAATTATAATAGGATACAACCCAATAATAGTAACCATTACAAGAATTCTAAAGCCACGATTTGTATAAAAAAAAGTCTCTAAAAAAAGGAATCAGAATTAGTGTAATAAAATGTAATTATTATCAAAAATCTAGTGAAAATCGTAACTTTGCAAACAAAAAAAGCTATGTTTAACATCGATTTTAGAGAAATAATTACAGTTGGAATGGTGCTTTTTGCAGTGATTGATATCGTAGGAACTATTCCTATTATTGTTGATTTAAGATCAAAGCATGGGCATATTGAATCTGAAAAAGCGTCTATCGTAGCTGGTATTATTATGATTGTTTTCCTTTTTGTGGGAGAAGAATTATTGAACTTAATAGGAATTGATGTGAACTCATTTGCCGTTGCTGGTTCTTTTGTGTTGTTCTTTTTGGCTCTTGAAATGATTTTAGGTATTCGTATTTACCGTGATGAGGAAGCGAGCTCTGCCTCTATTGTGCCATTAGCATTCCCACTTATTGCTGGAGCAGGAACAATGACAACTTTACTATCCTTACGATCTCAGTTTTCAACCATAAACATTGTTATTGCCATATTTTTAAATATTATTCTCGTTTACATTGTATTGAAATCATCTTCTAAAATCGAAAAAATACTTGGAGAGAATGGGCTTGGAGTGATCCGAAAAACATTTGGAGTAGTACTTCTGGCAATAGCTGTTAAATTATTCGCCGCGAATGTTAAAGGTTTGTTCGTATAAGATAATTTTTTATAAATTTACTCTCTAAAATATTTTCAAAAGAAAATTCACTTTTCGATTAAAAACTTTTATACATCAAAAAAAACAAAACATATTATGAAAATTTTCACTAACATCTTGGTGTTATTAGCAGTAGCGCTAATCATATTTAATGTTACTTTATTGGATTATAGAAATCCATTTCAAGGAGATAGCGTAGTTGCTTTTATTGGAATTGCAGCCTCCTTATGTGCTGTTTTGATTCTTTTAATTTTAAAAACAGCCAAAAAGATTGAAGATAAATCAAATGAGCAACTGTAACACTATTTGATCTTCTTCCAATAACGAAGGCATTTTAGAAATATTGTGCACACTGGTATTGGGTTCCATAAAAACAAATCCTTTATCACGCACAAAAGGTCTGGCCTATTCACTTATCAAAAAATTTCTTCGATTTAAGACACACTTTTTGATAATTCGAAACTTGGGGTTTCGTTTTTAATCATTATTAAAAACCTTGTAATTTATTCAAGGTATAACACAATTACTTAGAATTTTATTTATACCTATTTGAGAAAAATGAGATAGACGTTTATTTGACCGCTGCCTTAATCATCGCGTCTTCTTTCAAAATAATTTGATAATAATAGGTTTCCCCATACAACTGTCGAGCAAATTCTGCAGCCAAGTATCTTTTGACTAACGATTTGCTTTTTCCAAAATTCAAATCCAAGCCGTTTCCTGAAATAAATTTCTGAAACAAATTAAAAGACACATCGGTTTGATTCATTTTTACTTTGAATTGCTCAAAGCTAAGACCATTAAAAGCGCTTCTGTTTTTATCTAATTGTACAAAAACAAAATTACCCAGAATTCCTGACTGCAGTAAATAAGCCGTACTTTCATTACCATGCTCTACTTCAAGCGGTACAAAAACATCAGGCACTATTCCTCCGCCGCCGTATACAATTTTACCTTTTTTTGTCTTGAATTTTAATGTATCAGCAACTTTAATACTGTCTTTTTCATACAATTCTCCATTTCCAAAACGAGACTCTGATTCCTTAAAGTAAGCCTCATTCCCTTTCGAATAGGGTTTTTGAATAGAACGTCCCGTTGGTGTGTAATACCTTGCAATGGTCAATCGAACCGCTGAACCATCCGCAAAATCCATTTCTCGCTGTACCAATCCTTTTCCAAAAGAACGACGACCCACTATGGTTCCTCGATCATTATCTTGAATGGCTCCTGCAAGAATTTCACTGGCCGAAGCGCTATTTTCGTTTATTAGAACAAATACATTTCCGTTTTCAAAACTGCCTTTTTTGGTTGCAAATGTCTTGTCTATCTTCCCATTTTTATTTTTGGTGAAAACTATCAATTGCTTATCAATTAATAGCTCATCGGCAATAGCAATCGCCTCTTCCATGTAACCACCACCATTATCTCGCACATCAATTACGAGTGATTTTGCCCCTTGCTTTTTGAGTTTAGCCAAACCTGCCATAAATTCTCTGTAGGTAGTTTCTGCAAATCTATTTATTTTTATATATCCCGTTTGATTGCTCAATAGTAAGGCTGCATCTACACTTTTCAGCGGAATAACATCTCTTTTTATTTTTATTTTAAGTTTCTTGCCTTCTGATTTTCTAAAGATCGTAAGTTCAATATCTGAACCTACCGTTCCTTTTAGTTTAGAAAACAAACTATCACTTGGCAGTTTACGCCCAAATAATTTCGTTTTATCAGCATACAAAATACGGTCTCCAGCTTTTATTCCAGCTTTTGCCGAAGGGCCATTCTCTACTGGCTTGATAACTGCAACAGAGTCGTTGTACATGTAAAAGTTTACGCCTATTCCCACGAAATTTCCTTGCATACTCTCCACCACTTCTAGTTGGTCACTCGGCGGAATATAAACAGAATGGGGATCAAGCTGCGCCAAAATATTATCTACGGTCAAGTTGACAATAGAATCTGTGTTGACATTATCTACATATTCATTATCTATAAAATCGATGAGTTTATTGAGCTTACTTCTCGAATTATTTCTATTTGAAAAGTCAGCAACATTAGGAAAATTCAACATTCCACCCAATACAAAACCCAGAGCGAGTGTTGCAAAAATAAGAATGGGCAAATATTTTAGATTATTTTTCATGTAAAGTCACCATTTTACTCTTCTAATACCGGAATATGTTCTACCTCTACTCCTGCTTTTATTAAGAACTGAATCCCAGAATCATCGCGATACCCATTGTGATACACCACTCTTTTTATTCCAGATTGATGAATTAATTTGCTGCATTCTTTACAAGGCGAAAGTGTGATATATAACGTTGCTCCCTCACATGACTGGGTAGATCGTGCAACCTTCAGGATGGCATTTGCCTCAGCATGCAAAACATCCCAACGCGTTAATCCTTCTGCATCTTCACAGCAATTTTCAAAACCGCTTGGAGTTCCGTTATACCCATCAGAAATTATCATACGGTCCCGCACAATAATTGCGCCCACTTGCTTGCGTTTGCAATACGACAATAAACTCCATTCTTTTGCAATCCTCAAATACGCTTTATCGTATTTATTCAATTTTTTTTCGTTCATTTTATCTGATCCAGATTTCACTTTGTATTATTAAAGGAATTACTACTCCTATTATAAAGGCTGACATTACTAGAGTCCAATCGCGTTTGGAGAATCTAAAAATGGTTTGTACAATATAGGACACTATCAAAACTACAAAAACAACAACAATTTGTGCTGCTTCAATACCCAATGCAAACTCTGATAGCGGTAGTATTTTTGAGGTTGCATCACCTCCCAAAATCGATTTGAAATAATTTGAAAAACCCAACCCATGAATTATTCCAAAAAAAAGCGTGATAAAAAAAACCAAATTTATACTCTCTTTTTTACTGGATTTTCCCGCTGTAAAAAGATTGAACAAGGCTGTTATTAGAATTGTTATCGGAATTAATAATTCTACAACATTTACTTTAATCGCAATTATTCCAAAAACAGAAAGCAGCAAAGCCATCGTGTGTCCGATTGTAAATAGTGTTACTAGAAGAACTATTCTTTTCCAATCTTTAAAAGTAAAAGGAATCGCTAATGCTATCAAAAACAAAACATGGTCGTACGCGTGAATGTCTAAAACGTGTTTTAATCCAATTTGAAAGTAAATCCAAAACTCTGACATGATTACAATATTAGTTTGCTATAGGGTTTGTAAACTTACGATTAATTTTGAAAATGAGTGATTTCATTATTTAAAATAAATGCACTTCAAGTGAGATCAATTCCAAAAAAAATATAAAAAATTTAAAATCATTAATTTAAAAATAGATTTATCTTTGTAAGATAAAAAAACAACAACTATGTCATTTTCAGATTTATTTGATAGCGAATTCAAACAAAGGAATAAAGGTCATTTTTCAGCTATTGTTCGTGTAGCTCTTGCTGACGATACGTTTACTCCAGAAGAGAAATTATTTTTAGACAAACTGGCTGTTCGATTGGAAATTTCTCCAGCAGAATATGAAGAAATTTTAGAAAATCCTTTAAAATATCCTATAAACCCTCCTTATTTGCACGAGCAAAAACTAGAACGTTTATTTGATTTAGCACGAATGGTGCATGTAGATCACCATCTTGGTGACATACAAGAATTATTGTTAAGAAAATTTGGAGTGGCACTTGGTTTCAATGCTGAAAATGTAAATTATATTGTACACAAAGCACTTACGCTCGTGGACAAAAAAGTTGATTTAGACACGTTCCTTTTCGAAATGCAAAACATGAATAAGTAATTCTAAAGCATAAAAATACCCCAAATAGCATCAGCTTTTTGGGGTATTTTTTTATATTTTGAAAGTTATTGTATTAAAATCTTTTTTAGTATTTGCTTAATTTTGCTTTGTACATGAATTCTTCTGCTTTTTCAACCATGTTGTAACTTCCGCAAAAGAACGGCACTCTTTCATGCAATTCTGTAGGCTCAATCTCCATGATTCTATTAAAACCGTCTGAAGCTTTACCTCCTGCTTGTTCTGTAATAAATGCTAGTGGATTACACTCATATAGCAAACGCAATTTCCCTTTTGGTGCTTTAGAACTGGTAGGATATAAATAAATTCCACCTTTAATCATATTTCTGTGAATATCCGAAACTAGACTTCCTATGTACCTGGAAGTATAAGGTCTGTCCCCTTCCTCAAACTGACAATATTTTATGTAATCTTTAACCCCTTGCGGAAAATGAACATAATTCCCTTCATTTATAGAATAAATATGACCGTCTGTTGGGAATTTCATTTTAGGATGCGATAAATAAAAAGTTCCAATGGCAGGGTTCAATGTAAATCCATTAACTCCATGACCAGTAGTATAGACTAACATCGTAGAAGTTCCGTAAATTACATATCCCGCAGCAACCTGATTGATTCCCGGTTGTAGAAAATCTTCAAGAGTAACTGGAGTTCCTATTGGAGTAACTCTTCTATAAACTGAAAATATAGTTCCAACAGAAACATTAACATCAATATTTGAAGAGCCATCAAGCGGATCCATCAAGACCACATATTTGTTGTTATGACTGTTATCGCTTCCTTCTACTGTGATAAAATCATCATTTTCTTCAGAGGCAATTCCACATACAATTTCACGATTTATAAGCGTTTGAATAAACACTTCATTAGCGTAAACATCCAATTTTTGTTGGTCTTCCCCTTGTATGTTTTGTTCTCCAGCTGCTCCAACAATATCAACCAGACCCGCTTTGTTTACTTTGTAATTGACTACTTTGGCGGCCAAACGAATAGAGTTAATAATTCGGGATAATTCGCCTGATGAATATTGAAAAGCATTTTGATTCTCAATGATAAATTCTCCTAGTGTTTTGTTGCGTTCTTCCATTACGAAATCGATGTAGTTATTTTGAAGTCACAAATATCGTTTTTTTTGTGAAAACAATTTGAATACTATTTATTTACTTTGGCACTATTGTATATTTGCTGAATAAAACTCAAAATAAATAAGTAAAAATGCAATAAAAATGCATTTATGAATCATTAAAATAAAATTTTATGAATATTAGAAAGGGCAAACCCGAGGATATGCACGCAGTTTTGGGACTTATTCAAGAATTAGCGGTATTTGAAAAGGAACCTGATGCTGTTCTAGTTACTGTTGATGATTTAATTCGTGATGGTTTTGGCCCTGTTCCTCTATTTCATGTTTTTGTTGCCGAAATTGAAAATGACACTACTGCTGCGGAACAAGGAATGCAAATTGTAGGTATCGCGCTTTACTATTATCGCTTTTCGACTTGGAAAGGAAAAACAATACATCTAGAAGATTTAGTAGTAAAAGACAAAATGCGTGGTACTGGTTTGGGCTACGCGTTGTATTCTGAAATTATAAAACAAGGTAAAAAAGACCAAGTACGACGTGTGGAATGGAATGTGCTAGACTGGAATACTCCCGCAATCGAATTTTATGAAAAGTCAGGAGCCAATGTACTTCGTGATTGGTACGTAGTACAAATGGATGAAGTAGGAATCAACAATTTTATTGAAAATAAGTTAAAAAAATAAAATTACAGTTGCATTTAAAAGCTGGAATTTAGAATTGTATAATTGGAATTTATAGTAGTATGAGAGTATTCAAATTTGGAGGAGCCTCTGTTAAGGATGCCGCAGGAATCAAGAACGTTTATGACGTTTTACAAAAAGTAGGCTACGAAGATGTATTGTTGGTTGTTTCTGCAATGGGCAAAACGACGAATGCACTAGAAATTGTCATAAAAAACTATTTTGACAAATCAGCAGAGTTAAATTCGTCAGTTCAAGAAGTAAAAAAATACCACAATCAAATTTTGATAGATTTATTTGACGACGAAAAAAATGATGTTTTTGTCGATGTCAATACCCAATTTGCTGATTTAGAATATTTTTTGGCACACAATAAATCGCCCAATTACAATTTTGTTTACGACCAAATTGTAAGTTATGGCGAATTAATTTCGACAACCATTCTTAGTCATTTCATGAATTTCATGGGCATAAAAACACAATGGCTGGATGTTCGCAATTTCATAAAAACGGATGCCAATTATAGAGATGCGGAAGTCGATTGGGAATTGACACAAAAAAATATTTCTAAAACTGTAAAGCGTAAAATATTAAATATTACACAAGGTTTCTTAGGTTCTGATGAGAATAATTTCACCACTACTTTAGGACGTGAAGGTTCCGATTATACTGCCGCAATTTTTGCTTATTGCTTAAATGCGCAAAGTGTAACCATCTGGAAAGATGTTCCCGGTGTTATGAATGCCGATCCAAGATATTTTGAAAACGCGAGTTTATTGAATCAGATTTCTTATCGTGAAGCAATAGAACTGGCTTTTTATGGCGCAACGGTCATTCATCCAAAAACACTGCAACCGCTCCAAAAAAAGGAAATTCCTTTGTATGTAAAATCATTTATAAACCCTTTGCTAACGGGAACTAGTGTTTCTAAAGGAGTCGACTTAGAACCATATTTACCTTGTTTTATTGTTAAAAGAAACCAACTCTTAATTTCACTTTCTTCCATCGATTTTTCCTTTATTATGGAAGAAAACATCAGCGAGATTTTTGCCTTGTTCCATCAATTCAAAATAAAAGTAAACTTAATTCAAAATTCTGCCATTAGTTTTTCTGTCTGTGTGGAGGATAAATTTGATAATTTTAAAGCCCTGAATGCCATTTTATCCAAAAAATTTAAAGTAGAATTTGACGAAAATGTAACCTTATATACCATTAGACACTTTAACGAAAAAGCGGCACAAACTGTTGAAGAAAACAAAGTTGTTTTATTGAAACAAGTGAGTCGTGAAACCATGCAAGTGGTAACAAAAGAAGTTTAATGTACTCTTTTCGAATTGTTAAAAATGGGAATCAAGTGTATTGATTCCCATTTTTTTTATTTTAAAGTGTAAAACTAAACGCTCCAAACGAGAATTCATCCATTTCATTTTCTAATTATGGCATTCTCTAAATATCAAATTATAAATACTACTTTTGATACTTTCGAGTTATAGTATTTATGTTGAAAAAATTACTTTTTTGGATTGTAATCAGCTGTTTTTCTGGGCTCCAAGCTCAAGAGATTAATTCGCTCTACAAAACCAAAAAAATTCTCCCTTCCCGCGACACTATTTTTATTGAAAAAGAAAGTATAAATTCCAGTTTTTTCAAGCTGCTTGACGCCAAAGGAAATACCATTGATAGCACTTTCTTTGTGGTGAATTTCAAAAAAGGAACCTTAATTTTTAAAGAAAACAGGCTTGTCAATTCAGATTCGCTTACTATTCAATATTTAAAATTCCCTGAAATACTGACCAAAGAATACCGCATTTATGACCCTAGTAAAGTGGTAAGTAATGAAGCGGGTAAAGACAATTTATACAAAATTGAGAACAAAAACCTCAAAAAAAAAATTCCATTTGATGGGTTAAATACTTCCGGAAGCATTACCCGCGGCATAACCATAGGGAACAATCAAAATGCGGTTTTGAATTCGAATTTAGATTTACAAATCACCGGTAAAATATCTGAGAAAGTAAGCTTAAGAGCTTCTATTCAAGACAGTAATATTCCGCTGCAAGATGGCGGATATTCCCAGAAATTAGATCAATTTGACAATGTATTTATGGAGCTATTTAGTGATCAATGGAACATTCGTGCAGGTGATATTTTTCTCGAAAATAAGAAAACGCAATTCTTAAATTTTAATAAAAAAGTACAGGGACTGGCCACAAATTTCAACTTTGGAACCGAAACTAACAAAACCAATGTATTTGCATCTGCAGCATTGGTTCGCGGCCAATATGCCAAAAGTAATTTTGTAGGACAAGAAGGCAACCAAGGCCCTTACAAATTAAAAGGCCAAAATGGAGAGTTATATGTACTAGTTGTGTCTGGTTCTGAGCGCGTTTACGTTAACGGAACATTATTAAAACGTGGAGAAAATAATGATTACACGATCGATTACAATGCAGGTGAAATTGTATTTACACCGCTTTTTACCATCACTTCCGAAATGCGAATTGCCATAGAATACCAGTTTTCTGATCGAAACTATACCCGTTTTGTTACCTATGCTGGAGCAACACACGACACTAATAAATGGAGTTTTGGAGGTTATTTGTATTCCGAAAATGATCTTAAAAACCAACCCTTGCAACAAAATTTATCACAGGAACAAGCACAAATATTAGTAAATGCAGGAGATAATCCTAGATTGATGACAGCACCTTCGGCGTACAGTGACACCTATTCAGAAAACAAAGTACTATATCGGAAAACAGTGTTTAATGCCGTCGAAATTTTCGAATATTCGAATGATGCGCAACAAGAATTATTCAATGTCCGATTTACTTTAGTTGGCACCAATACTGGAAATTACATAATAACGAATTCTGAAACAATTTCTCGGGTTTATGAATACATCCCGCCTGTAAACGGGATTCCACAAGGAAATTATGAGCCCATAATTCAGCTTATTGCGCCAACAAAAGTTCAAGTCGCCACTTTTTTAGGAAAATACAAACCAACGGAAAAAACTGCTATCGATTTTGAATTTGGCATTAGCAATGCTGATCAAAATTTATTTTCATCGATTGATGACGCCAATAATAAAGGTATAGCTGGAAAAATAAATACCAAGCAGCGACTTTATTCAAAGAAATGGCAAATCGATGCTTTTGCTAATTATCAATTGATACAAAAAAACTTCAGATCTGTAGAACGACTATACAATATTGAATTTGATCGAGACTGGAATATAGGAACTGCTGGTATTGGCAATCAAAGTTTACTCGTTTCCGGATTACAATTTGACTTAAAACCAAAACCCCAAGCAGCTACATCAGGACTTTTGCTGTATCAGTTTGAAAAACTGGATTTCTCTGAAAATTTTTCAGGTAACAGGCATCTTTTAAATGGTGTGTTTCGGGTAAAAGGCTGGTCTTTTCAAAACCAAGGTAGCTTTCTAAAAAGTGATGGCGCTATTTCATCATCGAAGTTTTTAAGAAACCAATCACAAATGCGTTTTAATTTCAAAAAAAACTGGATTGGCTCTAGCCTTCGATTAGAAGACAACCAAGAGAAAAGCAAAACAACCAATCAGTTTTCGGCTTTGAGCCAAAAATTTACAGAGTATGGCATCTTTTCAGGACGAGGAGACAGCACAAAGATTTTTGTCGAATTGGGATACTTGAGAAGAACCAATGATAGTTTGCAATCCCAAAATGCTGGAAATAGGATTCAACGCGTGAACTCGTCGCAATCGTTTCAACTGAAGTCGAAATTAATACAAACTAATAAAAACGATTTGTCTGTTTATGCAAATTACAGAGTTCTAAATTTTGTAGATCCAACACGAAAAAAAGAATCTACCTTAAATTCGAGAATAGTATATACCGATCGTTTTTTCAATCAATTAATTCAAAGTACTTCGGTTTACGAAACAAACTCAGGAACTATCCCACAACAAGAATTTACCTATCTTAAAGTTGTTGCGGGACAAGGTGTTTATACTTGGAATGATTACAACGGTAATGGCGTACAAGAATTACAGGAGTTCGAAGTCGCCCCATTTATAGATCAAGCAGAATTTATTAGGATATTTTTGCCCAATCGAATTTACATTAAAACACATCAAAATAAGTTTTCACAATCAGTTACAATAAACCCCAATCAATGGCAAAATGAAAAAGGATTAAAAAAACTACTTTCCTATTTTTATAATCAAACTGCATATATAATCGACCGTAAAACGAGAAGTAATGGTGCAAATTTCGAATTAAATCCATTCAGTAGCTCAAATGAAAATGTATTAGGATTGAATTCCAGTTTTAGAAATAGTTTGTTTTACAATCGAGGTAAGCAAAACCATTCAGTGACGTATTCGTATTTACAAAATAAAACAAAAAACTTACTATCAATAGGTTCTCAGGAAGCAACAAACAATTCCCATCAATTGCAATACAACCATTTGTATCAAAAAAGTTGGTTGTTTGGTTTTTTTGCCAAAACAATTCAATCTACTATTCAATCTGAGAATTTTCCAGAAAAAAATTATGCGATAAACGGATTTCAATTAGCTCCAAAAATCAGTTATTTATTCTCTAAAAATACCAGTTGGGATATTTTTTATGAATTACAAAGTAAAAAAAACTTAATTGGAGTCTTCGAAATATTATTACAAAACCGTTTTGGAACCGCTTTTTCCTACGCTAGTACTAAAAAAATAACACTGAACGGTGAAGTTTCTTTTTACCAAAATAAATTTGAAGGAAATGAGTTTTCTGCAGTTGGGTTTCAAATGCTCGAGGGATTACAAACCGGACAAAACTTGACTTGGAGATTGCTTTTGCAAAAAAACATTACACAATTCTTAGACATCAACTTGAATTACCAAGGGCGTAAAAGCGAAACGAGCCAAGCCATTCATACTGGAAATGTGCAACTGAGAGCTTATTTTTAAGAAGAATTGCAAGAATAATTTATTCAAATACCAATTTATTTCTTATTTTTATTACATAACCTTAAAACAAAACGATTATGAAAAAATTACTTTTATTCTTTTTTGCGATTATTATAGCGGCGAATATGAATGCACAAGAAACTGCAGCTGAAAAAAAAGCAGCAAAAGCTAAAACTGAAAAATTAGCAAAAGCCAAAAAAGAAAAAGCTGAAGCAGCGAAAGATAAAGCGGCTACAGCCAAAGAAAAAGCAACTACAGCGAAAAAGAAAGCGGAAAGTGCTAAAGAAAAAGCAACTACAGCTAAAGAGAAAACAACGAAAGACAAAGCCGAAACTGCAAAAGATAAAGCTGTAACATCTAAAAAAACAGCAAAAGACAAAGCAGAAGCTGCCAAAGACAAAGCAACTACAGCTAAAGAAAAAGCGAAAACTGCAAAAGAAAAAGTAGTCAAAAATGAAGCGAAAACTGTAAAAGATAAAGCAGCAACAACTAAAGAAAAAGCAACTGCGGCTAAAAAAACGGCTAAAGAAAAAGCAGAAACTGCCAAAGATAAAGCAGCGTCGGCTAAAACAACTGTGAAAGAAAAAGCTACAAGTGCGAAATCAGTAAAAAAAATCAAGGAAACTAACGAAAAAGCACCTAAAGTAGCCGACAAAATAACAGGAGAATACAATGGTAAAAAAGTATATACTGGTCCTCGAGGGGGGAAATATTATATTAATGCAAACGGAAATAAAACCTATATACAATAATAATTTTATAGAAAATATATTGGAAAGGCTATCTAAAAAAGATAGCCTTTCTTTATTTTAGTCTATTGTTGCGTCCTGAAATAATATTTAATAACTTAATAGTTTAGTAATAGTTTACAAATATTAAAACGCCTTAACAACTGTATCTTCCCCCAAAGAAATATTTGAAATCATTACAAATGAATATAAAAACTGAGCCTAAAACTATTTTAATAGCACCTTTAAATTGGGGTTTAGGTCATGCAACTCGCTGCATTCCTATCATAAGAGCTTTGCTTAAGAACAACTATATTCCTATAATTGCATCCGATGGAATTGCACTTGCATTACTACGAAAAGAGTTCCCCGCGGTTCAAACACTCGAACTCCCATCCTACCATGTTGAATATGCTGAGAATGGGGCCAATTTTAAATGGAAACTAATACAGAATGGCCCGAAAATGATAAGAGCCATTCAGCAGGAGAAAAAAATAATTCAAGATTGGGTTGAGAAATATGCGATAGACGGTATCATTTCTGATAATAGATTGGGTGTTTTAAGCAAAAAAATCCCGTCTGTTTTTATCACGCACCAATTGAATGTGATAACCGGCAATACCACTTGGATCACCAGTAAAATACATCAAACTATCATAAAAAAATATTCGGAATGCTGGGTGCCAGATCTTGACGGAACTATAAACCTAACAGGTAAACTAGGTCATGTAAATCATCCCAATCTCAAAACAAAATACATTGGGCCTTTGAGCCGACTCCAAAAGAAATTAGTACCAAAAAAATACGATTTACTTGTAATTCTGTCAGGTCCGGAACCACAGCGTGGTATGTTAGAAAAGCACTTAAAAGCAGAAATAGTTAAATACAATGGTACTGTAATTTTCATTGAGGGAAATATTGAAAAAGAACAAAAAACAACAACGATTGGTACTGTTATCTATTACAACTTTATGAATTCAACCGAGTTAGAACAAGCTTTTAACGAAAGTGAAATGGTGCTTTGCCGTTCTGGTTATACGACCATTATGGATCTGGCTCAATTGAGAAAAAAAGCATTTTTTATTCCCACACCTGGACAGTTCGAGCAAGAATACTTAGCTGAAAAATTCCAAACTGAAAGATTGGTGCCTTATGCCACACAAACTGATTTCAAAATGGAAGATCTTGCAAAAATTGAAGACTATAGAGGTTTGCCTCAAATGAATTCTAAAATAGATTGGCAGAATTTATTCCAAATTTTTGAAAAATAATCAAACTTTGATTCACAGAAATAAAAAAAACCGATTCACAAGAATCGATTTTTAAATTGTTTTAATCTTTGATTTTATGTTATTTTTTTACTTGATTTGTTTTCTCAAGTGTGAATGAAAATTCAGAACCTACACCGTACGTGCTGTCTACATAAATTTTCTCATCATGTGCTTCTATAATATGTTTCACGATAGACAATCCTAAACCTGAACCTCCTTCTGTTCTGGCTCCACTCTTATCCACTCTATAAAATCGCTCAAAAAGTCTAGGAATATTTTTCTTTTCTATTCCTTCACCATTATCTGTAATGCGTACAATAACTTTTTCATTGGTTAGATCCTCGATACTAACCTCGGTCGAACCTTTCTCTTTTCCGTATTTAATAGAGTTAACAACGAGATTCATGACTACTTGTTGAATTTTTTCCTGGTCTCCAACCACCATAACGGGTTTGTTGTATCGCATATCAAACATGAGCAGTATGTCCTTTTTTGAGGCTTTCATTTCTAGCAAATCAAAAACATTTTGTACAAGCTTTACAATATCAAATTCTGCTATCTCTAAATTCAGATCTCCTATTTCAAGTTTCGAAATCATGTCTAAATCCTGCACAATGTAAATCAATCTTTCGACTCCTTTTTCGGCGCGTTCCAAGTATTTTTTTCTAATTGTTTTATCGTTCATAGCACCATCAAGCAAAGTCGACAAATAACCTTGTACTGTAAATAAAGGAGTTTTCAGCTCATGGGAAACGTTTCCAAGAAATTCTCTTCGATATTCCTCACGGACTTTTAACGTTTCTATTTCTAGTTTTTTATCTGTTGCAAACTTTTTTACTTCTCGAGTAAGCGTCGCCATATCTGTGGTTATAGGCTGGTTTCTAAAAGTACTTGACTCGAGTAAAGAAACATCATCGTATATTTTCTTTACTTTTTTATAAATAAAACGCTCTACTCGATATTGAATAACAAGAAAAGAAAATGTACCAATAGCGATAGCAAAAATCAAACTAAATTGATACGAAAATTTGAAAAACAAATAGGTCAAAAAGCTAACTAATCCAGTAGAAAAAAGGGTAATATAAAGCGCAGACTTTACAGCGAAGCGATATGTTTTTTTAAAATTTATTGTCATTTACACTTCAAACTTGTATCCTACTCCTTTTATGGTTTTAAACAATTCCTCTCCAATTTTTTCGCGCAGTTTACGAATATGCACATCAATAGTTCTGCCACCAACCACAACTTCGTTGCCCCAAACTTTGTCTAAAATTTCATCGCGTTTAAAAACTTTTCCAGGCTTTGAAGCCAATAAATAAAACAATTCAAACTCTTTTCGAGGTAAAGCAATTTCAATATTGTCCTTTACAATTTTATACTCTTCGCGATTAATTTCGATACCACCTACATTAAGTGTTTCGCTATTAATCTCTTTGTCTTTTAAGCGTCGTAGTAGCGCTTTTACTTTGCTGACTAATAATTTAGGCTTAATTGGTTTTGTGATATAATCATCCGCACCGGCATCAAAACCAGCAACTTGAGAATAATCTTCACTTCTTGCTGTTAAGAACGTGATCAAAACATTACTCAGTTCAGGAATTTTCCGGATGTTTTCGCAAGCTTCCATTCCATCCATTTCCGGCATCATAACATCCATAATAATAAGGTCTGGAAGTTCCTTTTTAGCTTTGACTATCGCGTCTTTACCATTTACCGCCGTAACAATTTGGTACCCTTCCAGAGAAAGGTTGTATCCTACGATTTCTAGAATATCTGGCTCATCGTCAACTAATAGAATCTTGGTGTGTTTTTTCTTCATAAAGCGCCAAAAATTGTTTTTGATTGGTAAATGTAATCATAAATGAGGTATCGAAAAGCTGTTAACCGTAATTTAATATTGGATGGTTTTTAGGTACAAAAACACAACACAAGCATAACAAGTCAGTAACTCAAATTTTACATTTTGACCGTTACTTTGCAAAAAATTTAAACCAAATGAAATTCAAGTTACTATTTTTCACGTTATTACTAACAGCTAGTTCTTTTTCACAAAGTAAAGGAACCATTACTGGAACGTTAACAGACAAAGAGGCTAACAATCAGTCATTACCTTTTGCAAACGTTCTTATTAAAGGCACAAGTATAGGAACAAACACTGATATTGATGGTAAATATACCCTAACTATACTTCCAGGATCATACACATTACAGTTAAGTTTTGTAGGGTATGAAACTGTAGAGGTTCCCGTTACAGTAGTTTCTGATCAAACGGTAACGATAAATAAAGCATTGGGTTCAGGAAGCTATACACTGAAAGATGTAATTGTTAGAAATACTACAAGTAGAGAAAAAGAAACGGCTCTACTATTAGACCAAAAACAAGCAGTAGTCATCAAGCAAAGTATTGGAGCTCAAGAAATGGCTCGTAAAGGAGTTAGTGATGTTGAGGAAGGCTTGACAAAAATTACCGGAATCACTAAAGTTGACGGAAGAGGATTATTTATTAGAGGTTTAGAAGACCGTTACAACAACTTATTGATAAACGACTTACAATCACCATCAAACAGCCCTTTCAAAAAAATTATCCCATTGGATTTATTCCCTACTGATGTTGTGGGAGTATTAAATATCTACAAAACATTTAATCCCAATATTTCTGGAGATTTTGCCGGAGCAACTGTTAATATTGAAACACCTCAACCAAAAAATATCACTAAACTGAATATTGGTTTTGGATATACAACTAACAATAATCTTCAAGATTTCTTGCTTTCTGATGATGCAAATTCAACGAAAGGTTCTTTAGGACTTATTGGTAACGACAGAGCGCTTCCTGGTGTCTTTGGATCAGTTCCAAGCGGACAAAAACTTTCTCCTGCGGAATATGAGAATGGTTTTGGTAAAAAATCTTGGGATGTTAACAATACAAAAAGTCCTTTGAATTCAAGCATTGGATTTTTACATGCTCAAAAATTCAATCTTGAAAAAGAAAGAAATATTAGTTATATAATGTCTTTCAATTTTGACAATAAATATTCTTACCGAGAAGGAGTAGATAGAACTTTCAACCTTGGACAAGGGAACTACGACAATAATTTATATAATACACAATACAGCTACCAAACTACTTTTTCTGGTTTAGCAGGTTTGAAATACAAAACAAACCGTTTTAACTTGAATTTCAACACGTTCTTGATTAAAGCAACTGAAAGCAAAATCCAAGATCAATTAGGATACACAAACAGTTTAGCAAATCAGACAAATAATCTTATTAGATTAAATCAATACGAAGAATCTAACTATTGGAACACGCAATTGTATGGGGATTATAAATTGACTGAAGATGGAAAACAGACCTTAAAAGCTGGAGGTTCTTTTGTAAAAACTTCTTTTCAACAACCGGATAGAAAATTTATCACAGGTGTAAAATTAGATGACACCCAAATAAATATGTCTTATGGGGGTAATAACTTAAACCGTCAATTCCTTGATGTAAAAGGAAACTTCTATTACTCTTCACTTTTAGAATATAATTTAAAATTTGGAGACAAAGAAGATTCTAACAAATTATCTATTGGATACAACAGCTCGCTGAATGACATGGAATCTTCTTACCGTTTCTTCTCAGGAAGAAGGAATTTAGAGAAAAACTATACTGCTGATTTAAGTACTATAAGCCAAAACATCAACGAAGATATCAATAATGGAATTGTTTATGTTCAAGAAGAATCAAACGGAGATTATAAAGTAAAATTGAATCAGTTTATTAATGCAGGTTACTTCAATTTGTTTATGAATCTTGGAGAAAAATGGGATTTGAATGCTGGTATTAGAGGCGAAAGTTCAACTCGTACCATAAAATACAGAGAACAAGGAGATCCTTTTGGAAGTGCTTACCGCAAAAAGACAGATGATAAATTAGATATCTTACCATCTGTGAATGCGAAACGAATTTTGAATGAAAATAGCAATTTGAGAGTCTCATTGGCAAAAACAATAACTCGTCCAGTTGCAATGGAGTTGTTACCAATAAATTACATCAATGCCGATGGAACTTCAGAAAGTGGAAACCCGGATTTAAAAAACAGTGAAAACTATAATGTAGATTTCAAATATGAATTATTCCCTAACAACAAAGAATTGTTTGCTGTAGGTGTATTTGGAAAAATGATCAATGATCCAATTGAAAGAGTTTTCAAACCAACTGCAAATAGTGGTGGTCAAATCACAACTTTCAAAAACTCAGAGCAAGCGGTTATTTATGGTGCCGAAATAGAAATGCTTTTCCAATTGAGCAGAATAAGTAAATCTCTTTCTAATTTCTCTTTAGGTTTTAACACATCATTAATGAGTACTGATGTTAAAATTGACCTTAAAAAACAAGGAAATGAATTAGAAAACAGTACAAACCGTAAGCTGCAAGGTGCTTCTAGCTGGTTAATCAATTCTGATTTAAAGTATGATTTCATCCTTAATAAAGATTGGAAAAACTCAATGACATTAGTTTACAACGTTTATGGAGATCGTATTTTTGCTGTAGGTTCTTCAGGAATTGATCACATCTACGAAAAATCATTTAGTAAATTAGATTTTGTTTGGACTAACTCAATTTCAAAAAGTATCGAACTTAAATTTAGTGTAGACAACATCTTAAATCCAAGTTACAAAAAAGAGTTGGGAAGCAAAAGCACTTTAAACATTACAGAAGACTCGCTACTTTTAAGAGAATTCAAAAAAGGTGTTGGGTTCTCCTTTAACATAGGATACACGTTTTAAAAACAATAAAAAAAGAGCCGTAATGGCTCTTTTTTTTGTTTATATAAGTAACATAAACTTTACATCAATTTCATTGTTATATAATACTTTAATAACAATTACATAACTAAATTTCAGAAGCTCGGGAGTAATTTTGACATAAATAATTAACAAAAAAACTTATAATTTTAAAATCATTAAAAATGAAAAAATTAGTATTCAGTCTTGCATTATTGAGCTTGGTTTTTACAAGTTGTACTTCAAGTGATGACGATGTAGCAACAACTCCACCAACAGCAACGGGTGAAATCACAGGAGATATCACAGCATCAAAAACGTATACAAAAGGTGTTTATACAATTAAAGGTACAGCAAGAGTAAAAAGCGATGCTACATTAACTTTTGAAGCTGGTTCTGTAATTACTGCTGATGCAGCTGATGGTCCGGATGCTTTAGTAATAGAAAAAGGCGGTAAATTAAATGCTTCAGGAACAGCTGCGGAACCTGTAGTATTTACTGAAAAGTCTAAAACTGCTGGTTCTTGGGGTGGTATCATCATGTTTGGTGATGCTCCTGTAGTTTCTGGAAAAACTGCTGATGGGACGCCTATTACTACTGCAACTTCTGAAGATGGTACAAATATTGTTTACGGTGGTACAAATGCTGCTCATAATGGTGGTTCTTTAAGATATGTACGTGTAGAATATGCTGGTAAAAAAATTCTTGACGGAAATTCTGAAATGAATGGTTTCTCATTCTATGCAGTAGGTTCAGGAACAGTATTAGAAAACTTAGTAGCTTACAAAGGAGCTGATGACGGTTTTGAATTTTACGGCGGTACTGTAAGTGCTAAAAACCTTATTTCTTACGGAAACACAGATGATTCTTTTGACTGGCAAGATGGATGGCAAGGTCAAGCGAATACCAACTGGTTCGCATACCAAACAGGAGCTGGAAATTTTGGGATGGAAATTGAAGCTAAAAGTGTAAACAATGCTTTCTTCCCTAAAGTATCTAATATTACCTTAAGAAGAGCTGCTGGTACGGCAACTGAAGCTGGAAATCCATTAGAAATTGATGCATTCCAATTTAAGAAAGAAGGTAATGGAGAATTTACTAATGTTGTAATTTCAGGTTACACGAATACAGCGGTTTCTGGTACTACAACGATAAATGCTGTTGCGGTTAGAATTCAAGAAGCTATAACAAACACTAATCAGGTTGTTACTGGTAAAATAAAAATGTTGGATGTAAAGATTACAGACACTAATACAGTTCAATGGGGTGCTGGTGCAGCTTTCACAGTTTCATTTTTACCTGCAAACTTCACAACTAGCACAACAGCTACTGGAGCAGTGCTAACTCCTGGTGCATGGGCAATTGTTGATGGTGTTAATTTATTATCAAATTTGTAATAAATAAACCAATTGAAATATTATAAACATCCTGAGCAATCAGGATGTTTTTTTTTGGTATGCTTTTTGAAATATTTTTTGTATATTTACTTTACAAATAAATCTAATGGCAAAAAACTACTTTTATAGTATCATTTTATTGGTTTTTTTATTCACTTTGAGCGCAAGTGCTCAAGATAATAAGCAACAACCAAAAACGCAAGAAACCGCCGCAATCGAGGGTTTAAGCTTGTACCCGAACCCTGTGAGTAATGGTAAAGTGTACATCACTACAAAAAACGACTTGGATAAAGAAATCATTATCTTTGACGTTTTAGGAAAAAAAGTGATGCAAACCATGCTCAACTCTAGAGAACTTAATGTTTCTATCTTAACGTCTGGTGTTTACATCATTAAAATAAATGAAAAAGACGCTTCAGCTACTAGAAAACTAATTATCAGATAATACTTCCTCATTTAAATACAAAAAAGCACTAATCTTATTGGTGCTTTTTTTTGCAACATACCTCATTTTTCGATGATCGAAAAAGTCTATTGCTACAGTGTTACAGCCCTTCCAATAAAAAATTTGTTTACTTTTGCAAAAAAAATTCTTGATCACAGCTACAGATATATTTACCATCGCCAATTACAAACAATTTGAAAAAATTGCGTTGAAAGTGTTTCGTTTCCAACACGAAAATAACTTGGTCTATCAAGAATTTTGTGAATTTTTAAAAATAGATCCCAAAAAAGTAAAATCACTACAACAGATACCTTTTTTACCGATTCAGTTTTTTAAAAGCCATCAAGTGGTTTCAAGTACCAATACTATTCAAGAAACCTTTACCAGCAGCGGAACAACCGGAATGATTACCAGTAAACATCTAGTGACTGATATTACGTTATATGAAGAAAGTTACCGCAAAGGATTTTCAGAATTTTATGGGAATATTGAAAATTACGTAGTTCTAGCGCTACTTCCTTCTTATCTAGAGCGGGAAGGCTCTTCGTTAATTTACATGGTGAAGGATTTAATTGAGCTTTCCAATCATCCTGAAAGTGGGTTTTATCTCCACAATCACGACGAATTAATTGAAACGCTGATCACTTTAGACCAAGCTGGGCAAAACGTTATTCTGATTGGAGTTACTTTTGCTCTATTAGATTTGATAGAAAAACGTAGGTTTCAATTAAAAAACACCATAATTATGGAAACCGGTGGTATGAAAGGAAGACGAAAAGAAATGATTCGGGAGGAATTACACGAGCAACTTTGTGCAGGTTTTGGCGTTTCAGTCATCCATTCTGAATATGGCATGACAGAGTTGCTTTCGCAAGCCTATTCTTTAGGAAATGGCGTATTTGAATGCCCTACTTGGATGCAAATCCTGGTTCGCGATACAGAAGATGCTTTGACCTATATTCCAGAAGGAAAAACAGGCGGAATCAATGTGATTGATTTGGCCAACATTAATTCCTGTTCTTTTATTGCTACGCAGGATTTAGGCAAAAAAAATCCCAACAACTCTTTTGAGGTATTGGGACGTTTTGATAATTCGGATGTTCGAGGTTGTAATTTGATGGTTTTGTAATCTTTATTAATTATTGTGAGCATGCGTACTTTATTTTTTAAACTTTTTTTATTCATTAGTTTATGTAGCAATGCGCAAAACACCGATATAGAAGTTCAAATAGACTCTATAACGTACAAAGATCCATCTACTAGCGAACGTATATTTACGGTACATTACCACATCAAAAACAAAACAAAAAGTCTTATTTCATTAGTTTTAAATACTAATGAGTTACGATCTAACATGTACAACAGTTCGTCTTGGATTCCCTCGTACAGACTGTTTCAAGAAAAAAACATGATAAAAACGACTACCCTATTCGATGCTAAAAAAAGTGATGCTATTCTTAAAAAAATGATGCAAGATTTAGAATCTAACCGAGATAAATTAAATAAATATCTTTTAGCTAAACAAAAAGTAATATCAACAACGATAAGCAAAAATATTATCAATTCTATTTTCAAACTAAAAGGTAACGAGACTAAAAGCTTTGTTGCAAGTTTGACTTGGGATAAAAATCGATATCACAAACACTTTGATAACGAATATTATTTAGACCAAAAATCAACACATTATTTAGACCTATTCCTATATTTCAACAAATATGAACTAAAAGATCACTTATTGCCAGAAGATTTAAATACAATTTTAGAAGATGCTACGATTGCAACAGGGTGGCTCTACTCCAACAAAATGGAAATTAATTTCAACGACTAATTAGAAACAAACATCCCAACAACTCTTTCGAGGTATTGGGATGTTTTATAATTAGAATAGAGAATAATTCATTTATCACCTTAAACCACTCTCACCACAAAATAATTTTTCTTACCACTTTGCAACAATACAAATTGATTGTTGATTAGATCTTTGGTCGAAAGCACAAAATCCTCGGCAACTTTTTCTTTATTCACCGATATAGAATTAGCTGTCAATGCACGTCTTGCTTCACCATTGGACTTAAAAAATCCTGTTTTCTCGTTTAAAATATCTACAATATTAATCCCAGTTTCGATTTCATTTCTGCTGATTTCAGCTTGGGGAACACCATCAAAAACCTCTATGAAAGTGGCTTCGTCTAATTGTTTCAAATCATGAGAAGTAGAATTTCCGAACAAAATATTAGACGCTTTAATTGCATTTTCTAAATCTTCTGTTGAATGAACCATCACCGTAATTTCTTCGGCCAAACGTTTTTGTAGCAATCGTAAATGTGGTGCTTCTATATGTTTTTCGGTTAGAATCTCGATTTCTTCTTTTGATAAGAATGTAAAAATCTTAATGTATTTCTCCGCATCAATATCTGAGGTATTCAGCCAATATTGGTAAAATTTATATGGTGAAGTTCGAGCTGAATCCAACCAAATATTACCCCCTTCGGATTTTCCAAACTTAGTTCCATCTGCTTTTGTAATCAACGGACAAGTCAACGCATACGCTTTTCCACTGGCGATTCTACGGACTAGTTCCGTTCCGGTGGTTATATTTCCCCATTGATCGCTTCCGCCCATTTGCAACGTACAATTTTTATTTTTGTACAAATGTAAAAAGTCATATCCTTGAACCAATTGATAGGTGAACTCTGTAAATGACATTCCTTCGGCAGCTTCAGAAGACAAGCGTTTCTTTACTGAATCCTTGGACATCATATAATTTACTGTAATGTGTTTTCCAATATCCCGAATGAAATCCAGAAAAGAAAAGTTCTTCATCCAGTCGTAATTGTTCACTAACTCGGCAGCATTTGAAGCATCTGAAGTAAAATCTAAGAAACGAGCCAATTGTCCTTTTATCGCTTCTTGATTGTGACGCAAGGTTGGTTCGTCTAATAGATTTCTTTCATTCGATTTTCCTGATGGATCACCTATCATACCCGTTGCTCCACCCACAAGCGCTAATGGTTTATGTCCCGATATTTGAAAATGCTTCAACAACATCACACCCACTAAATGTCCTATATGCAATGAATCGGCAGTTGGATCAATTCCCACATACGCCACACGCATTTGTTCCATCAAATGTTCTTCTGTGCCGGGCATTACATCGTGGAGCATTCCTCTCCAAGTCACTTCTTCAATAAAATTCTTCATCTTTTTAATCAATTTCCACAAAGATAATAATATCAATGGCAAAAATCAATTTCAATTACAATAACAATTTTTGTAAAAAAATTAATTTTAAAGTGCTCAATTGAAGTTGTGATTGAAAATGTCATCTGATTGAAATTGCTATTGCTATTGCCATTGAAATTGATTTCATTACCTTTGTAAATATGATATTAGTCACAGGAGGAACCGGTTTAGTAGGCGCGCATTTATTGCTTCATTTGATTGAATCCCAAAGTATGGGAAACAAAAAAGTGCGCGCTATTTATCGATCTACACCTTCGTTAGAAAAAACGAAAGCTTTATTTAACTTGTATAAAAAGGAAGCTCTTTTGGAACAAATCGAATGGATTCCTGCAGATATTACAGATGTTCCCTCCTTAGAAATTGCTTTTCAAAATATTAATATGGTCTACCACTGCGCCGCTTTGATTTCTTTTGATCCAAAAGAAGAAGAACGTTTGCGAAAAACAAATATTGAAGGCACAGCGAATATTGTAAACTTTTGTCTCGCTTTTGGAATACAAAAATTATGTTTTGTCAGTTCTATTGCTACTTTGGGTGATTTACCGCCTCATGAAAAATTCATCACTGAGGAAACGGAATGGAATCCAGAACTTCCGCATAATGATTATGCTATTTCTAAATATGGTGCCGAAATGGAAGTGTGGCGCGGACAACAAGAAGGTCTAACCGTAATTATCATCAATCCCGGTGTTATTATTGGTCCTGTACTTACGCATACGGATTGGGAAAAAGGCAGTGGCCAACTTTTGACAAAAGTTAAAAACGGCTTACAATTTTATACGCTAGGAGCAACAGGATTTGTTGCTGTTATAGATGTAGTGCGTATTGCAGTTCAGTTAATGCAAAGCGAAATAAAAAATGAACGCTTCACTTTAATTTCAGAAAATAGTATTTTTCGTGATATTCTGAATGCTATGGCTGATGGATTGGGGGTCAAAGAGCCTACAATTCATGCTAAGCCCTTTTTTATGGAAATCCTCTGGAGATTAGATTGGTTTGTTTCGAATGTGTTTCAACAGGAGAGAAAATTGACTCAAACTTCAACCAAAGCCTCCTATACCAATACTCTGTATTCCAATCAAAAAATTAAAGAGGCATTAAATACCGATTTTATAAACATTCACAAGTACATCAAAGAAATAACCCATTTATAACTTAATATATTCTTAGAGTATCTCTGTCTATACGTGATTTTTGCTGTGCCTTTTTAACCGATTTTTTCTTTTTTTGTTTTTTAATCAAGGAATCTACACTTTGAGTTTTAACTTCTAATCGCTTACTAATTTGCTCAAACATGCTCTTATACTCGTCGTAATCAGAAGCGTAATAAATATTGCTTTTGGCATATTGAATACTGTCAATTTTATATTTCTTAAAGATATACGCTCTAGAATTTATTTTAAAAGTATCCAAGGAAGCTGGATTTTGATTTTTTATAGCTTCTAAAACAGTCAAATCATACATAATATCGACCATAACATCTTGTGCAATCAATCGATCTGGCTTAGGCACAACTTCCTCTTTACAGCTGACAAATACTATTGCAATTGCTAAAAATAATATGATTTTTCTCATTTATGAAATTTTATCTTTCAAATAGCAAACGTTTTCCTGCACGAATATCTTTTACTTTAAAAGCAGTATAAACCAATTCTCCGTTTACAAAGGTATGGGTAATTCTAGATTTAAAAGTATATCCTTCAAATGGAGACCAACCACATTTAGCAATAATATTTTCTTTTTTTACGCTCCAAGGCAAACCTGCATTTACAATAACTAAATCTGCGTAATAGCCTTCTCTAATAAAACCTCGCTTTTCTATTTTGAAAATTTTAGCCGGATTATGGCACATTTTTTCCACTATTTTCTCTACGCTAATTTTTCCTTCATAATGTGCTTCAAACATAGCCACAACGGCGTGCTGCACTAATGGACCTCCAGATGGTGCTTTTAAGTACGACTGGTTTTTTTCTTCTAAAGTGTGCGGCGCATGATCTGTAGCAATAACATCAATTCGATCGTCTAGCAAAGCTTCCCACAACACTTTTCTATCATGGGCTGTTTTTACAGCTGGATTCCATTTAATCAAATTGCCTTTAGTAGCATAATCATCATTGGTAAACCAAAGATGGTGAATACAAACTTCGGCGGTAATTTTTTTATCTTCTAATGGAATTTTGTTGGTAAACAAATCCATTTCTTTGGCAGTCGAAAGATGAAAAACATGCAATCGTGCTCCTGTTTTCTTGGCCAGTGCTATCGCTTTTGAAGAGGAAATATAACAGGCCTCTTCACTTCGGATTAGATGGTGCGCTGTAACGGGAATATCTTCTCCAAACTCTGCTTTGTATTTTTCTAAATTTTTTTGGATGGTCGTTTCGTCCTCACAATGCACCGCAATTAATAAGGGTGTACTAGAGAATATTTTCTCTAAAGTGACTTCATTATCCACCAACATATTTCCTGTTGAGGAACCTAAAAATATTTTTATTCCGGCAACATTCTTTGGATTTGTTTTTAAAACTTCCTCTAAATTGTCATTAGTCGCCCCCATCATAAAGGAATAATTCGCATATGATTTTTGCGAGGCCAGCTCGTATTTTTGTTCTAATATTTCTTGGGTAACCGCATTCGGGATTGTGTTGGGTTGCTCAATAAAAGAAGTAATTCCTCCAGCAATTGCTGCTTTCGATTCTGATTCTATATCGCCTTTGTGCGTAAGTCCAGGTTCTCTAAAATGCACTTGATCATCAATAGCTCCAGGAATCAAATAATTCCCTTCGGCATCAATAATTTTGCATTGAGAGGATTTTGCACTAATACTGTCTGCAATCTCAACAATTAAGTCATTTTCAATTAATACATCGCCTTCAAAAAAGACTCCTTCATTTACAATTTTGGCATTCTTAATTAAAATCCTGTTCATCTTATCTTTTTCTTATAATGTGTTGACTAATCTTTTTAATCTAAGTGCAATTACTCCAAAAACAGCTTCAACAATTATAGAATTACTCATTTTGGACTGCCCTTTTGTTCTGTCAGTAAAAATAATGGGTACCTCAACAATTTGAAATTTTTTGCAATAGGTTCTGTATTTCATTTCAATTTGAAACGCATAACCCACAAATCGTATTGTATCTAAATTGATTTCCTCTAATACTTTTCTCTTATAGCAAATAAATCCTGCTGTGGCATCGTGTATCTTCATACCGGTGATGAATTTTACATATACTGATGCAAAATATGACAATAAAACACGACTCAATGGCCAATTGACCACATTTACTCCTGTAACATACCGAGATCCAACAGCTAAATCCGCATCGCCTAAGTGACAGGCATTGTATAATTTTTCTAAATCATTTGGATTGTGAGAGAAGTCGGCATCCATTTCAAAAATGAAATCATATTTACGCGCTAATGCCCATTTAAATCCATGAACATAAGCTGTTCCCAAACCCGATTTTTTGGTTCTTTTTTCTAAAAACAATTTCCCAGCAAATTCAGATTGAAGTAAAACTACCTTGTCAGCAGTGTGATCCGGTGAATTATCATCAATAATAAGAATATGAAAGGATTTATGCTGCGAAAACACGGACCGAATAATGCTTTCTATATTTTCAATTTCGTTATAGGTAGGAATTATAACAATACAATCATTCATCTTTTTTGACTAATTTCAACGCAAAAGTAAACTTTTTATGCCATTTGTTCCTTAATAAAATTATAATAAAAAGAATGATATAAAAATTACTAATTTTGTTGCGTTATGATCGAAAATCTACTTCTACCAAGAATAACGGAGAACAAAGACTGGGCAACTGTGCTTTTTGTTCTGGCGTTTGCTATAATCGCTATCACTAAATCGGTTTTCGAAAACAGATTTGGAGACTTTGCCAATTTAATTTTTTCGAACAAATACAACAAGGTTTACCGTGACAGTAGCCACCTAAGAAGTAGTTTTACCATTGCTTTATTTTTTGTTCAAGTCATTTCATTTGCTTTCTTCATTCAGATTTCGCTCAGCTATTTTGGTTATGCTTCGAAGACCGATTGGGTCCTCTATATTCAAATAGTTACTTTTTTAACTTTTTTTATATTAGCTAAACATTTAATTGAAAAAATAATTGCCACATCGTTTCAAATTGAAGAATTTTTAGAACAATTCAGTCTTCAAAAAGTGACATACCGAACTTATATTGGGTTATTCATGCTTCCTTTGAATATTATTTTGTTTTATTACGACTCATTTTCAATAAATATTCCTTTGGCGATGATTGCTATAGTTATAATATTCAATGTGTTAACCTATTTGATTTCAATTAAAAATTATCAAAATATAATATTCGGTAAGTTGTTTTATTTTATTTTATATCTTTGCGCTCTTGAAATAGCACCCTATTATTTTATGTATTATTGGTTTACCAAAGGGACTGCTTAGAAATAGTTAAAATATGAAAGTGAAAACAATTTTGGTGTCACAGCCCGAGCCTAAAGTGGAAAATTCCCCTTACTTTGAACTTCAACAAAAGCATAAAGTAAAAATTGATTTCAGACCTTTTATTCACGTAGAAGGAGTTAATGCCAAAGAGATCCGACTTCAAAAAATTGATCTTAATCATTACACCGCAATAATTTTAACGAGTAAAAATGCTGTTGATCATTTTTTTAGAGTAGCCGATGAAATGCGGTACAAGGTACCTGAAGGCTTAAAATATTTTTGTCAATCCGAAGCTATTGCTTTTTACTTACAAAAATATGTTGTGTACAGAAAACGTAAAATCTACGTTGGTCCAAAAGATTTTGCCGATTTATCTCCGCTAATTAAAAAATACAAAGACGAAAAATTTCTATTACCCGCTTCGGATCAATTAAATGCCGATGCACCAATCACACTAAACGCATTAAAAGTAGACTGGACTCCTGCCGTTTTTTACAAAACCGTTATGAGTGATTTATCTGATCTAGCCGATGTTTATTATGATGTTTTGGCTTTCTTTAGTCCAACTGGAATAAAATCGTTGTTTATGAATTTTCCAGACTTTGAACAAAACAACACACGAATCGCTGTTTTTGGTAGCACCACACAAAAAGAAGCACTAGATCATGGTTTAAGAGTTGACATTCTTGCTCCAACACCAGCAACACCATCTATGACAATGGCTTTAGAAAAATATATTACCGAAGCTAATAAAGGAAAATAATTTTTTACACTATACACATAAAAGCCATTCGTAATCGAATGGCTTTTTTTATGTCCAAACATCATCTAGTGCATTTCTTTAATTAACATTGCTCCTACTACTTATTGTTGTAAATTTGATTTTCAATTCAAACTAAATTCCATATTTTAGTTTACAATAATAACTTATGAAAATAAATTCCTTAATCGTAGAAATTGACGGTATTGACAAAGAAATTTTACGCGACTTGATGGAAGATGCCCGAAAACCTATTCTTCAGATCGCCAATAAAATAGGAATTTCGGGAGCGGCAATTCATCAGCGTTTGCGAAAACTAGAACAATCGGGTGTTATTTCAGGATCAAAATTCACGGTAAACAATAAAGTACTTGGTTACAATACAATGGCCTTTGTTGGCGTATATTTAGACAAAGCAGCTAGAAATGCCGAAGCTGTTCGTGATTTAAAGAAAATTCCTGAAGTTTTAGAATGCCATTACACCACCGGAAACTGGTCGATTCTAATCAAAATTATTTGTCGCGACAACGAACATTTAATGCACTTACTCAACACTAAAATTCAAGCGATTGAAGGCGTATCTAGGACAGAAACTTTCATTTCCTTAGACCAACAAATTGACCGACAGATTCAACTTTGATAAAAGTGAAGGGCAAGATGTGAGTTGTAAAAAGTGAGTTGTGAAAAGTGAGATGTGAAGGGTAAGTTATGAGATATAAAAAAAATCCAAACTCCATTAAAATTGGAATTTGGATTTGATACGTAATTATATAAAAGTTAGAGAATTAGTCTCTTCTTCCTCCCATATAAATTGAAATGTAATAAAGTAACGTTGCAATTGATCCTAAAGCTGCTACAACATACGTTCTGGCAGCCCATTTTAAAGAATCTTTGGCTCCAGCTTGTTCTTGAGGCGTAAGCATTCTTTTGTTTTCTAACCAAGCCAAAGCCCTATTACTAGCATCATATTCGACTGGTAAAGTCACAATCGAAAACAAAGTAGTAGCTGCAAAAATGATAATTCCAATCAACAACAATTGCGGAAAAGTATTTAACAGTAGAATTCCGCCAAGCAAAATCCACTGCATATAACTAGATGCCACATTTACAACAGGAACTAATTTAGAACGCATCGTAAGCCATTGATACCCTACAGCATGTTGTACTGCGTGTCCACATTCGTGAGCTGCAACAGCAGCAGCTGCGGCATTTCGCTGGTTATAAACCGCCTCACTTAAGTTTACGGTTTTATCTGATGGATTGTAATGATCCGTTAATCTTCCTGGAGTTGAAATCACTCTTACATCACGAATTCCGTTATCCGCAAGCATCTTTTCAGCAATTTCAGCACCTGACATGCCATTCTGCAAATGCAACTTTGAATAGTGTTCAAACTTGCTTTTTAATCTTGAGCTAACTAACCAACTTGCTAGCATAATACCGCCCATTAATATCATTGATGGTAAACTGAATCCTAACATATCTTGTTATTTTAATTTTTTATAAAGTTATAAAACTAACAACAAAATTTGAACCAATTTTTAAAAATGTCAATGTGGCATTTGTTAAATAAAAAATCTAGCAAGATATGGCAACAAATTAATTATCCACAGTGAAGCTACGCCTCTATCTCTAATTGATCATTAATTCTTTGAAATTTATCAATCAAATTATCTATTTTCAAATTTTCCTTAACTATTTGTCTGGGACGTAAGTAAAACCAAACAAACCCACCCCAAAATAATGTAATTGTATAAGCAAAAATCCCCCAGAACATGGTCATCATAGATGTGTATTCATACATATATAAACACAATCCTAATCCTAGAACTATAAAATAGTAACTCAACATTTTCGACTGTAAGAACTTTTGCTTTGTTTTAATTGCTATTAATTTTTGCAAATATGCAGCATTACTATCTGTATTGTCCAATTCTTTATACGCACCAAACAATCTATTATAAACAAATAAGTAGATAGCCATTATGGCGACGTTCAAAACAATTCCTATTTTGGTTGAAAGAAATTGCGGTTGGTAGTAATACCAAATTAAAAGTATTAAAACGCAAGTTGCGATCAGCATGGCATTTGTAAGTATTAATCTTCGCAAACTAGTTTTTTTGAAATGTTTAAGTTTAGCAAGCAATTCTTCTATATTTGGCGGACTTACAGCCTGCTGTTTCCATAAATTTTTGAAGTCTATATTATTCTCCATTTTCTTTAAATTTGTGTGTCAGTTTTTCTTTAATTCTATGAATTTTTACTCTAATATTGGCTTCAGAAAGCCCGACAATATTGGCAATTTCGGCCTGTTTTACATCTTCAAGTTCGAGTGAGATAATAATACGGTCGGTTTCCGGAAGTTCGGCAATGCATTTGTACAAAAACTGAATCTGTGGCTCCAGTGAATATTGCTTTTCTTCGGTGATGTTTACAGGAAGTTCAGACTTAGGAAACCGTTTTCCTTTTTCGATCTGCCTCAGACAATTATTCGATGCTATTCGGAAAATCCAAGTCCCAATGCTGGATTCATTTCTAAATGTTTCCTGTTTTTGCCAAACAATAATAAATGTTTCCTGAGCAAGATCCTGCGCAAGGTCATAATCATTTACATAACCCATACACAAACGAAATATCTTTTGCCAATAGATTTTATATACTTCTTCAAACTCCATTCTTATGATTTTATAAAGTTATTCAGCTGAGCCAAATACCATACTGCATCATCATACATAATAAAGTGTAGGCCTTTATTTGAATACTGGAAATTAGCAGTTTTTAAGTTTTTATACTGCGCTTCAATAGGTTCTTTGAAATTAGAAAAACCAAATTCTAATACTATCAATGAAGGACATTTTATAGTCGCAATTTTCTCTCTCAAATCAGTATTGGAAAAATCACAATACATTTGGCTAAACGTTTTTCTATCAGATTTCATACTCCAACTTATTGCTTCCTCTTGCTTGGAAGGATTAGCCATCAGCATTGCCATATTTCTTTTTTGCATTTGAATAAACTCATCTTCAGACATAGCTCCTATCTGATTGAGCATTGGACTGCAGTCGTTATTTTCTTGTGATTTAAAAGAAGGATCTCTCAAAGCGGCCAAACAAGGAAGTGCATCGACAACAACAATTTTATCTATCAGCTCTGGATAATCAGATGCTATTGCAAGTGCAAGTCCGCCACCCATGCTATGACCCACTATAATTGGTTTTTCAATTTTATAGGCTTTTATATAATTGACAATCTCTGTTTCCCAATTTGTAAATGAAGCATTCGGCTGTGGTTTAACTCCCGCAAAACCTGCCATAGTAAATGTATAACAAGTAAAATCTTTTTCAAA
Source organism: Flavobacterium frigidum (assembly GCF_048286735.1). GTDB lineage: Bacteria > Bacteroidota > Bacteroidia > Flavobacteriales > Flavobacteriaceae > Flavobacterium. The sequence continues at coordinate 72,288 of NZ_JBLVPU010000001.1, read as the reverse complement.
ATTAGATTTTGTTTCATTCCAGACGTCTCCAGAACTGGCAAAACCAGGCAGGAAGATTATAGCTTGTTTTCCTTTTCCTGTTTTTATAACTTCAAACGGATACGATTTTGTTTGACCAAACACATTTAAACACAATGCTGAAAATAATAGTGCGGCAACTACGAAGATATACTTTTTCATTTTTAATAGTTTTAAGTTGATAATTAATCGGATCCGCCCTTTGGATACGAGAACTATTAAAATGTTACAACAGAAATAAAAATTTTAATAAAAAAGTTAATTGACTGATTTCAATGGCAATAACAATTTCAATAGCAATAGCAATAAAAAATTCCAAACTCCAAATAACATATGTCATTAGAGTTTGGAATTTTTTACTTATTCTTCTATTCATTATTTTCATTGACATTGTCATTGCCATTGAAATTGATTCCTTTTACTATCCCACCAAGTTAATTATTTTCCCTGGAACGATAATCACCTTGTTTGGTGTTTTACCGTCTAGTTGCTTGATGGTTCTTTCGTCTTTCATTACGATTTCCTTGATTTGTGCTGCGGTTAAATCCAAAGGTAAAACCATGGTAAAACGCATTTTTCCGTTGAATGAAACTGGATATTCTTTCTCACTTTCAACCAAATGTTTAGGATCAAAAACTGGGAAAGGCACTGTTGCAACAGAACCTGTATTTCCAAGCAAAGACCATAATTCTTCGGCAATGTGCGGCGCATACGGCGAAATTACAATGGCTAATGGTTCTAAGATCGCACGAGAATGACAGTTTTGAGTAGACAATTCGTTCACGCAAATCATAAACTGCGAAACCGAAGTGTTGAAAGAGAACCCTTCAATATCCTCAGCAACTTTCTTGATGGTTTTGTGCAATGATTTTAAGTTATCTTTCGTTGGTGCGTCATTAGTAACAATCAAACCATTGTCATCGAAATACAAACGCCATAATTTTTTAAGAAAACCAAAAACTCCCGAAATTCCTGCTGTGTTCCAAGGTTTCGCTTGTTCTAATGGTCCTAAGAACATTTCATACAAACGTAACGTATCTGCTCCGTATTCAGAGCAAATAGCATCTGGAGTCACGACATTATATTTGGATTTCGACATTTTTTCAACCTCGCGACCAACAATGTATTTTCCGTTATTATTTTCAATAATCTCACCATTCTCTCCAATAAAAATAGCGTCCTTATAATCTTCTCTCCAATTTCTAAACTTTTCAACATCTAATTCATCAGAAGTATTCACGATTGAAACATCTGTATGAATTGCATTAAAATCTAAATTTGGAATTTGAAAATTGCTTTTTGAAAACTTATTCTCTATAATTAAATTAATTTTTGATTTAAAATTAGCAATCGAAATTTCATCATTATTTCTAATTTTATTTACTAAATTTTTAGAAAGTAAAATTGTTGGCAGTAATGAAGTATCAATTATTCCAGCTTCTCCGAAATAACTCCACATAAATCGATAAACAAACGCACTCGTTCCCAAAATCATCCCTTGATTGATCAGTTTTTTGAATGGCTCTTCAGTTGGCGCGAAACCTTTGTCTTTCAAGAATTTATTCCAAAAACGAGAGTACAATAAGTGACCGGTTGCGTGTTCGCTTCCGCCAATGTATAAATCGACACTTTCCCAATAAGTAAGCGCTTCTTGGCTTGCAAATTCGGTTTCGTTATGCGCATCCATATAACGCATCCAATAGTATGAACTTCCCGCCCAACCTGGCATGGTGTTCAATTCAAGAGGAAAAATAGTTTCCTCCCCCAACCCCTCCGAAGGAGGGGAAAGAAGCTCGTTTGAAACCACTTTATTATTTACACTGTCCCAAGCCCAAACTGCCGCGTTTCCTAAAGGCGGTAAGCCGTCTTCGGTTGGTAAATATTTCTCAACTTCAGGTAAAATGATTGGCAAATGTTGCGCATCAATCATTTGCGGCAAGCCATTCACATAATACACCGGGAAAGGCTCTCCCCAATAACGCTGGCGAGAGAAAACTGCATCACGCAAACGGTAATTGATTTTCCCTTTTCCTTGGTTTATTTTTTCTAGTTCCTCAATTACTTTTTGAGTTCCTTTTTTATAATCTAAACCATTTAAAAAATCTGAATCTACTAATTGAAATCCTTCTTTGGCGCCATAAGCTGCTTCAGAAATGTCTTGATCAAAGATGTTCTTGATGGCTGGCATTCCGTTTTGTCCTTTAAAGAAATTCGCAAAAGCATAATCTCTTTCGTCGCCACAAGGAACCGCCATAACCGCACCTGTTCCGTAGCCCGCCAAAACATAATCACCAATCCAAACTGGAATTGGCTCTTTCGTAAACGGATGTTCTGCAAAAGCTCCTGTGAATACTCCCGAAATTGTTTTTACATCGGCCATACGTTCCCGCTCAGAACGTTTTGACGTTTTTTCGATATAGGCATCCACTTCTGCTTTTTGTTCCACAGTTGTAATTTGAGAAACCAATTCGTGTTCCGGAGCCAAGGTCATGAAAGTCACACCAAAGATGGTATCTGGACGCGTTGTAAAAATCCCCACCCCAACCCTCCCCAAAGGAGAGGGAGTTGAGCCCTGATTAATTGTGCCTAAAGTTTTCCTACTATTTAATTCTGTTTTAATTTTTGATAAAACAGAATCAATATCATTTTTTACTTCTTCATTCGTAAATCGGATAACTTTAAAAAGATGTTTTTGTTCTAGTTCTAAAGTTCTTGCGTTGTCAAGTTCAATTTGTTCAGGTGTATTGTGATAATCTCCATCAACTTCAACAACTAATCTACTTTCTAAGCAAACAAAATCGACAATATAATTTCCAATTAAATGTTGTCTTCTAAACTTTCCATCTAATTTTTTATTTCGAACAGCATCCCACAACATCGCTTCAGTAAATGTTGGCTCTTTTCGCATTTCCTTGGCATTTGCCAATAAGTTTTTTGCATTTTGAAAATCACCCGTCATATAACCCGGCTCAAGTCCCACTCCTTTGGAGGGGGCTGGGGGGAGGATATAAAATGTAATTGATGCCCCTACACTTTTCCCTATCCAGTTTCTTTGACTTTCCTTAATGCTTTCGCTCCAGTCGATATCATTTAAACCTTGCAACAAACGTTCCGCATAAGCCGAAATGCGCATGCTCCATTGTGTCATTTTCTTGCGAACAACTGTAAATCCGCCACGTTCTGAAACACCATTTACAATTTCATCATTGGCCAAAACCGTTCCCAATCCCGGACACCAGTTTACTTCTGTCTCCGCTAAATAGGTCAATCGGTATTGTAAGAGGATTTTCTCCTGAGTCTCTTTTGCGAAAGCGTTCCATTCTTCGGCTGAAAAAGGATCTATATTTTCATCGCAAACTGCATTGACAGTTGCATTTCCTTCTTTTTCAAACAAGGCGGTTAGGGTTGAAATATCCTCAGCTTTATCGCTGTTTTTATTGTACCAAGAGTTGAACAACTGAATGAAAATCCATTGTGTGTGCTTGTAATAATCTGGATTTGAAGTACGCACTTCCCGACTCCAATCAAAAGAGAATCCTATTTTATCCAACTGTTTACGATACCCTGCAATTTGGTTTCCTTCTTTATCTACACCACCGTCAATATTTACCGAAGTTGTATCCTCTGGACGCTGACCGGTTTGAATGGCGTATTGCTCAGCAGGCAACCCAAAACTATCATAACCCATAGGATGCAATACATTAAACCCTTGGTGTCTTTTGTATCTAGCAAACACATCAGAGGCTATATACCCTAGCGGATGCCCTACGTGTAAACCCGCTCCAGATGGATAAGGAAACATGTCTAGAACGTAATATTTAGGCTTATCAACGTTGTTTTCGGCTTTGAACGTTTGGTTTTCTTGCCAGTATTTTTGCCATTTGGCATCAATTTCATTTGGATTGTATTTCATTCTATTTTTTATCGTTTTATGTCGTCATGTTATCGCATGCTCCCGTCCTATTATTGGTTTAGCGGAACTGACAAAATCAGTTGCTTTAATTTTTTCCTAAAAGGATTATTTTACGGTGTCAAATTTACGTTTATTGTACGAAAGTTAAAACTTTGAGCGTTATTAACTTTAAATAAAGAAATTCTTTATTATTTTTACCCAATAATTTCAGTAAACTATGAGTTCTTCCTTTGATAATTTTCAAAAACGCCGTTTAATTTCCTCTTATTTTTCAGTAGTATTAAGTGTATTTTTAGTTTTATTTCTACTAGGAATATTGGGACTTTTTATCATTAATTCTAAAAAATTGGCAAACGATTTTAAAGAGAATATTGCCATGACTGTTTTTTTTAAAAATGAAGCGAATGACAGTATTATGAAAAATTTTGGTACAGAACTTAAATCAAGCCTTTTTGTAAAAAACTACAAGTACGTTACTAAAGAAGCTGCTGCCAAGGAACATACCGATATTATAGGTGAAGATTTCATGACATTTTTGGGAGAAAACCCATTGCAAAACTCCTATGACATTCACTTAAAAGGAGATTATGTAATTAAAGATAGTATTGCAAAAATTGAAACTGGGTTGCGTAAAAACACCATGATCTCAGATATTGTGTATGACAAACAATTGGTTAATCTAGTCAACGACAACATCAAAAAAGTAAGTATGTGGATTTTAATCATCAGCGGTTTTCTTGCTGTGATTGCCGTATTACTTATCAATAGTTCGTTGCGATTATCGATTCATTCCAACCGATTCATCATAAAAACGATGCAAATGGTAGGAGCTACTAAATCTTTTATTAGAAAACCTTTCGTGATGCGCAGCATAAAACTAGGGATGATTGGTGCAGGACTAGCTGTTTTAGCGTTAATTGGTGTATTGATTTATGTGGAAACCAGCTTTCCAAATTTGGGAATATTAGAAGACAAAGCTTTGATAGGATTAGTGTTAGTAGCGGTTTTAGGAATTGGAATATTGATTACTTGGTTAAGTACCTACTTTGCCACACAACGTTTCTTGAACTTAAGAACAGACGATCTTTATTAATCTAAGATTAAAAAAAAAGTATCATTCAGCATTTTAAAATGTTGAACTAAATTCAGCATATATGAAAGACAACGAACAAAAACCCGAATTCCTTTTTGACAAAATAAATTATAAAATTCTTTTAATTGGGATTGGAGTAATTACCTTGGGATTTATCCTCATGGCTGGCGGAGGAAGTGAAGATCCGACTGTTTTTAATGAAGACATCTTTAACTTTCGAAGAATTCGATTGGCGCCAACAACAGTTTTAATCGGGTTTGGCATTACCGTTTATGCCATTCTTAAGAATCCCAAAAAAGGATAAATGAACACATTACAAGCCTTTTTAATTGCTATAATCGAAGGATTAACAGAATATCTTCCTGTTTCCTCCACGGCACACATGGTTTTTTTAAGCTCTTATTTTGGAATTCAAGAGGACGATTTTGTGAAACTGTTTCAAGTTTCTATACAATTTGGGGCCATTTTGGCTGTTGTTGTTTTGTATTGGAGGAAATTTTTCGATTTCTCTTCAAAAAATGTTGCGATTACTTTTTACATCAAACTAATTTGTGCTGTCATTCCTGCTCTCGTTTTAGGGAAATTATTCGACGATAAAATCGAAGCCGTTCTTGGCAATCCTATTCCTATTGCGATAGTATTAATCTTGGGCGGAATTGTTTTGTTATTTATTAATAATTACTTTCAAAATCCAACTATCATCAAAGAAGAAGATATTACTGTTAAAAAAGCAGTAACCATTGGTTTTTGGCAATGTTTGGCCATGATGCCTGGAACGAGCCGGTCAGCAGCTTCTATTATTGGTGGCATGCAGCAAGGATTAACGCGTCATGCTGCGGCTGAATTCTCTTTCTTTTTAGCGGTTCCAACTATGATGGCAGTTACATGCTATTCTGTATTCTTGAAAACCTACGAAACATCTCAACTGAAAGGTTACGAATTGATTTTGAAATCTAATGAAAACATTAAATTGTTCTTGATAGGGAACGTAGTCGCTTTTATTGTTGCCATTATAGCTATTAAATTCTTTATCGAAATTATTAAAAAATACGGTTTCAAACCATGGGGCTGGTATCGCATAATAGTGGGGACTTTTTTGTTGATTTACTTTATTTACTTAAAATAATCTCTATTGAAAACAGCTGATGAGTACCTAGAAGGTCAAATTTTATTAATTGACAAACCTTTGCATTTTACTTCTTTTCAAGCGGTAAACAAGCTTAAATATGCTTTGATCAACAAAGTAGGTTTGCCAAAAAAATTTAAGATTGGCCACGCAGGAACGTTAGATCCATTGGCAACAGGATTATTATTAGTATGCACCGGAAAATTTACCAAAAGAATTACAGAGCTTCAAGGTCAAGCCAAAGAGTATACGGGAACTTTCTATATAGGAGCTACGACACCTTCGTATGATTTAGAAACCGAAATCGATCAGACTTTCCCCGTTGCACATATCAACGAAGACTTAATTCAGGAGACTGCGAAACAATTTTTAGGCGAAATAGATCAAGTACCTCCTATTTTTTCGGCGATAAAAAAAGATGGTGTTCGCTTGTATGAGCATGCCAGAGCTGGAGAAAGCGTTGAAATTGCGAGCAGAAAAACAACGATACACGAATTTGAGATTACTCGAATAGCGCTTCCTGAAATAGATTTTAGAGTCGTTTGCAGTAAAGGGACTTACATTCGTTCCCTTGCTTTTGATTTTGGTAAAGCCATGCAATCCGGTTCTCATTTAACCGCTTTACGCCGAACCAAAATAGGCGATTATAATGTAATAAATGGTGTAGATGTCCTTGCATTTGAAGAAAGTCTAACCCAAAGTAAAGAATGATTTGAGGTATTGACTAGTACCATTCCTATTTATCTTGAGTGCTTTTTCGGAATTTGATGCTGCGCTACCGCTAAAATGTTCTGGATCGTGATAAAGTTAATGCAAATAGCAACGGCAATACATCTTGTTTCTTTACTGATGGATCAAGTAGTAAAATAAGGCATAGCCTAGATTATAAAAGGTATACTGTACTAGGAATTCAATCTGGAATAAATTGGGGATGGCAAGACAAACTCATATTTGCTACTATTTTTTCTAATTTAAAATTAAGTCCAAGCATCATTGACGAAATCACGCCCGCTTCTAATTAAGTACTTGAAAACCAGTTTCTATGGAGCGAATTTATTTAGTCGGTAACTAAAAAATGAACTTGGGTTTTGAATCAGCTGACGATTTCATCTTATTTATTGAATTGAGCGTACATGAGATGCCTTTTGAAGCTCAAAGAGAAATCGAGACTATAAATATTAAATTTAATGAGACCTTTTCTACTGTACGATCTGCCATCAAAAAATAATATTTCAAATATATATTTTTATTTGATTTCTGTAAAAGCAAAAACACATGACGAATTCAATTGTAAAATGAATTTGCGATGTGTTTTCTCTAATGTTAAAGTAGATTTAAACCATACTTTATTTGCCTACTAAGCTTTCGCTCTTAATTTAATAATTAGCTACCCTTTTTCCTCCAAAAAGGAAATGTGACAAATAATCATAAATTTTTTCAAATCGATTTTTCATAATGATGTTTTTTAAGTTGTTAAACAATAATGAAACACCAATAAAAAAAGTAAATTAACAATAGACCTGGCTGGCAATGAGCAATTTACAAATTATTTTTCAATCTACAAGAAAAAGAAATGAAAAATATAAAACCATATTTGACCTCAACAAAAACAACACTTCCTCCCTAATAATTATTATAAATCTAGTCCTACAACAATCATTTTCTCTACTATTCTAAAACTATGTACCTCGATTTGGACCAAAAAAAAATTCTGACATCTATATATTTGAAAAGTTATTGCTCTAAATCGAACATCAAGTTAATCAACTCATCTTGAGTACTTAATCCCTTATTGTGTAAGTACCATAATTGTAAATTAGCTTTTGCAGTTTCATCAATGGTGCCAAACTCATTTTTATAATCTGTAATTAAATCGGTAGCGCCTTTAGGTCTTGGTCCCCATTTTCCAAGAACACTACCTGTAGCTTTATCGACCACAATCACTATTGGAATTGATTTCTTTTTATTCGTTAAAAATAATTTCATCAATTCCTCATTTTCATCCCGAAGCACAATTTTTAACTCTATTTTGCCAGAATCAACAGCCATTTTGTTTATAATCGGCAAGAGTTGCGCAGCATCGCCACACCATCCCTCAGAGATAACTAACCAAATATATTCTCCTCTTAAATTCTTTAGTTGCTGTATGTTTTCATCCGTAATTATCATTGTTTTATCCAGACGATTCATCCGGGTATCATTCAACTCACTGTAATGGGTTAAGTCATCTGATTGTTCGCTACCTGTTGATTTTCCTTCAAGCAACAAATCAGAAACTAATTTTCTATATTCTAGATAGGAGTGACTATTAAACAAGGCTTTAGCTACTGGAGTTTTCATAATGAATTATTCTTTTAAACAAAGTTACCATAAAAATTGCGTAGTAATCTAAGGGATGACGCTTTCAATTCAGCAAAAAGAGTAATTTTATAACAAATAATAAAAATGGATTTAAAAACAAAATCGATTGGGTTAGTACTTTCAGGCGGGGGATCGAAAGGCATAGCCCATGCCGGAGTGATTAAATTTTTAGAAGAACAAAACATTCTTCCATCTCAAATTGCTGGCACCAGTGCAGGTTCGATTGTAGGAACAATGTATGCTTGGGGAAAAACTCCCGAAGAAATCTTAGAATTTTTCAAATCGATATATCTTTTTCATTGGAAACATTTAACCTTTAAAAAAGCAGGATTAATAGATTCCGAATCCTTCAAGCCTTATTTTCATACTATTTTTAAATATGCCACATTAGCTGATTTGAAAATCCCAATTCACATTACTGCAACTGATATGGTACGAGGAAAATTAAAAATATTTGATAATCAAACAAAAATTATCGATGCTATTTTAGCTTCTTCAGCATTTCCTGGAATATTATCTCCTTATGAAATTAATGGAAAAATATACAGTGACGGTGGAATATTGAATCATTTTCCTACTGACATTCTTCAAGGACAATGTGAGACTGTTATAGGTGTTTATGTGAGTCCGATTCAAAAAATTGAAGCCAAAGATTTAAGCTCCATTAAAGCAGTAACTACTCGAGCTTTTGATATTCTTTCAGCAAATTCAAACGTTCAAAAATTTAATATTTGCGACTGGGTTATTGAACCAAAAGACTTATGCTTATACCGCACATTCGAGACCAATAAAACAAAGATGGATGCTGTTTTTAATATTGGGTATGAAGCCGCAAAAAAATCGTTCGAACAACTAAGTTTATAAAATTTATGCAACAGTATTTTAGAAAAAAAGAAAATTCTATATTTGCACGAATCAACGCAACACACACATGAAATATAAAAGAATTCTTCTAAAATTAAGTGGAGAGGCTTTAATGGGCGACTTACAATACGGAATCGATCCAAAAAGACTTGCCGAATATGCTGACGAAATAAAGCAAATCCATGATAAAGGAGTAGAAATAGCTATTGTTATAGGTGGTGGAAATATTTTTAGAGGAGTTGCCGGAGCTAGTGCAGGAATGGATCGCGTGCAAGGCGATTATATGGGAATGTTAGCAACCGTTATCAACGGAATGGCATTACAAGGTTCATTAGAAGAAAAAGGAATGAAAACGCGTTTGCAAACGGCCTTGAAAATGGAATCTATCGCAGAACCATACATTAAGAGAAGAGCCGATCGTCATCTTGAAAAAGGCAGAATTGTAATTTTTGGAGCCGGAACCGGAAATCCATATTTTACAACAGATACCGCCGCTGTATTGCGTGGAATAGAAATTAATGCAGATGTTATTTTAAAAGGAACACGCGTAGATGGTGTGTATGATTGTGATCCAGAAAAAAATGAATCGGCGGTGAAATTCGATTTTATTTCTTTTGAAGATGTACTCAAAAAAGGTTTAAATGTAATGGACACCACAGCGTTTACATTGAGCCAAGAAAACAAATTACCCATCGTAGTTTTTGATATGAATAAAATAGGAAACTTACTGAAAATTTGTGAAGGAGAAAATATAGGAACAGTAGTAAATATATAATAGAATGGTTAGACTGTTTAACGGTTTAATATCTGATAATACAAAGATCTAAATTATGACTGAAGAAATTGAATTTATATTAGATAGTACTAAAGAATCCATGACGGGTTCTATTGCGCATTTAGAAAAAGAATTTTTGAATATTCGTGCCGGAAAAGCATCTCCAGCCATGCTTGGAAGTGTATTTGTAGATTATTACGGATCGGCTACTCCACTTTCTCAAGTATCGAAAATTAGTGTTCCTGATGCGAGAACAATTACGTTACAACCTTTTGAAAAAAACATGTTACATGTAATTGAAAAAGCGATTATGGTTGCAAACATAGGCTTTAATCCTATGAATAATGGCGATGTGATTATCATTAGTGTTCCTGCTTTGACAGAAGAACGTCGTCGCGACCTTGCCAAACAAGCCAAAGTAGAAGCTGAAGATGCTAAAGTTGGTATTCGAAATGCAAGGAAGGATGCCAATACAGAAATTAAAAAACTTGAAAAAGACGGAACATCTGAGGACATTTGCAAAACTGCCGAAGATGAGGTACAAAACTTAACCAACGCTTTCATCCGTAAAATAGATGAACTTTTAGTGGTGAAAGAAGCCGAAATCATGAAGGTGTAAAACAACATCAACACCTATTTGAAACCCGTCCCGTTATTGTAATTGGACGGATTTTTTGTTTTTTCAAAATATCACTAAAAGTGGGTATTGCAATTTATAAAATATTTCCTATTTTTATACAATATTCAGGAACCAAACAAAAATATGAAAACAAACAAACAAACAAACAAACTAAGCCACTTCGTTAGATTATTACTTCTATGTATTATAACGGCAACACTAAGCAATTGCCAAATAGAGGAAGAACTCATTCAAAACAAAGAACAACACATTGGTGCCGACAAAAGTAAAATTAGTTTTAAGCAGTTTGCAACTGAAACAGCTACACGAAAGTTTGACCCCATTTTACAAATAAAGATATCAAGTAATATCGAAAGTAAATCAAACAGCAAACTTTCAGAATTTTATATTGACACTATTGCCATAAAAAAGTTACTAAGCAAAAGTCAACAAACAACGTATACCTTTAGAATATATCCCCTTTTTAAAAAAAACAATCCCAATGAATTTTATAACTTAGTATATAGAAAAATAGATGGCAATTGGACTACATCTGTTTTTTTACTAAAAAAAGATCTCAATACGGATAAAAAAATGATGAGATTTACATCTATTGAAAAAATAGGAAATGATGAAATGGTTGCTTTGCCAAAACAAAAAGCAACAATGATATGTTTGCGATTTTATCCTGAAATAAGATGTGACGGTAGTTGTGAGGGACAAACTTGTGACGGCTTTGCTTGTAAATATGGACGATGTACAATAATGACCGCTACTCTTGAATTTTGTGGAGGTTCTAGTGGCGATTCGAGTAGCCCCATAATATATACTACAACTGAGGAAAATCCAGTGGGTGGAGGATCTCCTACTGATTTTTCATTCTCACCTAATACATTGAGTAACTTAGATATTAACGACCCTAATTTTATTAATGAATGGCATACCATAAATGTATGGTTAAATTTAGACGGTGAAAAAGTTCTATTTTTTAGGAGTAGTCAAGAAAACATGAATTTTTTCATTCAAACCATACAATATCAAATTGATAATAATTGGTCTCAAGAAAGTGCAACCATTGCAAATATGGCTAGAAATTTAAAACATGAAGATCCTGAAGTAACATGGGAGCAAATTGAAAACTGGTTTCTGGGAACCTCGGAGGGAAATGATGGAGGAAATACATTTGATATTAATGACTACGATGGAATTATTGTAGAAAAACAGATACTGCCAAGACGAAATGACTTTTATGATGCATTTCCAAAAATAGGAACAGCAGGAATGCCAAGTAAACAAGTGTATGAATTAGTTGGAGGTCATATGTGGGATGCACATAAAAGTGGAAATACAAATTATCAGAATGCTTGCGCCATAAGAATATCAAGAGCTTTAAATTATTCTAGAAAACCTATCCCAATCTTTAAAAATAAATTAGGTGAACAAAAAAGTGAAAAGGGGAAAGATAATTTAAATTACATTTTAGACGCTAGCAGTTTATTAGCTTACATGTTAAAATCCTATTCTGATAATCCTCCTTTACATTTAGAAGGGAAAACACCGGGTGAATATTTAAAAGCCTTGAAAGGAAAATGGGGAATTTATATAATGATTCCGAAAAACAGCAAATCATTTGGAGCTTCAGGGCATGCTGATTTTTTTAGTCAAACTGGTTGTTTGTCAGGTTGCTATTTTTCAGATGCAGATGAAATATATTTTTGGGAATTAAAACAATAATTACTATGAAAAAAATTTTTTTTATCATTTTTATTTTTACTTTTTTAAAATGCACTTCCTACGAAAAAATTGGTGATTTTAAATACAAAGTAAAAACAAAGAGAGTTAATACCGGAGACTATGAAAGTATTATAGAAACTATAAAAAGTTTGTATAATAGTAATGACGGGGAATTTTTAATGGGATATGTCATAAAATCTCAAAAACTTCATTTTGAAACAAAAAATGACACTATATATTCAAGTGGAAAATTGAAATATGATAGACTAACTAGATTAATAACTTGTACAGAACATTTTAAAAATGGATATGAATTATTTCTAAAAACAGATTCAATTCAAAGAGTATTTCAACAGGAAAATAATGGAAAAATAGTATTAATAGAGTATTCAAAATTTAAAAATGGATTAAGAATTAATGAATGATAAAATTTTCAAAAGTACTTTACTTTTGAAGCATTATCTATTTCTAAGCATTCATTAAAAGCACTCCCCGCAAAAGAAGGGGATAAATCAACAAAAATTATAATACATAATAAATGCCAAATTAGATGATTTTAGAGATGATTTTCCAAATACAACACATCAACAATGCTATACATTTTTAACAAACTTAATTAATTATATTAAGACTTGGATAGTCAATAACCCCCCTGCTGGAGCAAGCGTCCCGCTCGCGATAATTCTTAATGAATAATAGTATTGAGGTTTGTGCTAGTAATTAGCTTTCTTTTGAAGTATATTACAATATAGATAGTGTTCACGAGCGGGACGCTCGCGCGAGCTGGACAGAATTTCCAAATAAACTTAAAAATATGAAAGGCATATATTCGATGATTACAACCGAAGAATATGATAAAACTGGCGCATCAGGTCATTCAGATCTTATATTTACTGATAGCAAAGGTTTCGGCAATTGTCCATTTAATTGCTTTTTCAATTTACCAATACAAAGAATCGATATATGGATATTAGACTAGTAAAAACAGCATTATCAACGGGGGTTATTTTAACCATATTTTCCTGTTCAAGCATTAAAGGCAGCACAGACCTCAATACATATTATGGAGACGCTTTTTTTTATCCAGGAAATTCAAAAAATAAACCGAGCCCTAAAAACGGTTGGGTAATAGAATATAAAGAAAATGCCTTTTTTGATTGTTTATTTCAAGGCTATAAAAATGATTCTATTTTCAAATTAATTCAGAAAGAAGACTCTTTCATTAATGCAGATAATATTCCCATGACATTGTGGTCTAAAATTAAATCAGATAGTAAAAAAATAATACAAGACTTACCAGCTGCTGAATATTATGATGATGAGCTTACCAAAAACAAAAAACATATTTCACAAACGTGTTTATGTTATTTTGCGAGCAGAGAACTAGATTCTATTGCAAAGAGAGCATACAAAGAACATACAAAAGGTCAAATAAAATAAATCGCATAAACGGATTTAGCATAGACTCAAAAGATCTAATGCAAAACTTGACCAATACGTTCATCCGTAAAATAGATGAACTTTTGGTGGTGAAAGAAGCCGAAATTATGAAGGTGTAATTCCCTTTTAATTGTATTTGAAACCCGTCCTGTTATTATAATTGGACGGGTTTTTTGTTTTTTCAAAATATCACTAAAAGTGGGTATTGCAATTTATAAAATATTTCTTATTTTTATACAATATTCAGGAACCAAACAAAAATATGAAAACAAACAAACAAACAAACAAACAAACTAAGCCACTTCGTTAGATTATTACTTCTATGTATTATAACGGCAACACTAAGCAATTGCCAAATAGAAGAAGAACTCATTCAAAACAAAGAACAACACAGTGGTGCCGACAAAAGTAAAATTAGTTTTAAGCAGTTTGCAACTGAAACAGCTACACGAAAGTTTGACCCCATTTTACAAATTAAGATATCAAGTAATATCGAAAGTAAGTCAAACAGCAAACTTTCAGAATTTTATATTGACACTATTGCCATAAAAAAGTTACTAAGCAAAAGTCAACAAACAACGTATACCTTTAGAATATATCCCCTTTTTAAAAAAAACAATCCCAATGAATTTTATAACTTAGTATATAGAAAAATAGATGGCAATTGGACTACATCTGTTTTTTTACTAAAAAAAGATCTCAATACGGATAAAAAAATGATGAGATTTACATCTATTGAAAAAATAGGAAATGATGAAATGGTTGCTTTGCCAAAACAAAAAGCAACAATGATATGTTTGCGATTTTATCCTGAAATAAGATGTGAGGGTAGTTGTGAGGGACAAACTTGTGACGGCTTTGCTTGTAAATATGGACGATGTACAATAATGACCGCTACTCTTGAATTTTGTGGAGGTTCTAGTGGCGATTCGAGTAGCCCCATAATATATACTACAACTGAGGAAAATCCGGTGGGTGGAGGATCTCCTACTGATTTTTCATTCTCACCTAATACATTGAGTAACTTAGATATTAACGACCCTAATTTTATTAATGAATGGCATACCATAAATGTATGGTTAAATTTAGACGGTGAAAAAGTTCTATTTTTTAGGAGTAGTCAAGAAAACATGAATTTTTTCATTCAAACCATACAATATCAAATTGATAATAATTGGTCTCAAGAAAGTGCAACCATTGCAAATATGGCTAGAAATTTAAAACATGAAGATCCTGAAGTAACATGGGAGCAAATTGAAAACTGGTTTCTGGGAACCTCGGAAGGAAATGATGGTGAGTATAATGCAGATTTTTGGGAAAATCCTAACTTAACTTTCCCTCAGCAAAATTTACCAACCTTAGCTGCTTTCAAAAGTGCAGTTCCTCCAAAATATACTGAAGCAGGACCACTTTGCAATAGCTTAGGTGGAGATGTCCTGAAAATGTATAATGCTGTAATCGCAAATGGAAAAAAACTAAATACCTGCGCAATTCGTGTTTCAACTGCGCTAATAAAATGTGATATAGCTATTCCATTTATTCCAGATAATCCAGATGGATCGAAAAATACTGTTAAGGACAAAGACGGAAATCACTTAATAATAAATGCTAAAGCCTTGAATAAATGGATGCGCAAAACATTTGGCACAAATCCTCTAAATTATCATCATTTTACAGCTGCACAAGGAGGTACAAATGGAGCTAAATTTCCTCAACTAATGGAAGATTTAGAAGGAGACGGCATCTATTCGATGGTTTCTAGAACTGAAATCCATAGAACATGGGGCACAGGACATACTGACATATTAGAAGATGGAGGTTGTAGAATCAAATGCCATTTCTTTGATAAAAATAATAATTTCGTCCCTGTCGATTATATTGATGTTTGGATTTTAAAATAAAAAAAATGAAAAGTGCAATAGTTATAATTGTTTTAAGCTGTCTTTTAAGTTCGTGTGCAACGCACAAAAGAGATAAATTTGATTATCATTTTGGTGAATTTGAAAATGAATGGATCAATATGTATAAAACAGATTTTTTTCTTAGCTGTATAAGAAAAGGTTATCAAGATGATGAGATTTTTAAATTAATGGCAAAAAAAGACCTACTTGTACCTTATGAACCTATTTTATTCCATTACGACGAAATTGATAGTTTAGCTGCAAATGTTATAAAAAACATGCATAAACCAATATTTCCGCATTGTGATGATTGTACCGTGGAGGAGGAGGCAGCAGATTTGAAAAAAAATTATATCTGTGCTAGTTGCTTGAATTATTATGCAAGTCGTGAATTAGACGTAATTGCAAAGAGAGCATACAAGGGATCAACAAAAGGTAAACTTACAAAAACTAATACATCATCAAAAAAGTAAAAGCTTCATTTTACTAAGTACGATAAGAACATATGTAAAAACATTTACCCCTCTGCTGGCGCGAGCGTCCCGCTCGTAATTCCTATTAAGGATTACTATAATTTTGGTTTGTGGTGGTGTTTCAAAATTAAAGTGTGTTACAATATAGATTGTGTTCACGAGCGGGACGCTCGCGCGAGCCGGTGAAAGAAGCCGAAATCATGAAGGTATAAAATTACTTCAACTTATATTTAAAACCAGTCCTGTTATTTTAATTGGACGGGGTTTTTATGGTTGCATGTAATTAAATAGTAAATAAAAACTAGCATTATAATGACAATTCTCTGGTTAACAAACCAAAAAATAAAAACAGGACCGAAACCAGCAACTCTAGTAAAAAACCAAATTTGCTTTTAATTACCGTTTTACAATGCTAACTGCAGTTCCAGTTATCATAACAGCAATTAATCCTTCACTGCTTTTAAGTTCTACATCAACTTGAATTCCTACCACAGCATTGGCGTTCATTTTTTCGGCATTTTCTTTTAAATTAGTAAAAGCCTGCTCTTTAATCTCTAAGATGCTTTCACTAATTCCTGCGTAGTATTTTTGCATATTAAATGTCAATCCCATTTTTTGCATATTTACAGCAGTTCCAGAGACTATTCCGTTGTATTCAAGGATTTTATAATCTTCGATAGTGTTGGTTGTGGTTAAAATCATGATTTTATTAGTATTATTTATTTATTGGTTATAAAACGAAGCATGGCACAAATGGACATTCATGCAGTCCAAATCATCAAAACATAAAAGCTACTACTAAATTAAAACAATACACTAAGGCGACTGTGAATCTTTAGCTTATAGCCTTTTTTTAAAACCTTCTGATTTCCTATCTCGCTACTGACTCGACACGAATTTCAATCCAATAATAGAACTGATTAAGGTGGTGATAAAAAACAGTCTCCAAAAATCAGCTGGTTCTTTGAATACAAAAATTCCAACTAGCACAGTTCCCACTGCGCCAATTCCGGTCCAAACTGCATAAGCGGTTCCTATGGGCAAGGTTTGTGTCGCTTTGTACAGCAAAAACATACTGATTGTCAAATACACTAAAAAACCTGCTAACCACAAGCTTGCTGTCATACCAGTACTCTCTTTGGCTTTGCCTAAACAGGTAGCAAAACCTATTTCAAAAAGACCTCCAATAATCAACAAAATCCAGTTCATACTACTGTTTTAATATTAGTACGGATGGAACACCACTCAGCCAAATACTTCTAGAATCTACTAATGCTTTCCAGCTTTCGAGACTGATAAGCATTAAATCTTGTTGGGCTAGAAATTCTTTTTTGATAATTTTATCGGTGATTAAACTGATGTTGTTGGGGTATTTTTGTTCTAAAGAATCAATGGCACTTTTCATTACGAAATTAGTCTCGACATGGCTATTGACATCCAAAATAACAATTTTTGAATTATTGTTGTAGACTAATTTTTGGATATAATCAATTACAAAAGAGTCTTCAGGACTGAAAATTGGAATAAAAACATGCTTGACTTGCTGCAAATCTTTATCAATCAAAATCCCGATTGGCATTTTGGTTTTAGAAATAATTTGCCTGGTTCTTTCATCAAAAGGAGAATTCTCAAACAAGCCCTCTTTACCAGTAAACTTATCTATTAAACGATCTGGATTGATGATGCGGGTTGTAAAACCAATTACTTTCCCTAGAATGGTACCTTCAAAAATTGATTTTCCTAAACCTACTAATAGCAAATCATAATCGCCTTGATTGGCTACATCTGCAATTTCAGTTTCAATATCCATTGTGGCTTTAAAAATAGTCGTTATATCCTGTTTTAGCAGCTGTGATTCTTCTACAATAGGATAAAAACTGTTTTTTTCTTTGTCTTCTAAATTAAAGGTATGCACCTCATCACTCAAGGACAAGTGCATCACGGTAATACTCGAGGTGTTTTTTTGCTTTTTAATAAAACTATGGGCCAATCGCAGCAGAGATTTTCCTTTTTCGTTATTTCCAAACGAAATTAAAATGCGGTATTTATTTGCATTTGATGCTTCCAAAATTTCAACACCGTCTTTTGTTTTGAAAATATAATTAATTAAATCCAATGCAGGACCAGTCATAAAAGTGGTTACCAACGCCATAATGACCATCATGGTAAACACCTCTGGAGTTAACACTTTGAGTTCTAAACCAATGTTTAGTACGATCAATTCCATTAAACCTCTCGTGTTCATCAAAGCGCCAATTGTTAAACTATCGCGCCAGCTTTGACCCACAAATCGTGCGGCCAGAGCACTTCCTAAAAATTTCCCTACTACAGCAACCAAAATAATAAAACCAGTGACTTTCCATAGGTACGGATCATTAATAAGACCAATTTCTGTTTTTAAACCCGTAAATACAAAAAACAGAGGCAGTAAAAGTATCAAAGCGACATCCTCTACTTTTTCTATGAATATGGTTCTTAATTTTGGAACATCGGGCATAATAGCTCCAGCCATAAAAGCTCCAAACAAGGCGTGAATTCCAATCACCTCTGTAGCATAAGAGGAAATAATGAGCACCAAAAAAAAGATAGCAACAACTGGTTTTACGATGCTGTCTTTTGAACCATATAAATCTCCAATCCTTTTTAGAAATGGTTTTACAATATAAATCATCGCTGCAACATACAGGATAGCAAGCATGATTATATACAACGAGCTCACAAATGTCCCCGCTTTTACAATGGCAATTACCACTGCCAGAATACACCAAGCCGTAATATCATCTGCCGCAGCGCAAGTAATTACTATTGCTCCTAATTTTGTTTTATGAATGCCGCGTTCCTGCACAATTCTTGCCAAAACTGGAAAAGCAGTGATGCTCAAAGCAATCCCCATGAACAAACTGAACGACAAGAACTTAACTCCCTCTGGCGCAAACTGATTGTACACATAATACGCCAAGCCAATACCAAGCGCAAACGGAATCACTATACTCGCATGGCTAATCACTACGGCTTCATTAGCTTTATTTTTTAAAACTTTTAAATCGAGTTCCATTCCTATAACAAACATAAAAAGGATTAACCCGATCTGACTCAAAAATTTCAAATTTCCCAAGGATGCCGCAGGAAACAAAACCCCCGAAAATTCTGGAAAATAGAGACCCAATAAGGAAGGACCAAGTACAATACCAGCGATTATTTCGCCAATTACTGAGGGCTGACCAATTTTTTTGAAAATCCAACCAAATACGCGAGCAACAAGAATAATAGTAATTATTTGTGCTAAAAGTATGGCTAACGGATCTTGAAAATTGTGTTGCATGGAGGTTATAAAATCGCCCCAAGACCCTTTCCCACTTTCAGGCGTTACTATTATTTCGCTCGCCTCTAACTTTTTCCCCTTGGTGATAATCCAGTACATTAAAGCAGTAAAACCACCCGTAATCAATAAGTAAAATACTGTATTTTTATACTTTTTCATATTTATTATAGTCTATTCGATCCCTTTTCTAATCTAACAAAGATGCAGATTCCAAATGTATAATTTATATACCACAAAATTATTTAATTGTAAAATAAAAAACTCCAGCAAATACCACTGTTACACAACAAAAACTTAAACTGAAAATCGGTGATTTATAGCGGTTTTAATTACCTTTACCACCGATAAATAGGAAATATGATCAAGTGGTTTAGTTTAGGATTTTGGGAGTTAATAGCCCGAGTTGTCCTTAGAAATAGGATTTTAATGTTGTCCATAATTATTGCGATAACAGCTCTTTTAGCCTTGCAATGGAAAAATATCCATTTTACTTTTACAGAAGCTAATTTATTACCTGAGGATAATAGTGTCAATATTGAGTATAATGCCTTTTTGAATAAATTTGGTGAAGAAGGAAATTTAGTTATTATTGGGGTAAAAGACAACGCCATTTTTACTCCAGAAGCCTTCGCCTCATGGAGCAAGCTAATGAACTCAATCAAAGCAGATCCTGCTGTTGATCTAATTGTGTCGCTTAATGATTTAAAGAAATTACAAAAAAACGACTCGCTTGAAACCTTTGAATTGGTTCCGTTCGTAGACCAAATCAAAACCGTTAACAAAGCGTATCTCCAAAAAATAAGAAAAGAACTTTTTAATGACCTGCCTTTTTACGAAGGATTGCTTTTTAATAAAAAATCAGGAAGCATTCGTTCTGCGGTTTACATGGACAAGGAAATTGTCAATACTGCTGCACGTAAGGATTTCATTTTAGACAAACTCGTTCCAGCGGTTGAAACATTCGAAAAAGAAACCGGAATCGACCTGCGTGTTTCCGGAATGCCTTACATTCGAACACTAAATGCAAAAACCATCACAGACGAAATTAGCATCTTTATTGGCGCTTCCCTTCTCGTCACCTCCTTGCTTTTCTTTTTCTTTTTTAGAAGTTTTAGAGCCACTTTAATTTCATTGATTATTGTCATTATTGGTGTCATGTGGTCCTTTGGATTTTTAGGATTACTGAATTATGAAATCACCGTTTTAACCGCTTTAGTACCTTCTTTAATCATTGTTATTGGAATTCCAAATTGTATTTTCTTGACCAATAAATACCATCAGGAATATAAAATTCACCGCAACAAAGCCAAAGCTTTGCAACGCGTTACTACTAAAGTGGGAATGGCAACCTTAATGACGAATTTAACGACAGCTATTGGTTTTGCTACGTTTGTGGCTTCAAACAATCAATTGTTATTAGAATTTGGAGTGGTTACATCCATCAATATCATGGCACTTTTCTTTTTGTGCATTATTGTGATTCCTATTTTTCATAGTTACATTCCAGCACCCAAAGAACGCCATATCGAACACTTGGATCGCGATTATGTAAAGGCTTTTATGGGATGGATTCTGAGAAACATAAAATACAATCGCTTTACCATTTATGTAGTGTCCATTGTACTGCTAGTCATTAGTATCATCGGAATTTATGAAATGCGTATTTCTGGTAGTTTGATAGAAGACATGCCAAAAAAAGAGGCCTTTTTTGAAGACATAGTTTTCTTCGAAAAAGAGTTTGATGGCGTAATGCCACTAGAAATCATGATTGACACCAAGCGCAAAAAAGGAGTTATGAAGTTGTCTACCCTCAGGCGAATGGACGAACTAGAGGAAGCTATTGATGAAATTCCTGAGCTTTCAAAACCGATTTCTATCGTGAATATAGTTAAGTATTCTAAGCAAGCGTACTACAACGGAAAACCAGAATACTACGATTTACCCACTTCACAGGAGCAGTCCTTTATCTTGTCCTACGCAAAAAATGCGGCTAAAAATTCAAAGGACAACTTAATGAAAAGCTATGTGGATTCTACAGGACAATTTGCCCGAATTACAACATTTATGCGTGATGAAAGCGGCGATAAAATTGCCAAAATTGAAGCTGAAATTCGCAAAAAAGCAAATAAACTTTTCCCAACAAATCAGTACAAAGTAACCATTACGGGCAAAGCACTCGTTTTCCAGAAAGGAACAGGATACTTGCTCAACAATTTACTTTCGTCACTAGCTTTTGCCTTTTTACTGACGGCACTTTTAATAGCATTTATGTTCCGTTCGTTCAAAATGGTATTGGTTTCTATCATTCCTAATCTATTACCGTTAATGTTAACCGCCGGAATCATGGGCTTTCTAGATATTCCCTTGAAACCGTCTACGATATTGGTTTTCGGAATTGCATTTGGACTCTCTGTAGATGACACCGTGCGCTTCCTATCGCAATACCGAGAAGAATTAAAGAAAAACAACTGGAAAATACGCAAATCTGTTTATGCAACATTTACAGATGCTGGCTTGAGCATGTTCTATACTTCGATCGTGTTGTTCTTTGGGTTCTCTGTCTTTATGCTGTCTAGTTTTGGAGGAACAATTGCATTGGGTGGATTAATTTCTTTGACCTTACTGTTTGGAATGTTATCAAATTTAATGTTGCTGCCAGCTTTGGTACTCACCTTAAATAAAACATTGGCC
This sequence comes from Flavobacterium frigidum, assembly GCF_048286735.1. Classification (GTDB taxonomy): domain Bacteria; phylum Bacteroidota; class Bacteroidia; order Flavobacteriales; family Flavobacteriaceae; genus Flavobacterium. The sequence goes on along the minus strand of NZ_JBLVPU010000001.1, from coordinate 49,958 downwards.
AACGAGCAAGATTTCATCGAACCTAAAATAGACATTATTGAGCCAAGCGATGTAGCCATCGATGATTTAGAACTCAGAAAATAATATCAGGAGCTCTTTCCGGCTATGCGTTGCAATCTTCCTGTTTAAAAAAAACAGGAAGGATTTTCACTGCTATCCGGGCTAGGGAACTGTTTAGGGTAGAGAAATTTTTTAAACTAAACGATTTAAAAACCTCAAAAATAGTAGAACGGCACGTTGCACTAAAAAAAGTATTATATTAGAATTGCAATTGTTTTATAGTGTACCACTAAAACTTACACAGCACGACTATAAATTAATACTAAAACATTAAGAAAAAAATTATGATTGGATTATATATAAATTGGGAGGTAGACTCAGAAATCATCAATATAGGCGGATTCCCTATAAAATATTACGGACTATTATTTGCTGCGGGTTTGCTGTTGTCCATGGCAATACTTAAGAAAATTTATAAGAAAGAAAATTTAAATGATAGCGCACACGAAGCATTATTTCTATACGGCATCATCGGGATTTTTGTTGGAGCGAGATTGGGGCACTGCTTCTTCTATGACTTTGATTATTATTCTAAAAATCTAATCGAAATTATTTTACCAATAAAAAAAACGATCACTGGGGATTATAAATTCGTAGGTTTCTCAGGCTTAGCCAGTCACGGAGGAACAGTAGGTTTACTTATTTCTATTTATTTATATTCAAAAAAATATAAAATCAAGTACCTCAAAATCCTAGATTTAATTGCAATTGTTGCTCCACTTGGAGCGGCGTTTATAAGGCTTGCCAACTTAATGAACTCAGAAATGATTGGCAATCCCACAACATTACCATGGGCATTTATTTTTAAACGTGTTGACACTATACCAAGGCATCCTGCTCAATTGTATGAAGCCATTGCTTACTTTGTTATTTTTCTATTACTCTTTATAACCTACAAAACTAAAAACATAACAATAGGAAATGGTTTTTACTTTGGCCTAGCAATTACGCTAATTTTCAGCATGCGAATCTTAATCGAGTTTGTCAAGATCAATCAAGTAGCATTTGAAGAAGGCATGAAGTTGAATATGGGACAAATTTTAAGTATTCCTTTTATATTAATTGGTTTGTATTTTACAATAAGAAATGGGCGAAATAAGGAAATGAACTAAAAAAAACCGTTGAGAGACCTGGAATAAATAGTAATCAAATCTTTTTTTTTAAATAACAAATGGCCAATTATCGTACTAGTTTTTGAAAGGGAAAAGGAAAATACTAAAATGTCAGCTCAATTTATTCTTAAATAAGAAAAATGAATACCTACAATTTATCAACTGCAAGACTGCTTATAAAGCCTATTATCCAAGCTGATCTTCATTACGTTCACACCTTACATTCACTTCCTGAAGTAGACCAATTCAATACTTTAGGGATTCCAGAAAATATCAATGATACCAAAGCCATTCTTGATAAATGGATGACTGGAAATACACGTAGTTTTACTTTCACAATTTGTTTACAAACTTGCCAAGAATGTATCGGGATAATTGGAATTAATTTGGGGAAACCTAAATACAACAATGCAGAAATTTGGTTTAAATTTGATCCAGCTTACTGGAATAAAGGATACGCAACAGAGGTTGTAAATGCCATCCTAGAGTTTGGTTTTAACACCTTGAAACTGCACCGAATTGAAGCCGGTTACGCTACAGGTAATATCGGCTCTATCAAAGTATTAGAAAAAGTAGGTATGATAAGAGAAGCACATACAAGACAACTGCTACCACTACAATCAGGTTGGTCTGACAATTATGGTTACGCAAAATTAGCAACCGACTAATAAGGATTAACCACGTAGCTGTATATTTTTTCTAGGCATAAACAAACTGTTCTTCACAAACCAATCCCTTAAAAAACCGCAATAAAATCATGGCATACAGCGAAATAACAAATACGACAAAACGCCTCTCACCACTTATTGAGGCTGCTGAGTTATCGGAATTGTACAAAAACGATGCAGTAGTTCTTGTTGATGTTAGCAATGGGAAAGACGCTAAAGCCAATTACAACGCAAAACATTTAGACCAAGCACTGTTCGTCGATTTAAATACTGATTTGGCTGATATTAAAGTGGATCTCGCAAATGGAGGAAGACATCCTTTACCACAAATTGAAAAATTTGCGAAGACGTTGACAAAGTTCGGAATAACAAATAGCAGTCACGTTGTCATTTATGATGATAAAAACGGAGCCAATGCTGCAGCTCGATTTTGGTGGATGTTGCGAGCAATTGGTCATGAAAAAGTTCAAGTTTTAAATGGAGGATTACAGCAAGCCGAAAATATGGGGTTTCCAACAAATGATAAAACAGAAACGCCAAAGCTTATCCCAAACTACACATTCGACAATTGGAAACTACCAACTGCAACAATTACCGAAGTGGAAAACAATTCTCAAAACGAAAATTATTTGGTTATTGATGTTCGAGAAAACAGTCGGTATCGCGGCGAGTATGAGCCTATAGATTTAGTGGCAGGTCATATTCCTGGGGCAATCAACATTCCTTTTGCTACCAACTTAAATCAAAACGGGCAATTTTTACCACCAGTAGAACTAAGACAAAAATATCAAGAAATTTTTGGAGCAATAAAAATGGAGAACATCATTATTCATTGTGGCTCTGGCGTTACTGCATGCCAAACTCTTTTAGCCATCGATTATGCTGGGCTAGCAATACCAAAACTTTACGTTGGCTCTTGGAGTGAATGGTCTAGAAACGATAAAGCGATTATAGTTTTTAAATGATCGATTTACATCAAAATTTTTAAGCCGTTTTGTACTTCTTAAAGATTTATTTGATTTTAAAACTTGATGAGAGTAAAAAAATTTACGGACCCATTGTTATTAAAAATCTCGTTTGCTGGAAAATGCCACAAAGAACTAAATAAACGTATAATTAGTTTTACGAGCAATGAGCCTACTGTTCTATCGGGCTCATTTTGTTTATTTCATTTTACTACTATTTTCCAAGGCAATCTCTAAATCTTGGTATTTTGATGTTACTTTCTCGATAATCCCATTATTATTGACTATAAGATGAGTAGGAAAACTGTTAATTTGAAGAGTGTTATTCATAAACGTTTTCAGGTTAGGAACTACGGAGTACAATAATGGTCTTTTAAGTAAAAACGCCTTTAATTCCTCTGGTGAATCTTCAGCCAAGCTTATAAACACGATATCTTTTCTGTTTTTGTATTGCAGAGCCATTTCATTTACCTCCGGAAATTCTGCGACACAGGCCACACAATGAATGAACCAACATTTAATTACTACTATTTTCCCTTTGAGGTTTTCATTAGTAATCAAATTACCGTCGAGGTCTTTAAAAGAAAATACGGGAAAAGGTTTCCCTTCCTTTTTAAAATTCTGCATTGTGGCGAAAGCCTCCTCTGCAATCGTAGCTTGTATGCTTGTATCGGAAGTAGCCTCAATTTTAAAAAGTTTATAATAAAAAATATTTTTGTCGGTCGATGCAAGCCGAATCGGGATAAAACCACCATCTGCTAATGTTTTAAGAAACTCCCCTTTGGTAATTTCTTTTGAACTAGCATCTAGGCCAATAAAATTTCTAGAGAGCATTACATTATTATTATAATAAGTCCACCAATCTATAAAATTTTTCTGAATCTCTAAGGAATTTACTTCAGGCTCGCCATAAGAAGTTGGACTAGAACAAGAAATGAGCAGTATAAAAAAAGATAGGCTATAAAAAATATTTTTCATAATGATTTAATAAGTGACTAATGTACCCGATTTAATCTAATGCAAAAAAATAATTTACTTTATTTACCGCTATTGGGCTTAGAACTCAGGAACAGTTGAAAAACCGTATCAGGATCTTGGTTTAGCAAGACCTCTATCATAAAGTACAATACTGCCTGCAACAGATACGTTTAAACTTTTCTCAGATTTGAATTTGACCAAATGATGGCATTTTGCGATAGCTGCTTTCGATAGACCGTTATCCTCGGCACCTAATAAATACACGCAACGTCGTGGATGTTCAAACGTTTCGAGATCAACAGCGTTTTCATCCAATTCCACACCTACTAAGCGAGCGCCTTTGGGTAAGTTGTTGTAGAAATCCTCAAACGATTCATAATGAAAATAAGGAATTGATTTGACTGCATTGTGCGTATCACAGGCTTGTTTAGCATAGCGATTACCAATTGTAAAAATATAACTGGCGCCTAAATTTTGCGCCGTACGCCACAAAACCCCTAAATTTTCGGGAGTTTTACCGTTTTGGATTCCGATACCAAAATATTCTGTTACAAAATTGTCGTTCATGCCGCAAAAATACAAAGTGTTTGTAGGTTAATCAAGTTTTTAAACCGGATTATACTTAGAATGCATTACAAGTTTACATCTGACAGAAGTACATTTTTTTTGGAACTGACGAACTTGATAATTGAAGACTCTTAGCCCCGATAGAAGCGGCATCCTTTTATCTCGTTTTTAAGAAGGAGATAAAAGATAGAGTGAATAGCGGGAAGCAGCTCCTGATTGACTTAAATATATTTTAAACCTTTAATGGTCAATACTTTGAGTATTAATATTGCAACTATACTTTATAATTCCTTACCAGTGAAAATACTTAGAACTAAAATAGCGTAAACTCTTAAAACATAATAAAACTAATTTTAAAATTAATACCTGCTGTGTGTATTTTAGCATTTTTACAAAATTAACAAAGCAAATATTCCTACAAATTTTACGCTAACTCATAAATAAAATGTACTTTTAATTACTTTTTTAGATTTATGTTATGAATAAATTTTTTACATTTTTGCTATTCTCGTTTTCTCTATCAGTATATGCTCAAGGCGAGGCTAATATTTGGTATTTTGGTGACCGTGCAGGAATGGATTTTAACAGCGGTACTCCAGTTGCATTAACTAATGGAAAACAGACTACTTATGAAGGTTCTGCAACAATATCAAACAGTGCTGGTCAATTGTTATTCTATACTGATGGTGTATCTGTTTATAATAAAAACCATCTCTTGATGGAAAATGGAAGCGATCTAAGAGGTGGTTATTCCAGCACGCAATCAGCAATTATAGTAAAAAAGCCTAAATCCTCCACGATTTATTATATTTTTACTTGTGATACTAAAGGGAGTAGCGAAGGAATAAAATATTCTGAAGTAGATTTATCTTTAAATGGAGGATTAGGAGCAGTTACTTCCAATAAAAATATTTTATTATTTACGCCAACTACTGAAAAATTAACAGCAGCTTTAAATAGAACGGGAGAGGGAGTCTGGGTCATTACTCATGGATATGGAAGTAATAATTTCTACTCATTCTTTGTAGATAACTCAGGTGTAAATTCTATCCCAGTTATTAGTAGTACTGGTGTATTAGTAGCAGGAGTTCAGGATGCCATTGGTAGCATGAAAGTGGCTCCAACAGGGGATAAATTAATTTGTGCTAATACCTCCAGTTTAACTGAACTGTTTAATTTTAATAATGAAACTGGTGTCGTAACTAATCCTCGATTGATTACGAATAAACCAAATTCTTATGGTGTAGAATTTTCACAATCTGGAAAAATTGCATACCTAACAACCGGAAGTGATATTCCTAAGAAATATGAACTGAATCAATATGATTTAACAGCTGCTAATATCCCTGGTTCTGAAATCAATTTAATAACTACAATCTACAGGGAATCTAGCCCACTTGCCTTGCAGTTAGCTCCTGACGGGAAAATCTATGTAGCCAACGACCTCGTCCCTTATTTAAGCGCTATTGCTAATCCTAATGTTTTGGGTAGTGGATGTAATTTTCAATTAAAAGCTGTTGACCTGAAGGGCAGACTTTCGTATGCTGGTCTTCCTCAATTTACACCATCTAATCTTCAAGTCACCATAAAAATGCAAAATAACTGCTTGGGCGAAAGCGCTTCTTTTTCATTAGATAGCAATCGAGAAATTATTGCTGCGCAATGGGATTTTGGTGATGGCAATTCCTCCACTGATCTCAGTCCTAATCATTTTTATTCGTCAATAGGAAATTACACCGTTTCCGTAAAAGCAACATCGAATACAGGTGTAACAACAGAAACTAAAAACATTGTTATTTACGAACTTCCTACAGCCTCTCAACCACAAAATATCTCAATATGTGATAACAATAATGATGGTTTTCATGCTTTTGATTTGACATCTCAAAATACAGCAATACTTAATGGTCAAGACCCCAATTTATATAAGGTTGATTATTATGTTAACGCTTCTGACTATAATGATAATTTAGCCATAAATAGCCCATCAACATACACAAACACAACAGCCTACTTACCACAAACGATAATTGCTTCAGTAACAAACAAAGCTAATCCGTCTTGTAAAAGCAGTACTTCATTTTCAATTTCTGTTAATGAAAGACCTATTCCAGAAATTTCCACTGCTATATCAACCTATATAGTTTGCGATAATACGAGCGTTGGTAATGATACTGATGGACGTGTTTTATTTGATTTAACTCAAAAATCTTCAACAATTTTAAAGGGACAGTCAGCGACTCAGTTTTTACTTAGTTATTACCAAGACATTGCTTTGACGCAAAATATTGCAGCGCCATCAGCTTATGCAAATGCCAATGCAACAGAAACGATTTATGTAAAAATGTATAACAAAAATGATCCAATTTGTTTTGCAACAACATCGTTCAATATACAAGTGAGTGCATTACCTACTATCAATCAAAATGTTGATTTAAAACAATGTGACGATGATATTAATGGATTTACTATTTTTAATTTAGAGGAAGCTATCCCAAAAATAACAGCTAATGCTACAAACGAAAGCATCACCTTTTATACCACTCAAATTGATGCACAAAATAAGCGTAACCCAATAACCAACCCCGCTAGTTATAGCAATCAAATAATCAGTAACGATATAGTTTTTGCGAGAATTACAAACTCTAATGGCTGTTTTAAAATTGCTACAATAAACCTAATAATTTCTACAACGCAAATTCCGATTAATTTCGTTAGAAATTTTACAGTTTGCGATGATGCAGTTTTGGGTACCAATACAGACGGTATTTCGAGTTTTGATTTTAGTAGTGTAAACAAGGAAATAAAAGATCTTTTTCCCACAGGACAACAATTAGACATTACCTACTATCGCAATCTTAATGATGCTTTAACAGAAAAAAATACAATTTTAGATATTGTAAATTATAGAAATATAGGGTATCCCAATTCTCAAAAAATTTATGTTCGTATTGATAGTAAACTTAACAATGATTGTTTGGGTTTAGGTTCTCCTATTCAATTAAATGTTGAATCAATACCAGTTATGCAACCTATTAAGGAAATACAATGTGATGACAACCACGACGGCTTTTTTGCTTTTGACACCTCTACAATTCAAACTCGATTATTGAATGGTTCAACTAACTTCATTTTAAAATACTTTGATGAAAATAATAATTCTTTATCAAGTCCGCTACCCAATCCTTTTGTAACTCATTCGCAAATAATTAAAGTAGAGGCAGCCAACAATTCAATAACTGCTTGTTCCTTTGAAACAACATTAGAATTCGTGGTTTCTAATTTACCAGAAGCCTCTCCTATTCCCTCCAATATGTTAATTGTTTGTGATGATGAAATCGATCCCACTAAGCAAGACGGAAAATATGCTTTTGATACTTCTACCTTTCAAAATACCATCTTGAGAGGTCAAACTGGAATGATCGTAAAGTATTATGATGCAAGTAATAATTCACTTTCAAGTCCATTGCCCAACCCATTTGTAACTAGCTCACAAAATATAAGAGCGGAGGTCATTAATTCAAATAATGCGAACTGTATAGCAACTATGACTATACCATTTGTAGTTCATCCGTTACCATCAATAAACTTGACCGGTAAGGAACGACTTTGCAGCAATAGTAGTAATCCTACCAAAGTAATCAATGCAGCCCTTGTTGATGAATTATTAATAGATAATTACACATATGAGTGGACTTATAACGGAAATCTAATTAGTGGCGAAACAGAATATAATTTAACAATTGACAAAACGGGAACCTATACCGTGAAAGCAACTACTGTTGACGGATGTTCTAGAACTAGAATAATTGTAGTTTCTGCCTCTAATATTGCTAAAATAGAAAACATAAAAATTGAAGATCTTACTTCTATAAATAGTATTCAGGTTATCGCAACGGGTACAGGTGACTATGTTTATGCCTTGGATGACGAAAATAGCTACTATCAATCAGAAAATCTTTTTACTAATGTTAGTGCAGGAATCCATACGGTTTATGTAAAAGACTTGAATGGCTGTGGTATTGCCTTACAAGAAATAGCAATACTTGGAATACCGAATTTCTTTACACCAAATCAAGATGGTTTTAATGATTATTGGAATATAAAAGGCGTCAACAAGACCTTTAATGCTAAAACAGCTATTCATGTTTTTGATCGATATGGTAAGTTAATAAACAAGTTAAATCCTTTAAATCAAGGTTGGGATGGAAACTTTAATGGGCGACCTTTGCCTTCTGACGACTATTGGTATACCATAGCACTAGAAGATGGTAGAATTTTGAAAGGACATTTTACCTTAAAAAGATAAAATAACATGCACAATAGGCTAAAAATTAAACCTTAATTTCTATTGTATTTAGCAAGTCCATTTTTAATTAATTAGAGATTTCTCAATTCCAATACTCTATAGCCCAGATTACTTCAGCATGCTGTTATTTAGATAGGAGTTACATGAACTGCATTTGAAGCGACTCCTTTTGCTTTTTTAAAGAAAAAAAGTAAAAGATAAAGCGAATAGCGGGAAATAGCTCCTGATAACATCATTTCTCACCGTGACAATTACAAACAAATCATTTATATTTGCAGTTCGGTTACGAGACAATTTTTAATATCAACTATATACATAAAATGAGACATACAAAAGTTAAAGACTTACTAAACAGCACAAAAACGCTTCATGAAGTAAATGCAAAAGGATGGGTGAGAACTTTTAGAAACAATCAATTTATTGCCTTAAACGATGGTTCGACCATTGATAATATTCAATGTGTTGTCGATTTTGAGAACACGCCAGACGAAACATTGAAGAGAATTACAACTGGAGCAGCGATATCCGTTACCGGAACGTTAGTAGAAAGTAAAGGTGCCGGACAGAAATTTGAAATTCAGGTCGCTAAATTGGAAATCCTAGGAGATTCTGATGCGGAGAAATTCCCGATACAACCAAAAAACAAACCTAGCTTAGATTTCTTGCGTGAAAATGCACATTTAAGAGTCCGTACTAATATGTTTGGAGCGATTATGAGAGTACGCTCTGTATTATCGTATGCGGTTCACAGTTATTTTCAGGAGAAAGGTTTTGTATATGTGAACACCCCAATTATCACGGGATCAGACGCAGAGGGCGCTGGTGAAATGTTTAAAGTTACGGCTTTGCCATTTGACGGAACACCAAGAACCGAAGACGGAAAAGTAAATTACAAAGAAGATTTCTTTGGGAAAGAAACGAACCTTACCGTTTCTGGACAATTAGAAGGAGAAACTTTTGCGATGGCTTTGGGACAGATTTATACTTTTGGACCAACATTTAGAGCCGAAAACTCGAATACTTCGCGTCACCTTGCGGAATTTTGGATGATTGAGCCTGAAGTGGCTTTCAATGATTTGAATGACAACATGGACTTGGCTGAAGATTTTATTCAGTACGTGATTAAGTATACGATGGACAAATGTCCGGAAGATTTGAAATTCTTGGAAACACGATTATTGGACGAAGAGAAATCGAAACCAGTTGCTGAAAGAAGCGAAATGGCGTTACTTGACAAATTAAACTTTGTTTTAGAGAACAATTTCAAACGTGTTTCATACACGGAAGCCATTGATATTTTAAGAGAATGTACGCCAAATAAAAAGAAAAAATTCAACTATATCATTAACGAATGGGGTGCTGATTTACAATCAGAACACGAGCGTTATTTAGTGGAGAAACACTTTAAATGTCCGGTAATCTTGTTTGATTATCCGGCAAATATCAAAGCATTTTACATGCGTTTGAACGAAGATGGAAAAACAGTTCGCGCCATGGATATCCTTTTCCCTGGAATTGGAGAAATTGTTGGTGGATCACAGCGTGAAGAGCGTTTTGATGTTTTGGTAGAAAAAATGAAAGCCTTAGGAATTGATGAAGAAGAGTTGTGGTGGTATCTTGATACCCGAAGATTCGGTTCGGCGGTTCACTCTGGTTTTGGACTTGGATTCGAAAGATTGGTCTTGTTTGTAACAGGAATGACAAACATTCGTGACGTAATTCCTTTCCCAAGAACACCAATGAATGCAGAATTCTAAAAATTTGTTTAAAGTTTCAAGTTTCAAGTTCAACAACCTGAAACTTCAAACGTTAAACAAAAACAACAAAAATATAAAATGCTAAAGCAATTCTTAAATTTAAAATTATCCCAAAAATTATCTCCACAGCAAATCCAGCTGATGAAGTTAATTCAATTGCCTACGCAAGCTTTTGAGCAACGTTTACTCGAGGAAATGAACGAAAATCCAGCTCTTGAAACTGGAAAAGAGGAAGAGGATTACGAGAAAGACGAGTTCGAAAACGAAGATTATGATGATTATGATGATGCCGAATCAGAGCGAATAGAAGCTGAAGATATCAATATCGACGAATATTTAAGCAATGATGAAACGCCTGACTATAAAACACAAACTAGTAATTACAGTGACGATGATGATGATCGCGAAACACCATTTGCTGCTCCGGTAAGTTTTCACCAAGATTTAATCAATCAGTTAAATACTTTTATCCTGAATGATGAAGAGCGTGAAATTGCTGAATTCCTCGTTGGCAGTATTGACGACATGGGTTATATCCGTCGTAGCGTACCAGATATGGTAGATGACATGGCTTTTACTCAAGGCATCTACACCGATGAAAAGATGGTGCAAAAAATGCTGCAAGTCATTCATGAACTAGAACCTTCTGGTGTAGGAGCACAAGATTTACAAGAATGCTTGCTTTTACAATTGAAACACAAAACACCCACAGAATCTGTAGAACTAGCCACTGATATTATCGAAAATCAGTTTGATGCGTTTACTAAAAAACATTACGACAAGTTAATTCAGAAATATAATGTTTCGAATGAGCAACTTAAAAAAGCCATTCACGAAATAGAGAAACTGAATCCAAAACCAGGCGGATCTTTTACTGGAAATAATAAAGTTACTGAAAATGTAGTACCTGATTTTGCCATTAGAATTGTAGAAGGCGAGCTGGAATTGACCTTGAACGGACGGAATGCACCATCGCTGCATGTTTCTAAGGATTATCAAGAAATGATGCAAACGTATAAGGATTCTCGAGACAAATCGGCTCAGCAAAAAGATGCAGTACAGTTCATTAAACAAAAACTGGATTCGGCTAAATGGTTTATCGATGCCATTCGCCAACGTCAGGAAACGCTTTTTGTTACCATGAACGCCATTATGCACTATCAAGAAGAATTTTTCCTAGATGGTGATGAAACCAAACTGAAACCAATGATCCTTAAAGACATTGCTGATATGGTAGGTCTTGACATTTCGACCATTTCACGTGTGGCCAATAGTAAATATGTAGAAACACCGTATGGTACAAAACTGATCAAAGAGTTTTTCTCAGAATCTATGAAAAACGATCAAGGTGAAGATGTTTCTACACTCGAGATCAAGAAAATCCTTCAGAATACGATTGAAGAAGAAGACAAGAAAAAACCATTGCCAGACGATCAACTTGCCGAAATCTTGAAAGAAAAGGGCTATCCAATCGCAAGAAGAACCATTGCAAAATACAGAGAACAACTCGATATTCCAGTGGCGAGAATGAGGAAGAAGATGTAAACTGGAATTTAAAAATACTAAAAAGGGGAAATTTGTTTGAAACAAATTTCCCCTTTTTTTATAAAATAATCCTTTCAAAATTTAAAACTATTCCAGGTTTCCTCTAAACAATACCTTACTTCTCCTGATCCTTCCGCATTGCATGATAATACGCGGCACGACTTAAAGGCTCGTATTCTTCGGTTTCGCCAAGCATAACAAGCTTGTCATTATCGGTTTTACGAAAACTATAATTGGCAAGATTTCCGGTGCGGGTACAAACAGCATGCACTTTAGTTACATACTCAGCAGTTGCCATTAAGGCAGGCATGGGTCCAAAGGGATTCCCTTTAAAATCCATATCCAGTCCAGCTACAATCACTCGGATTCCTTGATTTGCCAAATCGTTACAAATTTTGACTATTTCATCATCAAAAAACTGTGCTTCATCAATGCCTACTACATCGCAACCTTGCGCCAAAATAGCAATATTAGCTGCAGCGGGAACGGGCGTAGAACGAATTTCGTTAGCATCATGCGACACCACCATTTCCTCGTCATAGCGCGTATCGATGGCCGGTTTAAAAATTTCTACTTTTTGTTTGGCAAATTGTGCTCTTTTCAAACGACGGATCAGTTCTTCAGTTTTACCCGAAAACATGGAGCCGCAAATGACTTCGATCCAACCAAATTGTTCTTTATGATTTACTGTATTTTCGAGAAACATTTTGTATTTTTCTGACTTAAAAAATGAATAGCTTTTATTACTTCGTAATAGATAAACGGACTTAAAAATTTTATACTTTTACGTCGTTTCAAAAGTATACAATTTATATCAAATCGAGTATTTGACTGCACTTATTTAAAAAAATAAATCTTATTCATAAAGAATTCCTTTTCTAGGGAAGATATACAATAACCATCGACACAGACCTGCCTAACACGCTATAATTTCAACAGTATGAAAAAAAAATTGGAAGCCGATTTAATCAGCATTGCACACCGAATATTACAGCTAAAAAATAAATCTGACATAAACCAATTGTATTCAGAGACTCAAAAATTGTATGAGAAACTTTCTGTATTGCGCTTTATAGAGGAGCACTTTAGCGAAGTACAGCCTACAATTGGAGGAGTCGCATTAGAACAAAAAATCGAATCTATTTTTGACCAAGAAGCATTGCCTCAAACCGAAATTAAACCCATAATTGCAGCAACTGTTGCGGAAGAAATCCACGATATAACAGCAGAAGAAACCACGCAAGCTGCAGAAATAAATGAAGTGGAACCGATACTTGAAGCGGCAGTGGAAACTGAAACTCTTATAGAAGTAAGCGCACGTACTGAAGTAAGAACACCAGAAACAGAAGTATTGATGGTTGTTGAGGAAGAAAAAGAAATTGAAGAAGAAATAATTACAACCACTGAAATCGCTTCAATCCATCCCGATTTTGAGTTAACTCAAGAGGACGGAACAGAAACGGAACAAGAAATGCCAAAGAAAAAGGAACCGGTCCAAATTTCTTTCGAAGATTTATTAGGTGGAAATTACCATGACACTCAATTTGTAAAGGTCCAAGAAATTAAAGACACTCCTAAAGAAACTGTGATCAACCCTCCAAAAGAAATCATTGTGGAGGAGGAAAAAGAAGAAATTATAAAAGAAGAAACTGTTGAACAAAAAGCTATTTCCTTGAACGGAAAATTAGCCAAAGGAATCAACATTGATCTAAATGATCGTATTGCTTTTATAAAACACCTTTTCGGTAACAGCAGCGAAGACTACAACCGTGTTTTAAACCAATTGATCACGTTCAACACCTTTTATGAAACCCGCGATTTTGTTCAAGAAATGGTGAAACCAGACTACAACAATTGGGAAGGAAAACAAGATTATGAAGAACGTTTTATGGATATTATAGAGAAAAAATTCTTGTAAATATCCTAGATTTCCATTGCGATCAGAAATGATACTTTTGGAGATTTTTACTAAATTATTTCAACTATGTCAAAATTATATATCGTTCCTACACCCATTGGCAATCTCGAAGACATGACTTTTCGAGCCATTAGAATTCTTAAAGAAGTAGATTTGATTCTTGCCGAAGATACGCGTACGAGCGGAAAACTATTAAAGCATTTCGAAATTGGCACACACATGTACAGCCATCACATGCACAACGAACACAAAACTGTCGAGAATCTCATTTCGAGATTGAAAGCTGGGGAAAACATCGCTTTGATTTCGGATGCGGGAACACCAGCGATATCAGATCCGGGTTTTTTATTGACTCGTGCTTGCGTTGAAAACGGAGTTGAAGTGGAGTGTTTGCCAGGTGCAACAGCATTTGTACCAGCTTTAGTCAATAGTGGTTTACCCAATGATAAATTTGTTTTCGAAGGATTTCTACCTGATAAAAAAGGGCGTCAAACACGTTATTTGGCTTTAGCCGAAGAAACAAGAACGATGATTTTATATGTTTCTCCCCATAAATTAGTGAAGACTTTAGCAGAATTTATCATCTATTTTGGCGAAGATCGTCAAATTTCAGTTTCCCGAGAATTATCTAAACTGCACGAAGAAAATGTACGCGGAACCGTTAAAGAAGTAGTCGCTCATTTTAATAAAATTGCTCCACGAGGAGAAATTGTAGTCGTAGTCAGTGGAAAAACAATCACCAAAGAACCTAAAAAAAGTAAATTTTCTGAGGAAGAATAACCTACAAATACATCATGAATTTAGAATCCTTTTTAGAAAAATTAAAGCAGACACCAGAATCCATCACTTTTACAGAAACTATCGCTGTAATTGAAGAAAACTACAATTTTACTCCCACAGCATTCGAGAACGGTTTGCAACACAATACAGTTGGAGAAAATTTAGGATCCTGTAAATTATTTTCGTTTGCAGAAATTCATAACTTATCAGAAGCGGAAACATTATCCTGTTTTGGTGCATTTTATTATGATGATGTTTTAAAAAATCCAAACGGTACTGATCATCAGAACATACGTAATTTCATGAAAACGGGCTGGGACGGAATCGCTTTTTACGGAAGTGCTCTAGTGTTGAAATAAAAATACAAATTCTCTTTCAGGTCGAGCGCAGTCGAGACATATCAATTAGTCTCGAATTCGCTCGAGCTGACAAATTTCCTAACACAATTTTAAAATACCAAATCAATATGCGTTGGACTTTAAAACCAAAACCTTCAGAGGAGACGGTGAAACATTTGGCGACAGCCTTAAATGTAGAAGATTTTGTGGCTACTTTATTAGTGCAACGTGGCATTAACACTTTTGTGGAAGCAAAAGCATTTTTCCGTCCAAGTTTAGATAATTTACATGATCCATATTTAATGAAAGATATGGAAAAGGCCGTAGAACGCATCGAGAAAGCAATCGAAAACGAAGAAAATATTCTTGTTTTTGGCGATTATGATGTTGATGGCACTACTTCTGTTTCGCTCGTTTCTTCCTATTTAAAAACCTATTACCCTAATGTTGCTACCTATATTCCGGATCGGTATGATGAGGGTTACGGCATTTCATTTAAAGGAATTGACTTTGCAGATGACAATGGTTTTTCGCTTATTATCGCTTTAGATTGCGGAATAAAATCGATCGATCATGTCAACTATGCTAAGGCAAAAAATATTGATTTTATCATTTGTGATCACCACAGACCAGGCGAATTCTTACCCGAAGCCGTCGCTATTTTGGACCCAAAACGAGACGATTGTCCTTATCCTTATGATGAATTGTGTGGTTGTGGAATCGGTTTTAAATTGATTCAAGCATTGGGCAGTAACCGAAACCAAACCACCGAAGATTTGATTCCGTATTTAGATTTAGTGTCGGCTGCGATTGCTGCTGATATCGTTCCCATGACTGGAGAAAATAGAGTATTAGCTTATTTTGGATTACAAGTCATTAATTCTAACCCAAGGCCAGGAATCAAAGCCATCATTCACCAAATAAAAAAGAAAGTTCTAGATATTACCGATGTTGTTTTTATTATCGCACCCAGAATAAACGCTGCAGGACGTATTAAACATGGGAATCACGCGGTGGAATTATTAACCGAATTTGATTTTGAGCAAGCCCAACAATTTGCTTCTGAAATCGAGGCATATAATTCAGAACGAAAGGATTTAGACAAATTAATCACAAAAGAAGCCTTACAACAAATTGAGCAAAACAATGAAAAAGAACGTTTTACATCCGTAGTTTTTGAAGAAAATTGGCATAAAGGCGTAATAGGAATTGTCGCGTCCCGATTGATTGAAACCTATTATCGTCCGACCTTAGTTTTTACCAAAAGCGGCGACAAATATGCAGCTTCGGCGCGCTCCGTAAAAGGATTTGATGTATACAATGCTTTAGAAGCATGTTCAGAACATTTGGAACAATTTGGAGGTCACATGTATGCTGCGGGAATGACGATGAAGGAAGAAAACTATCAAATCTTCAAGGATGCTTTTGAAAAAGAAGTGGAAAGAACCATTCATCCAGATATGTTAACACCCGAAATTGCAGTTGATGCCGAAATTGATTTTGCTGATATCACTCCAAAATTCATTCGAATCCTAAAACAATTTGAACCGTACGGACCCCAAAATATGACGCCCGTTTTCTTGACCAAAAACATCAAAGACACCGGTTATGGAAAACCTATGGGTCAAGAGGATGAACACTTAAAACTTTTTGTCAAACAATCCCTAAGCCTCGGGACTGAAGGCATTGCTGCAATTGGTTTTAATTTGGGCAACAAAATCAAACTAACTACGCACCAAAAATCTTTTCAAGCCTTGTATTGTATTGATGAAAATGAGTGGAATGGCAAAAAAAGCTTGCAATTGCGGTTGCGAGATATTAAAGAATGATCCTATTGTTATGAAAAAAAACGACCCTTACTCGGCGCTGCGCTACAGAGAATTCAATATATTTTTGTTATTGCGTTTTGCCATGGTTTTTGGATGGTCGATGCAGTTTATTATTATTGAGTGGGAAGTGTACAGCTTAACCAAAAATCCGTTATCATTAGGAATCATCGGATTAATGGAAGTCATTCCAGCCATTTCGATGGCTTTGTTTGCCGGACACATTGTAGATCAAAAGGAAAAAAAAGGTTTGCTTTTCAAATGTATTTTAGGATTTTCAATCATTAGTTTGGGCTTATTTTTATTTACTTGGCCTCCTTTTATAAAAGATTTTGCTGCCCAAACTATTTTATACTCCATTTACTTTTTCGTGTTTTTAGGAGGATTGGTCCGCGCTTTTCTGGGTCCGACCATATTTTCTCTTTTGGCCTTAATCGTGCCTAAAAAAATATATCCAAATGCCGCCACTTGGAGTAGTTCCGTTTGGCAGATTAGTTCTGTTTTAGGACCTGCAGTTGCGGGTTTCTCTATCAATTGGATTGGTGTTCATGGGTCTATGTTCATCGTTTTGGGATGTTCACTTATCGCATTGGTTGCTTTGACCCAAATTGAAACGAAACCAATTTTAAATCCAAAAATTGGCGAACCCATTATGGAAAGTTTGAAAGAAGGCGTAAAATTTGTTTTCAACAATAAGACCATTTTAGGTGCTTTATCACTAGATATGATTGCTGTTCTTTTTGGTGGAGCTGTTGCGTTATTGCCCATTTTTGCACAGGATATTTTGAAAGTAGGCCCTCAGGGATTTGGCGTTTTGAGAGCTGCGCCAGCTGTTGGCGCTTTTTTGATGCTAATAATCTCCGCTTACATTCCTTTTACAAAAAATGCGGGTATGAAACTGTTATCGGCAATTTTTGCATTTGGAATTTGCATCATTGTTTTTGGCCTATCCTCTATTTTTTGGTTGTCCGTTGCGGCTTTATTTTTAAGTGGTGTTTTTGATGGATTTTCGGTGGTGATACGTCAAACCATTCTTCAATTGAAAACTCCAGATCACATGCGGGGTCGCGTAGCTGCTGTAAATTCAATTTTTGTGGGCTCTTCAAACGAATTGGGAGCTTTTGAAAGCGGCTTGACGGCTAAACTAATGGGTACTGTGAGTGCAGTGGTCTTTGGCGGAAGCATGACTTTAATTACTGTTATTTTCACAGGCATTATATCGCCTACTTTTAGAAAACTGGACTTGCAACAAGATGTTGAGGAGCATGAGAAATCTTAAATTGGTTTAAAACCAAAGTTTATGCAAATTTAAAGTGAAATTGCACTTGGACATAAAAGTTCTATTTTATCATTTCAAAAAAAATGAAATCAAATTTATCTGTTTCAATATTTGATAAAACGAAACCTTAATAACACTTTACAATATTTGAACTTAAAAAAACCCTCAAATATATTTGCTTTCATTTCAAATCCTAAAACTACTGCTACTTAAACTACATTAATAAAATGCATACAAGGTGGCAAACTTGAGTGTCAAATTCTACGCTAATTGTTAAAATTATTGCTCTTTAATCTGATTGGTGTTTTTCTGTTTGTAAACTTTGTACAAAAAAATTATTAAGAATATAACTCCCAGAATGATATTTCTATATGGGCCCTTATTAATTTCATATGAAAAATCATCTAAGTCAATAGAAAACAATCCCATTATCAGCAATATACCGCCCAAATAAAAAAAGAATTTCGATACTTTATTTTCAGTTTTCATAATTTAATTTTTATAATGATTTTAATACTTTTTGATCTCAAAATCCTCACCATCAAAAACGCCAAAGGTAAAATAAGTAATCCAGTCGCCTAGATTCACGTACTCGGCATTTTCGCCAACAGAAACTTTCATAGGTAGATGGCGGTGACCAAAAATAAGGTAATTGTAGTGCTTGGTTTCTAGTTTTCTTTTGGAATAAAGAATAAGCCATTCGTTGTCTTCACCAAGAAAAGTCACATCTTCATCACCTGAAATAAGTTTGTTTTTAACGGACAGGTATTGCGCCAGTTTTACGCCAAGATCAGGATGCAACCATCTGAAAAGCCATTTGAAAAACGTATTGGTAAACACTTTTTTCATGCGTTTGTACCCTAGATCTCCAGGACCTTTTCCGTCACCGTGGCCAATAAGAAATGTTTTATCTCCAAAAGCATATTCTTGATTGTCATGAAAAACTGGAATGTTCAATTCCTTCTGGAAATAATCTTCCATCCACAAATCATGATTCCCCACGAAGAAATAAATAGGAATACCACTATCACGAAGTTCTGCTAGTTTACCCAAAACACGGATGAAACCTTTTGGCACTACGGTTTTATATTCGAACCAAAAATCAAATAAATCGCCCAATAAAAAAAGAGCTTCGGCATCACTTTTAATTTCGTCGAGCCATGCCACGAATTTTTGTTCTCTAGGAAAACTCAATTCGGGTGTTGGTGCGCCAAAATGCTGATCGGATGCAAAATAAATTTTCTTATTGTGGGGTAATTGCATGAAACTAAAGTATAGATTTAAAATTATCACTTGCAAACCACTCCGCAAAAGAAGATTCGGTTTCTTGCAGTTTTAAGGAGAAAAGAGATATTCCTTCTGGTAATCGACTGGTAATTCGTTGAGCAAAATCAATTACCATATTCTCACTTGTGGGTTGGTAATCGACTACTATAACATGATGCCCGCGGTTGATCAACTCATTGGCTAAATCAATATGAGGTGTTGTTCCGTTAAAAACGGTCGCGTGATCAAATTGATCTACAATTTCTTCTTTTACAATTTTCTTTAAATCCGTAAAGTCTATTACCATTCCGAATTTTACATTAGAACGATCCGTAATTGGAGTGCCAATTACGGTTACTGACAATTTATAACTATGACCATGAACATTTTTACATTTCCCATCATAACCATATAAGGCGTGGCCGGTTTCGAAACTAAATTGTTTTGTAATTCTGATATTGCTCATTGGAGTTTAATTTTGATGCAAATTTAGTGATTTTTTGACTTGCAGTAAAAGCTTTGTTCATCAAACCACTTGAAGTAAAATAAAACCCCGAATTCAAAAAAAATTTGCAGTAAAATAGCACGTTTATTCCGATTAAAATTTACAATTAATTAACATATCGATTGCTTTACCAATAATATTAGTAATATATTTGACCTTCAAATAATTGAAAGCAAATAATATGATTTTACATGCTCAATAACTAGATTATATCTATTACCTCTTAATTATTAGAATAAAACTAACTAACACTTATTTATTACTTTTTCTATGAAAAAAACTTTACTCAACAATGTTTTCATTGTATTACTCACCTTTTTGGGTTTGAGCTTAAGTTCATCACTTAACGCACAAGCTACGTACACATGGAACCAAACAGGCAGCGCCTCTTTTGGTCTTGCTGCAAACTGGTCTCCAAGCAGAGATACGCCAGCAGCTAATGATATTTTAGTTTTCAACAATGGAGCTACAACTATTGTAACTGATGTACCTGCACAAACTATAGGCGGTCTTACAGTTACGACAAATACCAATGTAACTTTAAACACATCATCTACACCCGCAAAAATACTAACCATCACTAATGGTCTTAGCGACGCAGATTTTTCTGTTGAAAGTGGTTCTCAACTTAATGTGGCCATTACAGGAGGCGCGTTTCCTTTGACCATTGCTATTGGTACTGGAGCAACTGGAATCGTTGCTGGTTCTATGACATTCTCAAGCGCAACGGCTTTAACTACAAACGCCATAACTGCTGCTGACGCAAGTGGTTTAACTTTCACAAATGGCGCAATAGTAACGCAAAGTACAAATAGCACAGGTAACCTTTTTGGTAGTGGAACAAGTAATAGTGTGCTATTTACAAGTGGATCTACTTTTATACAGGCTGCTGGTTCAAACCCTTTTCAAAAAACTCAACCTGCATCAGTAGTAGTTTTTCAAACAGGGAGTTTGTTTAAATTAATAGCAAATCAAGCTCCTGCTTCTTCTGGAAGAACCTATGCAAACCTTGAAATTGCCGCTACTGGATTTAGTCAGAGTCCTACTGGCGGAAGTAATTTATCAATAGACAACCTGACAATTACCACAGGGACTCTCAACATAAATCTTACCTCAGCAGTTTCAATTAAAGGAAATATTAGTGTTGCTGCAGGACAAACATTGTCTTTCAATCCTGCAACGGCAATTGGATCATTAACATTTAATGGTACGAATGCTCAAACCATCAACAATGCAGGCACACTTACTTTTAATGCGAATACAAATGCAATTATAGCAAATACAAACGGAGTTACTTTTAACCAATCACAAACATTGTTAGGAAGTACTACTGTAAATGCTGGGGCTACATTAGCAACAAACGGAACCCTGACACTTTCAGGTACACCTGCTATCAATGGAACACTACGATTAAATTCAACTGGATCACTTGCAGGTGTCACTCCTACTTATGGTGCTGCTTCAAGTCTAGTATACAATGGCATTATTGGCGGTGCCAATGTAGGAAACGAATGGACCGGCAACGCAACAACAGCTGGGGTTGGAATTCCTAATAACGTGACTCTTAACAGCAGCAGCATCAACATCAACAGCAATAGAGGTCTTGCAGGTAATTTATCCGTTGACTCTGGAAGCACAGTAACTGTAAAATCAGGAAATAATTTTTCTGTTGCGAATAGTTTGTTTAATAACGGTACAGAATCTTCATTCGTTCTTGAAAATAATGCGAATCTTATCCAAAATGGGACTAGTAATACCAATACAGGCGCTATAACCATCAACCGAAGCGGAGCATCACTTATGTTTTTGGATTACAGTTTATGGTCTTCCCCAGTAAGCGGACAAAAATTAAAAGCTTTTTCACCTAATACGTTAGACAATCGTTTTTATACCTACAATCCAACTACAAACATTTATGTGCCCGTTGCTGCTCCAGCTACTACTGATTTTGCATCAGGAAATGGGTACTTAATTCGTGTTCCAAATGATCATCCTACTACTCCTACTATCTGGAATGGAATGTTTAAAGGAGTTCCAAATAATGGAAATGTTACGATCACAGGCTTGACTTCAGGTACGTTTAATGCAGTAGGAAATCCGTTTCCATCTACTATAAGCGCTGATGCTTTTATCACAGCAAACAGCATTACAGAGCCATTGTATTTTTGGAGAAAAACAAATGCTGCTGCAGGAACTGCTTATGCAACCTACACGATGGCAGGAGCTGTGGGGACACCTGGAAATGGTGGTATCACACCAAACGGAACCATTCAAGTAGGACAAGGATTTATTGTAAAAACAACTTCAAATTCAGTTGCATTTGCTAATACAATGCGTACTGCCAACAATTCAAATCAAATACTAAGAACTGCTAAAGCAGAAAAAAATAGAATCTGGCTAAACCTATCTAAAGGTACGGAATATGTAAACCAAATGATGGTAGCTTACATGGATGGCGCTACTAGCGAAATTGACAATACATTAGACGGAAGATACATTAATGACAATCAAACCGCGCTAACCAGCTCATTAAAAGGAGAAGAATTTGTGATCCAAGCCAAAGGATTACCATTTGATTCTAGTGACACTGTTCCATTAAGTTTTAAAGCAGAACAAGCAGGTAGTTTTGCCATTGCAGTAGACCATGTTGATGGTTTGTTTTTAGGCAATCAAGAAATTATACTTAAAGATTTAAAAGCAGGAACAGAGCAAAACTTAAAAGCAGGATCTTACACGTTTACAAGTGATGCTGGTACTTTTAAAAATCGTTTTGAAATCACTTTCAAAACCAGCCAAACTTTAGATGTTAACGCTCCAAGTTTTGATGAAAATAGCGTAATTATATTTAACCAAAACGGATCGTTAAACGTATCTAGCAGCAAAAATACTATCAAAAATATTCGTGTTTTTGACATAAGAGGTGTTTTAATAGCAGAACAAAAAGACGTAAATGCCAATACAGCAAGCATCAAAAACGTTACTGCCAGCAAACAAACTGTTTTAATTCAAATTACTTCAGACGATAATAAAACCGTAACTAAAAAAGCTATTTTTTAAGCTGTAGCCAATAGAAACCAGATACTGGAATTAAAATTTTAAAATTAAATCATGAAAAATATAGTACTACAATTTTATATCGTTGCCTTTTTTCTACTGTCTAGCGCTACGATGCTAGCACAAACTCCAGGCGACACTGATGGTACAGCTGACGGTCTAGAGGGAGCTGATGCTCCTGCAGCACCTATAGATGATTACCTTTTACCAATGGCACTAGTAGCTGTTTTTGTAGGGTATAAATATTCTAAAAAAACGGCTCAAAAAACAGTTTAAATACAGTCGATTTTAAAACTGCAACCCAATAAAAACCCCCGAAATATAATTTTCGGGGGTTTTGCTATTTTATATCGGGATATCAATTCATGGATTTGAATGATATCCTATTCTATTTTACTTCTTAAATTGTTCCAAGGCATTTTTAGTAAAATCAGATAGAACTAACTTCCCCGAAATAGCGGCGCGTTGTAACAAAAGAGTGTCCCAGTGTTGCGTTCCTTCCCAAAGTACTTTTTTCATTTCCAGCAAAGCTTCAGGATTATAACTTGATAATTTAGTGCTGAAATCAGTTATTGCCTTGTCTAAGTCTTCCTTAGTTTCAAAGGTATTGGCATACAATCCTTTGGCAGCAGCCCAATCAGCCGACTTCCATTCGTGTGCCGCAAGGGTCATTTCGGCCATCGCTGTTTTTCCAATCTTTTTGGTCACAACAGGTTCAATTACAAAGGGACCAATTCCTATGGCCAGTTCTGATAATTTTATTGAAGCGTTTTTTGTGGCCATAGCATAATCACAAGCCGACGCAATCCCCACGCCACCACCGACTGCTTTTCCGTGAATACGACCTACAATAAGCTTTGAACACGAGCGCATAGCATTAATCAAGTGCGCAAATCCAGAGAAAAATTCGGTTCCTTCTGATTCATTGGAAACAGCCAAAAGTTCATCAAATGAAGCGCCTGCACAAAAAGCACCTGAGCCTTCACTTTGTATGACAATTACCGAAACAGTTGCATCTACACTTAAAGTATTGAATTCAGTAGTGAGTCGGTCTAATAATTCTCTAGGAAAAGAATTACTAGAAGGATGACCAAATATAACGGTCGCGATTTTGTTCTCGATAGTTGTAAAGAGCGAACCAGTCGAATTTTCTGATACCATAATGGAGTTTTTGGTGTAAAGTTAGAAAAATCTAAAAGAGGATTTTACTTTTTTTAAAATAGAATAGATTTGCTTTTTGAAATTTGCTTTTTGGAAAATTTATATCTTATATTTGCGATCAAGTTTGGGGGATTAGCTCATTTGGCTAGAGTGCTTGCCTGGCAGGCAAGAGGTGATCGGTTCGAATCCGATATTCTCCACAAACTAAAACCGTAAACTCTTTTTATTAAGAGTTTACGGTTTTTTTATGTTTAAAATTTTACTTTAGAATGTAAATCTACTTCGAATAATCAATTTTTCCTACGGTGCGCATGACACGTACAATTTTGGCTTTTCGCCTGTTTATGTACGAAGAAGAACTTGTTGCCGCATATTTTCTAGGATTGGGCAAAATAGCTGCAATTCCCGCAGCTTGCTTAGGTGTAAGGCCAGAAGCGCCTTTCCTATACCAGTGTTCTGCCGCAGCTTGCGCTCCATACACCCCATTTCCCATTTCGATACTGTTCAAATACACTTCCATGATGCGTTCTTTGCCCCAAATAATTTCTATTAAAACCGTAAAATAGGCTTCTAATCCTTTCCTTACATAACTACGACCTTGCCAAAGAAATACATTCTTGGCCGTTTGTTGGGATATAGTGCTTCCGCCTTTTATTCTTCGACCTCTCTCGTTGCTTTTGTAGGCTTTTTGCATGGCAATAAAATCAAAACCATTGTGCTTTAAAAACGTTCCATCTTCACTGGCAACTACCGCTTTTTGTAGGTTCATCGAGATGTTCTCAATGGGTTCCCAATCATGACTAAAAAAAACTTCTTTACCGCCTACTTTGTTTTCGATTACCCGAATTACCATTAATGGTGTAAACGGAACTGGAACAAATTTAAAAAGCACTACAAAAAACAAAGAAAGTCCAAAGAACCACAACAGTACTTTAAATAAAAATCGGGTTAGTTTGCTCATAAAAGAGATTGGTTCTTTTTTAACGGGTTGTCTTGCTTTTCTTGGTGCTATTTTTGTTGCCATTATACTAAATCTGCTAATTCTGTTCCAATTAAACTTCCTATTGCAACTCCCATTCCGCCTAATCGAACGCCACAATACACATTTTCAGATAGTTGTGATACAATAGGATTCTTGCTGTTGCCCATGCCCATAATCCCGCTCCAACGGTGCGCAATTTGGAAGTCATTTTTAGGTAAAATTACTTCTTTTAACAATTGTTCCAACTTTTTTTGTACTATTTCTGTCTGTCCAAAATCAGTTGTATTTTCAGTCTCAAAATCCAAATTTCTTCCACCTCCCAGTAAAATTCTGTCGCCAATATTCCTGAAATAATAGTATCCTCTATCCAAGTGGAAAGTACCTTTTATATCTAGGTTTTTAATTGGCTCTGTAATTAGCACCTGCGCTCTAGCAGGTTTCACAGCAACGCCAATTAGTTCATTTGCAAAACCATTCGTAGCAAAAAGTATTTTTTTTGTGCTGTAACTAAAATCTTTTAATGCTACCTCTACTCCATCTCCTTTGTCATAATAAGAGGTTACTGTTTGCTGGTTGAGAATTAAAATATTTTTAGAAACAGCCTCTTTTAATAATGCCTGCATCATATTTCCAGTATCAATTTGCGCTTCAAAAGGATTAAAAACTAAATATTCTTGAATTCCAGTGAATCCAAAACGGTCAACTTCCTTTGCAAAAACACTAGACTTAAATGGCGGCCGTAAAATTTCATTAATAAACGGTAATTTCCCTAAACATTCATTATAACTGCTCTCATCTTCTTTCAAGAATAATTCATATCCTCCATATGGTTTAAAATCTATGGTATCGTCACCGAGTCTTTTACGCAACAACTGTAACCCTTTCCACCGTTTTTGAACGAGTTGAATTACCTCTTCTTCTGAATGAGATTTTAAATCATCAATAATTTCTGAAAGACTTCCAAAACAAGCAAAACCAGCGTTTTTAGTGCTCGCTCCTTGTGGCAACATTCCTTTTTCTAAGACTAGAATTTTACTATCAGGAAATCTTTCGCGCAAGCGTAATGCAGCGTGCAAACCAACAATTCCGCTTCCTACAATGGTATAATCTATATTTGTAAACCAATTTTTTAACTCCCAATAACTCAAATCCATATTCAGGTATTTTTTATAAAAATAATATTTTTTTTAGATTTATTCTGAATTTATTTCTGGAGCTCATCCCGCTATTCATTGCAATCTTATTGTTTTTTTAAAACAAAAACAATAAGGATTTCCATTTCTATCGGGGCTAAACGAACTTCTTAGAAAGACAAAAATCGAAAAAAATTGGCTAATTTTATCATACAAAAAAATTGCCTTTTAAAATGAAAAAAATACTTTTTATACCCTTATCACTTATGAGTTTAAACGCTATGGCACAAAATATAATGACCCCGGAATTACTATGGAAACTAGGAAGAGTAACTCCTTTAGGAATTTCTAAGGATGGAAAAAATATCGTTTACAAAGTAACAACTCCTGTAGTTCAAGAAAATAAATCAGATACAAAACTATACTCTTTACCCGTAAATGGTGGGAATCCAACCGAAATAAAAGATACCGAAGCCCTTTTAAATGATAATAATACTTCTCCAGACGGGAAATATATGCTGTATCACGAAGAAGTAAAAATCGAAAAAGTTCATGGTAAAGATTTTTATCCAGAACTAGAAAAATCAGAGGTTCAAATCTATGATGGATTGAATTACCGCCATTGGGACACTTGGAACGAAGGCAAATACAATCATGTTTTTTATAAAGAAAATAAAGAGGAAGCAATAGGAATTGACATAATGAAAGGGGAAAATTTCGACAGTCCTCAAAAACCTTTTGGCGGAGACGAAGATTATATTTGGTCGCTAGACAGTAAAAGTATCTTTTACGTAAGCAAGAAAAAGGCAGGAACGGATTATGCAGTTTCCACCAACACCAATATTTTCGAATACAATTTAGAAACCCGGAAAACCACCAATAGAACCGAAGAAAATCTAGGATATGATACCGCTCCACAATTTTCTCCAACAGGTAATTTGACTTGGTTGCAAATGAAAAATGATGGGTATGAGGCCGATAAAAATGACTTAATTGCTAGTTTCAAAGGAATAAAAATGAACCTGACGGCAAATTGGGATGGAACCGTAGACAACTTCATATGGAGTGCCGATGGAAGTACAATTTATTTTGTAGCGCCGATTGACGGAACCAAACAATTGTTTAAAGTTAATTTTCCGGGTCTAACTAAAATAGCAATTACCGTTAGCCAAATCACTACTGGAGAATTTGACGTCAATGACTTAGTAGGTTTTTCGGGTGATAACATCATAATTACAAGAACCGACATGAATCATGCTTCCGAAATTTTTTCGTTTCATTTGAAGAAAAACACCTGGAAACAACTTTCAAATGTCAATATGGCAACCTATAATTCTTTAACACTAAGCAAAACCGAAAGGCGCTACGTTACAACAACAGATGGCAAAAAGATGTTGGTTTGGGTGGTTCTACCTCCAAATTTTGACGTCACAAAAAAATATCCAACACTTTTATATTGTCAAGGTGGACCACAATCGCCATTGACGCAATTTTACTCCTACCGATGGAATTTACAGTTGATGGCCGCTAATGGTTATATTGTTGTAGCTCCAAACCGTCGCGGAATGCAGGGGCATGGTGTAGCGTGGAATGAGCAAATAAGTAAAGACTGGGGTGGTCAGGTAATGGATGATTACCTAGCGGCAATTGATGATGTAGCAAAGGAAAAGTATGTAGACGCAACTCGTTTGGGATGTGTTGGCGCCAGTTACGGCGGTTATTCTGCCTTTTACTTAGCTGGAATACACAACAACCGTTTCAAAACTTTTATTGCTCATGATGGTATTTTTAATACCCAAAGCATGCACGGGACTACTGAGGAAGTTTTCTTTACGAACTGGGATTTTGGTGGAGCGTATTGGGAGAAAAACAATACCACTGCTCAAAAAGCCTATACTATTTTCAACCCAATGACTTTGGTCGAAAAATGGAACAAACCTATTTTAATTATTCAAGGCGGAAAAGATTTCCGTGTACCTATTGGTCAGGGGCAAGAAGCTTTTCAAGCGGCGCAACTACGAGGAATAAAAAGCAGATTCTTATACTTTCCTGAAGAAAACCACTGGGTATTAAAACCTCAAAATGCACAAGTTTGGCAAGCAGAATTTTTCAAATGGCTGAAAGAAACTTTGTAGATTAGAACTTATATAAATTAAACCTCATTCATCAATGAGGTTTTTTTGTTCCCTTCAAAATATTCTGAATATCTTAACTTTAAAGCCTTATCTAATTTTTATCTTTGAAAAATGGACAATAGAAAAAGTTATATTCCGATAAAAATTTTCATTAGTTATCTGGTGTTGGCTTTACTTTTTGCAAGTGTGGGCTGGTTTTTATACTCCGAGAGCAATATTTTTTCAA
Source organism: Flavobacterium frigidum (assembly GCF_048286735.1). Lineage (GTDB taxonomy): Bacteria > Bacteroidota > Bacteroidia > Flavobacteriales > Flavobacteriaceae > Flavobacterium. The sequence goes on along the minus strand of NZ_JBLVPU010000001.1, from coordinate 21,394 downwards.
AAACTGAAAGTAAGGTTGTTAAAGAAAATAGCAAAATTTTAAAAGTGAGTACTTTACTTTCTAAAATATATAAAACAGAAAGTTTAGCCCGAATAACCATTCAGTCTAACTCTGAAAAACATTTCAAGAGTTATATTTCTAAAACAGACTCTTTAAAATTAGATATTGATTCTTTAAAATTATTGGTCACAACTTCCTATCAGACTACTTTATTGGATAGTGTAAAGTTTTTATTATCTAAAAAAACCCAAAATATAAAGCAACTTAAAGCCATAAAAAACAAGACTAATGATGAAGCTGCAGTAAAAAATGCAATTGAGGATTTAACAAAGATAGAATCTTCGTTACGAAAACTCCAATTGGAAGATTTTGTAAAATATCCCGCTAAAATGGGAGAATATCAACGAAATGTACTTAAAAAATACGTCTCCTACCTAAATCAAAACATTCCTGATGACAGCACGAACACGTTAAGTAAAAAAGCTACTGATTCGATTTTAATGGCTTCCAAAACGTTATTGAACGAAGTTAAGAAACAGACCGAAAAAAAGAAAATGTTATTAAATTTTGAAGAAAATAAATTACTTAGAAATGAAATTTCCATATCGGAACAACTAAAGAAAATCTTAAATATTGTAGAAAGTGAGATTATTCAAAATACAACTAAAAATAATTTAGACCGAGAAAATTCATTAAAAAAAACAAACCGAATCGTAACTATAGCAGCAGCGATAGGATCATTGTCAACATTACTATTTTTAATATTAATTTTGAATGATTTTTCAAAAACCCAATCCTATAAAAGACAACTCGAGGCAGCGAACATCAAAACCAAAACACTTCTTAAAAATAGAGAACAACTTATTTCCACGGTAAGCCACGACTTAAAAACACCTTTAAGTACAATCTTAGGCTACACTGAACTTTTAGGCAATTCAATCTTAAATCCGAAGCAAGAATATTTTATAAAAAACATTAAAAATTCTTCAGAATATATCTCGAAATTAGTTCAGGATTTACTTGATTTTACTCAAATTGAGGCGGGAAAAATAGTAGTTGAAAAAATTCCTTTTTCTTTATATGATATTATTCATGAAATAGGAAACAGTATACAATCAGTTTATATTCAAAAACCAATACAACTTGACATCAAAATTGACCCTAATCTAAAACAAAAAATCATAGGCGACCCGTTCAGGTTGAAGCAAATATTATCTAATATCATAGGAAATGCGTTCAAATTTACAGACAAAGGATTTATAAAAATTGAAGCCGCAAGAAATCCTGAAACCGATGTAATATCCATCCATATTGAGGATTCTGGCATTGGAATAGCAGAAAAAAATCAGCAATTAATTTTTGAAGAATTCACACAAGCCGATGAAAATATTGAAAATAAATATGGAGGAACTGGTTTAGGACTTACCATCTCTAAAAAAATAACCGCTATTTTAGGCGGTGAATTGAGTTTAAAAAGTGAATTAGGCAAAGGGAGCATTTTTGAAATACAGATTCCATTAATTTTTGACGATACACTATCTAAAAAAGAAATCTTTATCAATCCTTCAAAAGAGAACTTCACAGCAGTGATTATCGATGATGATGAGAGTTTGTTAAAGTTAACAACCGAAGTTTTAAAACAGCATCATTATATTGTTTTTCCTTTTAATAATGCCTCTGATGCGATTTCTGCACTACCAAATATTAATTTTGATTTCATAATTACTGATATTCAAATGCCTGTCATGGATGGTTTCTTATTTGTAGACAAACTAAAAAAGTTACCAGAAATAAATTATAAAAACCAGCCAATTATTGCCGTAACAGGAAGAAATGATTTAGATATAAAAAATTATAAAAACGCAGGATTCACAGCTATGGTCAGAAAACCATTTTCTCCTAAAGGATTGCTTAATACCATCAAAGCAATTTTGAATAATACGGAAATCCCTGTTGAAACAGACTTGAAAACTGAATCTAAACCGCCAAATAAACCATATTCATTAAAAGCGTTAAAATCATTTTTATCTGATGAAGACGAAGCTTTAAAAGAGGTTTTACTAATCTTTATGAGTAGTACAAAAGAGAGTTTGCTATATATAGAACAAGCGATCTTAGAGGATAACTTTCTTGAAATTAAAAATAGTGCTCATAAAATGAATCCAATGTTTAAGCAAATCAAGGCTTTTCATATTACTACAATTCTAGATCAATTAGAGTTAAAAGATGGTACAATTCAGAACATAAATATTATTTTTAGAGATTTAAAAAATAAGATTGCGAATCTTTTTATGTTTCTGGAAAAGGAGTTAAACTAATTAATATCGTATAATTTCAATTTATTATACAACGTTTTTCTGTTGATTTTGAGCAATTTTGCTGCTTCAGTTTTATTATTATTCGTTTTATTTAAGGCCTCAAGTATAGTGTCTTTTTCATTTTCAGACAACGAAAAATTATTTGTTGTCGTAAGTTCATTTTGAAAAAATTCTACTGGCAGAGCCGATTTTTCAATATAATCTCCTTGGGATAAAAGCGTGGCTCTTTTGATACAATTTTGCAGTTCCCTAAGATTTCCTGGCCATCTATAGTTTTGAAAAATAGCCATGACTTCAGAAGAAAATCCGATGATATTCTTGTTCAATTCTTGATTTGATTTATCAAGAAAAAAAGCTGAAAAAAGCATTAAATCCTCATTTCGTTCCACTAATGAAGGAGAATGAATGGAAAATTCATTGATTCTGTGGTATAGATCTTCCCTGAAATCTCCTCTTTTTACTGCTTCGCGCAAATCTTCATTTGTTGCCGTAATAATCCTAATATCAACATCGATTTCTTTATTACTTCCAACTGGTTTTATTTTTCTTTCTTGCAAAGCCCTTAAAAGCTGAATTTGATTTTCATAAGATAGATTCCCTATTTCATCCAGAAATATAGTTCCACCGTTTGCCGCTTCAAAAAAACCAATTTTATCTTGGATCGCTCCAGTAAAAGATCCTTTTAGATGTCCAAAAAATTCACTAGCTGCTAATTCTTTTGGAATGGAACCACAGTCAACAGCAATAAAATTAGTGTTTTTTCTAGAACTATTTTCGTGAATACTTTTCGCAATGACTTCTTTTCCGGTTCCGCTTTCACCAATAATTAAAACTGACATGTTTGTTGGGCTGACTAATTGAATGTAATGGGCAAGCTTTTGGGACGCCTTAGAAATACCTTTAATGAATTCGTCAGTATTTTTTTTAACCTCTTGTTTTTTATTTTTAGATGTAGAAATTATGTTTTCAGATATTTGCAGTGCGCTAGTAATAACCAATAAAACTTCTTCAGGATTAAATGGTTTTGAAATGTAATCTGCAGCACCGTTTTTTATAGCTTTTACAGCTGTACTCACATCCGAATATCCCGTCATTAGTATTATAGGAACATTGGGGTGAGTTGATTTTATTTCTGACATAAGTACGATTCCATCAGAATCGGGAAGTCTTAAATCCGTAATGATCAAATCGAATTCGTTATTTTTAATCTTAGACTTTGCTTCTGTAGCTGAAAATGTTGCCGTTACATCATAGGATTTTTTTATTAGAAATTTTTCTAATAATCTACAAAAAGCTACATCGTCTTCAATCAATAAAATCTTAACCATTACATTGTTTAACTGTAGTGCTAAAATAAAGTTATTAAATTTGTATTCTCATAATTTTTTGCAAAAAAAAAGAGACTGTTAAAAAACAATCTCTTTTAAAATAAAAAATTTCCTTAAACTATTTATTTATCCAGTTTCCTTCGGCATCCGCATAAACAGTAGCTTTCTGGTCTCCAACTTTAATTTCTAATTTATATTCTTTTTTTGCATTGATAGAAGCTTTAATTAGTGTGGCGTCTGGTTTAGCGATTTTCAATGCTGCTTTGACCGCTTCAGGAATTGCTTCTGCCTTAACTTCAGTATATTCCTCCTGTAATAATACAGATTGGGTTACTATATTGCTTACTGGAATAATAGCTGCATAACTTGATATACTTCCTAAAACGATTGCTGCTGATAAGATTAACTTTTTCATATAATTTTCTTTAATTTATTATTTATAATTATTTTTTGATCCATTTTCCATTTGCATCTGCAAAAAGGTTTCCTTTTTTATCACCAACAGTGATATCCAATTTGTACTCTTTGTTAGCATTTATATATGCTTTATCGAGTATTGCATCTGGATAAGCTGTTTTTAATGCCGCTTTTATAGCTTCAGGTACTTCTTCTAGTTTTACCTCAATGTATTCTTCTTGAATAGATTTTGAATTGGTAACGGAGTTAGTTGTAGGAACGGCATTTGCAAATGTTGATAAACTTCCTAAAACGATTGCTGCTGATAAGATTAACTTTTTCATACTATTTATTTTTAAATTATTCATTTGTTATTGTTGTTTAGGATATAAGAATAATTATACCAATTTTTTTACGATAACCTAAAATACCTATAATAGACTAAAAACCAATACATTATTATTTGACTACTTTGTTTAAAGATGGGGAAAGCGGGTATTTTTTTGAGGAATATGGGTAATATTTATACACTTTACACAAGTATCAAAATTAAATTAAACAAAAAAAACCTTGCATCGCTGCAAGGTTTTCAATTAAATAAAGTATTTTTTATTCTGGATCGTTCATCTTAAAAGTATCCATAAATGCTGTTGTATACACCCCTGAAATATATCTAGGATCATCCATTAACTGTCTGTGAAACGGAATGGTAGTTTTTATTCCTTCAATTACAAATTCGTCTAATGCTCTTCTCATTTTGCTAATCGCTTCTTCTCTCGTTTGAGCAGTAGTTATCAATTTAGCAATCATAGAATCGTAGTTTGGCGGAATTGTATAGCCAGAATAAACGTGAGTGTCTAAACGAACTCCGTGTCCACCTGGCATGTGCAATGTTGTGATTTTTCCTGGAGACGGACGGAAATCATTGTACGGATCTTCTGCATTAATTCTACATTCTATCGCGTGCAATTGAGGCAAGTAATTTTTACCAGAAATAGGTATTCCAGCAGCAACCATAATTTGCTCTCTAATCAAGTCATAATCGATAACTTGCTCCGTAATTGGATGTTCAACTTGAATACGAGTATTCATTTCCATAAAGTAGAAGTTACGGTTTTTATCTACCAAAAATTCTACTGTTCCAGCACCTTCGTATTTGATATACTCTGCTGCTTTAACCGCTGCTTCACCCATTTTTGTACGTAATTCATCGGTCATAAATGGAGATGGCGTTTCTTCAGTAAGTTTTTGATGACGTCGTTGAACCGAACAATCTCTTTCTGATAAGTGACACGCTTTTCCGTAAGAATCACCTACAACTTGAATTTCAATATGGCGTGGCTCTTCGATTAATTTCTCTAAGTACATACCATCATTCCCAAAGGCTGCCGCCGATTCTTGACGCGCGCCTTCCCAAGCTTTCAATAATTCTTCTTCTTTCCAAACAGCTCTCATTCCTTTTCCCCCACCACCAGCAGTTGCTTTAAGCATTACTGGATAACCAAAATCTCTCGATAATTGTAAGGCTTGTTCGTATGATTCTAAAATTCCAACAGAACCCGGAACACAAGGCACACCAGCTTCAATCATAGTTGATTTTGCCGAGGCTTTATCTCCCATTCGATCAATCATTTCTGGAGAAGCTCCAATGAATTTGATACCATGTTCTTGACAAATTTTAGAAAATTTAGAATTTTCAGAAAGGAATCCGTATCCTGGATGTATTGCATCTGCATTGGTGATTTCTGCAGCAGCAATAATATTTGACATCTTTAAATAGGATAAGTTACTTGGAGGTGGTCCTATACAAACCGCTTCGTCAGCAAACTTAACATGTAGACTTTCGGCATCGGCAGTAGAGTAAACAGCTACTGTTTTAATTCCCATTTCTTTACACGTTCTAATTACGCGTAACGCAATTTCGCCTCTATTTGCAATTAATATTTTTTTAAACATCTATTTTCAGTTATAAGTTATGAGTGATAAGTTTTTAAAATTATGATGGATTAAAAATCAATTCATAATATATATAAATCATAAATTATTTAAGATGGATCTACCAAGAATAAAGGTTGGTCAAACTCAACTGGTGACATATCATCAACCAATATTTTTACTATTTTTCCTGAAACTTCAGATTCAATTTCATTAAATAATTTCATGGCTTCAATTACACACAAAACATCACCTTTAGCAATTGATTTCCCTACCTCAACAAACATAGGTTTGTCTGGAGAAGGTTTTCTGTAAAAAGTCCCAATAATTGGAGATTTTATAGTGATATAGTGTGCATTCTCTACAACTGGGACCTCTGCTACTGCTGCAACAGGAGTAATTTGTTGCGGTGCTGCTGCTTGTGGAAGCGCTGCTTGAGCTGGCATTTGTTGAACATACGTGGTTTCAGTTACATTCCCTTCTAAAGTTGTTCTGATGGTGATTTTTACATCATCCATCTCTAATTTAACTTCTGCAACTCCTGAATTTGCTACAAACTTGATAAGATTTTGAATTTCTTTTAAATCCATGATTATTTGTTTTTAGTTTTAGTTTATTTTTTATCGTATGCCCATTTTAGATAAATAGATCCCCAAGTGAATCCACCTCCAAATGCAGCGAAAATTATTGTATCTCCTTTTTTGAATAAATGCTCAAAATCACTTAGTACTAATGGCAAAGTAGCCGAAGTAGTGTTTCCGTATTTTTCAATGTTCATCAACACTTTTGAATCTTCTAAATTCATTCGATTTGCAGTTGCATCGATAATACGCTTGTTTGCCTGGTGTGGCACTAGCCAATCAACATCATCATTTGTCAGATTATTTCTTTTCAAAATTAATTCGCTTGAATCAGCCATATTAGTAACAGCATATTTAAATACTGTTTTTCCGTCTTGTATAATACTGTGCTTGTTATCTTGAACCGTTTCGGCAGTAGCTGGAAGTATAGAACCTCCGGCATCAATCTTTAAAAAATCTCTTCCTACTCCATCACTTCTTAAATACTCGTCTTGCAATCCTAAACCCTCATAATTAGGTTCGAATAGAACTGCACCAGCACCATCCCCAAAAATAATACAGGTTGCTCTATCTGTATAATCTACAATCGAAGACATTTTATCAGCACCTATCAAAAGTACTTTTTTATATCGTCCGGATTCAATGTAGGCAGCTGCTGTTGACATACCAAACAAGAAACTAGAACATGCTGCTTGTAAATCATAAGCAAAGGCATTTAAAGCACCAATTTCGGTAGCTACATATACTCCCGTTGAGGCAACTGGCATATCTGGAGTTGCTGTTGCCATTATAACCAAATCGATTTCTAGGGGATCAATATTGGATTTAGCTAATAAATCTTGTGCAGCTTTTATTGCCAAAAAAGAAGTCCCTTTTCCATCTTCTTTAAGGATTCTCCTTTCTTTGATTCCTGTACGAGAGGTAATCCACTCGTCATTGGTATCTACCATGGTTTCAAGTGCTTTGTTTGTTAACACAAAGTCAGGAACATATGCTCCAACAGCGGTTATTGCGGCTGTAATTGTATTCATTATAAGCTATTATTTTTTGTCAAATGGTATCATTTGAAAAATTTTTAAAAGACTTGAAAATTACAAAAAAAAATCCATTTTGATTAATTTGTAACTTCTTATTTCATGAAAATCATAAACAACAAAAAAACTCTCACGATGTGAGAGTTCGAATATCATTTACTAAAATGTATTAAGCAACAGCTACAGATTTATCTATAACAACTTGCCCTCTGTAGTACATTTTACCTTCATGCCAATATGCTCTGTGGTACAAATGTGCTTCTCCTGTGATAGGACAAGTAGCGATTTGTGCTACAGTAGCTTTATAATGTGTTCTTCTTTTATCTCTTCTTGTTTTGGAGATTTTTCTCTTAGGATGCGCCATTTTACTATATTATTTATCCGTTAATAGTTGCTTTAATTTGTCCCAACGCGGGTCAATATTTTCTTCTTGTTTACTCTCTTTTTTTACTTTTTTTACTATCAGTTCATTAAGTTTGGTCAAAGCTTCTGTTTTTAAACTTCCATCTTTAACTCCTGGATGAACTCGTCTTAGAGGTACTGACAACACTATCATTTCATAGATATATTGTGCAATATCTATTTCAAACTCTCCATGAGGCAATACTAATAATTCTTCATTATCATTATTAAATTCTTCGCCAAAACGAACAATTAATTTCATTTTACCTTTTACTGGCAAGTCAAAATCTTCGCTTGTCAAATCACAAGGAACGTTTACAACACCTTTATGCTTAAAACTCAACTCTAACAGCGTACTTTTTTTCTCTAAAACTACATTTACTTTGATATTTGAATCTTGATATTCATTATAATCAAAGATTTCAAAGAACGAATTACTTATTTGATATTCAAAATGATGTTTTCCTAGCTTTAACCCTATGAAAGGAATTAAAAATTCTTTTGTCTTCTTCATTTGACCAACATTTTGACCCTGTCACAACGATTCGTAACGGGAGTGCAAAGATATAAAATTATTGTAAATCTAATAATGTTATTCACTTTTTTTTGTTCACAACTGTTTTTCTTTTGTTTTCAAAGGCTTTGCACTGATTTCGGCATATTGATTTCTAGAATGATAAATGTCAATTGCTAAATAAACAGCCTCTTTGAATGAATTGAAATCAGCAACTCCTTTTCCTGCAATATCAAAAGCAGTTCCGTGATCCGGCGAAGTCCTTATTTTATTTAAACCTGCCGTATAATTTACTCCATTCCCAAAAGACAATGTTTTAAAAGGAATTAGTCCTTGATCATGGTAGGCTGCAATAATAGCGTCATATTTCTCATATTGATTGCTGCCAAAAAAACCATCTGCTGCAAAAGGTCCAAAAACTAAAGTTCCTTTATCAAACAACTTTTTTAAGGTTGGCTTGATTACCAAATCATCTTCGGTACCAATAACACCACCGTCGCCACAATGCGGATTCAATCCTAAAACCGCAATTTTAGGCTTATTTATACTAAAATCTCGTATCAATGATTGCTTGACTGTTTCAATTTTTCTTTTGATCAACTCTTCTGTAAGATGAGAAGCTACCTCACTCAACGGTATATGATCGGTCAACAGTCCTACTCTTAAATTATCCTGAACCATAAGCATAAGAGCATTACCCTCTAGTTCTTGATCCAAATAATCTGTATGACCCGGGAATTTGAAGTCCTCCGACTGGATATTATATTTATTTATAGGTGCTGTCACCAACACATCTATAAGATCGTCTTTTAAGGCTTTTGTTGCTGCAACAAATGATTTTACAGCATACTCACCCGCCTTTGGATCACCAACACCAAAATTCAGATCGACTCCCTCTTTCCAAACATTTAAAACATTGATTTTTCCGGGAACAATTTGATCCAGCTTATCAATTCCGTGTAATACCGAGTCAGATTGAAAACTTTTCTTGACAAAGGATAACAACTTAACATTAGCAAAGATAACAGGCGTGCACAACTCTAGCATGCGCGTATCCTCGAATGCCTTTAAAACAACCTCGCTTCCGATACCGTTTAAATCTCCTATAGAAATTCCAACTATTATATTTTCTGCTTTTTTCATAATGACATACCGTTATTTATTGCTAATTTTGAAGTGCAAATTTAGTAAAATAAAACAAGAAATGTTCACAGGAATAATAGAAACACTTGGCGTTATCCAAGAAATAAAAAAAGAAAATAGCAATATTCATATTACAATGAATGCTACTATTACAGGGGAATTACAAATTGATCAAAGCGTAGCGCATAATGGAATTTGCTTGACTGTTGTCGCAATAAATGATACTTTTTATACGGTAACTGCCATTGACGAAACAGTACAAAAAACAAATTTAGGTGACTGGAAAATTGGAGACACCGTGAATCTAGAACGAGCGATGAAACTTGGTGACAGGCTTGACGGCCACATCGTTCAGGGACATGTAGACCAGACAGGAACCTGCATTGCCGCAGAACAAACTGACGGAAGCTGGCGTTACACCTTTAAATATGACGAAACACCAAACAATATCACTATAGAAAAGGGTTCTATCACTGTAAATGGTGTGAGTTTAACCGTAGTTGATTCCAAAAAAAATGAGTTTAGCGTAGCTATTATCCCGTACACGTACGAAAACACTACTTTTAAAAACTTCACAATTGGCACGAAAGTTAATCTAGAATTTGATGTAATTGGCAAATACGTTTCCAGATTATACAACAAATAATTACGATTGTATTTAAAAATTATGACAATTGATTGATGCTCTAACTGACCGTGTAAACTAAATAGAAACGATTCAAAAATACGGCATTCTCAATAAAAAACAAAAACTCCAATTTAGATTGAAGTTTTTGTTTTTTGCTGATAGCGGTATATAAAATAAATCCCAAAAAAAATAGCTAGAATTAGCACTAAGAAATTATCATCAATTGTCAATCCCGGAGGAGGTGGTGGCTTTCTTGCAGTTGGAGCGGGTGGTCCAGAACCTCCTGGCCCAGCAAAAAGATCCACAATCCCCAAAAGGAAAATGAGCATGAAATAAAGTTTGTTTAGTTTTATTGCCATTGAATCAAAGATACTAATTTTATGGAAGATTTATTAAACCATAAGTAGAAATTATCCACATCAGTAAAATCAAAGATACGCTTTTTTGAATAAGTTGGTTTAAATAAAAAAATAAACCCCTCAATATCAGCAGATATGAGGGGTTTTTTGTGGTCCCACCTGGAGTACCATTATTTTTTAGCTTGTTTTATTCAACTATAATCTCTTATATTTGACTATCAATGGGTTTATCATGTATATTTTAATGAGTTTTAATGAACTTTAATTTAAATTTACTCCCCTATTTACTCCCCCTATTTAACCAACTTTAATGAACTTTAATATGAATTATCTATTTGAATTACGCAAAGACAAAATAAATAAAAACGGTTTAATACCTGTTAGAGTAGTTATTACCGCAGGAAAAATTAAAATCAGAAAAAATCTCCCGATTGTAAAAACCTTGCTAGAAGACTGGGATGAAAAAAGTGAAGTAGTTAGAAACCATAAAAAAAATCCCTTTTTTGAAACTTATCAAGAATCAAATGCTGCTATCCATCAAGCAAAAGAAAAATTAGATAGTATTAAAGATTTTTTCAAATACAATAAAATCCCATTCGCTGAAGATATTTTTTTGGAAAAATTTGACAAAGAAGAGGTTTCTATTGCAATTGATTTTTTTGAAGCTTTTACTGAATTTATAAATGTTTCTAAACACACAAAAGCTTTAGGCACTATCACAAAGTATACAACCGTTAAAAATTTTTTAGAACATTTTAATGAATTTACGAAATACCCCATACGATTTGACACCATAAACCAACGATTTGAAGAAAAGTTTATGGAATACGCTTTTGAAGAAAAGAAAACGTTGAACAATTATTACGGGAAGTTGATCAGCATCATTAAAACTTTTATGAACTGGTCTTTTGATCGTGGATACCATAATAATATTGAATTCAAAAAACTAAAGCGAGTAGAGAATGAAATTGAGGTAATCTTTTTAGAAAAAGAAGAGCTTTTTAAACTATACAAGCATGATTTTGAAAATGAAAAATTAAACAAATCAAGAGACTTCTTTTGTTTTGGATGTTTTACCGGATTGCGACATTCTGATATTAAAAATATGGATCAAGCAAACATTTACGATGATTACATCCAATTAACTTTAATAAAAACTAAAACCATTAATCATAGGATCGAATTAAATATTTACGCTAAAGCCATTCTTGACAAATATAAAGGAACTATCTACGAACCATTGCCCAAAATAAGCTCACAAAAACTAAATAAAAACATCCAAGACTGTTGCGAGATCATCAAACTAAATTCTGATGTTACTATTACAAGGCACATCGGAACCAAAAGAATTACTAAAAATTTCAAGAAGTACGAATTAATTACTAGCCATGTGGCCCGCAAAACTTTTGTTACAAACTCACTTATTTTCGGAATGAATGAAAGAATTCTTAGAGAAATGACTCATCATAAAGATGAAAAATCATTTAAAAGATATGTAGATATATCTAACTTCCAAAAAAACAAAGAGATGAAAAGCACATGGAATCTAAATTTTGAAAACGAATAATATGAAAATTTCTCAAGAACAAAAAACAAAAACTATAAATTCAGAAGATACATTGAATATCATTACTGTCTATGAACAAATAGGCGAAAAATTAAAATTAATCTTAGAATCCTCAGATCCTTCCAAATACAAGAATATTATTGAGTTAATTTTTTGGTACTTAAATTATAGAGAAATCGAATCGTTAGTCGATTCTATAAAAGACAATTCGAACTGGCCCGTTTTTTTAGCAGAATTTAGTAAAGAAAAATATATTAAGGAAGAAGCAATTGAATCATTTTATTTAAACCAAATAGAAGAAGCGCGCCTTTCATTATGTACAAGTGATTTTATGGCTTACATAATAGGAAAGAAATGTGATTTACAAGTTCTACTTAATGAAAATAGCATTTGGTCAGAAGTTTATACAATAATAAATACAGAATTGAATGGATATCTAATACGGGAAAAAATGCTTTGTATTGAGGAAAGTAATAAGAAAGCACATGTCCCAATTAATTATGCACTCTCAATGTTTTTTTTGCACGACAAAAAAACTGCAATATCAAAATTTAAAAGAATTTTATCAGATGATAGAGAGCATAGATTAGAAGTAAGTCATGAAGGGGAATATTTTTTAATAACTGAAAAATTCTTTAACAGACTAAAGTTAGATTTTATTCCTCAAATTAATTTATTTAATGACTTACATAAAATCAGTTTCGAAAATATTGAAAATCAATTTATTACAAAAGATGAACTAAAAATAATTTATGACAGAGAAGATTATTTTAACAAAAGAGTATTCAGCGTCGATATTAAAAAATTATTAACCCCAAGAAATATTTTAAACAAAGAGTTACTTGTGGAAAGTTATTTTTTGTTTTTTAAATCAATTGACAACCAAATTGACAGAAAAAATATTGATATTTTGATTTCCTGTTTTACAGAAAAAAATCCAAAATATGAAGAAATTGAAATAATAAGCGCAAGACGCACACTTAACGCTTTATTGCTAAAACCTAAAAAAAATTCAGCTTTTATTGTTATGAATTACTATCTGGAGCAACGAAAGGTGTTTCATGAATCAATGCACAACTTAGCCTTTTTATTAGACATATTTTTCAACAATGTTCATGGTATGAGATTTGACACTAATAAAGGTGTTTTTTATGGGAAAAAAAAGTTGATATTGATAAAGCTATCTCCAGTGAATTAAAAGACTACATCAAAAAAAACACCTTACAAACTTATTAAAGCTTGTTTAAATTCTGTGTGTATACTTGTGTAATTTTTTAAGTAAAGTTCAAGCCTAATTTTACCAATGAAAATCAATTAAAATCATTGAAAAAATGGCAACATCACTTACACCCTTACAAAATGAGGAATTATTCTCATTTCCTGCCCCTGAAGATCAATTGAATCAAACTGAGGTAGCAGCATTATTTGGAAGATCGGTTCAGACGATCATTAATTGGAAGAAAAAAGGAAAAATTCCATATTTTGAAATGGGAAGATTCCCCGTCTTTAGTAAAAAGCAGCTCACTCAAGTTGCTTCACGAAATCAACACTTGATAAAAATTTAAAACAAAAAGAGCACAGTCTTCAGCTATGCTCTTTTTGTATTGTTCAATTCTACTAATTGTATATCTAGCAAATATACAAAAAAACACTTTGTATAATGAAAAACATGTATTTAAGAATAGGCACGTCTTATTTTAAGAGATCCCTATACCCTTTATCTTCAGGAGACTTTATCGAGATCTTAGTCATTTGGTCTGCTGAGTTGATCAGACAAGACCACGGTAAAGATGTACTTGCGGAAATTGAAAAATTTGATGGCTTTATTTGCCTCCCTGAAAATCGCCCAGAGCATTTTAAAAAAAGAGTACAGGACTATTACAACACCTATCATCAAATTAGCAAATCACCTTCTGAAGGTGATATCACAAGTACATTAAGTTTTCTAACCCATATTTTTGGAGAGCAGCTTGAACTTGGACTCGATTACTTGCAACTAATTTACTTACGGCCAACACAAATTTTACCAATTCTTTGTTTGGTCAGTAAAGAGCGTTCAACGGGTAAGTCAACCTTTCTGAAATGGCTAAAGGAAATTTTTGAATACAATTTAACTTTTTTAACCAACAGCGATTTTACTTCAAATTTTAATAGTGATTGGACATCAAAACTACTGATCTGCATAGATGAAGTATTATTTAAAACTGATGAGCTCACTGAACGCATAAAATACCTCTCTACAACAAATACTTATAAAACTGAGGCAAAAGGAAAAGACAAAAGGGAATCTTCTTTTTTTGGGAAGTTTATCCTTTGTTCGAATAAAGAGACCTCGTTCTTAAAAGTAGAAGCGGACGAAATCAGGTTTTGAATCATTAAAATAAATCGCTACCAGAAAGAAGATGTCTATCTCTTGAAAAAATTAATTACTGAGATTCCAGCATTTTTGTATTTCCTAACAAACAGAAAACTTTCAACTGAGAACCATTCCCGAATGTGGTTTACACCAGAGCAAATCAGAACTAATGCATTATTAAAATTAATACGGCATAATTCGAATCAAATAGAACGAGAGTTAGCAAATGCTTTAATGAATACAATTGAAAGTTTAGATATTGAAACATTAGATTTTTGCTTTTCCGACTTATTAAACATTTTAAATAAGTTTAAGATTAAATATGATCCTGTAGAAATCAAAAACGTAATCCGAAAAAATTGGAAATTAGAGCAAGCCAAAAACTCAAATCAATATCAAAAAGTGAGTATTACCAACGACCTCAATTTTTACCAAAATTTAACTAAGGGGCGCTACTACACAATAACCCGAAAATTTTTATCTGATTTTAATGATGAATTGATGAAAATAGACGGTTAAGCCAATAGGAATAAGCTTTTAAACTGTCATCATTTTGTCATCATAAAATAAAATGATGAAAATAAAATGATGAATGAATTTCAAGAGTGACGACATGATGAAAAAAAGATGATATACGAACCTTCACCAGTACTAGGCTGACTGTATTTTGTCATCAAATCATCACTTTTTTTCTTTTTTAAACTTTTTAAATAAAAACATCATGCATAAAAAACAAACACCGGAAATACCAATTGGAAAAATACTTGAAAATTTAAGTTTTGAACCCTTTAAATCCAATCAAAATAAAATAGAGTTTATTAGAGGACCTTAATTCATCTTTTTCCCCTTTAAGCTTGGGGTTTAGTTTAGTCTAAACATATTTAATAGAAACTAAACCTAAAAGTATCTCTAAAGCTTAAAAGGAAAAAAGTTCTACATGGTTCCTTTTACTTTACTCATACTGCATTTCAAAAAAACTTAAAGTGATAATGTTAAGTAACATTATCATATTAATGTTAAGCAACATTGTCATATTAATGTGATAGCTATTTAATTAATTTATAAAAAATAAAATAACTAATTAATTAATTATATAAATGTGCAAATCAAATACTTAATTAAAATTCTAACCTATAAAACACTCATTAAAACTAATAAATTGATTAATAAAAATGGCCAGCAAGGTATGTTTTTTTGTACAAAAAACCGTGTTAATAAAATAAAAAAAACACTCGTAAACTCGTGTTTTTAAAACAATTTAAAAATAAATTATATGAAAAATAAAGGCGGAGCTCCAAAAAAAAATGAACAATTAAAACTAAATAAACGGCTCGTTCTATCATTTAATGAACCAGAATGTACAAAGCTACAAGAGAAAGGATTACTAAATAGCATAGCAATCAAGAGCATTATAATGAATTCGATATCAAATAAAACGATACAAATTCCTACAAATAAAGACCCACAATATATTTTTGAACTAAATCGCATAGGAAACAATCTTAATCAATTGGCAAAAAAAGCAAATAGTACTAATCAGTTTTCCAATCTTGACATAAGAAACTTTTGGACTTTATTAAATGAATTAGAAAAACTACTTACCGAATGATAGCCAATATAACAAAATTTTCAAAGCTTGAGCCTTTCATCAGATACAACAACAATAAGGTACTAGCTCAAGAAGCAATTGTATTAGATTTCGGGAATATATTTATGGATGATCTAAAAGTGGCCGAAAACATTATAGCAGCTTATGGAAATAACGTAAAAAGTAAGCGTCAAGATAGGTTTGCTCACATATCTCTAAACTTCCTTCCAGCGGATAATGCGGTTTTGACGGATGCTATTTTGAAAGATATTGCTAAAGAGTATCTAATCGGAATTGGCTTTGATTCAGACCACCCCTATCTTGTATATAAACACGATGATACAATTCACCCTCACATACATTTAGTTACCTCAAAATTAGATACTTATGGGAAATATATTGCTAGTTCAGATAATTTTAGACTCAGTCAGCGTGTTACGAGAGAGTTAGAAATACGGCATAACTTGACACGTGTTAGCTCACAAAAGCAAAAAGTGATGGTACAAGAAAGATTAGCTGATGCACCTAATCTAAGAGATAAACTCAATTTCCATATAAAGAATGCTCTAGAGGTTTTACAAATTCAAAGTTTCGTTGAGTTTGTAATGTATTTGAACAACCATAAAATTGATGTGCAAGTTATCGCAAGGCTAGATGTAATAGACGAGGAAGGTTATGTTAAGGAAGGATTGGTTTTTAATAGTTTAACAGGAGACTTTAAACAAAACCAGAGAGGCATTAAAGCAAGCTCACTGTATTTAAAACCAACAAAGAAAAACCTAGATATAATTTTTAAAAAAAATAAAGAAACACACAACAAAACAAAAGTATTAATAAAAGAAGAGCTCGATACTATATTTTCAGAATACGAAAAAGTAACATTATCAGATCTTAAAACAATCTTATTAAAAAATAACATAACTCTAAATTTTAAAGAGGATAGGAATGGTAAGATAGTGGGTACATCATTTTCGGATAAAAAAACCGGTTTAAAAATAACAGGTGAAGATATAGGAAAAAATTATACTGCTCGTAGCATCGCATCTTTGATAGGGGATACAACTGACCTTAAAATTTTTGATCAGTTACATCGTGGCAATCCTAACGATGTAATTATATTGCAAAATCTGGAAAAATCCAGCCTTGATCAAAAAGATAGGGTAATAGACATTGAATACAGTAAAACTTTTGACGAGTATACTTTTGATGTTATAGAAACACAGCAAAGCGATACCATCCAAAATGATGATTCCCTTTCTGATATTGATCGAAAAAAAATAAATCCTTTAAAAAAGAGAAAACGAAGATTGTAATAAAAACGGAGTTGCCATTATAGTCAACTCCGTTTTGCTATTCATCTAATCTATAAATAAAATCAAGATTAGAATGTTTATCATACACTCTTTCAACGTCAATGGTGAATTCTTTTTTACCAGTTCGAATTCCTTTACAATACTCCTCTATAAATGGCGTAAAGCCGTCAATAACTTGAACAGAATTATTTCCTGGAGAAGAATTAATCGCATTTCTTCTTCCTTCTGTAGTAGCTGGATTTAGTATTAATTCTCCATTTTCATAAACAAACAAATCGATTTGAGGTTCACTTAAAGGCAAATCCTTTTTGAATTCTGAAAATTCGTTATTTTTCATAGTTTACATTTTAATAGTTCTCCATCAAAGATAAGCAAAATTAACCAATTTTAACTTACAAATTTATTGATTTTGTACAGCAAACGATTCAATAACTTTATTACCGTATAAATAGAGTATTATCTAAGTTATTAATTTTAATGTTTACTATGTATTCTAACCTTCAATAGGTCAACCACCATGGATCAAAATTATCTACCGCAATTATCCTCAGTAATCATTTACTATTATTTATAAAGTAAAAGTGAAAGAAATTCTTGTTGTTCAAACTCAAAAATCACCAAAAGTGGGTATGGTAATTTCATACAAAATAGCTTTTATTTACGAACTTGATTTATCACAAAATGGTAATCTAGTTTAGAAGTCGCTTCCTAATAAAAATCGACGAATGGATCACACAAGCTAAAAACTTTTAATAAGCTAATGTTTGTGTCTACAGCTAGTCTTTTTTTTAATACTATTTTTACGTTTCAATAAATTAAGATTTCAAACCAACAGGTAAAAGTGAACTAAAAATGGCTAAAGCAGTAAAAGCAAAAAAAGAAAAATCAATTGAAGAAACACTATGGGACTCCGCAAATAAGTTGCGTGGTACCGTAGAATCGTCTGAATATAAGCACGTAGTATTAGGTTTAATCTTTTTAAAATTTGCCAGTGATAAATTTGAAGAACGAAGAAAAGAACTAATTGCTGATAATAAAGAAAAATTCCTAGAGATGAAGGAGTTTTACAACATGTCCAATATCTTTTACTTACCACAAGAATCACGTTGGTCGTTTATTATTGAAAACTCTAAACAAGCGGATATTGCATTAAAAATTGATACCGCTTTACACACCATAGAAAAAAACAATCCGGCTCTAAAAGGCGCTTTACCTGATAATTACTTCTCCCGTTTGAATATGGATGTGAGCAAGTTGGCAGCTTTACTCGATACCATTAACAATATTGACACGCTCAAAGACAAACAAACGGACATTGTTGGTCGAGTATACGAATATTTCTTGAGCAAATTTGCTTTAGCTGAAGGAAAAGGGAAAGGCGAATTCTACACCCCAAAGAGCATAGTAAACTTAATTGCTGAAATGATTGAGCCCTACAAAGGAGTCATATATGACCCTGCTTGTGGCTCGGGTGGTATGTTTGTACAAAGTATTAAGTTTATTGAAAACCACCACGGAAACAAAAAAGAGATTTATATTTACGGACAAGAATATACAGCTACGACTTATAAACTAGCCAAAATGAACTTGGCCATTAGAGGGATAGCCGCTAACTTAGGCGATGTACCTGCTGATACCTTTGGCAAGGACCAACACCCAGATTTGAAAGCCGACTTCATCATGGCAAACCCACCGTTTAACCAAAAAGATTGGCGAGCAAGCGATGAGCTCACTGACGACCCACGTTGGAGAGGTTATGATGTTCCACCGATGAGTAATGCCAATTATGCTTGGATTTTAAACATGGTTGCGAAACTTTCTGAAAATGGAGTAGCTGGTTTTATCTTGGCAAATGGTGCGCTTTCTGGAGGTGGCGAAGAATACAAAATTCGTAGAAAATTAATTGAAAACGATTTGATAGAAGCCATTGTAATTTTACCACAAAATATGTTTTATACTACCAATATTAGTGTAACACTTTGGATTTTGAATAAAAATAAGAAAGCCAGAACAGTACAATTACCTGATATGGTAAGAAACTATCGTGACAGACAGCACGAAATTTTGTTTATGGATTTAAGAGAAGTTGGAATTCCTTTTGAAAAAAAGTTTATTCAATTTTCAGGAGACAATATTATTGAAATCACCGAAGCTTAGCATAATTGGCAAACAGATATATCTAAATACCAAGACGTTCCTGAGTTTTGTTATGCCGCTTCTATTGATGAACTTGAAGCCAAAGATTATTCGTTAGTGCCTAGCAAGTACATCACCTTCGTAAACCGTGATGAAAACATTGATTTTGAAGATAAAATGCAAAATCTCAAATCTGAATTTTCTGATTTATTGAAATCAGAGCAGCAATCAAAAACTGAATTATTGAACGTTTTCAAAGAATTGGGATATGAAATCAAATTATAGAAAAATTGGAGATTTCATAAAGCTTGTTGATGAACGAAATAAGGGTTTGAAAGTTACCAATCTTGTTGGACTCAGTATTTCTAAACAATTTATTAAATCTGTTGCGAATACAATTGGAACGGATATGGAGAATTATAAGATTATCCGTAAAAATCAATTTGCCTGCAGCACCATGCAAGTGCGAAGAGATAAAAAAATGCCACTTGCTTTATACAATGATAGTGAACCTGCAATAATTTCTCAAGCTTATCCTATTTTTGAAATAAATGATACTACAAAATTATTACCTGAATATTTAATGATGTGGTTTACTCGCACAGAATTTGATAGAGAAGCTTGTTTTCATACAGATGCGGATGTTAGAGGTGGTTTACCTTGGAGTGCATTTTGTGATTTAGAATTACCCATTCCACCCATAGAAAAACAACAAGAAATTATTAGAGAATACCACACCATACAAAACCGTGTTGCCTTAAACAACCAATTGATTAGTAAACTGGAAGAAACTGCTCAAGTAATGTATAACAATATTATAAGTTCAGAAGATTCTTTGGAAAAATATCGATTAGGTGATTTAATAGAAATAAAAGGTGGTTTTTCATACAATAGTGTTGATATTGGAAAGGGGAATTCATATTTATTAAGTATGGGTTGCGTTTCATTTACTGATAGATTCTTAGAATCTGGTATGAGGCTATATTCAGATAATATTCCAGAAACACATATTGTTACTTCAAAAGATATTATTATTGCTACTCGACAACAGTCTGAGAATATGCCAATATTGGGTTTTCCCGCAATGATACCAACAAATTTAAGTGATAAAAGACTTGTAATTGCTTCTAATTTGTATCGAGTTATAAATAATTCAAAATTATCTAATGAATTTATTTTTCAAATTTTAAAATCTGAAGAATATCAAAATAGAATTAAAGAGCAAACTAAAGGTACAACAGTTGGTATGATTACTAAAGACGCAATTGAAGATTTTATATTTGAAGCGCCCAATTTCGAAATATTAATTTCATCACAAGTAAAAATTAAAAAAATAATTGAGATAATATTTATAAAACGAGAAGAAAGCCAAAAACTAGGTGAATTGAAGGATTTGTTGTTGGCTAAAATGACTAGGCTTGATTAAATAAATTTTAAAATAATACAACTATAAAAATATGTTACGAATTTTACATTTAACGGATTTTCATTTAAATAAAAAAACATTAAAAGATTGGGATGGTTTTTTAAAAGAAGCTTTTGTCCCGTCCTGAAATAGCGATACACAATAAGTATCCTAATGGAAAAACATGAAGAAACACACTATGTGAAGCGGACTCAAAAAGATTATTCAATGTCTTTTAAATTACAAATTGTTCAAGAAATTGAACGAGGACAAATTACAGTTACAGAATCCACAAAGACTTATGGCATTCAAAATAGATCAACTGTTGTTAAATGGCTTAGAAAATTCGGTAACTTTGATTGGGAAAACCAAACACCATTTACTATGTCAA